>NZ_JBIWGG010000014.1:0-205786 GCF_044763415.1 Streptomyces sp. NPDC096048
GCACACCGTCACCGACCAGAACCTCGTCGACCGCATCCACCAACTCGGCATGGACATCAACGTCTGGACCGTCGACGAACCCGGCGCCATACGCGCAATGACCACCCTCGGCGTCGACGGCATCATCACCGACTACCCCCAAACCCTCACCCAGCGCTGACCGGGGCGTCCGGAAGTCACCGCGTTGACACACACCGCCATCGGGCGTTGACTACCAGTACGGCGCACAGCCAGGCCGCTCCGGGGAACCGGTGATCCAGACAACCCAGGAAAGCGGCACTCGATGATGTACGACCAGACGCGCGCACAGCAGCCGTCGGACCAGCCCTCGCGCCATGCCGAGCACCGGGCCGCGGCACCGGACGCGCTCCTGCCGTCGGACGAGCGGAACGCGGTCCTCCAGCGTCTGCGTCAGGCCATCAACACCTTCGCCGACGCCCCGCGTCAGGCGCTGGAGGAAGCGGAGGGCGCCTTCGACGACGCCGCCGCCCACCTCGCGGACGCCCTCGCGGAACGACGCCGTGTCCTTCATGAGAGCTGGCAGGACCGCGACCCCGAGACGCAGGACGAGGAACTCCGGATCGCGCTGCGGCAGTACCGGGAGATCACCCAACGGCTGCTGCGCACCTAGAGAGTCCGAGGTCTCCCACCGAGGGCCTGGCAGCGGTGTTCGCGGCCGACTGCGGGGCCACGGAACATCTCAGCTCTCAACTCCGCTCCCAGCTCCCAGCGCCCACGGCGAAAGCTAGGCACTCCTCGGTTTGCGGGCCGTCGTCTTCCTCGCGCTCGTCTTCCTCGCGCTCGCCTTCTTCGCGCTCGTCGCCTTCGACGCGGTCTTCTTCGCCCCCGTCTTTCCGGCGGGCGCCTTTCCCGCCGCGGCCTTCTTCTTCGGCCCGGGTAGCTCGTGCACCTCGGCGTGCCCGTCCTCGCCCCGGGACTCCTTCGCCTGCGACACGGACTCCTGCAGGGCGGCCATCAGGTCCAGCACCTGACCCGGCCGCTCCTCCTGCTCGGGCGCCGCCGGCGGCGCCCTGTGCTCGCGCTTCGCCTCGATCAGTTCCGCGACGGCGTCCGTGTAGGTGTCCCGGAACTCGTCGCCCTCCAGGCCGTCGCGGGTCATCGTGTCCATCAGCGCGAGCGCTCCCTCGATCTCCTCCTCGGCCACCTCGACCGGGGGCGGTGTGAGCGAGGAGGGGTCGCGGACCTCGTCGGGCCAGCGCATGGCGTGCAGCACGATCGCCTCGTCCCGCACCCGCAGCAGGCCCAGCCGTTCCCGGCCCGACCACGCGTACTTCGCCACCGCCACCTTCGACGACCGTGCAAGGGCCTGCCGCAGCAGCTCGTAGGGCTTCGCCGCGACCTGTCCGTCCGGCTGCAGGTAGTAGCCGTCGCCGATCCTGATCGGATCCACGGACCCCAGCGGGACGAACGCCACGATCTCGATGGCCTTCGCGGTCGGCAGCGGCAGGTCCCGCAGGTCCTCGTCGGTGACGGGAACGATCTGCGTCCTGGTCAGCTCGTACCCCTTGCCGATCTCGTCGGAGCGGACCTCCCGGTCCTCCAGCTCGCAGACCTTCCGGGTCCGGATCCTCCCCTGGTCCGCCAGGTGGTACCGGTGGAACCGGATGCTGTGGTCCTCGGTCGCGCCGACCACATGGATCGGCACAGTGACCAATCCGAACGAGATGGCACCGCTCCAGATCGACCGGGGCATGGACAAGCCTCTCCACGAAGAGTCCCCGAGCAGCACCAGAGTAGGAGGGACGCGGCGGGCCCGCACTCGCGCCACCGGCGCCGGCCGCGGCCCGAGGCCTCACGTGCCGTCACGGCAGGACGGGCGTAGTGTCCTCATATGCGTGATGCTCGGTGTGGTCGGCGTCGAGCAGCCCTGCCGGAGCCGGACTTCTGATGGACACCGCGATGGCCGCCGTGGTGCGGGAGAGCGGTGCGTTCGGAGGGCTGTTGTACGTGCTGCCGCCCGGCGACAACGCCCTGTGGCAGATTCTGGTGGCGGGCGTCCCCCAGGAGATCGCCGCTCCGTGGAGGCGGGTCGCGCTGACCGATCCGATGCCGGTGGCGGACGCCGTCCGCGAACGGCGCCTGGTATGGGTCGGCGGTCGGGAGGAGATGGCGCGCCGGTATCCCCGGCCGGCGCTGGTCCTGCCGTACGACTTCGCGCTGGCGGCCACCCCGCTCGCCTCGGGCACCACCGTCCGGGGCGGGCTGGTGCTGCTGTGGTCCGGGACTCATCCGGAGCGGCTGAGCCCCGAGGAGCGCGACGTCGTCCAGGACGGCTGTCGCCACCTGGGCGGGCTCCTTCAGCAGGCGGCGGACCGCGGCGACCCGCTGCTGCCCGCGGACGGGCCACGGACCCTGCCGCCGCCGGCCGGGCGCACCCCCTCCCCCGCCGAGGCGACCGCGGTGTCGGCCTTCGTCGACCGCCTGCCGGGCGGGTCCTGCGCACTGGACATGCACGGACGCATCACCTTCATCACCCCGGCCGGGGCCGACCTGGTCGGTGCCGACCGGGCGGACCTGGTGGGTGCCCTGCCGTGGGAGGCGCTGCCGTGGATGGACGTACCCCATGTCGAGGACCGTTACCGGGCCGCGCTGGTCAGCCGCCGGCCGCAGAAATTCAGCGTCCTGCGTCCCCCGGAGACCTGGCTGGCCTTCGAGCTGTACCCGGACGCCACCGGTATCAGCGTCCGCATCACCCCCGGTGGCCCGGCCGAGGGCGCTCCCCCGTCGCCGTCCGTGCCGACCGCCGGCCCCAGCCGCGCCACCGTTCTCTACCACCTGATGCACCTGGCCTCCACCCTGACCGAGGCCGTCGGTGTGCAGGACGTGGTCGAGCAGACCGCCGACCAGTTGCTGCCCGCTCTGGGTGCGCAGGCGATGGTGCTGATGACCGCGGAGAACGGCCGCCTGAAGATCCTCGGCTACCGCGGCTACCGCGCCGAACTCATGGACCGCTTCGACGCCGTCCCCCTCAGCTCGGACATTCCCGGCGCCCACGTCCTGGCCTGCGGTGTCCCGGACTTCTTCGCCTCCTTCGCCGAACTGCGGCACGCCTACCCCACCACCGAGCACGAGGACGGGATGGCCGCGTGGGCGGTCCTGCCGTTGATCGCGTCCGGTCGGCCGATCGGCTCCCTCCTCCTCGCCTACAAACGGCCGCACGTCTTCCCGCCCGGCGAACGAGCCGCTCTCACCTCACTGGCCGGCCTGGTCGGGCAGGCCCTGGACCGCGCCCGTCTCTACGACGCCAAACACCACCTCGCCCACCGCCTGCAGTCCGCCCTGCTCCCGCACACCCTCCCCCACGTGCCCGGCCTGCGGGTCGCCGCCCGCTACCTTCCGGCGGCCCGGGGCCTGGGTATCGGCGGCGACTTCTACGACCTCATCCGCCTGGACGAGCACACGGCCAGCGCCACCATCGGCGACGTGCAGGGCCACAACGTCGACGCCGCCGCGCTGATGGGGCAGGTCCGCACCGCCGTGCACGCCCACGCCACCGTGGGTGCGACCCCCGACGACGTCCTGGCCCGCACCAACCGCCTGCTCACCGACCTCGACCCCGGCCTGTTCACCAGCTGTGTCTACGTCCACCTCGACCTCGCCACGCACCGCGTCTGCCTGGCCACCGCAGGCCACCCGCCGCCGCTCGTGCGCCATGCCGACGGACGCGTCGAACTCCTCCAGGTGCCGCCCGGCCTCCTGCTCGGTATCGAGCCGGACGCCCGCTACTCGGTGCTGGAATGCGACCTGCCGCCCGGCAGTGTGCTCGCCCTGTACACCGACGGACTCGTCGAAGCCCCCGGAGTCGACCCCGACGACGCCACCGCGGCCCTCGCCGGGCTTCTCGAACAGGCCGATCCCACCGACCTCGACGCGATGGCCGACACCCTCATCCGGCACGCGCCCAGCCCCGGCGACGACATCGCCCTGCTCCTCCTCAGTACCCGTGCCTGACGCATGGGGCACTCCCACGACCGATAGATCGTTTACACAGGCAAGCAGGACTGACGCCGGTCGCCACAGGCCGGCAGCGGAGGAGAAGAACCTCGATGAAGCACCAGAAGGTGTGCGATCTGATGAGCGACGCCGTGGTCCGCGTCCAGCGCGGCACACCGTTCAAGGAGATCGCCCACCTGCTGCAGGAGTACGACATCACAGCGGTGCCCGTCGTGGACGAGGAGAACCGTCCCGTGGGAGTGGTGTCCGAGGCGGACCTCCTGCAGAAGATGTGGGGTGGCGACCCCGGCCGTTCCACGGACGACGGGGAGCGGTCCCGGCCGGACGTGGGCAAGGCGTCCGCCACGGACGCCGCCGGGCTCATGACCTCTCCCGCGGTCTGCGCGCGGGAGAGCTGGAGCGTGGTGGACGCCGCCCGGGTGATGGCCCGGCACGGCATCAAGCGGCTCCTGGTCGTCGACGAGGGAGGGCGGCTGATCGGAGTCGTCAGCAGAAGCGACCTGCTGAGGGTCTTCCTCCGCAAGGACCGGGAGATCCGCACCGAGATCATCGAGGAGGCCTTGGTCGGGTCCCTCGGTCTGGCTCCCTCGTCGATGCAGGTGGATGTGACACACGGTCATGTCGTCCTCAGCGGCCGCCTCCCCGGCGACGTGTCCGTCGCCGTGCTGGAGGAGCTGTGCCGGCGCGTCGACGGTGTCGTCGCCGTGGAGTTCAGGTCGGCGGGTGAGGCCGGCGCCGAGGGACCGGCTTCCGTCGGCCTCTGACCGGCCGCGCGGCTCCCTCGTACGGCCGTCGACCGGTCGGCCCGTGCCCGCCTCCGGGGAACATTTGGAACGCCTGCCCGCGAACGCACAGGGAGACCTACCGCCACCCGCGGTCTCCCTCTTCATGAGCGCGTGGGGGAACCTGCACAGCCTCCTCGTCCTGGAGGTCTTCGGGCACACCTCCTTCCTGGGCGACCATGAGGCCGAGATCTTCCGCACGTCCGTGCGGATCATGCTCAAGGACCTCCAGCGCCGGATTCCCGGGCCTGCCGCCGGCTGAGGGACATGGCCTTCACGGTTGTCGGGCGTCGTCCCGGGGCTCGGCCAGCGCCGGGATCTCCGGGTGCTCGCGCAGTGCGGCGATGACCGCGTTGACCGCGGCGCGCTGCGTGGTGCCGCGCCGCACGACGACGGCGACGTTGCGGTGCACCGGCGGGCTGAGCTCCCGGGTGACGACGGCGTGGTCCGGCGTGACGGCCAGGGCGGGCAGCAGGGCGATCGACCCGGAGGTCTCCACATGGCGCAGCAGCATCAGGTAGTTGCTGAAGCGGCATGCCACCCGGGGTTCGAACCCCGACTCGCGGCACAGCCGCACGGTCAGGTCCGCCATGTACGACTGCGGTCGGTCACAGGCCCAGGTCTCCTCCTTGCAGGCCGCGAGGTTCACCGCCGTCCGGGAGGCGAGCGGATGACCACGCGGCAGCACCAGCACGACCGGGTCGGTCCCCAATGACATGACCTCGAGGTCCGCGCCCCAGGAAAGGCCGGCGTAGTCGGTGGTGGTGACGATGACGTCCGCCTCCCCCGAGCGCAGGGCCGGTCCGCTCTCGTGCGGCTCCATCTCGACCAGTTCGACGTGCAGGTGCGGGTGGGTGGTGGCCAGGCGCGTCGCCGCCGGGACCGCGAGGGTGAAGATCGCGCTCTGGAACACCCCGAGCCGGACGGTGCCGATGGGCTCGTCGTTCAGGGCACGCAGTTCGGCCTCGGCCTCGGCCATCAGGTCCAGGATCTCCCGGCCCCGACGGGCCAGCACGAGACCGGCCGGGGTCAGCCGCACCCGCCGTCCGGTCCGCTCGATCAGCCGACATCGGGTCTCCGTCTCCAGCACCGCCAGTTGCTGGGAGACCGTCGAGGCGCTCAGATGCAGCGTCTCGGCGACCGCGCGGACGGTACCGAGGGTGTCCAGCAGGCTGAGCAGATGCAGCCGTCCCGAGTTGAGCACGTTCTCGACTGTACCCATCCGTGTACGGTTCTGCCGAACAGCGTCGTCGGTTCTGTGCGATGGACACGCGCAGGGGCGCGTCCCTAACGTCGGTCGCATGCCTTCCGAGACAGCCTTCGCCGACCCAGAGCGCCACCTCGTCCGCTACTCCGGCCACGCCCCCTTCTCGCCCGAGGTCATCCTCCGCGCCGCGGGCACCTCGGTGTTCACCGAGGGCGGCCGTGAGCTGCTCGACTTCACGTCCGGTCAGATGAGTGCGATCCTCGGGCACTCCCACCCGGCGATCGTCTCGACGGTGCGCGAGCAGGTCGCGCACCTCGATCACCTCCACAGCGGCATGCTGAGCCGTCCGGTCGTCGAGCTCGCGCGCCGGCTGGCCGGTACCCTCCCCGATCCTCTGGACAAGGCACTGCTCCTGACCACCGGTGCTGAGGCGAACGAGGCCGCGGTGAGGATGGCGAAGCTCGTCACCGGCCGCCACGAGACAGTCTCCTTCGCCCGGTCATGGCACGGCATGACCCAGGCCGCCGCGAACGCCACCTACAGTGCCGGGCGCAAGGGCTACGGCCCCGCCGCGCCGGGCAACTTCGCGCTTCCGGTGCCGGACCGCTACCGCCCCTCCGTCGTCGGCTCCGACGGCGCGCTCGACTGGCGTCGCCAGCTGGACCTGGGCTTCGAGCTGATCGACGCCCAGTCGGTCGGCAGCCTGGCCGCGTGCCTGGTCGAGCCGATCCTCAGCTCGGGCGGGGTCGTCGAGCTTCCGCCGGGCTATCTCGCGGCACTGGCGCAGAAGTGCCGGGAGCGCGGCATGCTGCTGATCCTCGACGAGGCCCAGACCGGGCTGTGCCGCACCGGCGACTGGTACGCCTTCCAGCACGAGGGGGTCGTACCGGACATCCTCACGCTGTCCAAGACGCTCGGCGCGGGGCTGCCGCTGGCCGCCGTACTGACCAGTGCGGAGATCGAGCAGCAGGCTCACGACCGGGGGTTCCTCTTCTTCACCACCCACGTCAACGACCCGCTGCCGGCCGCCGTGGGCAACACCGTCCTCGACGTCCTGGTCCGCGACCGTCTCGACGAGCGCGCGCGCCGGCTCGGCACGGCCCTGCGCGGTCGTCTCGACGGGCTCGCCGCCCGCCACGACGTCGTCGGGGACGTCCGCGGCCGCGGGCTGCTCCTGGGTGTGGAGCTGGTCGGGGACCAGGTCCTGGGCGACGGCGGCGCCGACCGTCTCGGCGCCGCCGTCACCCGGCGCTGCTTCGAGCTCGGGCTGCACATGAACATCGTCCAGCTGCCCGGAATGGGGGGCATCTTCCGCATCGCGCCCCCGCTGACCGCGAGCGACGACGAGATCGCCCGGGGCGTCGCCATCCTCGACGAAGCGCTCACCGACGCGGCTCGGGACCTCTGAGGACTCCGTCCCCGTCCAGCCCACCGCTGCCGCGGGGAAGGCGTCCGCGTGGTCGGCGGCCCACGGGGCGAAGGTGCGGGCCGGGCGGCCGGTGATCTTCTCGACGGTGTGGACGACCGTGCGTCCCACCTCGGGGGTGTCGCCGTACGCCGTCGAGCAGGAGGCCGATGACCTCCTGCGGGTGTCCCGCCGCCCGCCACTGCGCGACGGCCTGCTCCTCGGTGAGCACGACCGCCGCGACAGCGCCGATGTCGCCCTCGTGGAGGCGCTGAGCCAGGAGGCGAACGGCTCGTGCACTGCGCCCGATGCCGCGATCCGGTCCGCCCAATCCTGGGCGTTGGCCATGAACTCGACGGGCATGAGGACGGTCCAGTGCACCCGTCGTCGCCACGCACCGCGTCCTCCAGGAGCGGCGGTCCGCCGCCGTGCAGGGGGTCGGGGCTGTGCGACGGGGCCCGGTCCGGCCCGCGAAGGCCCCGGTGACCTGGCGGACCAGGTCACCGGGGCCTTACGCGTGGGTGTCAGACGCCGGCCGTCTCCGGCTCGCGCGCGGACTCCTCGGGTGCGGCGGTGTCACCGAGTTCCTTGTGCAGCTTCTCGCCCTCGACGTCGACGTTCGGCAGCAGGCGGTCCAGCCACTTGGGCAGCCACCACGCCTTGGTGCCGAGCAGGGCCAGTACGGCGGGCACGATGGCCATGCGGACCACGAAGGCGTCGAAGAGGACGGCGATCGCGAGGCCGAAGCCCATCATCTTGATCATGTCGTCGTTCTCCATGATGAAGCCGGAGAAGACGCTGATCATGATGATGGCGGCCGCCGCGACGACCCGGCCGCCGTGGGTGAAGCCCGTGGTGACGGACTCGGCGGCGGACGATCCGTGGACGTAGGCCTCCCGCATGCGCGTCACGAGGAAGACCTCGTAGTCCATGGCCAGACCGAAGACCACGCCGATCATGAAGATGGGCATCATCGACATGATCGGGCCCGGCTGGGCCACACCGAAGAGGTCGGCGAGCCAGCCCCACTGGAAGACCGCGACCACCGCGCCGAGCGCCGCGGCCACCGAGAGCAGGAAGCCCAGGGCCGCCTTCAGCGGGACGAGGATGGAGCGGAAGACCAGCATCAGGAGCAGGAAGGCGAGGCCGACGACCAGGGCCAGGTACGGAATGAGCGCGTCGTCCAGGGTCTGGGAGAAGTCGATGGTCATCGCGGTCGCGCCGGTGACCAGCATGGTCGCGCCGGTCTCGGCCTCGATGTCGCCGGACAGCGAGCGGATGTCCTTCACCAGCGACTCGGTGGCCGCCTCGCTCGGTCCCGTCTTGGGCACGACCGTGAGGAGGGCGGTGTCGCCCGCCTCGTTGAAGTTGGCCGGGGTGACGGCCGCGGCCTCGCCGAGGCCGGTGATCTCCTTGCCGACGGTGTCGGCGGCGGCCTTCGCGTCGTCCGCGTCCCGGGTGTCGATGGTGACCATCAGCGGGCCGTTGAACCCGGCACCGAAGGACTCCGACAGCATGTCGTAGGCCTTGCGCTGCGTGGTGTCGGGCGCGGAGCTGCCCTCGTCGGGCAGACCGAGCTCCATGCTCGCGGCCGGCACGGCGACGGCGCCGAGGCCGAGCACCGCGGTCAGCAGCACGGTCAACGGACGCCGCAGTACGAACTGCGCCCAGCGGGTGCCGAGCTTCGGCTTGGCGGACGCGGCCCGCTGTCCGGCGGGCGCCTTGCGGTCCTTGCGGCTGAGCGCCTTCTTGCCGGCGAAGCCGAGCAGTGCCGGGGTGAGGGTGAGCGCGATCAGTACGGCGATGCCGACCGTGGCCGCCGCGGCCAGGCCCATCTTGGTGAGGATCGGGATGTTGACCACCGCGAGGCCCGCCAGGGCCACGATGACGGTGAGGCCCGCGAAGACGACCGCGGAGCCCGCTGTGCCGACCGCGCGGCCCGCGGCGTCCTCGGGGGTGCGTCCCTCGGCGATCTCCGCGCGGTAGCGGGAGACGATGAACAGGGCGTAGTCGATGGCGACCGCGAGGCCGATCATCATGGCGAGCGTCGAGGTCGTGGCGGAGAGTTCGAGCGTGCTGCCGAGCGCCCCGATGGCGGAGATGCCGATGCCGACACCGATGATCGCCGAGAGCAGCGGCATGCCGGCGGCGACGAGTGAGCCGAAGGTCAGCAGGAGGACGATCGCGGCGACACCGATGCCGATCAGCTCGGCGGTGCCGCCCATCTCCTGTTCGGCCATGACCGCGTCGCCGCCGGTCTCGACGGTGAAGCCGTCGCCGCGCGCCTCGTCGGTCGCGGCGGTGAGCGAGTCGCGGGCCTGGTCGGTCAGCTCCATGGCGTTGACCTTGTACGTCACCGAGGCGTACGCGGTCGTACCGTCCTCGCTGACGGCGTCCGCCTTGAACGGGTCGGCCACCGAGGCGACCTGCGGGCCGTCGCCGAGGGCCGTGACCAGTTCCTCGACCTTGGCCTTGCCCGCCGGATCCGAGATCTTCCCGCCGTCGGGGGCGCGGATCACGACGCGTGCGGTGGCGCCCTCGGCACTGGCGGCCGGGAAGCGCTCGTCGAGGAGGTCGAATGCCTTCTGGGACTCGGTGCCGGGCATCGAGAAGGAATCTTCGGGCGGGGCGGGCGCCGTGGACGCGGCGACGCCGGCGCCCACGAGTATGGCCACCCAGAGCAGGGCGACGAGGCCGCGGCGCCGGAACGCGCGTCGGCCGAGTCGGTAGAGGAACGTAGCCACCTGGGACCAATCCGTCGGATGTCGGGCAGGACGAAGACCCGGCACATGGGGGGAAGGCAGAGGCGCTGACCGGGATACCTTTCCATGCTCACCCGGTCTCTCCCGCATTTGATCCGACCCTGGGGCTGGACTGACGTACTGCATCGGGTGTAGTGCGGCCCCGTGCTCCTCTCCCCCGGGTGTAGATCACGGCGATGGGTGTACGCCGCACTTCGTTGCCGCGGGCAGCCGACGCCGCGCGCATCCGGCCAGGGCTGCGTCTGCGTGGGGCCGGCCGCTGACCATCGGGGCGCTCGCGAAGGCGTCCAGGCTCGCGCCGAAGGCAATGCGCCTCTACGACGAACTGAGCGCCTGCTGACGCCCCCACCTGCGGGAGGACCGGTACCCGCGCCGCTCCGACGGCCTGTCGTCCGTGGTGCCGAGTCGAACCGGCAACAACGTCACGAAGATCGGGCTCCCGCGCATCCCGCACGGAGCCCGGAGCGCTCCCTCGCTGAACACGGCGCCCTAGGGGTGACTGCGCCGTCGTGGCCGGACCGGACCGCCGCTGGTGCGCCACTCAGCCGGTCGACGCGACGATCCGGACCCGGTCGCTGTCCCGGTCGGAGAGGAAGGACGCCAGCGCCCGCCCCTCCTCGGCGACACCGGCGCGGTCGGCCCGGGAGAGGCGGCGCAGCGGGGTGACGGTCACCGTGCTGGCCTCGACGCTCCAGGTCGCGGAGACCCGGCCGTCGACCAGGACGACACGAGCGCCGGCCACCGACAGACCTCGGTGGGCGTCGTCGATGATCCGGCTCCGGTCGTGGTAGCCGAGGATCGCGTTGTCGAACGCCGGCAGGAACCGCACCGGGGCGGGGCTGTCGGGGCCGGGGCGCGGCGCGTCGGGCAGGTCCAGCAGTTCCCGGCCGCGCTCGTCCCGGAAGGCGACCAGTTCCTCGCGTACCGCGGCGACCGCGGCGGGCAGTCCGGCGAGGCCGCACCAGGCGCGCAGGTCCGCCGAGGCGGCGGGTCCGAACGCGGCGAGGTAGCGCCGTACCAGGGCTTCGCCGACCGGATCGGAGCCGTGCGGGGCCGGCGGGTCGATCTCGCGGCCCAGCCATGAGGACAGCGGGACGTTGCGCACACCGGCCCTGGTGCGCCACAGCCCACGCGGTGGCAGCTGCACCATCGGGATCAGCGCGGCGACCAGCATCTCTCCCAGTGCCCGCGGCTCCGGCGCCGGCCAGCGATCGGCGAGCGCCCGCGCCAGCTCGCTCATCGAGCGGGGCTCGCCGTCGGCCATGACCGCCCGGCCCGCCGCGGCGAGTTCGTCGAGGTCCACGCCTTCGAGTTGGCGGCGGTAGGTGCCGAGGACCCGGCCGCGCAGCATGGCGTCGTGACGGGCCCGCCAGGCCAGGACGTCGTCGGCGGTGACGAGATGGACGGTCCGGCGCATGAGGTGGGTACGGACCACGCGCCGCCCCGTCAGCAGTCCCGACAGCGCGGACGGCTCGAAGCCACGCAGCCGCGACCAGAGGCCGACGAACGGTTCCTGGGGCTCCTGAGCCTGCATCCCGCCGAGGTGCGCGACGGCGTCGAGGACCGGCACGCCGGCACGGTCGAGCAGCAACTGCCGGGCCAGGGTCGCGCGATTGAGTGCCCGGGCGTCGAGAACGGTCATCGGGCCGAGACCTCGGGGGCGGTCGGCGAGGCGGGGTGGTGGTGCCGGTGCGGGTGGGTGGGGCGGTTCACTGTGGTCCTCTCTTCGTTCGGGTGGCGGACGGTGGCGGTCGGTGGCGGGCGTCCGCCGCCCGGCCGGGTGGTCGGTGGCGGGCGTCCACCACCCGGCCCTTCGGCGGTCAGGACGCGTCGTACTCGCTCATCACGTCCAGGACCCAGGTGACGCCGAACCGGTCCCGCAGCATGCCGTAGAGCGGCGCCCACTGAGCGGCCGCCAGCGGCTGCAGGACGGTCGCGCCGTCGGACAGCTTCTCCCAGTACGCGGTGATCTCCTCGGCCCCGTCCCCGCGGACCGAGACGAAGAACGCGTTCTCGCCCTGATTCCACGGCATGTGCGAGGGCACGTCGTAGGCCATCACGCACAGACCGCTACCGGCGGACAGCCGGCCCCACATCACCTGGTCGGCCTCGGAGGCGTCCCGGACGTTGCCCGCGTCCTGGTACGTCACCACGGCCACGTCCCCGCCGAACACGGACCGGTAGAACGTGAGTGCCGCGAGGGCGTCTCCGCGGAAGTTCAGGTGGGTCACGGCTTTGACGGTCACGACGGGCTCCTCGCCTCTGGATACGACCGGACAGCCCGGGGTGGGAGAGTCCGGCCGCGGGACCGCTCTCGGCCCCGCGGTTCCCACGGTGTCCCAGGTAGCGGTCAGGTTGTGGCCGCTACTCGGGGCAGCATGGGCGGCATGCGAAAGACCTCGGCACGGCTGCTCTCGCTGCTCTCGCTGCTCCAGGCACGCCGAGTCTGGCCAGGTGCACCCCTGGCCCGGCGGCTGGACGTGAGCCCGCGCACCCTGCGCCGCGATGTCGACCGGCTTCGCGAACTCGGCTACCCCGTCGTGGCCGTCAAGGGGCCCGACGGCGGATACCGGCTCGACGCCGGCAGTCAGTTGCCCCCGCTGCTGTTCGACGACGAGCAGGCCGTGGCCCTGGCCGTCGCGCTGCGGACCGTATCCGCCTCCGGCGCGGGCGTCGAGGACGGCGCGGCGCGCGCGCTGACCACCCTCCGACAGGTCATGCCCGCCCATCTGCGCCACCGGATCGACGCCCTCCAGGTCACCGCCGTCGATCCGTCCACGCCCCGGGCCGACAGCGGAGTCCTCATGGCCCTCAGCGCCGCCGTCCGCGCCCACGAGGTCCTGCGCTTCGGCTACGCGCCGCCGTATCCGGCGGACACCGGCGAAGACGCCGTGCCGCCGCGCCGGGTGCAGCCCCACCATCTGGTCACCCACGGCGGACGCTGGTATCTCGTCGCCTGGGACCTCGACCGGGACGACTGGCGCGTCTTCCGCGCCGACCGGATCACCCCGCGCACCCCCACCGGGCCCCGTTTCACGCCGCGGGAACTGCCCGGAGGAGATGTGGCCGCCTTCGTGACCGGCAGGTTCCGCGGCTCCGAGGGCTCCTCCGAATGGCCCTGCCGCGGGGAGGTCGTGCTCCACCTGTCCGCCGCCGACGTGTCCCCCTACGTCCTCGCCGGAACCGTCGAGGAGCTCGGCCCGGACCGCTGCCGGCTCACCCTCGGCTCCTGGTCGTGGACGGCCCTCGCCGCCACCGTCGGCGTCTTCGACACCGACATCGAGGTCATCGGCCCGCCCGCGCTCAAGGAGGCCTTCGCTCGCCTGGCCCAGCGTTGCGCCGACGCCGCGAGGAGTGCACCCGGCGCACCTCCCACGCCGCCGGAGGGCGTTCCACCCGACCGTCGAGCGCCGTGAACGGGCGTCCTTCGCCCCGTCGTCCCCGCGGGTGCGGCACGTCCGCGGACGCGTGAGCTCGCCCGCGTGCATACGGCTCAGCCCGTCGCGGGGTCCCCGGCCGTCCGGACCGTGCCACCCGCCAGCGCCCGGAAGGTCTCTTCGGGGTCGCTCCCGCTCAGCAGTCCGTCGAGGTTGCGGGAGAGCAGCAGCGTCGCGAAGCCGTGGGCCATCGACCAGGCCGCCATGAATCCGAGGGCCGGATCGGCGCCGTGGCCCTCCACGGCCGTGCGAAGCCGGGTCCGCGTCCGCTCGCGCGCGGCGAGGAGCTCCGGGTCGTCCGTGCGCAGCAGTTCCGGCCGGAACATGACCTGGAAGTGCGCCGGGTGCGCGGTGGCGAAGCGCACGTACCGGACGCCCAGGTCACGCAGGTCCTCCGCCTCGCCGAGTGCGGCGGCCAGAAGGTCGTGCCCCTCGGCCGCGATGGCCGTGAGGAGGCCCGCGCGGTCCTTGAAGTGATGTGCGGGCGCGGCATGGGAGACGCCCGCCCGGCGGGCCAGGTCCCGCAGGGACAGGGCGGCCGGCCCCTCGGTGGCGATGACGTCCAGGGCCGCGGCGAGCACGGCCCGCCGCAGGTCTCCGTGATGGTAGGCGCGTTCGGGGGTCATGAGAGCAGGCTAACGCAATCTAGTCATTGACAAGACGGTGCGTCGACCAGCAATCTAGTCGATGTCAAGATGCGACGCGGGCAGAGGGACGACATGGATATCGACAACGGACGCGTACGGCAGATGTGGCACCTTCTGGAGCCGCTGCACGCCGTCGTCTACTACGCGCCGCAGGTCTTCGAGGAGACCCGCTCGCTCGGTTACGACACCCACGAGCGCTGGCCGAGTTACTTCCCCTTGCGGGCGGCGCCGCTCGGGGCGCCGGAGACCCGTCTGGTGACATCGGCGTTCTACAGCTTCAGCCCGCGCATGGTGGCCGAGCACATCCCGGCCGCCTGGGAGGTCGCCGCACCGGACAAGGTGCTCGCCGCCCGCGCGCGCGGCGTCGACCGGGCGTACACCGCGCTCATCGGGGATCGGACGGGCAGTCCCGATCTCTCTGAGGCCGCCGCGCTGGCCCGCCGGGCGGCGGAGGCCGCGCCCACCGGAGGCCGGCCGCTCGCCGCCGCCAATGCCGGGCTGCCTTGGCCCCATGAGCCGCATCTCGTGCTGTGGCAGGCCGCGACCATCCTGCGCGAGCACCGCGGCGACGGCCATCTCGCCGCTCTACTGACCGCGGGCCTCGACCCCGTGGAGGCGCTGGTGTCCTTCGCGGCGATCGGCGCGGCACCGGCCGGCGTCTTCGCGAGCCGCGGCTGGAGCGAGCACGAGTGGGCGGCGGCCCGCGAACGGATCTGCGCGAAAGGCCTGTTGGAGGCGGACGGCACCGCGACCGACGCGGGCCGCGCCTTGCGCGCCGAGGTCGAGCGCCGTACCGACGAACTGGCCGCCGCTCCCTGGCAGGCGCTCGGTGCCGAGGACACCGCGCGGCTCGCCGAACTCCTCGGCCCGGTCTGGCTGGACGTGCTGGGCTCCGGCTGGCTGCCCCGCGAGAACACCCTCGGCATCGGGAAGGTCTGACCGGGGCGGCGAGAAGGGGCGGGGAGACGAAAGGACCGGGCGGCGAAAAGGGGCGGGGCGGCCGGATTCGAACCGGCGTCCTCCGAGATGCTGTCGCGGCGCACTACCTCTGTGCTACGACCCCGCCTTGTCGATGATGATAATGAACGCTTCCGCGCTTCGGTAGGTGTCACACCCGCTGGGTCCGCTCCGCACCCGCGGGCTCGGTGGCCATGCCTCCCATGACGATGCGCGACCGGCTGTGCAACCGCAGCGAGACCGCGACGAAGGCGATAGCGACCAGAGTCATCGCCGCGCCCGCCCAGGCGGTGGCGGCGTAGCCGAGGCCCGCGTCGATCACCGTGCCGCCGAGCCACGGGCCGCCGGTGTTGCCCAGGTTGAAGGCGGCGGTCGTCGTCGCGCCGGCGAGGGTGGGCGCGGCGCCCGCGACGTTGAACATGCGGGCGTTGAGCGCCGGTGCCGTGTAGAAGGCCGAGACGCCGAGGAGCAGGGAGAGGGCGATCACGACGGCGGGGCTCGACGCGAACAGCGCCAGCGCGGCCAGCAGCACGGTCGAAGCGGTGATGCCGGAGAGCAGCACGCCGAACAGGTGGGCGTCCGCGACCCGGCCGCCGATCGTCGTGCCGATCAGCGCGCCGAGGCCGAACAGGGCCAGCACGGTCGGCACCCAGCCGTCCGCCAGCCCGGCCACGTCGGTGAGCAGCGGCGCGAGGTACGAGAAGGCACAGAACACGCCGCCGGCGGCGAGTGCGGTCGCGACGATGGACAGCCATACCTGGCGGTCGCGGTAGATCGCCAGCTCGCCCTTGAGCCGGGGGCGCCGCTCGGGCAGGGGGATGCGTGGGATCAGGGTCACCACGCCCACGAGCGCGACGGCGGACGCGGCGCCCACCGCCCAGAACGCGGACCGCCATCCCAGGTGCTCGCCGAGGAAGGCGCCCGCCGGGACACCGAGGACGTTGGCGATCGACAGTCCGCCGATCATCACGGCCATCGCCCGGGCGCGTGCGGTCCTCGGCACCATGGCGATGGCGACGGCGGCGCCCACCGCCCAGAATCCGGCACACGCCAGCGCGCTCACCACACGCGAGACGAAGAGCACCTCGTACGTCGTCGCCAGCGCGCCCGCGACCTGGCCGAGGCCGAACACCGAGATCAGCGCGACCAGCGTGATCTTCCGTGGCAGCCGCAGGGTCGCGACCGCGAGCAGGGGCGCGCCGACCACCATGCCGATCGCGAAGGCCGATATCAGCAGCCCGGCTCGGGGTATCGACACGTCCATGTCGTCGGCGATGGGCGGCAGCAGCCCGGAGAGCATGAACTCGCTCGTGCCGAGGGCGAATACGGACAGGCCGAGGATGTATACGGCGAGCGGCATGCGGGATGCCGGGGGCCGTGCGGAAGAGTCGGGCATGACAGGTGTCAACGAAGCGCTTCTTCCCGCCATTCCCGCACGGAGGCTCGTCTCACGATGCGGCGGGTCCGTGGCCGGGGTCGTGGCCGGACCCGTCGCCGGGACCGTGGGCCAATGCCGAACAGCCCGGCGTCCGCCTCGCCACCCCCGACGAGTTCGCCACCCTCGTCGCCGGTCTCCTGGAGCGGGCCGAGCACGAGTGATGGTCCACGCCACCTGACGCATCCTGGGGGATCCGTCGGCCCTGCGACTGGAAGTCGATCGACGCAAGCGTCTTGACGAGGTGATCGAAACAGCCAGACCATCAGGAGCGACAAGGTCCTACAAGATCCTATTGGATTTCAGCTCTCCGGTATTCCGATACTCCAGTGGGGATCCGACCATGGCCGCGGCGCGCATCACCGACGTCGACGTGATCGACATCCGATTCCCCACCTCACGCGAGTTCGACGGCTCCGACGCGATGAACCCCGACCCCGACTACTCGGCCGCGTACGTGGTCCTGCGGACCGACGCGGGTGACGGGCTGGAGGGCCATGCCTTCACGTTCACCATCGGGCGCGGCAACGACGTGCAGGCCGCGGCGACGGCGGCGCTGCGCGACCACGTCCTTGGCCTGTCTGTCGAAGCGGTGTGCGCCGATCCCGGGTCGGTCGGCCGGGCCCTGACCGGCGACAGCCAACTGCGCTGGCTCAGCCCGGAGAAGGGCGTGATGCACATGTCGATCGGCGCCGTGGTCAACGCGGTGTGGGACCTGGCGGCCAAGCGGGCGGGCAAACCGGTGTGGAAGCTGCTCGCCGACGCCGAACCGGAATGGCTCGCGGACCAGGTGGACTTCCGCTACATCGAGGACGCGCTCACCCGCGAGGAGGCCGTGGCGCTGCTCCGGCGGGGCAGGGCCGGTGCCGTCGAGCGTGAAGCCCGCCTGCTGGCGATCGGCTACCCGGCGTACACCACCTCCCCCGGCTGGCTCGGCTACTCCGACGAGAAGCTGGTCCGGCTCGCCGAGCAGGCGGTCGCCGACGGTTTCACGCAGATCAAGCTGAAGGTCGGTGCCGACCTCGTCGACGACGTCCGCAGGCTGCGCGCGGCGCGCGCGGCCGTCGGTCCCGACGTCAGGATCGCCGTCGACGCCAATCAGCGCTGGAACGTCGCGGAGGCCGTCGAGTGGACCAACGCACTGGCCCACCTGGCCCCGTACTGGGTCGAGGAGCCCACCAGCCCCGACGACATCCTCGGGCACGCGACCGTACGCAGGGGGGTCGCCCCGGTCAAGGTCGCCACCGGTGAGCACGTCCAGAACCGCGTCGTGTTCAAGCAACTGCTGCAGGCGGAGGCGATCGACGTGCTGCAGATCGACGCGACCCGGGTGGGCGGCGTCAACGAGAACCTGGCGATCCTGCTCCTCGCCGCCAAGTACGGCGTCCCGGTCTGCCCGCACGCCGGCGGCGTCGGCCTGTGCGAGCTGGTGCGCCATCTGTCGATGTTCGACTACGTGGCGCTGACCGGGACGACCGAGGACCGCATGATCGAGTACGTGGACCACCTGCACGAGCACTTCAAGGATCCCGTCACCGTCGCGAACGGGCACTACTCGGCGCCCACGGCACCCGGCTTCTCCTCGGAGATGCACGCCGCGTCGATCGCCGCCCATCGGTATCCGGACGGTTCCTTCTGGGTCGACGACGCCACCGATCTCGCCGAACGGCGGAAGGGTACGACCCGATGAGCGAACTCTCCGGGCTCAAAGCCCTGGTGACCGGCGGCGCGTCCGGCATCGGCAGGACCGCCGCCGCCCTGTTGGCCGCCCGCGGCGCCGACGTCGCCGTGCTGGACGTCGACCCGTCGGCCGTAGGCGAGCCCCTGCGCGGTTACCTCGCGGACGTGTCCGACGACGCCTCCGTGCGGTCCGCCGTCGCCACCGCCGCCGAGGACCTGGGCGGCGTCGACATCCTGGTCAACAACGCCGGCATCGGCGCGGTGGGAACGGTCGGGGACAACGACGACGCCGAGTGGCACCGGGTCCTCGACGTGAACGTCCTCGGCGTGGTCCGCACCACCCGCGCGGCACTGACCCATCTGCGTGCCTCCGCGCATGCCGCCGTCGTCAACACCTGCTCGATCGCGGCCACGGCCGGACTGCCGCAGCGCGCCCTGTACAGCGCGAGCAAGGGCGCGGTGCAGTCCCTGACGCTGGCCATGGCGGCGGACCACATACGGGAGGGCATCCGCGTCAACTGCGTCAACCCCGGTACGGCGGACACTCCCTGGATCGGCCGCCTCCTCGACCGGGCGGCGGACCCGGCCGCCGAGCGGGAGGCGCTCGTCGCCCGGCAGCCCATGGGCCGGCTGGTCACGGCCGAGGAGGTCGCGGCGGCCATCGTGTACCTGGCGAGCCCGGCCGCCGCCTCGGTCACGGGCACCGCGCTCGCCGTGGACGGCGGCATGCAGGGGCTGCGGTTGCGGCCGGAGGCGCGGTGACGCGCCCGGACCCGAGCGGTGCGTGCCCGCCGCTGCCCAGCCGCGCCCTCGGCCGGAGTGACGTCCGCGTCACCGCCCTCGGTTTCGGCGCCGCGGCCGTCGCCGGTCTCTACGAGGACGTGGGCGAGGAGGAGGCCGCGGCAGCCGTGGACGCCGCCTGGGCAGCGGGCGTCCGCTACTTCGACACCGCCCCGCACTACGGCGTCGGTCTGTCGGAACGCAGACTGGGCGAGGCCCTCAGGGGCAGGCCCCGGGACGGCTTCACCCTGTCCACCAAGGTGGGCCGGGTACTCGTGCCCCACGACGGCGGCGGGGACGACCGCGCCCACGGCTTCGCCGTACCGGCCACCCACCGGCGGCGGTGGGACTTCAGCGCCGACGGGGTGCGCCGCTCGCTGGAGGACAGCCTCACCCGCCTCGGGTTCGACCGCGTCGACCTGGTCCTGCTGCACGATCCCGACGACCACGAGGAGCAGGTGTTCCGGGAGGCCTACCCGGCGTTGGAGGACTTGCGGTCGCAGGGGGTCGTACGGGCGATCGGCGCGGGAATGAACCAGACCCGGATGCTGACGCGCTTCCTGGAGGACACGGACGTCGACGCCGTGCTGTGCGCGGGGCGCTACACCCTTCTGGAGCAGGGCGCGTTGGACGCCCTGCTGCCCACCGCGGTGGCGGCCGGCAAGAGCGTGGTCGTCGGCGGCGTGTTCAACTCCGGGCTGCTGGCCGATCCGTCGCCGGGTGCCACGTACGACTACGCGGCCGCTCCCGCGCACCTCCTGCGCCGGGCCGTGCGGATGCGCGACGTCACCGAGTCGTGGGGAGTGCCGTTGCGTGCGGCCGCGCTGCGTTTCCCCTTCGGGCATCCGGCGGTCGCCTCCGTCCTCGTGGGGGCGCGATCGGCCGCCCAGGTCCGGGACGCGACCGAGCAGTTCCACCGGCCCGTCCCCGACGCCGTGTGGGAGGGGCTGCGGACGCGGGGCCTGCTGCCCGGTGAGGTGCCGGTGCCGGCCGGGCACGAGTCCTGAGCGCGTGGTCATCCTGGTCCGAGCCGGCCGAGGCGGCGCTCCAGGCTGTGGGTGAGGCGGTCCGCCATCGCCTCGGCGGCGCGTTCGGGCCTGCGGCGCGGGATCGCGCGGACCACCCGCTCGTGCTCCGCGAGGGTCGGGGCGCCCTCGCCCCGGCCGCGTCGTCGGAGACGGACGGGTCGTGTGCCGGCATCCGGGTCTCCTCAGTGCGCTGTGCGTCACGGCGGGCGCCAGTTCAACGAGGCGGGGCGGCCGCTTCGAGGACGGCGACGGTGCCCGACATGATGGTCCGCACATGCTCGGTGATGTGGTCCGCCGGCCAGTCCCACCAGGCCACCGCGAGCAGCCGGGCGACGTCCTCGTCGCCGTAGCGGGTGCGGATGAGCCGGGCGGGGTTGCCGCCGACGATCCCGTAGTCGGGCACGTCCTGGGTGACCACGGAGGCAGCGCCGATGATCGCCCCGTGTCCGATCCGTACGCCGGGCAGGACCGCCGCGCCGTGGCCGAACCAGACGTCGTTCCCCACGACCGTGTCACCCCGGTTCGGCAGGCCGGTGAGCAGGTCGAAGTGCTCGGACCAGGAACCGCCCATGGTGGGGAACGGGAAGGTGGAGGGGCCGTCCATCCTCGGGATCGCGTGTGGTCGATCGGCACGCACCATGGTCCTCGCGACACGGCTCGCGGGACGGCGGATTTTCGGAGTGTACGTTCGTACGCTTGCACCTGTAGGCTCCGCGCATGACTGTTGACGTACTGCGTCGGCCCGCCCTGGCCGAACGGCGGGCTCGGGTGGCCGTCGCCGTGCTGTTCTTCACCAACGGGGCCCTGTTCGCCAACCTCCTGCCGAGGTATCCGCAGATCAAGGCCGACCTCGGGATCGGCAACGCGGCCTACGGGCTCGCCGTGGCGGCGTTCCCGGCCGGCGCCATCGCGGCCGGACTCGCGGCCGGGATACTCGTCCGCCGGTTCGGCTCGGCACGGGTGGCGGTCGGCGGCACGCTGCTGACCGGGGTGGGGATCCTCGCCGCCGGTCTGGCGGACTCGGTGGTGCTGTTCGCGGGCGCCCTGTTCCTGGCCGGAGCGGCGGACGCGTTCACCGACGTCGCGCAGAACGCCCACGGTCTGCGGGTGCAGCGCCGTTACGGACGCTCCATCATCAACTCCTTCCACGCCATCTGGTCCATCGGCGCGGTCACCGGTGGGTCCATGGCCGCCGGCGCGATAGCTCTCGACGTCCCGCGGGGCGGTCACCTGCTGTTCTCCGCCGTGGTGTTCGCGGTCGCGGCGTGCGTCGCCCTGCGGTTCTGCCTGCCCGGCCCCGAGACCGAACCGGACGGGGAGCCCGACGCCGAGGGCCGGGCGCCGCGGCCGACGGGGAACCCGGTACCGGGACCGCGTACGAGCTACGTACTCACCGCGCTCGTCCTCATCGCCACGGCCGGCACGCTCGTCGAGGACGCGGGCAGTTCCTGGGCCACCCTCTACCTCTCCGACTCGCTGCACGCGTCGGTGGCGTTGGCTGCCTCCGGCTATGTCGCCCTGGTCGGGGCGCAGTTCGTCGGCCGGCTGATCGGTGACCGGCTCGTGGACCGGTTCGGTCAGCGCGCGGTGGCCCGCTCCGGCGCTCTCGTCGCCGCGGCCGGCATGGGTCTGGCGCTGGCCGTGCCGACGGTGCCCGGGACGATCCTCGGGTTCGCCGCGGCCGGCTTCGGGGTGGCGACCCTGGTACCGGCCGCCATGCACGAGGCCGACGAGCTGCCCGGCCTGAAGCCCGGCTCCGGCCTGACCATCGTCTCCTGGCTCATGCGGCTGGGGTTCCTGCTCTCCCCACCGATCGTGGGGCTGATCGCCGACGCGTCGAGCCTGCGGGTGGGGCTGCTGGTGGTGCCGTTCGCCGGGCTCCTCGTGCTCCTGCTCGCCGGAGTGCTGCGGCCCCGGCGACGGTGAGTGTACGTTCGTACGCTTCAAGGGTAGGATCGTGCGCATGCCGACGGACCACTTCGCGCAGGACCCCCGCACGAACCTCGAACGCATGGAGGCGGGTGACCTCTACATCGCCGACGATCCCGAGATCGCCCGCAGGCAGCAGCAGGCCGTGCGGCTTGCCGCCCGCTACCAGGCCGCGTACGTGGAGGACGCGGAGGCCGCGCGGCCGATCCTCGTGGAACTGCTCGGCTCCGTGGGCGCCGAGGCCCACGTGCGGCCACCCCTGTACGTCGACTACGGCAGCAACATCACGATCGGCGCGCGCACCTTCGTCAACTACAACCTGACCGCGCTGGACGTCGCGGCGATCACCATCGGCGAGGACTGCCAGATCGGGCCGGGCGTCCAGTTGCTCACCCCCACGCATCCCGTGGAGGCCGGGCCACGGCGGGACAAGCTGGAGGCCGCCCGGCCCATCACCATCGGCGACAACGTCTGGCTGGGCGGGGGCGCCGTCGTCCTGCCCGGCGTGACCATCGGCGACAACGCCGTCATCGGCGCCGGAGCGGTCGTCACGAAGGACGTGCCCGCGAACGTCGTGGCCGTCGGCAACCCCGCCCGGCCGGTGCGGAAGGTGTAAGCCTCTTCCCATGGCAACCGGACACACGGATCCGCAGCGGCGTGAACGCATCATCGCCGCCACGCTCGACCTGATCGCCGAGGAGGGCATCGCGCGCGTCTCCCACCGGAAGATCGCCACGCGCGCCGGGGTTCCCCTGGGTTCGATGACGTACCACTTCAGCGGCATCGAGGAGCTGCTGCGGGAGGCGTTCGGCCGCTTCACCGACCACATCGTCGCCGTGTTCGACGCCCACCTCGGCGCGGCGGCCGACCGCGACCAGGCCCGGGCGGCGGTCGCCGACCTCGTACACGAACTGTCCGAGGGGAGCCAGCGGGACCTGGTGCTCACCCAGGAGCTGTACACCCTCGCCGCGCGGCAGCCGGCCTACCGGGAACTCACCCACGAGTGGATGCGCCGCAGTCGCGTCCACCTGGAGAAGCACTTCGACCCGGACACGGCCCGCCAGCTCGACGCCCTCATCGAGGGCCTGACGCTGCACCGCGCGCTGGCCCGTGAGCCCCACGGGCGGGCCCTCACCGCGGAGGCCATCACCCGCGTCACCACCACGGCCCGGCGCGCCCCTTAGCCGCCCGTGCGGCACAGGCCTGACCCCTGTGCCGCACGGGCACCCCCTGTGTCAGCAGGCGCCGTCGCCCGGTTTGAGGTTGCCCAGCGCGCCCGCTCCGAGCACGGCCAGAGCGAGGGCACCGGCAGCGAGCGGCCAGGAGCCGCGGACGGCGCGGACCGCCGCACCGCGCGCCGAGGGCACCGCCCCGAGAGGCGGTGGGCACACCGCGTTCACGTCCTTGGTGACACCGTCGACCCGGTTGGTGAACCCGGTACCGGCTTCCGGGTCCAGGCCGCCGAGGCGGGCGATCACCTGGCCCCGGCCGGGGAGGCGTGCCGGGGAGGCGCACCCGGGGAGCGGGCAGGGCTCCCCGGGGGCGACGTGAGGCCCCGGAAGCAGGCGACCGCTCCGGGGCCCCACACGGGTCGGCGTGGCTACAGCGTGCGCTCCAGACGGTCCGCCACCAGCTTCACGAAGCGGGCCGGCTCCTTCGGCCGGCCTCCCTCACCGAGTACCGCCAGGGCGTGCAGCAGTTCGGCGGTCTCGGTCAGTTCCGTCCGGTCCTGCTGTTCCGTGTACGCCCGCTTCAGGGACTTCACCAACTGGTGCTCCGGGTTGAGTTCGAGGATCCGCTTGGCGTGGGGGACCTCCTGGCCCATGGCCCGGTACATGTTCTCCAGCGCGGGCGTGAGCTCGTTCGCGTCGGAGACGACACAGGCCGGGGAGACCGTGAGGCGGGAGGAGAGACGAACCTCCTTGACGTCCTCGCCCAGGTGCTCCGTCATCCAGCCGAGCAGCCCGGCGTACTCCTCGCTCTGCGCGTCCTTCTCGGCGTCGCTCTTCTCGTCCTCCGTGCCGCCGAGGTCGATCTCGCCCTTGGCCACCGAGCGCAGCGGCTTGCCGTCGTACTCCCCCACCGCGTCGACCCAGACCTCGTCCACGGCGTCGGTCAGCAGCAGCACCTCGACACCCTTGGCCCGGAACGCCTCCATGTGCGGGGAGTTCTCGATGGCCTGCCGGGACTCGCCCGTCATGAAGTAGATGTCGTCCTGGCCGTCCTTCATCCGCTCCACGTAACTCTTCAGCGTGGTCGGCTCGTCGGCGTCGTGCGTGCTCGCGAACGAGCAGGCGGCGAGGATCGCGTCCCGGTTGTCGGCGTCGGTCACCAGCCCCTCCTTCAGGACGGCGCCGAACTCCCGCCAGAACGTGGCGTAGCGGTCCGGCGCGGACGCCATCAGGTCCTTGACCGTGGCCAGGACCTTCTTGGTCAGGCGGCGCTGGATCATGCGGATGTGGCGGTCCTGCTGGAGGATCTCGCGGGAGACGTTGAGCGAGAGGTCCTGCGCGTCGACGACGCCCTTGACGAAGCGGAGGTAGGGCTGCAGCAGTTCCTCGCAGTCGTCCATGATGAAGACGCGCTTCACATAGAGCTGTACGCCGCGCTGGTAGCCCTGGGTGAACAGGTCGTGCGGAGCGTGCGAGGGCACGAACAGCAGGGCCTGGTACTCGAAGGTGCCCTCCGCCTGGAGCCGGATCGTCTCCAGCGGCTCGCGCCAGTCGTGGGCGATGTGCTTGTACAGCTCGTGGTACTCGTCCTCGGACACCTCGTCGCGGGGACGCGCCCACAGGGCCTTCATCGAGTTGAGCGTCTCGGCCTCGCGCGCCTCGGCGCCGTCCTCGGCCGGCTCCGGCAGCAGGCGGATCGGCCACGTGATGAAGTCCGAGTACCGCTTGACGATCTCCTTGATCTTCCACGCGGAGGTGTAGTCATGGAGCTGGTTCTCGGCGTCCGCCGGCTTCAGGTGGAGGGTGACGGAGGTCCCCTGCGGCGCCTCGGCGACCTTCTCCAGGGTGTACGTGCCCTCGCCGCGCGACGTCCAGCGGGTGCCCTCGGTCTCACCGGCGCGCCGGGTCACCAGGGTGACCTCGTCCGCCACCATGAAGCCCGAGTAGAAGCCGACGCCGAACTGGCCGATGAGCCCGTCGGCCCCGGCGGCGTCCTTGGCCTCGCGCAGCTCCTCCAGGAACTTGGCCGTGCCCGAGTTGGCGATGGTGCCGATGAGGTGCGTGACCTCGTCGTACGACATCCCGATGCCGTTGTCCCGCACGGTGAGGGTACGGGCCTCCTTGTCGACGTCGAGCTCGATGTGGAGGTCGGTCACGTCGACGTCGGGAGTGTCGTCCCGCAGGGCGGCCAGGCGCAGCTTGTCCAGCGCGTCGGAGGCGTTGGAGACGAGCTCGCGCAGGAAGACATCCTTGTTCGAGTAGACGGAGTGAATCATCAGCTGCAGGAGCTGACGCGCCTCTACCTGGAACTCAAACGTTTCGGTCGTCATGGCTGTTGGGTACCTCACAGGTCCTCGGTCGTCTGCACTGGCGGAAGTCACTCTAGAACAGCCCGGGTTCCCATCGCCGCCGGTCAGCCGTCCTCCGGTACGGCGGGCCTCCGCCGCCCGGTCCGTCCTCGAAGAGGGGCCGCACCGGCTCCAGGTGCGGCACCGACAGCGCGCCTGGCGGTCGGCGGACCAGGCCGCCCCCACGGCGGAGGTCGACGCCCGCGCTCGCTCAGCGGCCGGGCTCTCGGAGCATGCACCAGGTCAGCGGGCCGTCGTCCGGAAGGCTCACCTCCGCCGTCACTTCGAAGCCGAGACGTTCGTAGAACCGTACGTTGCCCGCCTCCGAGGTCTCCAGGAAGACGGGGAAACCCGCGCGCTCGGCCGCCTCCAGGCCGGGCCGGAGCACGGCGGTGCCCAGACCGGCGCGCTGGGCCCGCGGGTCCACGCCCACGGTGGCGAGGAACCACACCGGGCCACTCGGGCGGTGCGGCGCCAGCGCGCGCTCGGCGGACTCCAGGGCCACCGCCCGGTCGCCCGCCAGCTCGGCCACCTGGGGGCCGACCTCGGCGAAGGCGGGCCCCGGATCCCGCTCCGGGGTCGTCCAGGCGGCGACGGCACGGCAGTCATCGGTGACCCAGGCGCGTCCGTACACCATCGCGACCCGCACCAGGAACAGCTCCTGGAAGCGACGCACCCTTTCCTGGTGGTCGTCGGCCGCGACCACGTGCCGGGTGAAGGGATAGTCCGCGAAGGCGCGGGCCAGGGTCCCCACGGCGGCGGGTACGTCGTCGTGGGTCGCCTGGCGCACCCGATGCGCGGGGTGGGGCACGGTGTTCCTCCGAGTTCCGCGGGGGCAGAAACATGTCGTCGACAAAGATGATCTTGCCTTGTCGGCACATCCTCACCACACGTTCCGGCCGCGGGCAACGCCTTTTCCGCGGCGGCCCGTCGGCGGCGGAATCGATCGGAAGTCGACGACTCTCACGGGCCCGCCGCAAGAAGTTCCGCCAACAACGTTGACTCAAAGTCAGGGCACATGCACATTACTTAAAAGTAGAACCGACCGGTAACCAGCGGTCGCCCGCTCGCGCAACTCCCGCACCCGCACCCCGAGAAGAGAGACCCCATGCCGAAGCATGCCCTGCGTCGTGTCATGACCGCGTCAGTCGCCCTCGCGGGCACGCTGGCCCTCGGTCTCACCGACGCCACCGCGCACGCCACCCCCTCCCTGGACTACGTCGCCCTCGGCGACAGCTACAGCGCCGGCTCGGGTGTTCTGCCCGTCGATCTCACCAACCTGCTCTGTCTGCGCTCCACGGCGAACTACCCCCACGTCATCGCCGCCGCCACGGGCGCCCGCCTCAAGGACGTCACCTGCGGCGCCGCCCAGACCGCCCACTTCACCCAGGCGCAGTACCCGGGCGTCGCGCCCCAGGTGGACGCGCTCAGCGCCGGCACGGACCTGGTCACGCTGACCATCGGCGGCAACGACAACAACACGTTCATCAACGCCATCACGGCCTGCGGCTCCGCGGGCGTCCTCAGCGGCGGGAAGGGCAGTCCCTGCAAGGACAGACACGGCACGTCCTTCGTGGACCAGATCGAGACCAACACCTACCCCGCGCTCAAGGCCGCGCTGCGCCGCGTCCACGCCGAGGCTCCCAACGCCCGGGTCGCGGCCCTGGGTTACCCGTGGATCACACCGGCCACCGCCGATCCGTCCTGCTTCGCGAAGCTGCCGATCGCCGCCGGTGACGTGCCCTACCTGCGCGACATCCAGACACACCTCAACGCCGCCGTCGAGCGGGCCGCGGAGGAGACCGGCGCCACGTATGTGGACTTCTCCAAGGTGTCCGAGGGACACGACGCCTGCGAGGCCGCCGGCACCCGGTGGATCGAACCGCTCCTCTTCGGCCGGAGCCTCGTCCCCGTCCACCCCAACGCCCTCGGGGAACGGCGCATGGCCGAGCACACCATGAGTGCCCTGGGCCTGAGCTGACCCGTCCGCTTCCCCACGTACGCTGGCCCCGTGCCGTCCTCCCGCCTGCGTCGCGTCGCCGTCCTCGTGCTCGAGGGCGCGAAGCCTCTCGATGTCGGTATCCCGGCTCAGGTGTTCACGACGCGCGCGAGCATGCCGTACGAGGTGCGGGTGTGCGGCGCGGCGCCCGGCCTCGTGACCGGCGGTGACGGCCTGTCGTACCACGTCGCCCACGGCCTCGACGCGCTGGCGTGGGCCGACGTGGTCTTCCTGCCCGGTTACCGGTCCCCCGACCTCGACGATCCACCGCCGGCCGTCGTCGACGCGCTGACCGCGGCCCACACGAGGGGTGCGCGGCTCGCCGCCATCTCCACGGGCGCCTTCGCGCTCGCCGCCACGGGCCTGCTCGACGGCAGGCGCGCCACGACGCACTGGCACTACACGCGGGCACTCGCGGCGAAGCACCCTCTCGTACGGGTCGACGAGAACGTGCTGTTCGTGGACGAGGGCAGCGTGCTGACGTCCGCCGGCGCCGCCTCGGGCATCGACCTGTGCCTGCACGTCCTGCGCGGCGACCTCGGGGTGGCCGCGTCGAACCACGCGGCCCGGCGCCTCGTCGCCGCTCCCTACCGCAGCGGCGGTCAGGCCCAGTACGTGCCGCGCAGCGTGCCGGAGCCGCTGGGCGAGCGGTTCGCCGCCACCCGCGAGTGGGCGTTGCGTCGGCTCGGCGAACCATTGACTCTGGAGGCCCTCGCCCGGCACGCGGCGGTGTCGGCGCGCACGTTCTCGCGGCGCTTCGTCGACGACACGGGGTACACGCCGATGCAGTGGGTCATGCGCGCCCGTATCGACATGTCCCGTGAACTGCTCGAACGCTCGGAGCGCAGCGTCGAGCAGATCGCCGCCGACGTCGGTCTCGGCACCGGTGCGAATCTGCGGCTGCACTTCCAGCGCATCCTCGGCACCACACCGAGCGAGTACCGGCGCACCTTCGCCCAAGGCGAATAGCCCCGCGACCGCACTACGCAGCCGCAACCGCAACCAACCACCGTGTCCGGCGCTTGGCGCGATCCTTGCGAACCATGGCGATCACGCCGCTGCCGACGGCGGACGCCGCGCGAGAGTCTGGTGGTGCACCGCACGGCGAACCGAAGGGACACCTCACATGACTCGCATCGGCATCAACGGTTTCGGACGCATCGGACGCAACGTGCTGCGCGCCCTCCTCGAACGCGACAGCAAGCTCGAGGTCGTCGCGGTGAACGACCTGACGGAGCCCGCCACCCTCGCACGGCTGCTGGCCTACGACTCGACGGCGGGCCGGCTCGGCCGCCCGGTGACCGTCGACGGGGACACCCTCGTCGTCGACGGCCACCGCATCAAGGTGCTCGCCGAGCGCGAGCCGGCGCGGCTGCCCTGGGCCGAGCTCGGCGTCGAACTCGTGCTGGAGGCCACCGGCCGCTTCACCTCGGCCGACGCCGCCCGCGCCCACCTCACCGCAGGCGCGAGGAAGGTCCTGGTCAGCGCGCCGTCGAACGGCGCCGACGTCACCCTCGCGTACGGCGTGAACACCGACGCGTACGACCCGGCCGCGCACACGATCG
Source organism: Streptomyces sp. NPDC096048 (assembly GCF_044763415.1). Taxonomy (NCBI): domain Bacteria; kingdom Bacillati; phylum Actinomycetota; class Actinomycetes; order Kitasatosporales; family Streptomycetaceae; genus Streptomyces; species Streptomyces sp. NPDC096048. The sequence continues at coordinate 29,109 of NZ_JBIWGG010000014.1, forward strand.
TCTCGAACGCGTCCTGCACCACCAACGCGCTCGCGCCGCTGGCCGCGGTCCTCGACGAGCTCGCCGGAATCGAACACGGCTTCATGACGACGGTGCACGCCTACACACAGGAGCAGAACCTCCAGGACGGTCCGCACCGCGACCCCCGCCGCGCCCGCGCCGCCGGGGTCAACATCGTGCCGACCACGACGGGCGCCGCCAAGGCGATCGGCCTGGTGCTGCCGAACCTCGACGGCAAGCTGTCGGGCGACTCGATCCGCGTGCCGGTACCGGTGGGTTCGATCGTCGAGCTCAACACGACCGTCGCCCGTGACGTGACGCGGGACGACGTGCTGGCGGCCTACCGCACCGCCGCCGAGGGGCCCCTCGCGGGCGTGCTCGAATACTCGGACGACCCGCTGGTCTCTTCGGACATCACGGGCAACCCGGCCTCGTCGATCTTCGACTCGGCCCTGACCCGCGTCGACGGCCGCCACGTCAAGGTGGTCGCCTGGTACGACAACGAGTGGGGCTTCTCGAACCGGGTGATCGACACGCTCGGGCTGCTCGCCACACGCTGAAAGGACGGCCGGTGCGACATCACGGGGGTTCGCACGTCACAATGGTGCGATGAGCAATTCCAAGGTTTACTTCGACATCGACATCGACGGCCAGGATGCGGGCCGCATCGTCTTCGAGCTCTTCGAGGACGTCACCCCCAAGACCGCCAAGAACTTCCTCGAGCTGGCCACCGGCGAGCACGGCTTCGGCTACGCGGGTTCCCCGTTCCACCGCGTGATCCCGCAGTTCATGCTGCAGGGCGGTGACTTCACCCGGGGCGACGGCACCGGCGGCAAGAGCATCTACGGCGAGAAGTTCGCGGACGAGAACTTCCAGCTGAAGCACACCGAGCCCTACCTGCTGTCCATGGCGAACGCGGGTCCGAACACCAACGGCTCGCAGTTCTTCGTCACCACCGTCCCCACCCCGTGGCTGGACGGCAAGCACGTCGTCTTCGGCAAGGTCGTCGAGGGCACGGACGTGGTCGACAAGGTCGAGGGCTACGGCTCCTCCCCGGCCGGCCGCACCTCCGCCAAGATCACGGTGCGGGAGTCCGGCAAGCTCTGAGGGGCTGATCGGCCGCACGAGGACCTGAATCGACGGGGCTCATCGCACACGGTGCGGTGGGCCCCGTCCCGTCCCGTCTGGTGAGGGGCGCCAGGTGGTGCGACGCTGGGGTGGAGAGGCGTCCGAGGAAGGCAACCCCGGGAGGGCCGATGGGACGGGACGTCCCGGCGCTGGTCTTCACCCGCGAGGACCGCCGCCGGTACCGGAGCAAGATGCAGGAGTGCCTCGAGGCCTTCGCGCAGATGCTGCGCGAGTCACGGTTCGAGACCGAGCGGCCCCAGGTGGGGCTGGAGATCGAACTGAACCTGGTCGACGACGAGGCCGAGCCGGCGATGTGCAACAGCGACGCGCTCGAAGCGATCGCGGACCCCGCCTGGGCCACCGAGCTGGGCCGGTTCAACCTGGAGATCAACATCCCGCCCCGCCGGCTGACGGCGGGCGGCCCCGACTCCTGGGAGACCGAGATCCGCGCCGCCCTGAACCACGCGGAGGACCGCGCCAAGTCGATCGGCGCGCATCTGATCATGGTCGGCACCCTGCCCACGCTGCGCGAGACGGACGTGGGCGAGGCCGCCCTGTCGGAGAACCCGCGCTACCGGCTGCTCAACGACCAGGTGTTCGCCGCCCGGGGCGAGGACCTGCACATCGAGGTGGACGGCGTCGACCGCCTGCGGACCTACGCGGACACGATCACACCGGAGGCCGCCTGCACCAGCACGCAGTTCCACCTCCAGGTGTCCCCCGACGAGTTCGCCGACTACTGGAACGCGGCCCAGGCGATCGCCGGGGTCCAGGTCGCCCTCGCGGCCAACTCGCCGTTCCTGCTCGGCAAGGAACTCTGGCACGAGAGCCGTATCCCGCTCTTCGAGCAGGCCACCGACACCCGGCCGCAGGAGATCAAGGCGCAGGGCGTGCGGCCCCGTGTGTGGTTCGGGGAGCGGTGGATCAACAGCGTCTTCGACCTCTTCGAGGAGAACCTGCGCTACTTCCCGGCACTGCTGCCCCTGTGCGACGAGCAGAACCCCGCGGAGACGCTGGACCGCGGCGACATCCCCGAACTGGGCGAACTCACCCTCCACAACGGCACCATCTACCGCTGGAACCGGCCCGTCTACGCCGTCGCCCACGACAAACCGCACGTCCGGGTGGAGAACCGTGTACTGCCCGCCGGCCCGACCGTCGCCGACACCCTCGCCAACGGCGCCTTCTACTACGGGCTCACCCGCGCCCTGGTGGAGGAGGAGCGGCCGGTGTGGTCGCGGATGTCGTTCTCGGTCGCCGAGGACAACCTGCACACCGCGGCCCGGCACGGCATCGAGGCACGGCTGTACTGGCCCGGCGTGGGCGAGGTGACCGTGCCCGAACTCGTCCTGCGGCGGCTGCTGCCGCTGGCGCACCGGGGATTGGAGCTCTCCGGCATGGACGCGGCCTGGCGGGAGCCGCTGCTCGGCATCATCGAGCAGCGGTGCGTCACCGGGCGCAACGGCGCGGTCTGGCAGAAGGAGATGTTCCACCACATCGACGCCTCCGCCCGTCCGGGCCGCCACGAGGCCCTGCGCCGGATGACGCGGCAGTACATGGACTACATGCATCTCAACGCCCCGGTCCACACCTGGCCGGTCGACTGAGGGCCGGTGCCCCGCGCGACACGCGCCCAGGACCAGGGAGGCGGCAGACGATGTGCCGATGGCTTGCCTACTCGGGAACGCCCGTGCTGCTGGAGACCATCCTCTACCAGCCGCAGCACTCACTGATCGACCAGAGCCTGCACGCCCGGATGGGCGTCGAGACGACGAACGGGGACGGGTTCGGCGTCGGATGGTTCGGTCCGGAGATGACGACGCCCGCGATCGTCCGGGAGATCGGTCCGGCGTGGAGCAACCGCAATCTGCGGGAGATCGCCGGCCATGTCCGCTCGCCCCTGTTCTTCGCGCACATCCGGGCCTCGACGGGCAGCGCCGTGCAGCAGACCAACTGCCACCCCTTCCGCCACGGCCGCTGGATGTGGATGCACAACGGCGCGATCGCCGATTTCCACCGCGTCCGGCGCGACCTCGCCCTTGCGGTCGATCCGGGGCTCTTCACGCACATCGAGGGTTCGACGGACTCGGAGATGATGTTCTTCCTGGCCCTCACGTTCGGCCTGGAGGACGATCCTCCGACGGCCGTGGCACGGATGGCGGGGCTGGTGGAGGAGATCGGACACCGGCACGACGTGGAGTACCCGCTGCAGATGACGGTCGCCGTGACCGACGGGCTGCGGCTGTGGGCCTTCCGCTACTCCAGCCAGGCGGAGTCACGGTCGCTCTACTACAGCTCACGTGTGGAGAGCCTGCGTGCTCTCCATCCCGACCTGCCGTTCCTCCGGGAGGCGTCCGACGAGACCCGCCTCATCGTCTCGGAGCCCCTGGGCGACCTGCCCGGCGTCTGGAACAAGGTGCCCGAGAGCAGCTACGGCGTCGTCCAGCCCGAGGGCGACGCCATGCTCCCCTTCGCCCCGCGGCCCGTCCGGTCGCGTTGACAAGGGCGCGGGAAAATCACACAATCGATGCCATGACCACATACCGGTTCGGCACCACGGCGGAGTGTCCCCGCGTGCCCGAACGAACCGGATGTGAGCGCTCCGGCCGATAACGGCCGTCTTCGAACCGAGGGCCCGACGCGTACGGCGTCGTGAGCAGATCGGCATTCCTTCCGGCGAACCGTCCGGAACACCTTCATTCCCGGGCCGTCCGGCGTCGACGTCGTACCGCCATGGCCCGGTACCGCCCGTACCGCCACACAAGGGGAGGACTCCCATGACCGTCACGGCCGCCGTCCCGAGCACCGGCCTGCGAGAAGCACGCATTCCGCAGGACGGGATGTACGAGGGCCGGCGCGTGCTGCACCGGCTGCCCGCGGGGTGGGAGGAACGGCCCTACGAACTCTTCGAGGTCGTTCCGCAGGCGCGCACGATCGGCGCCGAGATCAGAGGCGTCGACCTCTCGCGCCCGCTCGACTCCGCACTGCGCGAGGAGCTGAACCGCGCCCTGCTGGAGTGGAAGGTGCTGTTCTTCCGCGCCCAGCACCTCACCTCCGACCGGCAGCGCCACTTCGCTGGCCACTGGGGCGAGTTGGAGACCAACCCCCTGCTCGCCGCCGGCGCCAGCGAGGACGTCGTCCGCTTCGACAAGGCCGACGGGGCCACCCCGACGTACGAGAACGTCTGGCACACCGACGTCACGTTCCGCGAGCGGCCGGCGCTCGGCGCCGTCCTCCAGCTGCGCGAGGTCCCGCCGTTCGGCGGGGACACCATGTGGGCGGACATGGCGGCCGCCTACGACAACCTCCCGCAGGAGGTGAAGGACCGCATCGACGGTGCCCGCGCCGTGCACGACTTCATCCCCGGCTTCGCGAGGTTCTACGGTCCCGAGCGGCTGATCCCCCACCAGGACCGCTTCCCGCCCGTGGAGCACCCCGTCGTGCGCACCCACCCCGAGACCGGGCGGCGCATGCTGTTCGTCAACACCTCCTTCACCACCCACATCACCGGCATGGACCGGGACGAGAGCGACCGGCTGCTGCGCTTCCTCTTCCAGCAGGCGCACGTCCCCGAGTACCAGGTGCGCTTCCGCTGGCAGCCCGGCGACGTCGCCTTCTGGGACAACCGCGCCACGCAGCACTACGCCGTGGGCGACTACGGCTCCGACCGCCGCGTCGCGGAACGCGTCGCCATCGAGGGCGACCGTCCCTTCTGACCCCGCGCGCCGGGCCGGAGGCGGCGATCCGCCGCCTCCGGCCCCGGAACCCGCTATGCCGGGTCCTGCTCCTCGATCGCGGCCGGGCGCAGTTGCGCGGCACGGACGCGGCCGACGTCGAGTTTCGGGCCGCGGTCGAACCGGTAGATGCCGTTCTGCTCCTGGAAGACGTCGGTCAACTGGGTGTAGCAGTAGCCGAACATGTCACGGTCCCCCAGCAGCACCTCGGTCAGGCCGCTGAACCGTTCGTGGAACTCGTCCTCGTTGCGGACCCGTTCTCCGTAGCCCCAGGACTCGGTGCGGTCCTCGCCGGAGCGGTCGGCGGCCGCCTCCGGGTCCCACCAGATGCCGCCGAACTCGCTGACGAAGTACGGCTGGCCGCGGTAGGGCTGCGAGTAGGGGGCGCCGTTGTCGTAGGCGTTGACGAAGGGGACGTCCTTGGCGAGGCCCGACATGAGCCGGCGGAAGGCCGCCGGATCCTGCTCGTAGTTGTGGGAGTCGTAGATGTCGGTCTCGGCGACCCGGTGGGCGTACCCGGAGGCGTCGATGACCGGTCGGGTGGTGTCCATGGCCTTGGTGGCGAGGAACATCGCCCGGGTGACGGCGTCGAGCTGGGTGATGCGGTCGTGCAGCTTCTGGTAGGTCTCGTTGAGCGGGCACCAGCCGATGACGGAGGGGTGCGAGTAGTCCCGTTCGAGGGCCTCCAGCCACTGGCCGACGTAGGAGGCGTCGGGCTGCTGGTTGTCGCCCGAGGAGCCGCCCGTCTCGCAGCCCCAGTCGCCGAACTCGCCCCAGACCAGGTAGCCGAGGCGGTCGGCGTGGTACAGGAAGCGCTCCTCGAAGACCTTCTGGTGCAGCCGGGCTCCGTTGAAGCCGGCCTCCATGGCCAGCTCGATGTCCCGGACCAGTGCCTCGTCGGTCGGGGCGGTCATCAGCCCGTCCGGGTACCAGCCCTGGTCGAGCACGAGGCGCTGGAAGAGCGGGCGCCCGTTGAGGGTGACGGCCTTGCCCCGCAGACCCACGGCGCGCAGCCCGGCGTAGCTCTCCGCACTGTCGACGACCTGTCCGGCGGCGTCGAGGAGTTCGAGGCGCAGGTCGTACAGGTGCGGGTCGTCGGGGCTCCACTCCCGCCGCCGCTCCTCCGGCACCGGCAGGTGCAGGCGCGGGGCGAGGTCCAGGTCGGCGCGGGCCTCGGCGCGGGCGACCTCGCCGTCGGTGTCGCTGAGGACGGCGCGCACGCGGTGGCCGGGCCGATTGCCGGACAACGGCAATTCGAGGTGGAAGGCCGAACCGGCCAGGTCCGGGGTGATCCGGGGGCGGCGCAGGTGGAGTTCGGGGACGGGCTCCAGCCAGACTGTCTGCCAGATGCCGGTCACCCGCGTGTAGTTGCAGTCGTGGTTGGCGTACCGCACGGCCTGCTTGCCGCGCGCCTGCGGACCGGACCTGGGGTCGCGGGCCCGGACGGTGACGACGACCTCCTCCCCCGCCCCGGCGATGTCACCGAGGTCGGCGCTGAAGGGGGTGAAGCCGCCGCGGTGCCGGGCGACCTCCTTGCCGTCCGCCCACACGGTGGTGTCGTAGTCGACGGCGCCGAAGTGGAGCAGTACGCGGCGCCCGGCCCAGGCGGTCGGCAGGGTGAGGGCGCGCCGGTACCAGACGGCCTCCAGGAAGTCGGTGTCCCCGATGCCGGACAGCTCGGACTCGGGCGGGAAGGGGACGAGGATCTCGTCGCGCAGCTCGCGGTCGAGGAGGCCGCGTTCGAGTCCGCTGTCGCCTCGGTCGGTCTCGAACTGCCAGGCGCCGTTCAGGTTGAGCCAGTCGCGGCGCGCGAACTGCGGTCGCGGGTACTCCGGGCGCGGTACGGAGTGAGTGGGCACACATGCTCCAGTCGATCGGTGGGCCGGCGCGCTGGCGCCGGGCCCGTGTGTACAGCGGGCGGGGCGAGGATCAGGAACCGCCGAGGCCGGTGGTGGCGACGGAGTTGACGATGCGGCGCTGGAAGAGGAGGAAGACCACGATCAGCGGCAGCGCCGCCAGCAGGGCGGAGGCCATGGACTGCGCGTACTGGACGCCATAGGCGTCCTTCACGGTGGCCAGGCCCACCGGGAGGGTCATCAGGTCCGGGTCGTTGGTGACGATGAACGGCCACATGAAGTTGTTCCACGCCCCGATGAAGACGAAGATCGCCACCGCGGCCACGATCGGCCGCGAGAGCGGCAGCACGATCGACCGGAAGACCCGGAACTCGGAGGCACCGTCGATCCGGGCCGCCTCCTCCAGCTCCCTGGGGATGCCGTCGAAGAACCGCTTGAGGATGAACACCATCATCGGCGCGACGACCTGGGGCAGGATGACCGCCGCGTAGGTGTCGACCAGGTTGAACAGGAGCATCTGCTCGAACAGCGGCACGACGAGCAGCTGCGGCGGGATCATGATGGCGGCGACGGTGACGGCGAGCAGCGCCCGGCGACCGCGGAACGTGCCGCGCGAGAAGCCGTACGCCGCGAGGGTGGAGACCACCACCGTGATCAGCGTGACCAGTGCGGCGATGAAGAAGCTGTTGAAGGCCCAGACGGTGACGTTCCCGCGTTCCAGGATCCGCTGGTAGGCGTCCAGGGTGAAGGCGCCCTTGAACGGCGAGAGGCCGGGGGTGGCGACGTCCTGCTCGCTCTGCGCCGAGGTGATGATCGCCCACAGGAACGGCACCAGCCAGACGACCGCCAGAACGGCCAGCGCCGTCCCGGCCAGGACGCGGGGCAGCCGGCCGTGGCCGAGGAGCAGAGGGGAGCCGGCCGCTTCACGAGGTGGACGGCGCCGTGTGCGGACGGTGGTGACGGTTGCGGACACGGTCAGTCCTCCTGGCGGAAGAGGCGGAGCTGCACGAGCGAGACGACGATGACGAGCGCGAAGAAGAGGTAGGAGATGGCGGAGGCGTAGCCGAGCCGGTAGCCGGTGAAGCCCACGTCGTAGACGTACTCGAGGACGGGGCGGGTCGAGCCGTTGGGGCCGCCCTTGGTGAGGATGTAGATCTGGTCGAACACCTTGAGCGACGCGAGGACCTGGAGCATGGCCACCAGTGCGGTGGTCCTGCGCAGTTGCGGCAGCGTGATCGACCACAGGCGGCGCCACGCCCCGGCGCCGTCGAGTGCCGCCGCCTCGTCGAAGGTCGAGGGCAGGGACTGGAGCGCGGCGAGGTAGAGCAGGAAGTTGAAGCCGACCGTCCACCAGACGGTGAGGGCGGCGACGGACCACATGGCGACGGACTCGTCGGACAGCCAGCCGACGGGGCCGAGGCCGAGCGTGGTGAGGAGCTGGTTGCCGAGGCCCAGTTCGGGCTGGTAGAGCCAGGTCCAGATGAGGGTCACCACGGTCACGGGCAGCAGGTAGGGGGCGAAGAACGCCAGCCGCCACGCCCACTGCCCGGCGAGCCCGCTGTGCACCAGCAGCGCCATCGCCAGCGCGACCAGCACCAGCGGCACGCTGGAGATGACAGTGAAGAAGACCGTGTTGCCGAGGCTGCTCCAGACGTCCGGGTCACCGAACGCCTCGCTGTAGTTGTCGAAGCCGACGAAGCTCGTGTCGCGCAAGGCTAGCGAGGTGTCGGTGAAGCTCATCCACAGCCCTTGCACGATGGGCCACACCATGAAGAGGGCGAAGACGAGCAGGAACGGCAGGACGAAGACGAACCCAGTGCTCGGGGTGGTGCGTATGCGGCGCAGGGCGGCTCGGCCACGGCCGCCGGTACGTGCGGCGGGCGGGGCGGTCTGCGCCTCGGCGCCGGGAGGTGCGGTGGTGGTCACGTCGGTCACTCCTTGTGCTGGTCAGGCCACCGGGTTGGGCTGCCGCAGCAGCGCGTCCGCTTCGCGGACCATCTGACGCACCGCCTTCTCGGCGGACGTGTTGCCCAGCAGCGCCGACTGGAGCGGCTGGCACATCCGGTTCTGGAAGTTCGAACCGGCGCCGACGAACCAGTTGGGCGGGTCGAGCACCGCCACCTTCGCGGCGTCCGCGTAGGAGGACTGCGGGTCGAGGGCCGCGTACTCCGGTTCCGCGAGCACAGGCTGGTAGGCGGGGATGTGGCCGGCGCTCGCCCAGGTGAGGCTCTGCTTGAGGATCTCCGCGACATACCGGTGGGCCTCACGTCGCCGCGCCGGGTCGGGGTCCTCCTGGTGCGGGAGGACGAAGCTGTGGCTGTCGGTGTAGACGGCCGGCTTGTCGAAGACCTGGGGGAAGGGGGCGGCGCCCAGGGGGATGCCGGACTGCTTCAGCGTCGGCAGCTCCCACTCCCCGAGCATGGCCATGCCGCCGCGGCCGCCCGTGAAGGCGGCCAGCGCGCCGTTGTAGTCGAGGTAGTTGGGGTTGGTCCGGCCGTCGAAGAGCTGCTTCATCAACGTCACGACGCGTACGGCGGCGTCGATGTCGATCTCGGGGGGTCCCCCGTCCGGCAGGGTGAACTCGGCACCGGTCTGCGCGTAGAGACCGGCGAACAGCCGCCAGTTCTGTGCCGTGTCGGTGACGTGACCGAAGAGGATGCCCGACTCCCCGGTCGCCTCGGCGAGGGCCTTGCCCGCGTCCAGCAGCGCCTCGGGCGAGCCCATCGGAGCCAGCTCCCCCGAGGAGTCCAGGAGACCGGCGGTGTCCGCGGCCTCCTGGTCGTAGAACACGATGAACGGGTGGACGTCCAGCGGGATCGCGTAGACCGTTCCGTCGTGCTGCGTCCGCGACCAGACGGCCGGCGTGAAGTCCTTCCGCGTGACGCCGAACTCGGCGAGCAGGTCCAGGTCGAAGGCGTCCACCAGGCCGCCGGGCGCGTAGCCCGCCAGCCGGGACAGATGCATGGCGGCCACGTCGGAGGCCCGGCCGCCGGCGGCGGACATGGCGAGTTTGGTGTAGTAGGACGGGCCCCAGTCCAGAATCGTGCGGTCGACCTCGAAGCCCTCGGCGCCCGCGGTCCCCTCGGACACGGCCTCGATCATGTCGTCCATCAGCATGCCGTCGCCGCCCTGGAACAGGTCCCAGACGCTCAGCGCGGACGCGCCCGAGGCGGAGGCCGGTGAGGCGCAGCCGGACAGCGGGCCCGCGGTGAGCAGGGCTCCCGCTCCGGCCATGGTGTGACGCAGGAGCCGACGGCGGCCGATGCGGCGTACCGGGTCGGACGCGGCCGGCACCCCCTGGGCAGGCAAACGGGAACTCATCGCGGACCTTTCGACGGCCGGACGCTGATGCGGTGGCTCGTTTTTACATCGATGTACATTGGCTGTAAAGAGCTGTGGACGAGAGATGGGCAGTGGCGGCGGCGCGAGCGAGTCACGCCGGGGCGTCACTCCGACCTGCGCTCGGGCCCGCGCGGTGCCGGACATAGACTCGGCTCTCGCGTGAGAGGCAGGGAGGTCTCGGTGGCACGGCCCAGGATCAAGGACGTCGCACGTCGTGCGGGTGTGTCGGAGAAGACGGTGTCCAACGTCATCAACGACTACGCCCACGTCTCCGACCGGACCAGGCAGGTGGTGCGCGAGGCCATCGAACAGCTCGGCTACCGGGTGAACCTGGCCGGGCGTCACCTGCGCAGGGGCCGCACCGGCATCATCGCCCTCGTCGTTCCCGAACTGGACATCCCGTACTTCGCCGAGCTGGCCCGCCATGTGATCCGCGAGGCCGAGCAGTGCTCCCTGACCGTGCTGATCCATCAGTCCGGGGCGGATCGCGACCACGAGCTGGCGGCGCTGGCCGGTTTCGGCTCCGCCTTCGTGGACGGGATCATCCTGAGCCCACTCGCTCTGACCGCCGAGGACCTGCGCGATCGTGCGGGCGCCCCGCCCACCGTGCTGCTCGGGGAGCTGCTGGAGGAGGGTGCCGACCACGTGGCCATCGACAACGAGAGCGCCGCGCGCGAGGCGACGAACCACCTGATCGGTCTGGGGCGGCGCCGCGTCCTCGCCGTCGGCGGGCGCGACGACTCGGGTCTGGGGACGGCCGAGGCCCGCACCCGCGGCTACCGTGCCGCGCTGTCGGAAGCGGGCATCGCCTACGATCCGTCCGCCCTGCTGCCGGTCGACTCCTTCCGGATGCCGGACGGCGCCGAGGCCGTGGCGCGGGCGCTGCGGGACGGCGCGCGCCCCGACGCGCTGCTCTGCCTCAACGACCAGCTGGCGCTGGGCGCGTTGCGTGCCCTGCACGAGCACGGCGTCAGGGTGCCGGAGGACGTCGCCGTCATCGGCTTCGACGACGTGGAGGGCGGGCGTTTCAGCGTACCGACGCTGAGTACGGTGGCCCCCGACAAGGCGGCGGTGGCCAAGGTCGCCGTGCAACTGCTCCAGCGCCGCATCGAGGAGGCGACGGCACCGGGCGACGCGAGTGACGGTGCCGGCCCGGGTGTGCTGTCGCCCCAGGACCGCATCGTGGCCCACCGGCTCGTCCTGAGGGAGAGCACGGAGGGCCACGCGCGGCGCTGAGGGGGCGGTCGGTGCGGCGGGCGCGGGCGGCGGGCCCACGACGGGCCCGATGAGGGCGGTGACGAGCAGGCCGAGGTGCGCCCGACTGCCCTCAAAATGGTATTCCATTTTGCCGCAGACCTCTTGACGGTGCCGTTTGGCGAAAACTACGTTCTGTTCATCGGAACGTCGCTTCCGCTTTGTGGAACTCTCCAACTTCCCGCACCTGATCCCAGGAGTCCCGTATGACTGCCCTGGAAGACCACCGCTCGCCCGCGGAGACCAGCGACACCGCCCCCAGCTCGGGTCTCTACACGTACGACCTGGCCCCGACGAAGAGGGAGGGGCGCCGCTGGGGTGCCTACAACGTCTTCACCCTGTGGGCCAACGACGTGCACAGTCTTGGCAATTACGCGTTCGCCATCGGACTGTTCGCCCTCGGACTGAACGTGTGGGGCATCCTCGCCGCCTTCGCGCTCGCGTCCGTCCTGCTCTTCCTGCTGCTGACACTGTCCGGGTTCATGGGACACAAGACCGGCGTCCCGTTCCCCGTGATGAGCCGCATCGCGTTCGGCATCAAAGGTGCCAAGCTCCCGGCCGCCGTTCGCGGTGCCGTCGCCATCGCCTGGTTTGGTATCCAGACTTATCTCGCCTCCGCGGTACTGAGCACCCTGCTGGTGGCGATGTTCCCCGGCCTCGCTCGCCTGGACACGAACTCCCTGCTCGGCCAGTCGACGCTCGGCTGGATCACCTTCCTGGTCCTGTGGGCCCTGCAGGTGGTCATCGTGAGCTACGGGATGCAGATGATCCGCCGGTACATGGCCTTCGCGGCGCCCACCACGCTGCTCACCATGTGCGCCCTCGCGGTGTGGATGTTCGTCCGGGCGGACGGCTCGGTCAGCCTCTCCAACGGCGACCCGCTCACCGGCGGCGCGATGTGGCTCCAGGTGCTGGAGGCCGCCGCCCTGTGGGTCGTGATCTACGGGACGTTCGTCCTGAACTTCTGCGACTTCACCCGGTCCGCGAGGAGCCGCGGCTCCATCGTCCGCGGGAACGTGATCGGCATCCCCGTGAACATGCTCTTCTTCGCCGTCATCGTGGCGGTCCTCAGCGGAGCCCAGTTCACTCTCGACGGGCACGTCATCACCAGCCCGACGGACATCGTCAGGACCGTCCCCAACATGTTCCTGCTGGCCGTCGCCTCGCTCGCCCTCATCGCCCTGACCGTGGCGGTGAACCTGCTGGCCAACTTCGTGGCACCGATCTACGCCCTGGTCGACCTCTTCCCGCACCGGCTCGACTTCCGCCGGGCCGGCCTCGTGAGCGCGATCCTGGGCCTGGTGATCACGCCCTGGAACCTCTACGACAGCCCGGTGGTCGTCAACTACTTCCTCGGCGGGCTGGGCGCCCTGCTCGGCCCCCTCTTCGGCGTGATCATGGCGGACTACTGGCTGCTGCGGAAGTCCCGTGTCAACGTCCCGGCCCTCTACACCGAGGAAGCGGGCGCCGAGTACCACTACCGCCGCGGCTACAACCCGCGGGCCGTCGCCGCCTTCGTGCCGAGCGCCGCCATCGCCGTCGTCGTCGCCCTGGTGCCCTGGTTCCACGCCGCGGCCGGGTTCTCCTGGTTCGTCGGCGCGATCATCGCCGCCGCGTTGTACGCGCTCATCGCCGACCGTGCCTCGCCGATCCGCGACGTGGACGGCGAGACCATCGCCGTCGCCGCGGAATAGCTCCGCCGTCGCCGCGCCACTGCCCACCCGAGCGGAAGGCCCGCCCATGCGCATCCTCGTGGTCAACGTCAACACCACGCAGTCCATCACCGACGCGATCGGCAAGCAGGCGGCCGGCGCGGCCTCCCCCGGCACCGAGATCGTTCCCCTGACGCCCGCCTTCGGCGCGGAGTCCGTCGAGGGGAACTACGAGAGCTACCTCGCCGCGATCGCCGTCATGGAGACCGTCCGCGCCCACCCGGAGCCGTTCGACGCGGTGATCCAGGCCGGATACGGCGAACATGGCCGGGAGGGACTTCAGGAACTGCTCGACGTCCCCGTCGTCGACATCACCGAGGCCGCGGCGAGCACCGCCCAGTTCCTGGGCCGCCGCTACTCCGTCGTCACCACCCTCGACCGCACGGTCCCCCTGATCGAGGAGCGGCTGGAGGTGGCCGGACTGAGCGCCAGGTGCGCCTCCGTGCGGGCCAGCGGACTTGCCGTACTGCAACTGGAACGAGACGAACAGGCCGCCGTGGACGCCATCACCGAGCAGGCCGCCCGCGCCGTCGAGGAGGACCGGGCGGAGGTGATCTGCCTGGGCTGCGGAGGCATGGCCGGCCTCGCCGAACGCGTGGTGGACCGTACCGGTGTCCCCGTGGTCGACGGGGTCGCGGCCGCCGTGACGATCGCCGAGTCACTGGTCCGGCTCGGCCTGTCCACGTCCAAGGTGCGCACCTACGCGCGACCGCGTCCCAAGCAGATCGTCAACTGGCCCCCGAGGGCGGGCTGAAACCGCCGCACCCCGTCCTTCTTCTCCCCTGCCCCGCGCCCCCGGTGGGCGGCCGCACACCAGCCGCGCGCCAGCCGCACGCCGGCCACACCGGCCGTACCGGCCGCGGGGTATTCTGACGGGCCGCCCGACCGACGCCCCGCACCGGCGCGGTCGGCGCGCCTCGGAACGGGAAGACAGACGAAGGACGGCGATGGCTGCGTCAGAGGGCTTCACGCCCGAGTCCGAGCGGGTCACGCGGCGGTTGCGCGACGAGATCGTCGACGGTGTGCGGCGGCCGGGCAGCCGCCTGGTGGAACGGGAGCTGGCCGAGGCGCTCGGCGTGAGCCGGCTGCCCGTCCGGGAGGCCCTCAAGACTCTGGTGTCCGAGGGCCTGGTGACGCCTCGACCGCGGTCCTGGGCGGTGGTGCGGGAGTTCACCGCGAGCGACATCGCCGATCTCGACGAGGTCCGCTCGGGCCTGGAGACCCTGGCGTTCCGGCTTGCCGCCCAGCGGCACACACGTTCCGGGCTGGAGAAGCTCCGCGCGACGGTGGACGCCGAGTTGGAGGCGGCCCGCGCCGACGACGCGGTGCGGGCCCGCCGGGCAGCCGCCGACTTCCACCAGACGGTCATCTCCCTGGCCGCCAACGAGCTTCTCAACGAACTCGAGCGCGTCCTGCGCAGCCGGCTGCGGTGGCTCATGGGCCAGCACGACGACCTGCTGGCCGTCGCGCTGGAACACGAGGCCCTCTACCAGGCCATCGCGGAGCGCGACGTCGAGCGCGTACAGACGCTCGTCCTCCACCACCTGGCGACGAGCCGCAGCGCGGCCCTGGGCCACCACGCGCGGGAACGGACGCGGGAGAACGAACAGCCTTAGCGCGGCTTTCGGTGGCGGACAGCGGGCATACGGATGTCCCGAGGCCCTCTCCGCCGCCGACCGACGGGAGTTCCCTGTGACGCCGAGCCTGCGCACCGCCCGCGCGTGCCGTGCCGCCGCCGCCCTCCTTCTCGTGGCGGCCGGATACGCGGCCACCCACCACCCCTGGCTCGCCCTGCCCGGCCTGTACGCCGCCGCCGTGTTCGCCTGGTGTGCCGCCCGCGCCCGGACGGAGCACCGGCTGGCGGTCGCGCGGGCACAGCGCGCCGAGCGGCTGGCCCGCCCCCGCCTGCCGCAGCCGCTCGCCGCGACGCTGAAGCCCTGCTGCGCGTTCTGGCAGCACTCCGACGGGGCCGTGCACGGCCCTGGATGCACCCGCCCCGCTGCCGCCCGCGTCCCCCTCCGCGACGACTGCTGCGAGCGGTGGTGGACCTCTCTGGGCGCACGGCACGACACGGGCTGCCGCCAACACGTCGGCACGCCGGAGCACGACCGGGCCCGCACGACCCCGCAGTAAGGCGGTAAGCACGTCACCGCCCGTGGGATCGCCCACCGCCGGGCCGTTACCGCCGTGCCTGCTCCAGTGCCGTCCGCAGGGCCGGCGGGGTGGCGGCCGCCCAGGCCTGCGGTGAGCAGGAGTGGGGATACGGGACCGGTCCGGCGGTCGCCGAGCGGTCGTAGCCGGCGAGGACCTCGGGCAGCCGGTGGCCGTGGTGGGCCGCCGCCGCGACGAGGCCCTCGGCGACGGTGCGCACCTCGGCCGTGAGTCCCTGGCGGGCCAGGCCCAGCGCGATGACCGCGTTGTCGTGCGGCCAGGCGCTGCCCCGGTGGTACGACAGCGGGTGGTACGGCCGCTGTCCCGCGGCGAGGGTGCGGATCGCCCAACCGGAGAAGAAGTCAGGCTCCAGCAGCCGTCGTCCCACCCGGCGGGAGCGCTCCGGGTCGAGGATGCCCGACCACAACAGGTGCCCGGCGTCCGAGGCCAGCGCGTCGACCTGGCGGCCGTCGCCGTCCAGGGCGAGGGCCGGGAAGTCCGCCTCCGGCATCCAGAAGTCCGCCGTGAAGCGGTCCCGCAGCCGGGCGGCGGTCTCACGGAGCCGGCACGCGTAGGGTTCGTCCCGCCAGATGTCCTCGGCCAGCCGGGCCGTGCGCAGCAGTGCGTCGTAGGCGTAGCCCTGCGCCTCGGAGACCGCGATGGGCCCTCGGGCCTGGGTCCCGTCGCGGAAGCAGATGGCGCCCGCGGAGTCCTTCCAGTTCTGGTTGACCAGCCCGCCCGGGTCGGGGGTGTACACGAGATAACCGTGCTTCTCCAGGCCGCCGTCGGTGAGCATCCAGTCGACCGCCTTCCGGGCGTGCCGCTCCAGGCGTCCGGCCAGGGAGCGGTCGCCGGTCGCCTCGTGGTGGGCGTGGAGCAGGACGAGGAAGAGCGGCGTGGCGTCCACGGCGCCGTAGTAGCGGCCGTACGGGACCTGCCGGAAGTGGGCGAGTTCACCGTGCCGGGTCTCGTGGACGACGCGTCCGGGCTGCTCGCCGCTGAAGGCGTCGTGGCGCTGCCCCTGGGTGGCGGCGAGCGCGCTCAGGACGGCGGCCGCCGTCGCGGGCCGGTACGGCAGCAGGAAGTACGACGTCAGCAGTGAGTCGCGGCCGAACAGGGTGAGGAACCACGGGATGCCGGCGGCCGGGACGTACACGTCCTCGCCGTCGACGCCGGGGACCGGGATGGTCAGGAGGTCGATGTCGGCGAGACCGCGCTCGACGGTGAGCGTCAGGTCGTCCGGCGCGTCCGGCCCGTCCGGCGCGTACGTCGTCGGTTCCTGCCGGTCCGGACGCCGTTCGGCAGCGCCAGCGGCAGTGGCAGCACCAGCCACAGCGGGTGCGGCGGGCACGGTGCGTCCGTGCGGGTGGGCGCGGACGGTCAGGTGCAGGTCGGCCCGGCCGTGGGCGTCGAGCGGCAGATGCCAGGTGAGCGTCCGCGCGGTGGACCCCGGTTCGGCCTCCGGGGCGTCGACCGAGTCCGGGGCGGGACGGCAGACGATCTCGGTCCGGGCCTGCCAGTCGGCTCGCCGGTAGGTGAGGAGCATCCCGTCCGCGGTCTCGCGGGTTCCGTGCTCCGCGCCGGGCTTGGCGTAGTGGCGGTCGTCGGCGCGGAGTTCGAAGAGGTCGGCGAAGTCGGCGTCGACGGCGAGGCGGAGGCGGGCGGTCACGGGGGCGGGGCGGTTGCCGACCAGGCTCAGGTGTTCGGTGAACGTGCCCGCGGCGACGCTCTGCCGCCGGAAGACGGTGTAGGCGGGCGGGTCGTCGCGGGTGCCTTCGGGGGTCAGTACGCAGGCGGCCGTGTCGTCGGTGTCCGCCGTGGCGGGCACCAGGGCGGCGGGCGCGCCGCCGTCGACGGTGAGTCGCCAGCGGCTGAGGTGCCGGGCGTCCTGGAAGAACAGTCCGTCGGGCGTCGACCCGCGGGTGCCGCTGATCTCCCCGTCGGTACCGAGCCGGACGAAGGTGGCGTCGCGCACCAGTTGGACGCGGGGGTCGGCCGCGGTCACGGCGTGGGCTCCTTCGGGTCGGCGCTCAGCAGGTCGAGGGTGAGGGCGGCGGTCCAGGAGAAGTGCCGGGTACCGCGGGCCTCGCCGGTGGACGGGTCGACGTACTCGGCGAATCCGGAGCGTCCCGCCCGGGCGAGGAAGTCGGCGCGCAGGCGTGCGGCGTCCTGCCCGAGGCCGTGGGTGCGCAGCCCTCGCTCGATCAGCCAGGCCGTGTTGAACCAGGCCGGTCCGCGCCAGTACCGGGTGGGGTCGAAGGCGTGGCCGGTCAGGTCGTAGCTCGGGACCAGGCTCGTGGCCGGGGCGGCGAAGCGCGGCCCGGTGAGCGTGGTGTGCAGGCGCCGGACGACGTCCCGCGGCAGGTGCGGCACGAGGAGCGGGACCAGTCCGCTGACGCTTCCCTCGTCGACCGGCGCGTCGGTGTGCAGGTCGCGCACGCGGAACAGGCCGGCCTCCTCGTCCCAGAGCCGGTCCGTCAGTGCCCGGGTCAGCTCGGCGGCCCGCTCGGTGTGCCGTTGTCCCGGCAGGCCCAGTTCGCGTGCCATGGCGGCCAGGGCGAGTTCGCTCACGACCAGAAGCGCGTTGAAGCACGGGTCCTCCACGGCGAACCGGTGCCGCACGACGCGGTCGTCGTAGCCGGCTTCCCGGTACTCGGTGGCCAGCCGGACGTACCGGCCGTAGTCGAGGTCGGTGGGCCGGTCGGCGGGGTGGCCGTGGTCGAGGTCGGCGCGCCGGAAGGAGTCGGGCGGGCTCGGCTCGACGCGCTGGAGGGCCCGGTCCCAGCAGGGGCTGTTGTCCATGCCGGGTTCCCAGGGGTGGACGACGGCGGCGAGACCCCCGCCGCCGAGGTCGCGGCGGGTGCGGAGGTAGTCGTGCCAGGCGGCGAGCCGGGGGTGGACGCGGGCGAGGAACCCGCGGCGCCGTGACTCCGCCGGGTCGGCCCGGTGCACGAGCCAGGCCGCCAGGGCGTGCACCGGCGGCTGGACGATGCCGGAGGTCTCGGCGGTGGGCGGTGCGCCCGCGGTACGGCCGGCCCGGGAGGACTGCCAGAAGTCGGGGCTCGGGAAATAGGCGTCGTGGGGCAGGGCGGGGTTGAAGACGATGTGGGGCACGCGTCCGTCGGCCCACTGCGCGGCCAGCAGGGACTCCAGTTCCCGCTGGGCGCGGCGCACCGAGAGGTGGCGCAGTCCGATGGCGACGAAGGCGGAGTCCCAGCTCCACTGGTGGGGGTAGAGGGTGCGGGAGGGAACGGTGGAGGTGCCGGTCCAGTTGTCGATGAGGACCCGCGCCGCACCGCGCCGCAGGGTCAGGTCCGCGGGCGCGGTGGGCGCGGGCCGGTCCAGGAGCTCCAGGGAGGACTTCACGCGCCCGACCTCGCGAGGAACGCGGGTACGGAGCGCACGGCCTCGACGGGGTCGCCGGTCAGCCGGCATTCGAGGGCGAGGTGGCCTTCGTAGCCGATGGTGTGCAGGGCGCCGAGCCAGGCGGGCCAGTCGAGGTGTCCGGCGCCGGGCTGGAAGCGGTTGGAGTCGGAGACCTGGGCGTGGCCGATGACGTCGGCGTGGGCGAGGATCGCGGCGGCGGGGTCGGTCTCCTCGATGTTCATGTGGTAGCTGTCGATGCCGATCCGGACCGAGTCCAGGCCGACGGCGCGGATCAGGTCGGCGGCCTGTTCGAGCCGGTTGACCATGTGGTCCTCGTAGCGGTTGAGCGGCTCCAGGAAGAGCGTGACGCCCTCGCGGCGGGCGTGCTCGCCGAGTTCGGTGAGTCCGGCGAGGAGCACCTCGCGGTCCTCCTCCTCGGTGCGCGGCGGCTCGAAGGGCGGCAGACGGCGGGAGAACATGCCGTACGAGGCGGGCGTCTGGGCACCCGTGCCGCCGATCTCGGCGATGACGGTGAGCTGTGACTTCATCTGGGTGAGGGCGTCGCGGCGCAGGTCCGCGTCGAAGGCGCCGAGGAAGTGCGGCATGTCGACGCAGACGGTGGGCATGACGACGCCGTCCTCGCGGGCCCGCTCGAGTTCGTCGCGGCGGGAGGCGAAGTGGAGGTCGCCCTTGCCGCGCAGTTCGATGGCGTCGTAGCCGGCCTGCTGGGCGAAGTCCCACTTGGCCTGGAGGGTGTCCCCGGGCAGCAGCTGTTCCTGGACGGCGGTCTTGAGCATGGGGGGCCTTTCGGAGAATCCGGTCTCAGAATTCCAGGACGACCTGCAGCGCCTCGGCGGGCCGCTCGTCCAGCAGTGCGTAGGCGTCGGCCGCGTCGGCGACGGGGACGACGTGGCTCACCAGGGCGTCGACGTCCACCTGTCCCTCGGCGACCAGGCGCAGGAAGGTCTGCTGGAGGCGTTCGACGGTCCAGCGGTTCGACAGCTGGGGCGGGACGCCGCCGATCTGGGAGCAGATCAGCTGGATCCGGTTGTGGTGGAACTCGTCGCCGAGCCGCAGGCCGGTGCCGTCGCCCTGGTAGAAGCCGGAAGCGACCACCCGGCCGCCGGCGGCGACCGAGCGCAGCGCCTCGTGCAGGGCCGGATAGGCGCCGCTGATCTCGATGGCGAGGTCGGCGCCGAGGCCGCCGGTGGCCTCGCGGACGCGTTCGGCGACGGCGTCGGTGCGGGCGTTGAGGGTGTGCTGGGCGCCGTATCGCTGCGCGGTCTCCAGGCGGCCGTCGAGGGCGTCGACGGCGGTGACGCGGGCGCCGCTGAGCCGGGCGAGGCGGGTGGTGAGCAGGCCGATGACGCCCTGGCCGAAGACGGCGACGTCCTCTCCGAGGTGGATGTCGCCGGCCAGGACGGCGTTGTAGGCGATGGCGCCGACCCGGGCGAAGGCCCCGGCCAGCGGTTCCAGCCCGGTCGGAAGGGTGTGGCCGATCATGCGCTCGGCGGGGACGATGCCCTCGCCGCGGTGGCCCCAGATCCCCCAGACCAGGTCGCCGGGGGCGGGCAGGCCCGCGGTGCCGGCGAGTTCCGGCGAGACCTCGACGACCTCGCCGACCTCGGAGTAGCCCCAGCCGGCCACCGGGTACTCGATGCCGGGTGCGCCGTCGCGGAAGATCCGCGCCTCGGGGTCCCAGGTCCGGGTCAGATACGGGTTGGTGCCGCGGTAGGCGGTCAGTTCGGTGCCGGCCGAGATGCCCGAGTAGCGGGTGCGGACCCGCAGATGACCGGGCGGCAGTTCGGCTCTGACGTACTCGGCGACCTCCACTCGGCGGGGGCCGGTGAACTGGACGACGCGCTCCACGGGCGACACGGACGACACGGATGACACGGAGGGCTCCGGAAGGGTTGCTGAGGCGGTCAGTGCTGCGGTCACTGAGTGGTTGCGTCGACAATATCCGCAACTTATGTCTTGTCAACCAGCAAAAGTAGTGCTGTGATGCGTGGCGAGCAGACGTAAGCCGGAACGAGGACACTCAATGCGCATCAGGACCCTGCGGTCGAGGACGACCGCGGTCGGCGTCACGGCAGCCCTGGGAGTCGGGCTGCTCTCGGGCTGCGCGGGCAGCACCGGGCCGGGCAAACCCGACCGTGAGATCACGGTCTGGTCCCAGGAGAACCTCCCCGACCGCGTCGCCGCGACGCGGAAGGTCATCGACGGGTTCGAGAAGAAGAGCGGGATCAAGGTCAAACTCGTCGGGGTCGACGAGGGTCAGATGCCGCAGCTGATCATGTCGGCGGCCGCGTCGGGCAAGCTGCCCGACGTCATCGGCGCCGCCCCCATGGGCCAGGTCTGGCAGATGTACACCAACGGCCTGCTGAACACCGACATCCCGAAGCGGATCGTCGGCGAACTCGGGCGGGACACGTTCAACCCCAACGCGCTGGAGCTGACCTCCGACGGCTCCACCAGCCTCGGCGTGCCCTCCGACGCGTGGCTCCAGCTGCTCGTCTACCGCAAGGACCAGTTCGCGCGGAAGGGTCTGGCGGCTCCCGACACGTACGCGAAGACGCTGGCCGCCGCCAAGGCGCTGACCACCAAGGGCCACGACGGCATCTCGGCGGCCACCGACCCCGGCGACGTCTTCACCTCACAGAGCTTCGAGAGCCTCGCCCTGGCCAACGACTGCCAACTGGTCGACGACCGGCACGAGGTCGCCCTCGAGTCCCCGCGGTGCGAGGCCGCCTTCCGCACCTACGACCAGCTCGCCCGCGCCTACGGCGCCCCGGGCACCCAGACCGTGGACTCCACCCGGGCCACCTACTTCGCCGGCCGGTCCTCCATGGTCATCTGGTCCTCGTTCCTGCTCGACGAACTCGCCGGCCTGCGCAAGGACGCCCTGCCCAGCTGCCCCCAGTGCGCGAACGACCCGCGGTACCTGTCGGACAACAGCGGCATCGTCACCGCGATGAAGGGGCCCGACGCGAAGGAGGCGGCCCAGTTCGGCGAGATCACGTCCTGGGTGACCACCAAGACGGCCGAGACCGCGGCGTCCCGCGAGTTCATCGAGTACATGATGGGCACCGGCTACGAGTCCTGGTTCGGCATGGCACCCGAGGGCAAGATCCCGGTCCGCACGGGCACCGCCGCCGAGCCCGACCGCTACCTCGACGCCTGGCGCTCCAGCGACATCGGGGTCGACACCCGCAAGCCCCTCGACGAGGTCTTCCCCGAGAGCCTCCTCGACCAGCTCGCCGACGGCGTCGGCGCCATGCGCCGCTGGGGCATCACCCAGGGCGAGGGCGCCCTCGTCGGCGCCACCAACGGCGAACTGCCCGTGCCGAAGGCCATCGGCGCCATGACCAGCGGACAGAGCTCGCCGTCCGAGGCGGCACGCGAGGCCGACGAAGAGGTCGCCGCCCTGAAGAAGTCCCTGCAGTAGCCGCCCGCCTGCACGTCACGAAGGTCCCTCATGACAACAGCCCCAGCCGGCGCGCCGCAGCGCCGGGACACCAGCCCCCGGCCCACGGACCGGCCCGCACCGGGCCGCCGTCCGATGACCGCCAGTCGGCGCGCCAACCGCGCGGGCCTCGCGTTCGTCTCCCCCACCTTCCTCGTGGTCCTCGTGGTGGTCGTACTGCCCATCGCGTGGACCGTGCTGCTGGCCTTCCAGAAGGCCAAGCTCGTCGACATCCAGGGAATGGGCCTGTTCGGCAACTGGTCCCTGGACAACTTCGCGCAGGTCTTCGAGTCGGCCGGCTTCTGGTCCAGCCTGTGGACCACCCTGCTCTACACGGCGGGTTCCACGCTCGGCTCCGTCGTCCTCGGCCTGGTCGCCGCGCTCGCGCTGCGCAAGCCGTTCAAGGGGCGCGGGCTGCTGCGCGCGGCGATGCTGCTGCCGTACGTCGCGCCCGTCGTCGCCGTGGCCTTCGTCTGGGAGGTCGCGCTCAGCCCGCAGTACGGCGTGGTCAACGACTGGGGCCGGCGGCTGTTCGGCTGGGACGACCCGATCGCCTTCCTGTCCACCCGGGAGTACGAAGTCCACCTGCTGGGCCTGCACTTCGACATCCCGCTGGCACTGCTGACCGTCATCGTCTTCGAGTGCTGGCGCTACTTCCCCTTCGCGTTCCTGTTCATCCTGGCCCGGCTGCAGGCGGTGCCGGACACCCTGGAGGAGGCCGCGCTGGTCGACGGCGCGACGATCACCCAGCGCTTCCGGCACGTCCTGCTGCCCCAGCTGATGCCGGTCATCGCGCTGCTGTGCGTGCTGCGCTTCATCATGACGTTCAACAAGTTCGACGACGTCTACCTGCTCACCGGCGGCGGCGCCGGCACCGACGTGGCCGCGGTACGCGTCTACGACTTCCTCACCGCCCGCTACGACGTGGGCGCCGCGGCCGCCCAGGCGCTCGTCCTGGCCCTCGTGCTGATGATCCTGCTGGGCCTCTACTTCAAGTTCTTCGGCGACAAGGTCCAGGAGGAAGCGTGACCCAGAAGGCGGCCCTGAGCCGGGCCCGGTTCGAGGAGCGGTTCTTCGGCGTCGCGCGGTGGATCGTCATCGCGCTCCTCGCCGCGATCACCCTCCTGCCCTTCTACTACATGGTGCTGCTGTCGCTGAAGCCCATCGACGCGCTGCTGCTCGACCCGGGCTCCCTGTGGATCTCGGCGAAGGACCTCACCCTCTCCACCTACCAGGACGTACTGCGCTCCACCGACGACGGCGGCCAGGGATTCCTCGAGTTCCTGGTCAACTCCGCGCTGGTCTCCCTGGGCACGGTGGCGCTGACCCTGGTGGCCGCCGTGCCCGGCGCCTACGCCGTCAGCCGGCTGAAGTTCTTCGGCCACCGCCAGGTCAGCGCGCTCTTCCTGGCCGTGTACATGTTCCCGGCGACCCTGCTGGCCGTGCCGCTCTTCGTCATCTTCGCGAAGATCGGTTTGTCCTCCAGTCTGGTCGGCCTCGCCATCGTCTACGTCGCCCAGACCGTGCCGGTGTCGATCTACATGCTGAAGAACTACCTCGTCACCATCCCGGCCTCCATCGAGGAGGCCGCCGCACTGGACGGGTGCTCCCGGCTGCAGACCGTGCGCAAAGTGATCCTGCCGCTCGCTCTGCCCTCCCTGATGGCCACCGGCCTGTACGTGTTCATGATCGCGTGGAACGAATTCCTGTTCGCGCTGCTGTTCCTGGCCGCCGACCCCGGCCAGTGGACGGTCTCCCTGGGACTGGCCCAGCTCTCCAACGGCATCGAGGTGCCGAAGACGATCCTGATGGCCGGTTCCGTGGTGCTGACGATCCCCGTGGTACTTCTGTTCTTCGCCGCCGAACGACTGCTCACCGAGGGTCTGACCAGCGGCGCCGACAAGAGTTGAGCCCTGGGGGACACATGATGACGTCGAGTCAGGCCAGCGCGGGCGCGCTGCTGCAGCTGATCCGCAGCGGCCGCGCCAACACCCGGGCCGACCTCCAGAGCGCCACCGGGCTGTCCCGGTCCACCGTGGGGCAGCGCCTCGACCTGCTCAACCGCGCCGGGTGGCTGCGCCACACCTCCGGCGAGTCCACGGGCGGCCGACCGTCGCACCGGATCGCCTTCGATCCGGCCCACGCCTCGGTCGTCGCCTTCGACCTGGAGACGCGGCACGCCCGCGCCGCCGTCCTCGACCTCGCGGGCACCATCCTGGCCGAGCACACGGGACCCATGGACGTGGCCGAGGGACCCGACCACGTTCTGGACCGGCTGGCCGAGTGGTTCCCCGACCTGATCGCGGCGGCCGGCATCCCGGCCTCCCACGTCACGGGCATCGGACTGTCCGTACCGGGCCCGGTCGACTGGGAGTCGGGGCGGGTGATCGAGCCGCCCATCATGCCGGGCTGGGACCGGTACCCCATCCGGGAGCGGCTCCAGAAGGCGTACGCGGCGCGGACGGGCCTGGACGCGGCGGCCGACCCCGTTCCGGTGCTGGTGGACAACGACGCGAACCTCATGGCGCTGGCCGAGCACCAGGCCAACCACCGCGACTGCTCGTCCTTCCTCCTGCTGAAGGTCTCCACCGGCATCGGCGCGGGTGTCGTCATCGGCGACAGCCTCTACCGCGGCATCGACGGCGGCGCCGGCGACATCGGGCACATCCGCCTGCACGACCGGGCCGATGCCCTGTGCATGTGCGGCTCCCACGGCTGCCTCGCGGCCGTCGCCAGTGGGCGTGCGATCGCCAAGGAGCTGGCCGCCCTCGGCCTCGACACCGCCTCGGGGCGAGACGTCCGGCGGCTGCTCAACGAGGGACAGCCCGACGCCGTACGGCTGGCCCGGGAGGCCGGGCGGCGGGTGGGCGAGGTCCTGGTCACCGTCGTGACCCTGCTCAATCCCGGTGTACTCATGATCGCGGGTGAGCTCTCCGGGGTGCCCTTCCTGACCGGGGTGCGCGAGCTGGTCTACCAGCGCGCGATGCCCCGCGCCACGGCCGGCCTCCAGGTCGTCACCTCGCGCCTCGGCGACCACGCGGGACTCGTCGGGGCCGCCGCCATGGTCGTGGAGCACCTCTACTCCCCCGCCGAGGCCGACGCCCGGCTCGACCGCCTCGCGCCGTGAGCGCACCGCCGACCCCTCCCGCACCCCACCGAAAGCACCAGGAAGACAGGAACACCGTGACCGCTGCCCCCGCCCCCTGGACCGGCCGGCCCGTCGAGGTCGGGCTCGTGGGCGCCGGCCCCTGGGCCCGCACCATGCACGCCCGGGTACTGGCCGCCGGACCCGAGACCCGGCTGGCCGCGGTCTGGGCCCGTCGTACGGAGGCCGCCCGCGAGACCGCCGCGCCCTACGCCGCCCATGTCGCCGCCGACTTCGACGCGTTGCTGGACCGCTGCGAGGCCGTGGCCTTCGCCGTGCCGCCCGCCGTCCAGGCCGAGCTGGCACCGCTGGCGGCGCGGCGGGGCAAGGCCCTGCTGCTGGAGAAGCCGCTCGGGCCCGATCTGGCCTCGGCCCGCCGGGTGGCCGACGCGGTCGCGGAAGCCGGTGTGGTCTCCCAGCTCGTGTTGACCAAGCGCTACCACCCCGCCACCCGGGCCTTCCTGGCGGCCGCACGCGCCGTCGACGTGGCCGGGGCCCGCTCCTGCTACCTCCACGGCGCCTTCCTGCGAGGCGAGTTCGCCACCGGCTGGCGCCTCGAACACGGCGCCCTGCTCGACCTCGGCCCTCACCTGCTCGACCTGCTGGATGCCGCGATCGGCCCCATCACCGGCCTCCGCGCCTCCGGCGACCCGCGCCGCTGGGTGGAACTGACCTGCGAGCACGAGAACGGAGCCGTGAGCCAGGCCTCCCTGTCCGGCTCGGTAGCCGTCCCGCGCACACTCACCCGCGTCGAACTCTTCGGCCCCGCGCACCCCCTGGTCTACGACACGGCCGGCATCGACCACGAGGAGTGCTGGCCCGTCCTGCGCCACGACTTCGCGACGGCCGTCCGCACCGGCACGCCGACCCCGGTCGACGCGCAGCGCGGCCTGTACCTGCAGAGCCTCCTCGACCGGGCGGTACACGGCTGACCGACGGGCGCGACGGGCCCGCGTTCAGCGAGTGTCCGTCAGACCGCCCGTGACGGCGACGACCTCGCCGACGGTGAAGCTGGAGTCGGCGTCCGAGGCCAGATACACGTACGCGGGGGCCACCTCCTCCGGCTGGGCGACCCGCCCCATGGGGGACGAACTGCCCAGGTGGGTCAGGTAGTCGTCGGGGAACCGCTGCCCCGCCAGGTTGAGCACCGTCCAGGTGGGGCCCGGGGAGACGATGTTGGCGCGGATGCCGCGCTCGGCGAGGTGAGGGGCGATGGACTTGGTGAAGACGACCTGCGCGGCCTTCGAGGCGGCGTAGTCCATCATCATCTCGCTGCCCTTGAGCGCCTCCTCGGACGCGGTGGCGATGACGGCGTCACCGTGGGAGAGGTGCGGCAGGGCCGCCATCACCAGGTGGAAGTAGGCGTAGACGTTCGTCTTGAAGACCCGGTCGAAGTCCTCGGCGGTCAGGTCGGACAGGCTGTTCTGGCTGTTGAGGTAGGCGGCGTTGCTGACCAGGACGTTCAGAGCGCCCAGCTCCGCTACGGTGCGTTCGACGACGTCCGCGCAGAAGCCCGGGTCGCACAGGTCGCCCGGCAGCAGCAGACAGGTGCGGCCCTCCTTCTCGACCGCCGCCCTGGTCTCGTCGGCGTCGTTCTGCTCCTCGGGCAGGTGGACGACGGCGACGTCGGCTCCCTCGCGCGCGTAGAGCACGGCCACCGAACGGCCGATTCCGGAGTCGCCCCCGGTGATCAGCGCGACCTTCCCGGCGAGCTTCCCGGAGCCCCGGTAATGGGGGGCGAGGTAGCGCGGGCGCACTTCCATCCGCTCTTCCAGACCGGGGCGCTGCTGGCGCTGGTATCGGTACGGCGGAGAGAGCTCCGCCTCCTCCTGGGGCATCGCCGGACGGTCGAGCGGTCCGCCGCCCGTTCCGTTCCTCTCCACCATTACTGGCCTCCACACGTTCATGTACGCGGTCGGCGCCGCCGGCCGGCGGCGCCCAGCCATCGCGTGTCCGAAGCCCAGAGCCTCAAACGGCTCCGCCGGATTCAGTCGACGACCGCGGTGGCCTCGACCTCTATCAGGTGCTCGGGCACGTCCAGCGCCGCGACGCCCAGCAGTGTGGCCGGCGGTGCCGCGGTGACCCCCAGCTTCGCGGTCGCCCGGCCGATGCCGTCCAGCAGCAGGGGCATCTTGTCGGGGGTCCAGTCGACGACGTGCACGTTCAGTTTCGCCACGTCGGCGAAGGAGGCGCCGGCCGCGGCCAGGGCGGTGGCGACGTTGAGGTAGCACCGCTCGGCCTGCGCGGCGAGATCGTCCACGCCGACCGTGGCGCCGTCGGCGTCCCACGCGACCTGTCCGGCGACGAAGACCAGCCTCGATCCGGAGGCGATCGACACCTGCCGGTAGACGTCGATCTCCGGCAGTCCCTCGGGGTTCACCAGGGTGATGGCCATGACGTGTCTCCTTGCGTTCACTCTCCAGTGGTTACTCGGGAACCGTAGGAGAGTGAACGCTGACATGGAAGAACGCACTTTTCAGTGACTGGGGAACCCGATGGTTACCAAGCAGTTCGCGGGCTCGCCCGACGACGCGGACCTGACGCGCGCGGACTCCCTGGCACGGGAGATCTTCTCGGACATCGCCGACAAGTGGGCGCGCCCGCTCATCGAGGCGCCGGGCGACCGCACCCTGCGCTTCAGCGAGTTGCGGGACGAGATCGAGGGCATCGGCCACAAGGTGCTCACGCGGAACCTGCGCATGCCGCAGCGCAACGACTGGTGGAGCGGTACGTGCACCCCACGGTGCCGCCGCGGGTCGAGTGCTCCCTCACGGAGCCGGGGCGGGGACTGCTGAAGACGACACATCACATGGGCGACTGGACGCACCGGTACCTGGGCCACATCGAGGCCTCCCGTCGCGGCTTCTGGGCCTGACGGGCGCCGCCCGGTTCAGCGTCGTCGGCGAGCGGGGCCGCGGAAGACGGCCAGCCGCAGGACGACGAAGCGCACGACGGTGACGGCGACGGACGTGGCGGCGAGGACCCCGGTCTCGGCGGCGGGCGAGGCGCCGGGCTCGGCATGTCTGAACCACAGCACGGCACCGGACGTGACCAGGTAGCCGAGCAGGAAGAGGCCACCGGCTCCCAGGTGGGCGCGGGCCGCCCCCACGGCAGTGTGCCGGAACGTCAGCCGCCGGTTCGCCTCGGTGTTCAGCACGGTCAGCACCAGCAGGGAGACCAGGTTGGCGGCGGCCGGCGGCCACCACAGGCGCAGCACCCAGTACAGCAGCGCCTGCCCGACGGTCGACACGACGCCGATCGCGACGAACCAGCCCACCTCCCGCGACCACACCGTGCGCCGCGTGGCGGGAGGACGGAGCGGCTCGGGGGGCTCGGGAGTGGCCGGTGACGCGTTCAGCCGAGCCACACGTCACGCCTCCACCCATGCCGACCGACCGTCAACTCCTGGTCGCGCAGCCTACTACGCCACCGTGAGACACTTTGCCCGGCCTTTGCCTTTCGGGAACCGAGCGGCCCCCGGGTGCGTTCATCCTGATAGCCGCGAGAGATCGCGACCGAGGACCAAGACGGACACGCAGCAGCAACAGAAGCCGAGGTGGCACGAGTGGCGATGTGGGACAAGATCAAGGACCAGGCCAAGACCTTCCAGCAGTCCCAGGGCACTCGAGGAGCGAGCGGACCCGGGCAGGGACCGCAGGGGTATCAGGGGCATCAGGGATCCGGCCGGCCCGGCTCCTCCTCCGGCGGCTCCAAGGCCCAGCTGATCGGGCTGTTCAAGACCCAGCTCGCTTCGGTCAAGACCGAACTCAAGAGCGGCGCCTACCGGGACGCCAGCATGGCCATGTGCGCCTTGGTCGCCGCGGCCGACGGACAGGTGGAGCCGGCGGAGCGGCAGCGCGTGGAGGAACTGATCGTCTCCAACGAGGTCCTGCAGAACTTCCCGGCGGACCAGCTCCGCCAGCGTTTCAACCAGCACGTGGACAAGCTCGTCGCCAACTTCGAGCTGGGCAAGAGCGAGGCCCTGCAGGTGATCGCCAAGGCCGCCAAGAAGCCCGCGGAGGCCCGGGCGGTCATCCAGACCGGCATGGTCATCGCCGGAGCCGACGGCGTCTTCGAGCCGTCCGAGCAGTACGCGATCCGCGAGGCCTGCACCGCCCTCGGCGTGGCGCCCTCGGAGTTCGGCGTCTGACCGACCTCGCCGCCGGCGGGCGGGAAAGCGTTTGACGGCCGTCGGCGTCGGGGGATCGGATGAGCCCCATGAGCTCAGCAGGGCAGACGCGGCAGGGCCTTCGTCCCCTCGACGTCCGTCTCGTACGGCGCCTGGTCGCCGGGCAGTTCCCGCGGTGGGCGGGACTGCCGGTCGAGCGCTTCCCGTCCGGTGGCACGGTCAACGCGATGTACCGGCTGGGCGACGACCTGGTCGTACGGCTGCCGTTGATCGAGGGCGGGGTCGGGGACGTGCTGGTGGAGCGGGAGTGGCTGCCCCGCCTCTCGCCCCTGCTGCCCACCGCCGTCCCCGAGGTGCTCGGGGACGGCCGGCCCGGCGAGGGGTATCCGTGGCCGTGGTCGGTGTACCGATGGCTGCCCGGAGAGCTTCCCGAGGCCGGAGCGCTGAGCGAACCCGCGCTGCTGGCCCGGGATCTGGCCGGGTTCGTGGCGGCGATGCGGAGCGTCACCCTGCCGGGCGCGCCGCAGGCCCATCGCGGCGGCCCGCTCGCCACCCTCGACGAGGAGACCCGGTCCGCGATCGAGGAACTGCGCGGCCTCCCCGAGGAAGGTGTCGACTGTGATGCCCTGGCCGCCGTGTGGGAGGACGCCCTGCGGGCCCCGGCCTGGGACGGACCGCCGGTCTGGCTGCACGCCGATCTGATGCCGGGCAACCTGCTGGTGAACGACGGCAGGCTGTCCTCGGTGATCGACTTCGGGTGCATGGGAGTGGGCGACCCGGCCTGCGATCTCTTCCCGGCCTGGAATCTGCTGCCGGCCGGCGCGAGGGAGGTCTTCCGCGAGGCGCTCGGTGTGGACGACGCGGCCTGGCGGCGCGGCCGCGGACGGACGCTCTCCCAAGCTCTGATCGCGCTGCCGTACTACCGCGGGACCAACCCGGCGATGGCCGGCAACGCCCGCCACGTGATCCGGGCGGTGCTGGCGGAGGGCGGCTGAGCGGTCACCCGCCCCACCTCGCGAGAGCTAGGGCGCGATGCCCACACCGTCGATCCGGCTCCACGCCCGCTCCTGCGCGGCGGTCATGGCGGGCCAGCCGAGTCCGCCCGGCCGGGGCCGCACCCGCGAGGCGTACGGCGCGGGACGGAATCCCGGGTCGTAGAAGCATCCGCTGCCGTAGGTCGCGTCGAAGGCGCCGCAGGAGGCCGCGATCGAGCGCGGGGTCGGCTTGCGGCCGGAGCGCGCCCAGGTGTCCAGCGCGGAGATGGAGTTGGCGTACTCGGAGTCGCTCAGCGAACTGTGCTCGGCCTCGTTCGTGAACGTCTGGACGAGGTTGCCGCCCCGGCCGGCGCCCTGGACGGTGGCGCGGTAGGCCGCCTCGTGCTCCACGAAGGCCGTCGGGTCGTCGATCGCGTGCAGGGTGAGGACGGGGAGGGACACCCTCCCGGTGAGGTCGCTGTCGTAGGAGAGGTCACGACGTGCGGAGGGGTCGGCCGAGAAGCGCTCGACGCCCGCGTTGAGCGCCTTGTCGTCGTGGGAACCCGAGTACCGCACACCCCGGTTGCTCCACGGGTTCCGGCCGCCGAGCCGGTTCGTCACGATGTCCCGGAAGGTGAAGGTCGCGAATTTGAGATGCGACTCCAGGGTGCGCTCCGGGATGCGGGTGACGGCGAGGATGTCGTCGAGATTGCGCTGCTGGAGCACGGTCCGATCCTCGGGTTCGGAGGAGTACCCGGTGCACTCCTGGAGACGGGCGCGGAGCCCGGCCGTCGTCATGGTGGAGTCCGGGCGCAGCCCCTGCCACAGCGGGTACTGCGGCTCGGTCGGGCGGGGGTGGTTGTGGCAGTAGTACTGGTAGACGGCCCGCAGGTCCACGCGGTAGTCGTAGCCGCGCGAACCGCCGCCGAGGACACCGTTGGTCAGCAGCACTCCGTCATAGGCGCCGGGTCGCCTGCCATAGGTCTCCGCGACCTTGGCGGCGACGTCGCCGCCCCAGGACTGGCCGTGGAGGTAGGTCCGCTCCGGCCGGCCGAACCGCTCGGTGAACAGGCGGCGGACGTTCTCCGTGTCGGCGGCCGCCATCCGGGCTCCGTAGCCACCGCGGCGGTAGGCGGAGCCGGCCCACGCGTACCCTTCGTCGACCATCACCGCCCAGCGCTCCAGGTCGTCGGTGCTCCGAGACGGGTCGGAGGACTCGCCGAGGTCGGGGCCGCCGTGGGCGTGCACGACGAGCGAGCCGTTCCAGTCCTCCGGCACGGCCATCGTGTAGTGGGCGCCGTTCGCGTCCTGGCCGGCGTAGCACCGCGCCTTGCCTGCCAATTCGGGTGGGCAGGGCGTTGGCGCGGGCGAGGCGGGCCGCGCGTGGGCGGCCGGTGCGTTGCCGAGCGCGCCGAGGAGGACGGCGGCGAGGACGGCGGCCACCACCGCCGGACGGCGTCGGCGGCGGGAGGCCCAGGGGACACGGGTGGACGCGTCAGGTGTGGTCACGAAGCGGCTCCTGTACGTGCTCGGCGCGAAGTTGCGCTGCGAGCCGGGATGTTAGGAACCCGCCGAGGCCGGGGCCATCCCTTCGATCATTGCGTTCATAGTGTTCGCCCCCCCGCACCGGAGGACGCTGCGGGCTCAGCTGTCGTAGTCCACGGTCAGCTTCTCCGTGACCGGGTACGACTGGCAGGTCAGGACGTAGCCGGCGTCGACCTCGGCCGCTTCGAGCGCGTAGTTGCGGCGCATGTCGGCCCGGCCGTCGGTGACCAGGGCGCGGCAGGTGCCGCAGACGCCGCCCTTGCAGGCGAAGGGCAGGTCGGGCCGGGTCTGCTGGGCGCCGTCGAGGATGCTCCGCTCCCGGGACAGGGACGAGGTCGTGGAGCGGCCGTCCAGGGTGATGGTGACCTCGCTGACGGGTCCCTCGGGGCCGACATCCTCGTGGCGGACCTCCCGCACGGGTTCGTCGTCGGCGAAGAACAGCTCCCGGTGGACGCGGTCCGCCGGGACGCCGAGGCCGGTCAGCACCTGCTGGGCGTCGGCGACCATGCCCTGCGGGCCGCACAGCCACCAGTGGTCCGCGCTCTCCACGTCCACCAGCGAGTCGACCAGCGCCGAGAGCCGCTCCGCGTCCAGGCGGCCGGAGAGCACCTCGGCCTCGCGGGGTTCGCGGGAGAGCACGTGGGCCAGGTGGAAGCGGGTGGGGTGGAGATCCTTCAGGTCGGCCAGTTCGTCGGCGAACATCACCGTGTCGGTGCGGCGGTTGCCGTAGAACAGGGTGACGGTCGAGCGGTCGTCGGCGGCCAGCACCGACTCGGCGATGGACACCATGGGGGTGATGCCCGAGCCGGCGGCGATCAGCACGTGGTGGCCCGGGGTGGTCAGGTCGGGCGTGAAGAAGCCGGTGGGGGCCATCACCTCCACCGTGTCGCCCGGACGCACCTCGCTCACCAGCCACGACGAGAACAGGCCACCCGGCACCACCCGGACCCCGATGCGCGGCACCGTACCGGCCGGTGCGCAGATCGAGTACGAGCGGCGCTCGTCCCGGCCGTCGATCTCGCGCCGCAGGGTGAGCGACTGCCCCGGCGCGAAGGCGAACTCCTCGGCCAGTTCGTCCGGGATCTCGAAACTCACGGCCGCCGCGTCCGCGCACAGCCGCTGGACGTCGGCGACGCGCAGGCGGTGGAAGGCGGGACGGCGGCGGGCGCGCGCCGGCGGTGCCGAGGCGGACGCGGTCGCCGAGGCGGGTGCGGTCGGGGCCATCAGATCTCCTTGACGTACTCGAACGGCTCGCGGCAGGCCCGGCAGCGCCACAGCGCCTTGCAGGACGTGGCGGCGAAGCGGGAGGTCTCCTCGGTGTCCGCCGAGCCGCACCGGGGGCAGGGCACCGCGGGCCGGGTGGGCGACAGGACGAGGGAGACCGGGCCGCGGGGCGCGGCGCCGGGCGGGGCGATGCCGTGCTCGGCGAGTTTGCGGCGGCCGGCCTCGGTGATCCAGTCGGTGGTCCAGGGCGGGTTCAGGACCGTGCGGATCTCCACGCGCGCGTACCCGGCGTCCCGCAGCCGCGCGGCCACGTCCGCCCGCATCTCGGCCATGGCCGGGCATCCCGAGTAGGTGGGCGTGAGGCTCGCGACCACCGTGCCGTCGGCGGTCACCTCGACGCCGCGCAGCACGCCGAGGTCGGCGAGGGTCAGCATGGGCAGCTCGGGGTCGGGCACCTGCTCGGCGACGTGCCGGGCGCGGCGGGCGTCCGGAGCCGCGAGGCCACCGGTCACCATGTCGCGTCCGGGTGTGCGCGGGCGACGCCCTGCAACTCCGCGAGGAGCGGCGCCAGATGCTCGGTGTGCTCGCCCGCGCGGCCGGAGCCGGGCAGCGGACGGTACACCGGCAGGGGCAGCCCTGCCGCCTCGGTGACCTGGCGCAGGTCGTCGGCGACCTCGTCCCGTACGTCGTACGCCGTGTGCAGTTCGCCGAGGTACGGGGCGACCCGGTCCAGCGCCGCGCGCATCCTGCGGTGGGACTCGTCCGTGCCGTCGCCCAGGCGCACGGCCCACTCGGCGGCGTACTGCCGGTGGTACGTCAGCTCCTTGACGCCCTTCGCCGCGACCGCCGCGAGGACGGGGTCGGGATGGGCCACCAGCCGCTGGAAGTGGGCCAGGCGCCAGCTGGAGAGGACCAGGAGCCGCACGACGGCGAAGGCGAAGTCGCCGCCGGGCAGTTCGGCCAGGGTCACGTTGCGGAAGTCGCCGGCGTCCCGGAAGTAGGCGTAGGCGTCCTCGTCGCGGCCGGTGCCGTCGACCTGACCCGCGCGCGAGTAGAGCAGCCGGGCCTGGCCGAGGAGATCGAGGCCGATGTTGGCCAGCGCCACCTCCTCCTCCAGCTCCGGCGCACGCGTGACCCACTCGGCGAGCCGCTGCGCCGAGACCAGGGCGTCGTCGGCGAGCGCCACGCAGTCCGCGGCCAGTTCACCGGCGTCGACACCCTCGGGCACGGTGGTGTCGACGCCGTGCAGGGGGTCCTCGAAGCCGGTGCCGTAGGCCCAGCGGGAGTCGTCCTCGTGTCCCTCGGCCAGGGTCAGGTAGACGTGGTCGTCACTCATGCCCTGCTCCTAGATGTGGGGGACGTCGTCGGGGATGTCGTAGAAGGTCGGGTGACGGTAGACCTTGTCGGCGCTGGGGGCGAAGAAGGGGTCCTTCTCGTCGCGGGTGGAGGCGGCGATGTGCTCGGAGCGCACGACCCAGAGGCTCACGCCTTCGTTGCGCCGGGTGTAGAGGTCGCGGGCGTGGGTGAGGGCCATCGCGTCGTCGGCGGCGTGCAGCGAGCCGACGTGGACGTGGTTGAGGCCGCGCTTGCCGCGCACGAACACCTCGTACAGCGGCCAGCCCTGCTTGTCGGAGGTCATGCCGCCGTTCCCCTCTCCGTACGGGCCGCCTGCTTGGCCGCGTGGGCGGTGGCCGCCTCGCGCACCCAGGCGCCCTCCTCGTGGGCGGTCCGCCGCCGCTGGACCCGCTGCTCGTTGCACGGGCCGTCGCCCTTGATGACGCGCATCAGCTCGTCCCAGTCCGGGGTGCCGAAGTCGTGGTGCCCCGTCTCCTCGTTCCAGCGCAGGTCCGGGTCGGGCAGGGTGACGCCGAGCTTCTCGGCCTGCGGGACGGTCATGTCGACGAAGCGGCGGCGCAGCTCGTCGTTGCTGTGCCGCTTGATCTTCCAGGCCATCGACCGCGCGGAGTTGGGCGAGGCGTCGTCGGGCGGGCCGAACATCATCAGGGACGGCCACCACCAGCGGTCCACCGCGTCCTGGACCATCTCCCGCTGGGCGTCGGTGCCGCGCATCATGGTCATCAGCAGCTCGTAGCCCTGCCGCTGGTGGAAGGACTCCTCCTTGCAGATGCGCACCATCGCGCGCGCGTACGGCCCGTACGAGCTACGGCACAGCGGTACCTGGTTGCAGATCGCGGCGCCGTCCACGAACCAGCCGATCACGCCGACGTCGGCGAAGCTCAGCGTCGGGTAATTGAAGATCGATGAGTACTTCTGGCGCCCCTCGATCAGTCGCTCGGTGAGGTCGTCGCGGTCCGCGCCGAGGGTCTCGGCCGCCGAGTACAGGTACAGCCCGTGGCCGGCCTCGTCCTGGACCTTGGCGAACAGGATCGCCTTGCGGCGCAGCGACGGCGCGCGGGTGATCCACTCGCCCTCCGGCTGCATGCCGATGATCTCCGAGTGGGCGTGCTGGGCGATCTGCCGGACCAGCGTCTTCCGGTAGCCGTCCGGCATCCAGTCGCGCGGTTCGACGCGCTGGTCGTGCGCGATCGTCGCGTCGAAGTGCTCCTGCAGCCCGTCCGGGGGCGGCGCCTCGGCGGTGTGTGTCGTGGTCATCGTCACCAGCTTCCCAACCGACCATTCGTTCGGTATCAGTGTGACGTGTTTCCCGGTGCCGGGCAAGACCCGGGCCCTGGCCGGCCGCACTCTTGACAGGGCGGCCGCGCGGCTGGATTACTGGGCTCTGCCATGCACTAACCGAATGGTCGGTCGGGAGACAGGGTGGTGGGACCACGTGGTGGGAGAGGTGTCGCGGGCCACTGAGCCGACGCCCACGGAGGTGATGTTCTCCGCGGACGAGGCGTCCCGGCGACTGGGCATCGAGCTGGTCGAGCAAGGCGAGGGAAGCGCCGTACTCCGTATGACCGTGACCCCGGCGATGGTGAACGGACACGGGGTCGCCCACGGCGGTTACCTGTTCCTGCTCGCCGACACAGCCTTCGCCTGCGCGTGCAACAGTCACGGCCCGGTGACCGTGGCGGCGGGTGCCGACATCGTGTTCGTCGCACCGGCCCGCGAGGGCGACGTGCTCGTGGCGAGCGCCGAGGAACGCGCCAGGTTCGGCCGCAGCGGCGTCTACGACGTGACCGTGCGGCGCGCCGGAGAGGTGATCGCGGAGTTCCGCGGACGCAGCCGCAGCGTGCGGGACACTACGGCGCGCGAGACGCCGGGCACGACGACGAAGGAGTCGCGATGAGCAGCGAGCCGACGACCGGGGCGGCCCCGGCGCCCCGCCGGGGAGAGCCTCTCCCCCACGACCTGCTGGACGACGCCGAGCGGCTGTCCCGGGAGCAGCTGGGGGAACTGCAGCTCGACCGGCTGCGCACCACGCTGCGGCACGCCTACGAGAACGTGGAGCTGTACCGGAAGAAGTTCGACGCCGCCGGGGTGAAGCCCGAGGACTGCCGCAGCCTCGCGGACCTGTCCAGGTTCCCCTTCACCACCAAGGCCGACCTGCGGGACACCTACCCCTTCGGTATGTTCGCCGTCCCGATGGCCGACGTGCGGCGCGTGCACGCCTCCAGCGGCACCACCGGCCGTGCCACCGTCGTCGGTTACACGGAGGGCGACCTGTCCATGTGGGCGGACGTCATCGCCCGTTCGATCCGGGCCGCGGGCGGCCGTCCCGGCCACAAGGTGCACATCTCCTACGGCTACGGGCTGTTCACCGGAGGCCTCGGCGCGCACTACGGCGCCGAGCGCGCCGGATGCACGGTGATCCCGGCCTCCGGCGGCATGACGGCACGGCAGGTGCAGATCATCCAGGACTTCCGGCCCGAGATCATCATGGTCACCCCCTCCTACATGCTCACCCTGCTCGACGAGTTCGAGCGCCAGGGTGTCGATCCGCGCACCAGCTCCCTGAAGGTCGGCATCTTCGGTGCCGAGCCGTGGACCGAGGAGATGCGCCGCGAGATCGAGGAGCGCATGGACATCCACGCCGTCGACATATACGGGCTGTCCGAGGTGATCGGCCCCGGCGTGGCGCAGGAGTGCGTCGAGACCAAGGACGGGCTGCACGTGTGGGAGGACCACTTCTACCCCGAGGTGGTGGACCCGCTCACGGACGCCGTGCTGGCCGAGGACGAAGAGGGTGAGATCGTCTTCACCTCGCTCACCAAGGAGGCGCTCCCGGTCATCCGGTACCGTACGCGCGACCTGTCCCGGCTGCTGCCGGGCACCGCGCGGCCCGCCTTCCGCCGGATGCAGAAGGTCACCGGCCGCTGCGACGACATGATCATCCTGCGCGGGGTGAACGTCTTCCCCACGCAGATCGAGGAGATCGTGCTGCGCACGCCCGGCGTCGCCCCGCACTTCCAGATCCAGCTCACCGAGCGCGGCCGCATGGACCACATGACCGTGCGGGTCGAGGCCCGCCCCGACGCCGGTCCCGAGCGGCGCGCGGCCGCCGCCGGGGCGATCCGACAGGGCGTCAAGGACGGCGTGGGCGTCACCGTGGAGGTGGAGATCGTCGACCCGGAGACCTTGGAGCGCTCGCTCGGCAAGCTCCGCAGGGTGAGGGATCTGCGCCAGGCGTGACCGTCGGCCGCTTGAGGGGCGAAACGTGAGCACCGACACGTCTGTTCACGCCACGTAGCGGTGTGCCGAGGGATGCGGATGGGCAGTCAATGCGTGATCGGGGGAGGTTGAGTCCGTCCTGGGGGGAATATCCGTGCGTGTGTGTGTGATCGGTGCAGGTCTGTCGGGGTTGGCGGTGGCCCATGCCCTCAAGGAGCGTGGCATCGGTTTCGTCTGCCTGGAGAAGGCTGCCGACGTCGGCGGGATCTGGCGTCAGCCGGAGGCGGGCGAGCGGGGCCCCGGCTACCTGTCGCTGCACCTCAACACCGCCAAGCAGCTGACCGGTTACGCCGGCTTCCCGATGCCGGACTCGTATCCGCTCTACCCCCGGCACAGCCAGGTCGCCGCCTATCTGCGCGACTTCGCCGACCGGGCCGGCCTGCGCGACCACATCGAGCCGCGGACCGAGGTGGTGTCCGTGGCCCAGGACGCGGACGGCATGTGGACGGTGGTCAGCCGGGACGCGGCCGGTGCGATGGCGTCCCGACGGTTCGAGCAGGTGATCGTCGCGTCGGGACACCACACCGACCCCGCACTGCCGAACCCCCTTCCGGCAGGTTCCGAATCCTTCGCCGGAACGATTCTGCACTCCCTCGACTACCGCGACGGTGGCGACTTCGCAGGCCGGCGCGTCGTCGTGGTGGGCCTCGGCGCCTCGGCGGTGGACATCGCGGCGGACCTCTCCCGGCATGCCGCCGAGACCGTGCTCTCGGTGCGCCGGGGACTGCACATCGTGCCCAAGCAGCTGTACGGGAAGTCGCTCGACGAGATCGCCGAAGCACCGTGGTGGAACGACATGTCCTTCGCCGAGCGGCGCAAGTGGGCCGAGCAGGCCCTCCTCGTCGCGCGCGGCAGGCTGGCGGACTACGGCCTGCCCGAGCCCGACCATCCGCTCTTCTCCTCCGCCACGACCCTCTCGGACGAGATCCTCAGCCGGATCCGGCACGGCGCCGTGACCCCGAAGCCCGCGATCGCCTCCTTCGACGGCGACCGGGTCGTCTTCACCGACGGCACCCGGATGACGGCGGACGCGGTCGTGTACTGCACCGGCTTCCACATGACCTTCCCCTTCCTGCCCGCCGGTTGCCCGGTGGCGGCGGACGGCTCGGTCGAGCTGTACAGACGGGTGGTCCCGGCCGACCGGCCGGGCCTGTACTTCGTCGGACTCGTCCGTCCCGTGGGAGCGATCACCCGGCTGGTGGAGGCTCAGGCGCGGTGGGTGGCGCGGGTCATCGACGGCGAGGCCGAGCTGCCCGCGGCGGACGAGATGCGCGAGGAGATCGGCACGTACCTCGCCGGCATCGTCCAGCGCTACGGCCGGACCCGGGGCGCCTCGATCCAGGTCGACGTGGGCCCCTATCTGGCGGAGTTCCAGGAGTCGCTGCCCGTCTAGCCGTCCCGCCGGATGCCGTCACCGGCGCCCGGCCACCCCGACCACGACCAGGGCTCCCGGTGCGTTTCACCGGGAGCCCTGCGGTGTCCGGAGGGTCCGCCAGGGGGTGTCGTTCGGATCAGGCCGGCTCCGAGTGACGGCGCCTTGCAGCACGACCCCGGCAAGAGCCGAACGACCTAGGGCACCGCCACCGGGTGGCGGACGACCTCCACGACCGGCGGCCTGACCGCGTACGCCTCCGAGGAGAGGTAGGCCGTCACCCGCGGCGGGTGGTCCTGCTGGTGGGCCAGTGCCAGGTAGGCGATCAGCCCCACGCCGTCCTCGGGCCGCCGGTCGGTGATCGCGGCCAGGGCACGGACCAGCGCCGAGGCGTCCATGTCGTGGTGACGCAGCACGCTCGCCGCCCGTGTCAGGGCCTCCCCGTCGTGCCTGGCGTAGTCCCTGACCGGGATGTGCAGGGTGAAACCGCTCGGCCGGGCGGTGGCGGTGTCGGTGAAGGAGTGGCAGGACAGGCCGGGCCGCCTGCTGAGCCCGGTCACGTCGGGGCCGAGGCCCGCGGCCGTACGGAAGAATCCCTCGATCGCCGCTGGACCGGGT
The DNA here is from genome assembly GCF_044763415.1 of Streptomyces sp. NPDC096048. Lineage (NCBI taxonomy): Bacteria > Bacillati > Actinomycetota > Actinomycetes > Kitasatosporales > Streptomycetaceae > Streptomyces > Streptomyces sp. NPDC096048. Next base: position 68,760 of record NZ_JBIWGG010000014.1, read on the forward strand.
CCCGGGGACATCCGGGACAGCCGCCCGGCCTGGCCGGCCGTGAGGTCGTCGTGGCGCACGTAGACCTTCGCCCGGGGCTGCTCCCAGTCCCCCAGGTCCAGGGCGAGGAAGGGGTACCCGCTCCCCGGGGGCAGGTGGTCGAAGGCCTGCCGGTGGCCCAACCGGTGCAGCGCCTCGCGCACCGTCCCGGCGGAACGTTTCGCCCCGTTCGCGGCCGGGTTCAGATAGACCTTGACCTTGGGCACACCGCCCGGTCTCAGCTCCAGGGCGCACCACAGGGCCAGGGCTCCCCGCGGGAAGGGCGGAAGGAACAGGTCCGCGAGGTCGTCGAGCGGTCCGGTGGTGAAGTGCCAGCGCCGGGCCATCGCCCGGATCGCCTCGAGTCCGACGCGGCCGCCCTGGGCCAGGCTGTCTGCGCCGCAGCCCGGTTCCAGGAGCACCCGCAGAGCGGGAGCCGCGTCCGGCTGGAAGGAGAGCGAGAACTCCACCGGGGTGTGGTCGTCCGACAGGAACGTGCGGTTGGGGGGCGGGAGGTTCAGCGGTCGCTCGGCGACCGGGCCCAGCGAGTCGGTCAGGACATGGGCGTAGGTCTCGACGTCGGCCTCGGACAGGCCGGCGACCGCGCCGAGTCTTCGCAACTGACCGCTGGTGTGGGCGCCGAGCGTCGGTGCGCCCGGCAGGACCGCGTCCGTAGGGGCGGCGGTCACCGGCCCGTCCCCGGCCGGAGCCGCACAGCGAGATACCCGCCTGGAGAGGCGGGTATCCGGGGGTTCGGCGGCGGGAAAGCGGCGTTCGTGGATATGTGGTCCACGACACCTCCTTTTACTCGTAAGCAACTTGAATGCCGCGTTGCTCACTACCCGTGCCGTTACGCCTTCATGCGGAAGGGGCATGTTGGGAGGGTGTTGTGCATGTCACCGTGTGAGCCAGTTGAGGAACTGGCTCCACATACCGCTGCGTTCGGCCGGGCGGGGTTGGCTCGCCGCCTTCTCCTGCTCCGCCCCGGCGCCCGCCCGCGGGTCACCGCGCCGCCCGGACCGCACCGGGGTGAAACGGGCCGGGAGGGTGGCCAGGGCCCGGTTGAAGGGACCCGGACGCCACGTCAGGCTGTCCTCGGGGACGGCCAGTTCGACATCGGGCAGTTCGTTGAACAGATGCTCGATGGCGGTGACCGTGATGTGCCGGGCCGGTTCCTTGGACGGGCAGGCGTGCGGGCCCGCGCTCCAGGCCAGGTGCGCGCGGTTGCTCCCGGCCTGGCGCGAGGCCTTCAGGGCCGGGCCGGTGTTGGCCGCGGCGAAGCTGACCAGGACCAGGTCGCCCGCCTGCAACTGCTGTCCGGCGAGTTCCGTGTCGGCGGCCGGGTAGTGCGGCGCGTAGTTCGACATCGGCGGGTTCTCCCACAGGGTGTCGTCGAGGGCCTCGTCGATCAGGCCGCCCTCGCGCGCGTACCGCTCGTGGGTGAGGAGCCGGTGCAGGGTGTTGCCGATGAGGTTGCGCAGCGGCTCGGCGCCCGCGCCCAGCAGCAGGGCGAGCTGGTGGACCATCTCCTCGTCGGTCAGCCGGGCCTCGTGCCGCATCAGCCAGGAGGTGACGTCGTCACCGGGCTTGCTCCGCTTGAGCGCGACCAGCTCCCCCACCGCCTGGAAGAGCACCGCGGTGGCCTTGTCGGCGTTGACGCCGTCGAACATGCCGGAGATGCCGAACAGCACCCGGTCTCCGATGTCGGCGGGGCAGCCGAAGAGTTCGTTGAACACGAACAGCGGCAGCTGCTTGGCGTAGTCGCCGAGCAGGTCGGCCGAGCCGCGGCCGCCGAACTGGGAGATGAGGTAGCCGGAGATCTGCTCGGTGCTCCGGCTCAGCCGGCGGGTGTCCACCTTCGCCATGCTGTCGGTGACCGCCTGGCGCAGGCGCAGGTGGTCGGCGCCGTCGGCGAACATGCAGTTGGGCCGGTAGGCGAGCAGCGGTGCGACGGGGCTGTCCGGGCCCACCTTGCCCTCGTTGAAGGCCCGCCAGCGACGCGCGTCCTTACGGAAGGACCCGGAGTCCTGCAGCAGTTGGAGCGCCGCCGCGTAGTCCGTGACCAGCGTCGCCTCGACCCCCGGGGCCAGTTCGACGGGCGCGGCGGCCCCGTAGTGGCGCAGGTACTCGTAGTACGCCTGTGGGTCGGCGGCGAACTCCGGCCCGTGCAGCGGCACCCGGGCGCCTGAGCCGTGGGCCGGGCACCCGGGCGGCGGCACCGGGGCGGTGTCGTGGGCGTTCATGTCTGCTCCCAGTTCCTAGCGGGTGCGGTCCAGCAAGTAGCGGACGAGGGTGGTCAGTGCGGCGGCCGAGGACTTCTCGTCGCGGGCGTCGCAGGTGACGACGGGGGTGTCGTCGAGCAGGTCCAGTGCCTCGCGCAGCGCCCGCTCGTCGCGCGGTGGCGCGCCGTCGAAGTGGTTGACGGCGATGGCGTAGTCGAGTCCGTAGTGCTCGATGAGGTCGATCACGGGGAAGGAGTCGGCCAGCCGCTCGGGGTCGACCAGTACCAGGGCGCCGAGCGCGCCGCGGGCCATGTCCTCCCACATCTGCACGAAGCGCTGCTGACCGGGCGTGCCGAACAGGTAGAGCACGACGCGGTCGCTGATGGTGAGGCGGCCGAAGTCCATGGCGACCGTGGTGGTGGTCTTGCCCTGGACCCCCTTGAGATCGTCGACCGCCTCGGCGGCCTGCGTCATCGTCTCCTCGGTGGACAGCGGCTCGATCTCGGAGATGGAGCCGATGAGGGTGGTCTTGCCCACCGCGAAGTGCCCGACGACGAGGATCTTCACCGCGGTCTGGGTCGCTCCGCCGCGTACGTAGTCCCGCTCATCCAAACTTGGCGCGGAGCCCATTGAGCACCTCCTCCAGGATCTCCCGGTCGGCCAGGCGCGCGGGGGCCACCGGCGGGCGGGTCATGACGTAGCCGCCTTCCATGAGGGATGCCAGCAGGATCCGCACCACACCCAGCGGGAAATGGGTGTGTCCGGCGATCTCGGCGACCGAGAGGTAGCCGGCGGAGCAGAGGTCCAGCAGGCTCTGCTCCTCGGGGGACAGCCGGGTCGGCCGCCGCGCGTCCTCGGCGGAGGCGGTGACCAGGGTGATGAGGGAGAGGTGCTCCTCGTCGGGCAGGCCGCGGCCCTTGGTGATGACGTACGGCCGTACTAATTCGGCGGCCTCCGGCTCCCAGCCGTCGCGGCCGGTCATGAGCGGGCGCCGAGGTTCTCGCGCGGCGGTGTCGTCAGCCGCTTGCCGAGCTGGGCGACGAGCTGCTGCATCCGGAAGGTGATGTCCGCCATGTCGACCTCCGGTGAGGCGGAGACGCCGAGGTAGGCGCCCTCGCCGGCGGATATCAGGAACACCCAGCCGCCGTCGAACTCGACCAGCGTCTGCCGCCACGCCTGGTGCGGGTCCTCACAGAAGAAGGCGAGGGTGCGGCTGAGCGACTGCACACCGCTCATCGCGGCGGCGACCCGGTCCGCGTCGTCCTTGTCGAAGTCCTGTGTCCGGGCCATCAACAGGCCGTCGGCGGAGATCAGGACCGCGTGCAGGGCCCCGGGAATCTCCAGGGCGCTGTCGAGCATCCATGACAGATCGTCGTTCACGAGTCCTCATGTCCTTCTCTGCTTGCACCAGGTGTTCTGCTCGTCCGGTCCGTGTCGTCCGGCCGGGTGACGCGGCCGGTCTGCGTGCCCCGCTGGAAGGCACCCATGATCTGTGCCTGCTCGGAGTCGGAGCGGCCCGCCCCGCGCGGGGCGGAGGAGCTGCCGGGCACGATGGCCATCGGGCGCTTGCGGCGCCGACGGGGCAGACCGTCGTCGGTCTGGGACGTGGGGAGCGCGGTCTCCGGTCCGCCGTCGGGGCCGGGCCGGGCAGCGCCACGGGCGGCTGGGGCGGGTGCCTTCCTCTCCGGCATGGCGGTGAGCAGTTCGTGCGGCAACAGGACCACCGCGCGTACACCTCCGTAGGGGGAGGAGGAGTCCACCGACACCTCGAAGCCGAAACGCTCGCACAGCAGGCCGATGACCGCGAAGCCGAACTGGGGTGGATTGCCGAGCCCCGCCACGCCCGAGGCACGCTCGGTGGCGAGCAGTTTGTCGGCGCGGGCGCGTTCCTCGTCGCTCATGCCGACACCGGCGTCGTCGACGACGACGCAGATGCCCTTGGGCACGGTCCGGATGTTGATCTCGACGACGGTGTCCGGGCTGGAGTAGCTGGTGGCGTTGTCCAACAACTCGGCGAGGGCCAGGGCGACGGGTTCGACGGCCCGGCTGGTGATGCCGAAGTCGACCTGGGAGAGGATCTCCACCCGGCGGAAGTGCCGGATCCGGCCCTGGGCGCTGCGCACCACGTCGTACACCGAGGCGGTGTCGCGCCGGCCGCCGAGCCAGCCGTCGCACAGGACCGCGATGGACTGGGCGCGCCGGCCGAACTGCGAGTTGGTGTGGTCGATCTCCAGGAGGTCCTGCAGAAGCGCCGAGTCGCCGTACTTGTTCTGCAGCCGGGAGAGCACCAGTTGCTGTTCGGCGGCGAGGCCCTGCAAGGTCCGCATGGCCGATTTCAGGACGGTCTTCGTCTCGTCCTCGGCCCGCTCCTGAGCCGCCTGCACGGACTTCCCGTAATCGTTCTCCAGCTCCGTGTAATGCTCCCTGAGCCCCTGGACCTGCTGCCGCAGAGCTCGCGCCGCCCTGCGCTGGCGGCTGATGAACGCGGCGGCGGCGACGAGGGCGACGAGAAGGACCCAGAGCAATGGGTTCCCTATGTATTCCGTCATAAGACTCTCTTCAGGCGACTGACGGCCGGATTGCTGCATTCCCGTCTACGCGGGCGGCCCGGTGGACTGCCCGCACCGGGTTGCTGCCCGGGCTGTCCCTGAAGTCGGGGATGCCGTCTCTCACCCATCCGCCCGCTCCGCAAACGCGGTGATCGTATCACCGCGTGATCAGGTGAATTTCCGTCAAGAAGTGTCCGGTCAGGACCGGTTGGGACCGGCTCCTGTCTCGTCTTCGGCGATGGGTACAGTCGGCCCCGTGAAAGATGCACAAGGCACCTTCCGGCCGCTCCAGGGCCCGGCGCGGGAGCGCACGGCGTGACGCCGGAGGCCATGGCCGCGGTGTTCGCCGCGGGCATCGGAGCCGGCGCCATCAACAGCGTCGTCGGCTCCGGAACGCTGATCACCTTTCCCGTACTGCTGGCCACGGGGCTCTCCCCCGTCACCGCCACGGTCTCCAACGCGCTCGGCCTCATCCCCGGCTCCGTCAGCGGCGCCATCGGCTACCGCAAGGAGCTGGCCGGCCAGCGTCGGCGCATCCTGAAACTGGGCTTCGGGGCACTGATCGGCGGCCTCGCGGGCGCCACCCTGCTGCTCGCCCTGCCGGCCGACGCGTTCGAGACGATCGTGCCGGTCCTGGTGGGTCTGGCTCTGGTACTGGTGGCCCTCCAGCCCCGGATCGGCAGGCTGGTGCAGCGCCGCCGCGCCCGCACCGGCGCCCGGCCACGCCGTGACGGCGGCCCGCTCCTGTTCACCGGTCTGACGCTCGCCAGCGTCTACGGCGGCTACTTCACCGCCGCCCAGGGGATCATCTACCTGTCCCTGATGGGCATGCTCCTCGACGAGCCCCTGCAACGCCTCAACGCCGCCAAGAACGTCCTGGCCGCCATCGTCAACACCGTCGCCGCGCTCTTCTTCCTCTTCGCCGCGGACTTCGACTGGACCGCCGTCGCGCTCATCGCGGCCGGCTCGGCCCTCGGCGGATACCTCGGAGCCAAGGTCGGGCGCCGCTTCAGCCCGCTCGTCCTGCGGATGGTGGTCGTGTCGGTCGGCACCGTCGCCCTGGTGCAGCTGCTGCTCCGCTGACCCGGGCGGGCGGCCCGAGGCCGCCGATCGCTCCGAGGCGCGGCACTCCGAGGCGCGACGCTCCGAGGCTCCGCCAAAAGCGGAGCCTGCCCCACCACTTGTCCTCCCACACCGTGTTCGCGTCGGCCGGGCACGTGGCATACACCACGCCGTCGCGCGGATTGCCCCCGGGAACGATCGGGGAAGCCATGGGGGCGCCCAAGATCGACTCGAAGGGACGCACCCTCGTGACGCTCGTAGCGCCTCCCCCCATACCCAGGGCAGCGGGCTCGCTGCCGCTTCTGGGTCACGCGATACAGCTCCTGCGCGACAACCTCGGCTTCATCGCCTCCCTGCGCGCCTCCTACGGACCCCTCGTCGAGATAACCCTCCAGCCCGGCACCCGCACACTGGTCGTCCAGGACCCCGACCTCATCCGCACCATGCTGACCGACCTCGGACCGAGCCTCGACAAGGGACGGTTCTTCGAGAAGATGGGCCAGTTGCTGGGCGACTCCGTCGTCACCGCGGCCGGCCAGGTCCACGTCCGCAAGCGACGCCAGCTCCAACCGGCCTTCGCCCGCGACCGGATCGCCCGTTACGTCGACACCATGCGCGGTGAGACCGAGGCCGCCGTCGACGGCTGGGCCCCGGGCCGCAGACTCGACGTGCGCGAGGCCATGGTCGGGCTCAGCCTGAACATGCTCGCCAAGACCGTGTTCTCCGGCAGCCTCGACGACGCCACGTTCCGCCGGCTGCGCGCGGACCTCTCGGTGGTGATGAACGGAGTCGGCGCCCGGGTCATGCTGCCCGACTGGGTCGAGCGCCTGCCGCTGCCCGTCAACCGCCGCTTCACCGCCGCACGCGACGCCGTTCGGGCCACCATCGACCGGGCCGTCACCGACCTCCAGGCTTCCGGCCACGACACCGGCGACATGCTCTCCCTGCTCCTGCGCACCACCGACGAGGAGACCGGCCGGCCGCTGACCGGCCACCAGATCTCCTCCGAGATCCTCACCCTGGCCGTGGCGGGCACCGAGACCACCGCCTCGGTGCTGTCCTGGGTGCTGTACGAACTCGCCCGGAATCCCGGTGCGCAGGCGCGGGTGCTGGACGAACTCGACGAGGTGCTCGGCGACCGGCCGGTCACCTTCGACGACCTCGGCCGGCTGCCGTACCTGAGGCGGGTCGTCGACGAGACCCTGCGGCTGCACCACACCGGGTGGCTGGTCACCCGCCGCACCGTCGCCGAGACCCGGCTCGGTCCGTGGACCGTGCCCGCCGGGACCGAACTCGCCTACTGCCAGCACGCGCTCCACCGCGACCCCGAACTCTTCCGGGATCCGTTGAGCTTCGACCCCGACCGCTGGCTGGACAGCGGCCAGTCCCGGCCCACGCACGCGTTCCTGCCCTTCGGCGCGGGCAAGCACAAGTGCATCGGCGACCGGTTCGCCCTCACCGAACTCGTCACCGCCATCGCCACGATCACCCGGCGGGTGCGGCTGGAACTCGCTCCCGGTCAGACGGTGCGACCCGTCGCCGCGGCCACCGTGCGGCCCCGGACCCTGCTGATGAGCGTGCACGACAGAAGGCACTCACCGGCCCCGCCCGCCGGCTGAACCGACACACCGGGCCGGCCGGCAGGCTCCGCCGGCCGGCCCGGGCCCGCCATAACGGCGCGTTATGGGAAGTCGGGATTGGTGGCCCCGCAACCGCGCCGGACATGCTGAGCGGCACCCCACACATCAACACGCGCCCCCACGCGTGTCGTCGGAATCGAGGAGCCTTGCGCATATCCAGACTCGTCCCCACCTTGATGGCCGCCCTCATGGCAGCCCTGCTGTCGGCTCTCGCGCTCGCGCCCACCGCCTCCGCGGCGGAGCCCCGGCCCGGTGACGGCGGCCCCCAGCCGATCATCGGCGGCGGCTACGCACAGAACGCCCCCTGGGCGGCCCGACTGTTCTCCAACGGAAGCCAGACCTGCTCCTCGACCATCATCTCCCCCACCTGGATCCTGACCGCCAAGCACTGCGTGAGCGGCGGAAACCTCTCCTTCCGCATCGGCAGCCTCGACCAGAGCTCCGGCGGCACCGTGGCCAACGGCGTCCAGACCGTCACCCATTCCTCGTCGGACCTCGCGCTGGTCCGGCTCGACCGCTCCGTCTCCGCCTCCTACGCACAGCTCGGGCAGCCGGGCACGGTGCGGGTCGGCCAGGGCGTGCAGGTCTACGGCTGGGGCGCCACCTCCCGGTGCGGCTCGGAGATCAACTGCCAGTCGCGGTACCTGAAGGTCGCCAACCTGACCGTCACCCGCGGGTGCTACGACGCCTACTACGGTCAGGCGATCTGCGCCCGCCCCGGTGACGGCATCACCGCGGGCGGCGACTCCGGCGGCCCGATGATGGCCGCCGGCGTCCAGGTGGGCGTCGCCTCGACCAGCGACCGGCAGACCACCACCGCGTACACGAACGTGACCGCCTACCGCTCGTGGATCCAGTCGGTGGCGGGCGTCTGACACCTTTCCGCTCTCCGCCGTGGAGCGGGCCGGGCCGTCCAGGAAACGGACGGCCCGGCAGGCGCGTGGTGGATGCATCTACCGTGCACCGTGAACGATCGGTGTCCCGCGCGAAGGAGCTCCGGTATGGCCGGGCAGACAGACACGTCACGGGTGGACGAGCACGGGGCGGCCGTCCTGCGGCTTCGGGACGTGAGCGTCCGACGCCACACGACGGACCAGCTGATCCTCGACGGGGTCGACTGGACGGTCCGGCCGGGAGAGCACTGGGCCCTGCTGGGAGCCAACGGCGCCGGGAAGACCACCCTGCTGCGGCTGCTCGGCGCGCTCATGCACCCCACGACCGGCACGGTCGAGGTCCTCGGCAGCCGGCTCGGCCGGGTGGACGTCCGTGAGCTGCGGGCACGCATCGGCCAGGTCGGTTCCGCCCAGCGGGTGCCGCAGGACCTCACCGCCCACGCGGTCGTACTCACCGGCCACAGCGGCACCGTGCAGCCCCTGTGGCGGACGTACGACGACGAGGTCCGGCTCCGGGCCCACGACCTCCTCGTCGAACTCGGCGTCAAGGAACTGGCCGACCGGCCGTACGGTGTCTGCTCGGGCGGGCAGCGGGCGCGCATCCTCATCGCCAGGGCGCTGATGGCCGACCCGGCCCTGCTGCTCCTGGACGAGCCGTTCAACGCCCTGGACCTGCCGTCCCGCGAGGATCTCGTCGAGGCCATGCACCAACTGGCCGAGGGACGGCGGCAACTGGCCACCGTGACGGTCACCCACCATCTGGAGGAGTTGTTCCCGGCCGTCAGCCACGGCCTGCTGCTGCGGGAGGGCCGGGTCCTGTCCCAGGGGGCCGTGGACGGTGTCCTGACCGACTCCCTCCTGACCGCCTGTTTCGGCCGCGACGTCACGGTGTCCAGGCGCGACGGCCGCTGGTCGGCCTACTCCGGCGGCCGAGGTCACGCCTAGCGGCAGGCAGGACCGGTACGCCGTTCCACGGCTGCCGGGTTCGGCTCGGCCCCCGTGTATCCACACGTATGCGACACGGGGTTCCGTGAACGCGGCCGCCGTCCCAGGATCCCTGCGGGGACGCACGGGACTGGCCCGAGGCGCCGGCGCCGCTCGGCCCCTCGGTCCCGGTTTCCGTCGCCGGGGCGGTGCTCCTCAGCTGTGGGTTCCTCGGTGTGCGGATGAGTGAACACGCTGCCGAACCGGCCCGCCTCCACGAACTCGCCGCCCGGGACAAGGGCCAGGCGGACGCGTAGCCCCTCCCGCGGGGCAAGCGGTGCGAAGGCGGCCCCGGACGCATCGGCACTGGACGTCCGGGACCGCCGTCGGCTCCCCCGCCGGGGGAACTGCCCGACCGCCGGCCGGTGAAAACGGGCGGCGGGGGTGGAGGGCACGAGTGCGCGCCCACGGGTTACCCCGGTCAACACGGTGATGCCGTCGGGGTGCGACGTCCTCCCGACCGCGCTGCCGGCTCGTTCACGGGGCATGCGCACGGGTGGAGGACCTCCGCCCCGCCCGTCCCGCCCCGACACGAGGAGCAGCCGCATCGTGGGAACCGCCGTCCACGTCCCGCAGACCCGGGACATGCTCGGAGACGAACTCTCCGGCGACGAAGCCCTGACCGCCCTGCGCCGGTACGGCGGACTGCGGCTGCTGACCGACTCCTTCACCCGGTTCCGCTACGCGGACGGCTTCACCAACGCGCGGGCCCTCGCCTTCCAGGTGGTGATCGGCCTGGTCCCGTTCACCATCGTGCTCGTCGGCCTGGCCACGTCGGTGCACACCGAGGGCGTGGGCCGGGTCATCGAGCTCACCCTCGGCCGGATCGTGCCGGGCGCCAGCGCGGACGTGGTGGAGAAGGCGTTCGAGGGCACCCGGCGCAGCGCCGACAGCGACGCGTGGAGCACGCTCGCGCTGTGGCTGGGCCTGGCGTTCGCCGTACTGAACCTCGCTTCGGCCATGGGCCAGATCGAGCGGGGCGCCAACCGCATCTACGGCATCGAGCGCGACCGCCCCTTCCCCCGCAAGTACGCGAGGGCGCTGGTGCTCGCGCTCACCGCGGGCCTGCCCATGGTGCTGGGGTTCCTCGTGCTCGTCGCCGGCGAGGCCGTCGGGGACGCCGTGGCCCGCTCCGTCGGCGACCGGGACGGCGGCACCGGGTGGTGGGACGTGCTGGAGGTGCCGGCGGGGCTGTTGCTGGCCTGGGTCGCCTCGGCGGTGATCCTGCGCTGGTCGCCCCGCCGCGATCAGCCCGGCTACACCTGGCTGGCCTTCGGCTCGGCGGTCCACCTCGTGCTGTGGGTCTCGGCGACCTGGCTGCTCGCGCTGTACGTCGGGCACAGCGGCGCCTTCGGTGCCGTCTACGGTCCGCTGACCGCCTTCATCGCGCTGCTGCTGTGGGCGAACCTCACCGCCGTGGCCCTCTTCCTCGGCATCGCGTTCGCCGCGCAACTGGAAGCGGCCCGGGCCGGCATGCGTACACCGGTGCGGCCGGATCCCGGGCCGGGGGCCTGACGGTCGGGCCGGTGACCTTCCCGCGGCCTGACCCGCCGCACGGTTCTAGGCCGGATCGCGGGGCGGGGCCAGTGCCCAGCGGATCCCCGCGGTCACGGCCACGCCGAGCGGGCGTACGCACACGCCCTCGGCCGGGGGAACGCGCGGCAGCCACAGGGCGCGCGAGGCCCAGCCCGGCAGGAGCGAGACCGCGTTGGCGGCGATGACCGCGTACGGGAGGCGTGCGAGCAGCGGCACGGGCAGATTGAGCAGCAGGAACCGCGCGGTGCTCCGCGCCTCGCCGGTCGCGCGCAGTTCGCCGCGGTAGGCGGCCAGCCGCTCCGTGAGTCCGGCGCGGTCCACGGGCGGGTCCGGGACGCCGAGCGCGGTGGCGATGCGCGCCGCGTCGGCCACGTACGCGTCGCACTCGTCGTCGTCGAGGGGCCGGGCGCCGTAGCGCTGGTGGGCGCGCAGGAAGCTGTCGACCTCGGCGACGTGCACCCAGCACAGCAGGTGCGGATCCGCGGCGGCGTAGGCCTGCCCCTCGGAGGTGGTCCCGCGCACGCTGTCGTGGACGGCCCGCACCCGCTCGCAGGCCTCCCGCGCGCTGTCGGCCGGTCCGTAGGTGGTGACGGCCAGGAAGGTGCTGGTCCGCTGCAGCCGCCCCCAGGGGTCGCCGCGGAATCCGGAGTGCGCGGCGACGGCTGCCATGGCCAGGGGGTGGAGGGACTGGAGCAGCAGGGCGGTCAGGCCCCCGATGAACATCGAGGCGTCCCCGTGCACCCGCCTGATCGGCCGCTCCGGCCCGAACCAGCGTGGGCCCGGTGTGTCGTGGATGCGGGCACTGTTTCCGGGCCCCTCCGGCCCCGCCACCCTGGAGAAGATCATGTCGCCGAGCCATGCGCGCGGGTCGGGACGGCTGTTCCCGGGGAGAAGTCCCATGGCTGCCGAGCCCTCCTTCACCCTGGTGCGGACGGGCGGCTCACATGACTACTTCTGCCCGGGTCCGCCGGGCGGGAACGTCAGGCGCAGCCCCAGGCCGACATTCCCTGAAGACGGGCGAGGCGCTTGGCCACGGCGATCTGCTCCCCGCGGGTGGCGAGATCGGCGCGCGGGGCGTACTTGAGACCACCGGCCGCGATCCAGCTCGACCGCGCGAACTGCAGGCCGCCGTAGTAACCGTTGCCGGTGTTCGCCTTCCAGTTGCCGCCGGACTCGCATGCGGCGATGGCGTCCCAGTCGGTGCGCGGGGGGACCGACGGCGAGGCCGCCGCTTCGGTGGCCGTACCCAGTGCGGTCGCGGCGAACAGGACCACCACGGCGGTCCGGATCCTGCGCCCCTGCGAACTGCGCACGTCGCTCTTATGAGCATTTCGTCTACAGATCATACAGAGACTGTTACACCACGTGACGACGAGGTGCCGCGCCGACCCGCCGCTCCCCTACGCCGGTCGGAGTACGCGATCCACCCCGGACGCGGCCCGTCGCTGACCTGCGCGGGGGTGAAGCCGAACGCGATCGGGCAGGACGCCTCGACGGCCGAGAGGACGGGCACCGCCCCGGCGCCGAGCGGGTGAACACCGCGAAGAGCGAGCCGGTGGCGACGACGGCGAGCACCGGGTTGGCCGTGTCCCGGCACCACGTGCTCGTAGGGAGCCCGTAGGTGGCGCTGGCGCTGTGCTCGCCGGCCCTACCCATGCCGATCAGCGGTCGGGCGGTGAACAGGCTGGTGCAGTCCCAGGCGAAGCCGCGGGCGAAGGTGCCGTTCGCGTACAGCAGGGTGCCTGCCACCATGGCTTTCTTGCGGCAGAAGCGGTCGCCGAGCACGCCGAGCACGGCGCCGCCGAGCCGGCGGGTGATGAAGGCCCCGGACGAAGTCGAAGCCGTCGAGGAGGGAACCGATCCAGGTGGCGAAGAACGACTTCCACTTCTCCCTGGAGATCTCGCGGTACCAGGGCAGGGCGGTCGGGGTGGTGCGCGCGGACGGCATGACGGATCCACTGCGGGTGGGGGGGACGCGCGTCGGACTGGAGGGGCGGGGCCGGGGCGGGTCGGTCTCCCCCGGCCGGGCCCCGGTGTCACAGGAGGCCGGCCTCGGCAAGCCGGCCGCGGATCCGGGCCAGGGCCGGCTCGTCGAGCGGTACCTGCGGTGCCGCGGTGGCCGCGCAGGCGATGTGGCCGAGCAGATGGGCGGCGGCCTTGAAGGCGCCGAGCGCGGCGGAGCTGGGCCCCATCAGCGCCGGGTCGCCCGCCTCGGTGAGGGCGAACAGGAGGGCGAGCCGGTCCTGCTCGGCCCTGGCGGCGGCCCAGTCGCCGGCGCGGGCGGCCTCGTAGAGCCGTACGTAGCCGTGGGCGTCGACGTTGCCCAGGCCGGGCACCACTCCGTCGGCGCCCGCGAGCAGCGCGCAGTCGACGGTGAGTTCGGAGCCGGTGAGCACCGAGAAACGGGGTGCGTGCCGGCGCAGTTCGACCAGGAGGCGGCGCAGGGAGCCCTCGTCGCCGCTGGAGTCCTTGAGCCCGGCGAGGGTGCCGTCGCCGGCCAGGTCGAGCACCACGTCGCGGGGCAGCTTGGTGTGCACGGCGACCGGGATGTCGTAGGCGAACAGCGGCAGGTCGGCGCCCGCGCGGAGCCGCCGGAAATGGCCGGCGATCTCGACGGGGTGCGTGCGGGTGTAGAAGGGCGCCGTGGCCACCAGTGCGTCGGCACCTGCCCGCACGGCGTCGGCCGCCCGGTCCAGGACCCGGGCCGTGGTCGTGTCGATGATCCCGGCGAGCACGGGGACGCGGCCCGCCGCGGTGTCCACGGCCGTCTCCAGGGCGGTCAGCCGCTGGGCGTCCGTGAGGTAGGCGGCCTCGCCGCTGGACCCCAGCAGGAACAGGCCGTGCACACCGGCCGCGATCAGGTGCTCGGTGAGCCGGCGCACCGAGGCGGTGTCCACCTCCCCCGCCGGGGTTAGGGGGGTGATGACCGGGGGGACGACGCCTCGCAGCGGCGCGGGGAAGGGCATGCGGTACTCCAGGTCGTGCTGTTTCCGCCCCGGACGGTGCGGTCGGCACCTCGCCTCCCACCCGATGAGCGCGGGACGTAGGACGTCCTACGTCCTGGGGGAGTGACACACGGCAGCGCGGGGGCTGTCAAGGTCGAGAGGGGCCGGCACATGCGATCGGTCGCCGCGGACGCCGAGGAGAAGCTCAAGGAACTGATCGTCGATCAGGGACCCGGCCCTGGTGCCGACGATGCACACGGAGGTGCACGAGGCGGGCGAGATCGCGGCCCGGACCGACCGCGCCTTCCACCGGATGCTCCACCGTTCGCTCGCCGACGAACCGCTCAGCGCACGCGTCGACGCCGTCCGGGCGGGTGACGCGGAGACCGCGGAGACGGCCGTGCACCGGCCTTTCGACGACATCCGCAGCCGGCTGTCGCGGCACTGAGCGCGCACACCCCTCGTTCGTGTGAAGAAACGCGACACCGTCCGCCAGTCGGGTGAGAGCCGGGCGGGTGTGCCCCGGCGCGCCCTTACGGTTTCGCGGTGACCTCGATCTCAACTGACACGCGCCCCCTGCGAACCGCCGAGCTCGGCACGCTCGTCATCATGTCCTGGAGCCGTGAGACCCCCGACGGCGACGTCCCCTTCCTCCTCGCCTGCTCCCTCGGCGACGGCGAGGGCGGCCCGGAGGCGTCACCGGCGGCCGTCGAACGGCTGTTGCGGCACTCCGGGCTCTCCGTGGGCGATCGCGTCCTCGACGCGACGCGCCTGCCGAATCTGCCGGTCAGCCTGCTGGTCGTACCGGGCGCGGCGGCGCTCACCATGCCGGGTGTCAACGCGCAGTTCGTGCCCACGCCTCAGTGGCGGACGGCTGTCGACAAACGCGGGTACTCCTGCCTGATCTTCACCACGCGTCCCTGGTCCGGCGGCGAGCCCGGCGACGGCGAGGCGGTCGCCGCCTTCGCCAACGACAAGGAGACGCTCACGTCGGCCGCTCAGGTCATCGTGCCCGCGCGCAGCCTCCGGAGCTGACGGGGCGGCAGCGGCGGGCCCACCGGTCAGCGGGGGTGCGGGCATGCCGTCGGCGCAGGGCCGGGTGCCCGCGTCGGCGGATCGCCTCACGTCCACAACTCGCCGCTGTCGCACAGCCGGGCCCCCATGTTCCGCTCCATCATGCGCAGCGCGGCATCCGCGAGGTCGGCGTGGATGTGGGCGACCGCGTCGCGCGGAACGATGACCTGCAGGTGGCGGATGTGGGCGTCGAGCGCCGAGTAGAGCACACACTGCTCGGTCACCTGCCCGCACAGCACGAGCCGGTCGATCCCCTGCTGGTGGAGCAGATAGGTCAACGGGGTCTCGTAGAAGATCGAGTGGCGTGCCTTGACCACGAAGAGTGATGCGTCGTCGGGACGCAGTGGCTCGACGAGGCGGGCGTGCGGTCCCTTGAGGGCCTTGTCGAGGATCTCACCGTGGTGCGAACGCCACTCGCCGAAGTTGTCGTTGACGTAGATCACGGGGACGCCCTGCCGCCGCGCCCGCTCCAGCAGGCCGGTCTGCGCCGGCAGCACGGATTCCACGGCGGGGATCAGCGAGTCGGCGTCCTCGTGATCGTAGGTGTTGATCATGTCGATGACGATCAGCGCGGTATTGCCCATGCTGCCCAGGTTGCCACTGAGCGGCGGAAAATCCGCCCTTCCCTGGCCGACGGCGGGGCGGGAGGACACCGAAGATCACCGGGAGTACCGGTTCGGGGGTTCCGGCGCTTCCTCCACGAGGTCGCTCAGCGCCCAGGGCCCCGGCACCAGTCCCTCGCTCCAGTCGCGCAGTTGATCCTCGTTCATGCAGAGTATTCCGCAGTGTTCGGCGTACTCGGTGGCCGGAGCGGTGAAGTCGCTGCTGGTGACGAGTATCGCGACGTCGGCTTCGTGGACGGTGAAGCAGGTACCGCCGAAGCGTTGGAGGTCCTGGGAGCCGACCTTGTTCTCGTCGCCGTAGTGTTTGCACTGGATGACGACGCGGCGGCCGTCGGGAGCCACCGCCACCACATCCGCGCCGAGGTCGCCCGCTCCGCCCACGACCTCCACCTCCGTGCAGCCGTCCCGTACGCAGAGGTCGGCTATCGCCTGCTCGAACTCGTAGGGGGTGAGCTGCTCGTAGTCGACGACCACCTCCGTGGCGGGCTCCCCACGGTCCATGACCGCCTCCATGGCGGGCTCCTCGACGGGGTGCGCCTCCCCAGTCGGCGCGGCCGTCGGCGTCTCCAGTGCGTCGAGGGCGGTGGCCGTGGCCGCCTCCAGGGCTCCCGTGGTCCGGCGGGCCAGCCTCCTCGGGGAGAATCTGGCTCTCCTGCGCACACAGACGATGCCCGCCACTCCCCCGAGCACCAGGACGACGGCCCAGGCGGGACGCCGCTCCGCGACGTCGAGCGCCATCCGCACGAGCCATCCCACGACGATCAGGGCGACGGCGGCGATCCCGAAGAACACGGCCGTCGCGCGGAGGTCGAAGCGGCGTCCGGGGCGTCGCGGGCGTATGCGGCGTTCAGGCACGGTCACGTTGGTCATTCCTCCCTGCGGCCGACATGAAGATCACTTACGCCCGTCTGCCCGCGAACCACCGGTTCACCGTCGGTTCATGACACGCCGTCGGATGGCTCATCCCTCCCGTGTGAGAATCTTTCGGGCTTAACGTGCGGAATATGAAGAAATGCCATGTCGTGTACCTGGTGTGCACCGCAGCGATGATCGGAACGGGGCTCGGTGCGGCTCCGGCGTCCGCCGGCCACATGACCCACGTGGTCCACCCCGGCGAATCGATCCAGAAGGCAGTGGACGCTGCCGGCCCCGGCGACACCGTTCTCGTCACCCCCGGCACGTACCACGAGAGCGTCAAGGTGAGCACGGCCGGGCTCACCCTGCGCGGCCTGGGCCGCGGCGCGGTCATCAAGCCGAGCACGCAGAAGGCCACCGACAACACCTGTGCCGAGGGCGGCAACGGCATCTGCGTGATCGGGACGAAGGACGAGAACGTCAAGGGCGTCACCGTCGCCAACCTGACCGTGACCGGCTTCAAGCGCACCGGCCTGTTCTCGATGGCCACCGACGGGCTCACCGTGCGGAACGTGACGGCGGTGAAGAACGGCGTCTGGGGCATCGCCCAGGAGCGGTCGATCCACGGCACCTTCCGGGACAACACCGCCCGCGACAACGGTGACGCCGGTATCTTCCTCGCCAACACCATCAAGGCCGAGGAAGGCGCCGCGGACACCCAGGGCACGGTCGTCGAGCACAACCGGGTCGAGGGCAACCGGATCGGCGTCACCGTCCGGCGCCTGCGCAACCTCGCCGTCGCGGACAACTACATCGGCGGCAACTGCGCCGGCGTGTTCGTCGTCGGCGACGAGAACAAGCCCAAGGCCGGCGACCTGGTCGTGCGCGACAACTACGTCGTGCGCAACAACAAGTCCTGTCCGAAGACCGACCGGCTGGAGGCGCTCCAGGGTTCGGGCATCGTGCTGACCGGCGTCGAGAAGGTCCTGGTCGCCGACAACACGGTCGAGGGCAACGCCGGCAAGTCGTCGATGTCGGGCGGCGTCGTCCTGGCCAAGAGCGTGGTGGGCACCGGCAACTCGAAGAACGAGGTCACCGGCAACAGGCTGCGCGACAACTCCCCCGCCGACCTCGTCCAGGCCGAGACCGGGGACACCGCCAAGACCAACACCTTCGAAGGCAACACCTGCGGGGCCTCCAAGCCCGCGGGGCTGTGCTGACCGGCCGGCCGTAGCCACCCATGGAACGAAGTGGACCGAAGTAGGAAGGAAAGCGGCACATGACGACCGCACAGACTGCCCCACCCCCGCCCATGCGGCTGAGGGAGCTCGTGTTCGGGGCGGCATGTGCCGCCGCCCTCCGCGCGGCCGCCCGGCTCGGCGTCGCCGACGCACTCGGCGACACCCCCATGGCCGTGGAGGATCTCGCGGCCGCGGTGAAGACCGAACCCAGGCCGCTGCGCCGGCTGCTGCGCGCCCTGACCTGCTACGGCGTCTTCGCCGAGCGGAAGGACGGAACCTTCGCGCACACCGACATGTCGCTGCTGCTGCGCGAGGACGACCCGCACAGCCTGCGCTACATCACGCTGTGGTGCACCGAGCCGTGGACCTGGGACGCGTGGCCCCAGCTCGACGAGGCGGTGCGTACCGGCCACAACGTCGTCGAGGGCCTGTACGGCAAGGAGTTCTTCACCTACCTCAACGAGGACGCTCCCGAGTCGGCCGAGGTCTTCAACCGCGCCATGACCACGTCCAGCCGGCAGTCCGCGCAGGACGTCGCGGCGCTCCTCGACCTGTCGGGGAGCACGTCGGTCGCGGACATCGGCGGTGGCCAGGGGCACGTGGTGGCGAGCCTGCTGGAGAAGTACCCGTCGATGCGGGGCACCCTGCTCGACCTGCCACGAGTGGTGGAGAACGCCGACCCGCGGCTGCGCGAGGGCGGATCGCTCGCGGACCGGGTGCGGATCGTGCCGGGCGACTGCCGGGTGGCCGTCCCCGTCCAGGCCGATGTCTACATCATCAAGAACATCCTGGAGTGGGACG
This sequence comes from Streptomyces sp. NPDC096048, assembly GCF_044763415.1. Lineage (NCBI taxonomy): Bacteria > Bacillati > Actinomycetota > Actinomycetes > Kitasatosporales > Streptomycetaceae > Streptomyces > Streptomyces sp. NPDC096048. The sequence continues at coordinate 87,203 of NZ_JBIWGG010000014.1, forward strand.
ACGACAGCACCGCCCGTGCCCTGCGCAACGTCATGGCGGCGGGCGGGCCCGGGGCCAGGGTCGTGGTCATCGAGAACCTCGTCGACGACACGCCCTCGATGCGGTTCAGCACCGCCATGGACCTGCTGCTGCTCCTCAACGTCGGCGGCGCCAAGCACACCACCGACAGCATGGTCGGCCGGCTGACCGACGCGGGCCTCGTCATCGACGACATCCGTCCGGTCAACCCCTACCTGCACGCGTTCGACTGCACCGTGCCCGAGTGAGCTGACCGGGAGACGCGGCACGTCGGCCGCCGGACCGCGATCTGCGGTCCGGCGGCCGACGTGTGCGCGCCGTGAACGGTGCGGATCAGGCGTCCGGCGAACGGCGGTCGGTGACGAGCTCCATGCGAGCGCCCTCGAGAGCGCGGGCGAGGTCACCGCCGCCCGCGGGTGCGGAGCCGTCCGTACCGGCCGGGTCGTCCAGGAGTGTCGTCAGCTCGGCCACCTGGCCGGGGTCCGTGAGCCCGAGGGACACCGCCGGGTCGCCGGCGTCGAGTCCGCCTCGTACGTCGACCAGCCGGACCACGACGTCGTCGCGCTGGAAGATCGTGCTGCACAGGACCGGGCTGCGCGGATCGTCCGCGGCCGCCTCGTCGCGGTCGGCGAGCAACTGGGCCAGCCGCATGCCGCGGCCCGGCCTCGCCGGGTACGACAGGGCGTGCCGCCGCGCCGCCGGATCCTCCTCCCCCGCGGTCACATGGTGGACGGCGGGCAGCGCCGCCCGTGTGTAGAACACCCGGGCGGACTCCGGGTCGCCGAGGTCCCGGTCCTGCTCCAGATACGGGTTGATGGCCTCCTCGACGGCCCGCACCTCGGGCTGCTCGGCCACGTGCCGCAGGGCCGCGAGCAGGTCGCCGCGCACCTCGATGGCCCGCACCACCCGGTTGCCGTGCAGGAACAGGGAGGTGCGGCACAGCCGTGTGGTGTCGTCGACCCGCGGCTCGGGCGAGGCGTAGTCGGCGAGGATCTTGCCGACCGCGTCCTCGCTGCCCGGCTTCACCGTGAAGGTGAGCGCGTGCCGGATCACGCCGTCACCGATCCGGGGCGCCGTCTGGAGCCCGCCCCGGGCGGTCCCGTCCCCCGTCGCGGGGTGGCTCGTCTCACGGACGACGTGGAAGCGCAGCGACCTGGTGTCCCGGACGCAGCTGTGCAGCGGCTTCACCATCCGCACGTGCTCTTCGCTGCTCACCCAGTTCAGGAAGGGCGGGGCGCTCTCCCACTCGCTGGTGATGAGCCACTGGGAGGGGTTCTCGATGGACTGGCACAGCTGCTCACCGAGGTGCCCGGGAACGGACTCGACGTGACTGCGCAGTTGCTCGTACGTCTCCAGGAACTGCTGCTGTGCTCCGTCGTAGACCTCCACCAGCAGGACGACCCGGAGTCTGGAGCCGTCGAACACCGACTGGGAGACATGGTGCGACACCTGTCGCGTCAGCGGTTCGGAAGCAGGGGTGGATGTGGTGGTCATCCTGCGCACATCTCCTTCGCGGGGGCGGAACTGAACGTCGGCCGCGGTGATGCGACGCCAGCGTGCCTCGATCCTGTGCCCGGCCCCGCGGGCGCGCGACTCGTATGCACTGCGCGGGTGACCGGGCGGCACAGGGCGGCGGGTGCGGCTGGTGCGGCGCGTGCGGCACTCAGGTGAGGTGCGCGAAGACCACCAGGTTGTCCGTGTAGTCCTTGGCCTTCCGGTCGTAGTCGCCCGCGCAGGTGATGAGGCGTACCTCGGCCCGGTCCCCGTCGCCGTACACGCGCTTGCTGGGGAAGTCGTCCTTGTCGAAGGTCTCCACGCCGTCGACCACGAACGACGCCTTCCGTCCGTCGGCTCTCTCGACGTGGAAGACGTCGCCCTCCTCGAGTTGGCCGAGGCGGGCGAAGACAGCCGGCGACGTCTTGGTGTCCACGTGCCCGGCGATGATCGACGTGCCCTCCTCCCCGGGGGAGGCGCCCTTGGCGTACCAGCCGACCAGGTTGGTGTCGTCGGGCGGCGGGGCCTGGAGCTGTCCGTTCGCGCCGATGGCGAGGTCGGTGAAGGGGGCGTCGACGGAGATCTCCGGGATGTGCAGGCGTACCGGCTTCGACCGTGGGAGGTCCGCCTCCGGCTCGCCGACGGCGGACGGGGCCGACGCGCCGGGCTGGGGGGCGAGCGGTGGGCCGGAGGAGTCGGCCGAGGTGTCGTTGCCGCCGATCAGGCTCACCGCCAGGACCAGAAGCGCCACGGCGCACAGCAGCGTCAGGCCCGAGCGGGACCCGGTCGGCGCCGGCTCGTCGTCGGCGGGGGAAGGAGGGACTGCCATCGAGGACCACCTCACTGGGTCACGGGCGGAGGGGGTGGGGGGAGCGAGCCGGGCCGCCGCGCGGTGCCTGGGCGGCGGCCCGACTGCTATCGCGCCCGGCACGGCTCAGGCCGTTCCGTGCGCCGACTTCCTGCGCCGGACGGCGTACAGACCGGTCCCGGCGACGGCCAGGACGGCCAGTCCGCCCGCGGTCGTGGTCGGCGTGTCCAGTCCGCCGCCTCCGGTGTGCATGCCGCCGCGCGGCTTCTCGTGCTCGCCGCCCCAGGACTTCTCACCCTCGTCCTGCTTGTAGGTCTCCGAGCCCTGCTTGGAGCCGCCGCCCTCCCAGTCGCCCTCGTTCACCGCGGTCAGGGCACCACCGCCCGTGTGCATGCCGCCGCGCGGCTTCTCGTGCTCGCCGCCCCGGGACTTCTCGCCCTCGTCCTGCTTGTGGGTCTTCGACTCCTGCTTGGAGCCGCCCTCCCAGTCGCCCTCGTTCACCGCGGTCAGGGCACCGCCACCCGTGTGCATTCCGCCGCGCGGCTCCTCGTGCTTGCCTCCGTTGTCGTGCTCCTTGCTGTAGGAAGAGTCGTCGTGGTCCCAGTCGCCTCCGACCGCCGCGTAGGCGCCGGGGGCGCCGAGGACGAGGACGGCCGAGGCCGCCGCTGTGGTCAGGAGCATGTGAGCAGAACGCATCTGAGGTTCCTTCCGTCACGACCGGGCAGCTGGTGCTTCGTCAGCTGAGGTGACCCGGCCCCGACGTGAATTACCGTCAGCCAGTCGTTCCTCTCGCACCACTCAAGGCGCTCAGCCGGGTGATGCCCGCCCGGCGCGGGAGCCCTCGTACTCCCCCGGCCACCGACCGGCGGACGGCCGGTACCACCGGACACCTTCGCTCCGTCAACTCCCTGTACCCGTACGGCAGTCGATGTCGGTGGCCCAGGGATGACGGACCCGCGTGTCGGCGCGGCCGGCCGGGCACGGGCGCAAGCGACGAACCAGGGAGCGGGTGCCGATCTCCGCCCGTTCGGGTGCCCCGGACGGGCGAGCGGCCGTGCCGCTCGGGTGAGCGAGGCGCGGCCGGTCGCGGGTCGGGGTCACCTCTCGAGGAACGGACGAGTACGTGGAGCAGGGCGGGCACGTGGAGCAGGGCGGCCACGTGGACGCGGCGCCGGCGCCCTTCCCTCTATTCGGCCGGGTCGACGTGTGTCGGGTCCCGCACCTCGGGCTGCTGGCGGCGTGAGCCGGGAGCGGCCCGGTCCGGGGCGGCCTCGCTGTGCGTGGACTGGGGCGGTGGCGGCGGTGCGGTGTCACCGGGGGCGCCGACACCGGCGGCGGGCAGGCGCAGGGCGAGCAGGGCGACGTCGTCGCCGCGGGGTGCGAGGCGGTCGAGCAGCTCGTCGCAGTACTCGTCGATGCCCCGTCCCTCCGGCCGGCGGGCCAGGACGCCGGCGTGGTGGCGGAGCTTGGCCATGCCGAGGTCGATCGGGCGGTCGCGGCTCTCCACCAGACCGTCGGTGTAGAGCAGCAGGAGGCTCTCCGGCGGGAGTTCCTCGCGCGCGTCGGGCCAGCCGAGGCCGAGGCGCAGGGTGGCGCTCATGCCGATCAGAGGGCCGTGTCCGCCCTCCAGGAAGCGGGTCTCCCCCTCCCGAGTGATCAGCAGCGGCGGCGGATGTCCGGCGTTGACCCAGTGGAACCACCAGGGGCCGCCTTCGGGGCCTTCGACGCGGGCGAAGACGAGCGTGGCCATGGGGGCGTCGCTGGTGTTGGTCACGGCCTCGTCGAGGCGTCGCATGATCACGCTCGGCGGCTCCCGATGGTCCCAGGCCAGGGCGCGCAGCATGTTGCGGACCTCGGCCATGTGGGCGGCGGCCTGCAGGTCGTGCCCGACCACGTCCCCGATGACCAGGGCCATGACTCCGTCGGCGAGCAGAAAGGCGTCGTACCAGTCCCCGCCGACCTCCATGGCGCTCTCGGCGGGCCAGTACCGGGCCGCCATGCGCAGGTGGTCGACCTGCGGGAGAGGTGTCAGCAGCTGGCGTTGCATGGTCTCGGCGACGTTCTGCTGCTCGTGGTAGAGCCGGGCGTTGTCGAGGACCAGTCCGACCCGGCGGCCGATGTCGGCCAGCAGGGCGACCTCGGCCTCGGTGTGGGCGGGGCGGTCCCCCGCGCTTGCCACGGTCAGGGTCCCGTACGACCGTTGCCTGGTCCGGAGCGGGACGACGACGGCCGAGTGTCCGCCGAGCCGTTCGAACAGCGCCCGGTGGGTGGCGGCGAGGGGGTTGTGCGGGTCGTTCAACAGGTCCTCGGCGCTCAGCGGGGCGGGGCGGTCACTGTTGATCAGCCGGGTCAGCGCGGCGCGGGCCGGGTCCGGCAGCGAGGTCATCGGCCCTCGCAGCCGCCCCGCACGGTGCGGGTGGGTGCTGCTGCGCACGGCGACCCGCTCCAGGACGTCCGACTGCCCCTGGTAGACGTCGGCCGCGGCCCACTGGCCGAGTTCCGGCACCAGCAGCCGCAGGAGGCGGCGAAGCGTGGTGGAGGCGCGGTCGCTGGGGATCAGCACGGTGGAGATCTCGGCCACCAGGTGCAACTGGGCGGTGAGTGCCTCCAGGGCTGTGGTACGCGCCTTGAGCTCCTCGGTGGCACTGCGGTGCAGGCTGAAGTCGTGGAAGACCAGCGCGAGCCCGTGTCGGCCGTTGTCGCCGACCAATGGGGTGGCGGCCCAGATGATCGGAACCGTGGTGCCGTCGGCCCGCTGGAAGTACTCCTCGCTGCCCTCCTCGGAGGACGCACCGTACAGGGGGTTGCGCAGCCCGCACCGCTCGCGCGGCACGGGGCTGCCGTCGGCATGCCGGTGCAGGAGGTCGTGCGCGTCGTGACCGATCATGTCCCGCGCCGGCCGGCCCAGCAGGTGCTCGGCCCACGGGTTCACCGAGGTGATGCGGGCGGACGGGTCGAGGGTGAGGACGCCGGCGCCGAGAGCGTGCAGGACGGTCCGGGCGAAGTCGGGCGCCGGGGCGCCGTCCGCTCCTTCGTCCCCTGGCTCGTCGCCCTCCCGGTGGCCCGCCCAGCGTGATGTCACGACCCTCACAGCCTTCCGATGCCGTCCATCCCGCCAGGTTCCCTCAGCGGCCGGGGATGAACCGCTTCGGAGGGCCGAAGGAGGGAGGTCGGGTAGGCTCCCGGTGCTGATCATGTACCTGGAGGGTTGCGTGCGGACGAAGACCACGACCACGGTGTCGACCGTGCTGACCTGCCTGCTGGCCGGAACCCTCCTGGCGGGGTGCGGCAGCGGTGACTCCGGCAACAACCAGTCCGCCGACGACATGCTCGAGGACGCCAACGCCGCGATGCGGGCGCTGAAGTCCGTGCGGGTCGACTCGACCAGCACCGCGGCGCAGGGCGGTACGGTCACCGTCCGGCTCGTGACCGACCTCGAGGGCCGGTGCACCGCGAGGACCACGTTCTCCCAGGGCGGCACCCTCGACCAGATCCGGATAGGCGGGACCGACTACGTCCGTCCCGACCGCGCCTACCTGGAGAACCGGAAGCCCGGTGGCCTCACCGGCGAGCAGCGGCTGTGGATCAAGAAGCCCGCCGACGCGGCACAGCCCGGTGACGGGCTCTCCTCCTGCACCCGCCCCTTCGAGTCCTTCGGTACGGCGAGGAAGGGGAAGGCCACCCGCGTCGCCGGCCGGGAGGCGGTCGCGCTGACCGTGACCGACAAGGCGGACGAGGCGGACGAGGCGAACAAGGGCGGAACCTACACCTTCTACGTCGCGACGAAGGGCAAGCCGCACCTGCTCAAGGCGGTCTACAAGGGCGCCGAGTACGACACGTCCACGTCCTTCGCCGACTTCGACGAGCCGCTGGACATCCGGCCTCCAGAGCCGGCCGAGGTGATCACCGGGGAAGACGTGACGCCGTGAGCGACTCCGGACTGCGAACCGGTCGCCTCCTGCTCCGCGAGTGGCGGACGTCCGATCTGGCCCCGTGGGCGGCCATGAACGCCGACCCGGTGGTCCGTGAGTACTTCCCCGGGGTGCTGACCCGGGAGCAGAGCGAGGCGTCCGCGGCCCGTTTCCAGGCCGACCTGGAGCGGCGGGGCTGGGGTTGGTGGGCGGTGGAGGTCGCCGCCACCGGTGAGTTCATCGGCTTCACCGGGCTCGATCCCGTGGAGGACGGCATGCCGTTCACCGGGGTGGAGGCCGGCTGGCGCCTGGCCCGTCCGGCATGGGGGCACGGTTACGCCACCGAGGCCGCGCAGGCCGTGGTGGCCCACGCCTTCGAGGTGCTGGAGCTGCCGGAGGTCCTCGCGGTGACGACTGCCACCAATCTCCGCTCGCGGGCGGTGATGCGCCGCCTCGGCATGATCCGTGACCCGGCCGACGACTTCGACGACCCGGAGGTGCCCGAAGGGCCGCTGCGCCGCAGTGTGGTCTACCGGCTCCGGGCCGGGGACCGGCGCCCCGCCGTTCGGTAGGGGCGGCGGAGCGCGCCACGTCCGGCGGTGCCGCCATCGTCCCGTCGGGCTCGATGCGGGCGGCCCACCGCCGTGCCGTTCACGCGTCGGCGAGCCTCACCGCGGCCCTCATGCGCTTGCCGACCGGTTCCCGGTGCACCTCGAAGCTCTGGCAGACGGCCATCACTATCTCCAGCCCGTGCCGGCCGATGCGGCCCGGGTCCGTGGTCTCGGCCACCGGCAGCACCGGGTCGCTGTCCCACACCGTGACCTCCACCCGGTCCTCGGCCAGCTCCAGGTCGACCAGTGAGGGGCCGGGCGCGTATTTGCAGGCGTTCGTCAGCAGCTCGCTGACCACGAGCTGCACCAGGTCCGTCGCGCGGTCCGACACCAGGGGGCCTTGCTCCGCCCGCACCCGCGCCAGGAACCGGCGTGCCAACTCACGGCCACGGGCGATGTCGCCGGGCATGCCCTCGAACTCCCCCGAGACCCTGACCAGCCCGTTTCTCAGCTGGTCCCCATTTTGGGCAGCCACGTCCATCCGATCCGCCCTCTTCCTGAGCCTTGACCGTTACGCCAGCCGTCTACCCACAAAATCCGGGAACACCGGAGAACGGCCCGTCCGATCACCGGACCTCCGTGGTTCTGCCACTCAGTCGCCCACTCAGTCGCCCGTCGGGCGCGGGACGAGGCAGAGGAAGCCCATCGCGGCCCGGTAGACCCGCGGCCATCCGTCGCGGTGGGTGGTGGCCGCCTCCAGTGCTTGCGCGCTGTCCGGTAGGACGTCGGGTACTCCGAGTGGTTGTGCCGGTGGACGGATGAGTCCGGCACGGGTGGGTCACCTCCGGGAGGGCGCGTGCGGCCGACCCTGTCGGCGTCGCCGTTGACCTGAGCCAACGGAGCGAGCGCCGCGGTGCGGGATCGAACAACCGATTCACCCGTCATGCACAACCATCGGTTGTGTTCTTAGGATGGCCGCCGTGGATCTCATCGCCGTACGCACCTTCGTCGCCGCCGCGGAGGCTGGGCAGTTCCAGGTGGCCGCCGCCGAGCTGGCGATCACCCAGCAGGCCGTCTCCAAGCGCGTCGCCGCGCTGGAGCGGGACCTCGGTGTGCCGTTGTTCACCCGCACCGCGCGGGGGGCCCGGCTCACCATCGACGGGCAGGCCTTCCTCCCGCACGCGCGTGCGCTCCTCGCCGCCGCGGAGCGGGCCGCCGCATCGGTGCGGCCCGGGCGGCGCCCGCTGCGGGTCGACGTGATCGGCAGACGGCTCTCCATGGCCGGGGTGCTGCGCGACTTCCACCGCGCCCATCCCGAGGTCGACCTCGACGTCGTCACTCTCTTCCACGTCGACGCGGACGCGGCCGTGACCGCCATCCGCTCCGGGGCGATCGACGCGTCCTTCCGCTGCGTCACCATGCCGGGAAGCACCCTTCCCGACGGTGTCCGGGCCACGCCCGTCTTCGACGAGCCGCTCCAGCTCTTCACCGGGCCCGCCCACGAGTTCGCCAAGGCCCGGGCGGTGACCCCGGCCCAGCTCTCCGGTCATCGCATCTGGATGCCCGGCAACGTCCCCGGCACCGAGTGGTCGGCCTACTACGACGCGCTCGCGGCCGAGTTCGGGCTCGCCATCGACGCGATCGGCCCCGACTTCGGCGTCGAGGGGCTCCTCGACACGATCGCCGAGTCCTCGACGATCGCGACCTTCCTCAGCGAGCAGACCCCTCTCGTCTGGCCCGCCGTCCACGATCTGCGACGCATCCCCCTGCGCGGCCCGACGCCCGTCTACCCGCACTCCCTGCTCTGGCACGCGGACAACCCGCACCCCGCGCTGACCGTATTGCGCGCCTACCTCGCCTCCCGGCCGTCCGGTCATCTCGACACGGAGGTCTGGACACCGGCGTGGGCCGTGCGCTCCCACCCACGGGGCGATCGCGCCCGGCCGTGATGCGGGCGCCGCGCCCGACTCGGCGTTTCCCGGGGGTGGTCCGGCCCGGCCGCGTCGCGGAGGCCGGTGCGGGACTCTCCTTCGGCGACGGGCCGCACCGGTGTCCCGGGGCACACATCGCCCTCCTGGAGACCGATGTCTGCCTCAGCCGCCTGTTCGCCCTCGACGGCGTCCGGATGAACGGGGAACCGCGCGTCGCCTTCCCGGAGGCGATCGGCGGTTACGAGATCCGCGGGCTGCGCGTGGCTCTCCCCCGGGCCGGTCGTCGCCGACCGGCCCGGGGCCCGGTTCGAGGGGGCCGGTACGGCGTCAGCCGCCCAGGGCGCCGAGGACGACGAGTTTGGCCTCGTCCTGCACCTGCCGGAGGTGGTCCGCCCCGAGGAACGACTCCCCGTAGATCTTGTACACGTCCTCGGTGCCGGAGGGGCGGGCCGCGAACCAGGCGTTCTCGGTGGTCACCTTGATGCCTCCGATGGGCGCGCCGTTGCCCGGTGCCTCGGTGAGCACGGCGGTGACCGCCTCCCCGGCGAGGGTGTCGGCGGTGACCTGGGCCGGGGAAAGCCTGGCCAGGCGGGCCTTCTCCTCACGGGTCGCGGGCGCGTCGATGCGGGCGTAGGCGGGTTCGCCGAAGCGGGCGGTGAGGGCGGCGTAGTGCTCCGAGGGGGTCTTGCCGGTGACGGCGGTGATCTCGGAGGCGAGCAGCGCCAGGATGACGCCGTCCTTGTCCGTGGTCCACACCGAGCCGTCCCGGCGCAGGAAGGACGCCCCGGCGGACTCCTCGCCGCCGAAGCCGAGCGAGCCGCCGAGCAGTCCGTCGACGAACCACTTGAAGCCGACGGGTACTTCGACCAGCCGTCGGCCGAGGTCGGCGGCGACCCGGTCGATCATGCCGGAGGACACCAGCGTCTTGCCCACGCCCGCGTCGGCGGGCCACTCGGTGCGGTGGGCGTAGAGGTAGGCGATGGCGGTGGCGAGGTAGTGGTTGGGGTTCATCAGCCCGGCGTCGGGGGTGACGATGCCGTGCCGGTCGGCGTCCGCGTCGTTGCCGGTGGCGATGGTGAAGCGGTCGCGCTGTTCGATGAGCGAGGCCATCGCGTGCGGCGACGAGCAGTCCATGCGGATCTTGCCGTCCCAGTCCAGCGTCATGAACCGCCAGGTGGGGTCGGTGAGCGGGTTGACCACGGTCAGGTCGAGGCGGTGCTGCTCGGCGATGCGGCCCCAGTACGCGACGGAGGCGCCGCCCAGCGGGTCGGCGCCGATCCGTACGCCTGCCGACCGGATCGCGTCGAGGTCCAGGACGCTCGGCAGGTCGGAGACGTACGTGTCGAGGAAGTCGTAGCGGCCGGTGCCGGGCGCGGCGAGCGCCCGGGCGTAGGGGACGCGTCGTACGTCCTTCAGTCCGGCGGCGATGATCTCGTTGGCCCGGTCCTGGATCCAGGAGGTGGCGTCGGAGCCCGCGGGGCCGCCGTTCGGCGGGTTGTACTTGAAGCCGCCGTCGGCGGGCGGGTTGTGCGACGGGGTGACGACCACTCCGTCGGCGAGGCCCGAGGTACGGCCGCGGTTGTGGGTGAGGATGGCGTGCGAGACCGCGGGGGTGGGGGTGTAGCCGTCCGCGGTGTCGACGAGGACGGTCACGTCGTTGGCCGCGAACACCTCCAGTGCGGTGATCCTCGCCGGCTCGGACAGGGCGTGCGTGTCGGCGCCCAGGAAGAGCGGGCCGTCGGTGCCCCGCGCGGTGCGGTACTCGCAGATGGCCTGGCTGGTGGCGGCGATGTGGTCCTCGTTGAACGCCGCCGCCAGGGACGATCCGCGGTGCCCGGACGTGCCGAAGGCCACGCGCTGCCCCGGCTCGGCCGGGTCCGGGTGCAGGGCGTAGTACGCCGTCACCAGCCGGGCTACGTCGATCAGGTCCTCGGGGCCGGCCGGCTTTCCGGCTCGGTCATGCTGCATGCGCCCACTCCTCCGCGTCGGTCGGCATTCGCTCGCGGTCCCATCTTCCCCCGTCGGGGGAGCGGTACCGGACGTTCCGGCCGAGGTCCGGCGAACGCCGTACCGAGGTGGAGGCACCGCGGCGGCTGGGCCCGCCCGTGCGCCGGCCGACCGGGTGCCGTGGCGTCGGCGCCGGGACGTGACCGCCGGGCCGTGTCAGATCCGGCCGCCGGTGAGCCGGGTGAGGGGACCGTGCGTGTGGCGGCCGGCGCGGCGTCCCACCGCGTACGAGGCGGCGCTCAGCGCGGTGATGCCGGCTCCCACGCCCGCGGCGACCAGCTTGCGGTGGGCGATGACCGTCCACGCCGTCTTGGCCGTGGCCGCCACCTGGCCCGAGGTGTTGATGACCGCCTGACGGCCGGCCTCCACACCCTTGGCGGCCGTCTGGACGGCGCCGTTCGCGGCTTCCGCCGAACGCTGGGCGCCGGCCTTGGCCGCTGACGCGGCGTCACCGGCCTTGCCCGCGGCGGTCTGTCCGGCCCGCGAGGCGGGGGCGGTCGCCTTGTCCGCGGCGTCGCGGGCCTTGGACTCGGCGGTGCGTGTGGTGTTGGGCTTCTGGTTCGTGTCCTTGTTCGGATCGCTCATGGACACCGCTTTGCCTCTCACCGCGGTGGCAAACACGTACGGCGCCCGCCGCCCGCCCTCATCCCCGAGGAGAACGGGAGACCGAGGACCGGCTTTCACGTCACGCCGGGCAGCTTTCGCGGCTCGACGCGCTCCTCCACCGCCGTGTCGCCCTCGCGTACGACCACGTAGGCGCCCTTGCCCGCGACCTCCGTCACCGCCTCGACCAGCTCGGTGCCGCGGTAGACGAGGCCCACGCCGTCGTCCGTGCAGTGGGCCTCGGGCAGGGTGCCGTCGGCGACGAGCCGGTGGGTCAGCGGGCGGCGGCCCTCGTCGGCGTCGTAGTGCACGCCGTTGCCGTAGGGCAGCAAACCCAGGGCGTCGGTGACCGGGCGCAGCTCGGGACCGTAGGAGTCGGTCGCACCGCCCCGGAACCAGCAGAGGGACCCCGCGCTCACCCCGCTGAGCACGACGCCGGCCTCCCAGGCCCGGCGCATGACGCGGTCCAGTCCGTGCACGCGCCACACGGCCAGCAGGTTGGCGACCGAGCCGCCCATGACCCAGACGACGTCCTGGGCGAGCACGGTCTCCTCGATGTCCTCGACGTTGGGCATGGGGAACAGGTGCAGCGGTGTCAGGTCGAACCCGGCGACGCGGGCCGCCTCCGTCATGCGGGCGGTGAAGTGCTCGGCGTCCCCTATGGCGGTGCCCACGTAGAGGACGCGGGGGCGGCGGCCGTGCGCGCCCGAGAGGTCCACGGCGTGATGGACCAGGGCGTCGAAGGTCACCATGGTCCGGCCACCCGCTCGGTGGCCGCCGGAGGTGGCGAGGATGGTCGGTTCCGGTGCCGTCATGGGGGTGATCCTAACGACGACCCGTCGGTGGCTCCTTGACAGTCCGTCACCGGGCCGCGGTCGGCGGCAGCTGGGCCGCGCTCACCTGCTCGCCCAGCACCTGGGCCATGAACCGCACCAGCCAGCGCTGTGCCGGGCTGCGCGAGGACTCGTGCCGCGCGTACAGGGCGATCTCGATCGGCTCGGTCTCGAAGGGCAGCCGGACCAGGCGCACCCGGTGGGAGGCGGTGAAGACCTCGCCGACGTACTCGGGGACGATGGCGATCAGGTCGGTCTGCTCCAGCAGGTAGGGCAGCATCGAGAAGCGGGTGGCGTCCACGGCCACCCGTTCCAGCAGCCCGTGCGCGGCCAGCACCGCCCGGGGCGCGACGTGCCCGCTCGGCCCGAACACCGTCGCGTGCTGCTCGGCCGCGAGGTCCGGCAGCGTCACCTCGTCGCCCCGGACGCGCGGATGGTCGGCGGCGACCATGAGGACGTAGCGCTCCCGGAAGAGCGGGATCCGCACGGTCAGGTGGGAGGTGATCACGGGGGTGGCCACGAACGCGTCGAGGTCCCCGCGGCGCAGCTGGCTCTCGGCGTCCTCCACGTCGAACGGGCGGACGGTGAACGACACCGCCGGCGCACGCTCGCGGGCCGCGGCGAGGAGCCTCGGCAGGAGGGTCGCCTCGCCGAGGTCGGAGAGGGCGATGGTGAAGCGGCCCGACATGGTCCCGGGGTCGAAGGCGTCGCCCTGCCGGACCGTCCCGTCGATCTCCGCCAGGGCGCGCTGGAGCGGCTCGTACAGCCGTCGGGCACCGGCCGTCGGCGTCAGTCCGCGCCCGTTGCGGCGGAACAGCTCGTCGTCGAAGTGCCGCCGGAGCTTGCCCAGGCTGTAGCTCACGGTGGGCTGGGTGACGTGGAGCGTCTCCGCGGTGGCCGTGACGCTGCCGGTCTCGTACAGGAGGACGAAGACACGGGCCAGGTTGAGGTCGAAGGTGCCCATATAGACCGACTCTATATCGGCGTGCCGAAACATCTATTGGTGCCCATGTCGCGGGGTGCCTAGCGTGTCGGACGTCACTTCGAAAGGAACGTCCGTGCCATCCGTGCGTCGTGTCTCCCACGATTTCCTGGAGCGCCAGGGGCTCACCACCGTCTTCGGCAATCCGGGCTCCAACGAGCTGCCCTTCCTCGCCGAGCTGCCCGACGGCTTCCGCTACGTCCTCGGTCTGCACGAGGGCGCCGTCGTCGGCATGGCCGACGGCTACGCCCAGGCGTCCGGCCGCCCGGTCCTGGTCAACCTGCACGCCGCCTCGGGTTCGGGCAACGCGATGGGCGCGCTGACGAACGCCGTGGCCTCGCGCACCCCGCTCGTGGTGGTGGCCGGCCAGCAGGTGCGGCCCGCGATCGGCCCGGAGGCCAACCTGGCCAGCGTCGACTCGCAGACCCTGATGAAGCCGTTGGTCGGCTGGGCGGCGGAGCCGGCCTGCGCCGAGGACGTGCCGCGCGCGCTCGCCCAGGCCGTCTTCGAGGCGCGGCTCCAGCAGCGGCCGACCTATCTCTCCGTCCCGTACGACGACTGGTCGGCCGAGGCCGGCGACAACGCCCTGGCCGTGCTCGACCGGCGGGTCGAGCGGGCCTCCGTGCCCGGCGGTGAGCACGGCCGCCGGCTCGTCGAGCAGGTCGCCTCCGCACGGCGTCCCGCGCTCGTGCTGGGCGGCGACATCGACTCGGGCGGCCTCTTCGACGACGCCGTCCGGCTGGCCGAGCGCCTGGGCGGCCCGGTGTGGGCGGCTCCCTCGCTCTTCCGGCTGCCCTTCCCCAACCGGCATCCGCAGTTCCGGGGCGTGCTGCCCGCCGGGATCGCGCCGATCTCCGAGGCCTTCGAGGGACACGACCTCGTACTGGTGCTGGGCGCGCCGGTGTTCCGCTACCACGAGCACCTTCCCGGCCGGTATCTGCCGGAGGGCACCCGGTTGATCCAGGTGACCGAGGACGCGTCGGCCGCCGCGCGGGCGCCGATGGGCGAGGCGCTGGTCGCCGACCCCGGGGCCGTCGTCGACCTGCTCCTGAAGGCGCTCGACGCGCCCGGCACGCCCGCGGGCCCCTACCGGCCCGCGCCCGAGCCGCTCATCGCCGAGGGACCCGGCCTCCACCCCGAGCAGGTCTTCGCGGCGCTGCGCGACGAACAGCCCGAGGACACGGCGTACGTCGTCGAGTCGACGTCCACCAACTCCGCGTGGTGGCGCCAGATGGACCTGCGCCGTCAGGGCTCGTACTACTTCCCGGCGGCCGGCGGTCTCGGCTTCGGCCTGCCCGGCGCGGTCGGCGTCGCGATGGCCCAGCCCGACCGGCCGGTCGTCGGCGTCATCGGGGACGGCTCGGCCAACTACGGCATCACCGCCCTGTGGACGGCGGCGCAGCACCGGGTCCCGCTGACCGTTGTGCTGCTGCGCAACGGCACGTACGGGGCGCTGCGCTGGTTCGGCGGCCTGCTCGGCGTGCCGGACGCTCCCGGCCTCGACATCCCGGGGCTGGACTTCACCCGCATCGCGGAGGGCTACGGCGTCCGGGCCCGGCACGTCGGCGGTGCCGAGGAACTGCGCGCCGTGCTGGCCGAGCGGCCGGACCACCCCCGTCTGATCCAGGTGGACACGGCGCTCACCACGCCCTCCTGACACACGACTTGACCGGCCGGGCGCACGGAACCGCCGACGCGCCCGGCACCCGAGGATCCCGAAGAAGGGGAAGACGATGACACTCCTGGACAGCGACGTCTGGAGCGGGAAGTTCTTCAGCGACGGCTGGCAGGACTCCCCCACCGAGCAGCCCGTGACCGAGCCCGCCACCGGCGACCGGCTCGGCTCGGTGGGCCTGGCCACCGCCGAGGACGTGAACCGTGCCGCCATGCGGGCCGCCGAGGCCCAGCGCGAGTGGGCGGCGACCTCGCCGCAGCGGCGCGCCGCCGTGCTGCGGCGCGCGGGTGAGCTGTTCACCGAGCACGCCGCCGAGATCGAGGGCTGGCTGGTGCGCGAGGCCGGCTCGGTGCGGTCCAAGGCGGGCTTCGAGGCGGGGCTGGCGATCGGCGAGTGCTTCGAGTGCGCCGGCCTGCCGACGCATCCGCAGGGTGAGGTGCTCACCTCGGAGGAGGCCCGCTGGTCACTCGCCCGGCGCCGCCCCGCCGGTGTCGTGAGCGTGATCGCGCCCTTCAATTTCCCGCTCATCCTGGGCCTGCGTTCCGTGGCCCCGGCGCTCGCCCTCGGCAACGCCGTGCTGCTCAAGCCGGACCCGCGCACCGCGGTGAGCGGCGGCGTCGTCATCGCCCGGATCTTCGAGGAGGCCGGGCTCCCCGCCGGTGTCCTGCACCTGCTGCCGGGCGACGGCTCGGTCGGCCGGGCGGTCGTCGAGGCTCCTGAGGTCCGGGTGATCTCCTTCACCGGGTCCACGCCGGTCGGGCGGGCGATCGGCGAGCAGGCCGGGCGGCTGCTGAAACGGGCCCATCTGGAGCTGGGCGGGAACAACGCGCTGGTCGTGCTGCCCGGAGCGGACGTGCGCAAGGCCGCCTCGGCGGGGGCGTTCGGCTCGTACCTGCACCAGGGGCAGATCTGCATGACGACCGGCCGGCACATCGTGCACGAGTCGCTGGTGGAGGAGTACACCGCCGCCCTCGCCGCGAAGGCCGAGGCGCTGCCGGTCGGTGACCCCGCCCGCGAGGACGTGGCGCTGGGCCCGATCATCGACCGCCGTCAGCTGGAGCGCGTGCACGGCATCGTCACCGACAGCGTCGCGGCGGGTGCGAAGGTCGCCGCGGGCGGCGAGATCGACGGCGCCTGCTACCGCGCCACCGTCCTGACCGGCCTGACGACCGAGATGCCGGCGTGGCGCGAGGAGATCTTCGGCCCCGTCGCCCCCGTCATCTCCTTCTCCACCCTGGAGGAGGCCGCGCGGATCGTCGACGACTGCGAGTACGGGCTGTCGGTCGGCATCCTCGGGGACGTCGGGACGGCGATGAAGCTCGCCGACCGGATCGACTCCGGCAAGGTCCACATCAACGAGCAGACGGTGAGCGACGAGCCGGGCGCCCCCTTCGGCGGGGTCAAGGCCTCCGGTACCGGGTCCCGCTTCGGCGGCGCCGCGGCCAACGTCGAGGCGTTCACCGAGACCCAGTGGGTCACGGTCCGCCCGGACATCGCCGACTACCCGTTCTGACCCTTCCGGCCGCCCCAGGCCGACCCGGCCACCCCGGCCGTTCCGGTTCCGCTCACTCACACCCGTCCCCCGGGGGGAGAGTCATCATGGCTTCCGCCACCACGTCCGGCGCGCCCGCGAAGACAGACCGCGCCGGCAACGGCACCTGGACGGTGGTCCTGTGCTGGATCACCGTTCTGCTGGAGGGCTACGACCTCGTCGTCCTCGGCGCCATCATCCCCACCCTGCTCAAGACCCAGCACCTCGGCATGACCGCGGGCGACGCGACCACCATCGCGACGCTCTCGCTCGTGGGCGTGGCCATCGGCGCGGTCTGTGTCGGTCCGCTGGCCGACCGGCTGGGGCGTCGCCGCCTGCTCATCGGCTCGGTGGTGCTGTTCTCGCTGTTCACCATCGTGGTGCCGCTGGCGAACTCCGTCGCGATGTTCGCCGCGCTCCGCCTGATCGCCGGTCTGGGCCTGGGCGCCTGCATGCCGGTCTCGCTGACCATGATGGCCGAGCACATGCCGGCCAGCCGCCGGGCGCGGGCCAGCACACTGACGATGACCGGCTACCACACCGGTGCCGTGATCACCTCGCTGCTGGCCCTCCAGGTGACCGACAACTGGGAGATCCTCTTCTACCTGCTCGGCGTCGTCGGTCTCGTGGTCGCCGCCGTCCAGTGGTTCAAACTGCCGGAGTCGGAGGCCTTCGTCCGGGCCAGGCAGGACGGGGACCGGCGGGTGCCGTTCACCGAACTGCTCAAGCCGGCCTACCTGCGGGCGGGCATCGGCATCTGGGTCGCCTCGTTCATGGGTCTGCTGCTGGTCTACGGTCTCAACACCTGGCTGCCGAAGCTCATGAACGACGCCGGCTACCCCGTGCCCACGGCCGTCACCCAGCTTCTCGTGCTCAACATCGGCGGTGTGGTCGGCCTGGTCCTCGGCGGCTGGGTCGCCGACCGGCGGGGCATCAAGGGCACCACGATGGTCTGGTTCGCCGTCTCGGTGGTCATGCTCGCGTGCCTGAGCGTCAAGATGGAGAGCGACCTGCTGCTCAACGTCATCGTCTTCTTCACCGGCGTGTTCGTCTTCTCCGCCATGGTGCTCGTCTACGCCTACGTGACGAGTTTCTACCCGGCCTCCGTGCGGAGCACCGCGCTCGGCTCGGCGTCCGGGATCGGCCGGATCGGCTCGATCGTCGGCCCGTCGATCACCGGTGCCCTGGTCGCCTCGGGGATCGGTCATCCGTGGGGGTTCTACTTCTTCGCCGCGGTGGCGGTCTGCGGCTTCCTGGCCGTGCTGACGCTGCCCCGCACGACGGCGAGCGGACGGACGGAGGCGGTGGAGCCGGCCGCCTGAGCCCCCCCCGGCGCACACACGGCGGGAGCAGCCGGGCGACTCCACCCGGCTGCTCCCGCCGTGCTGCTTCGGTTCTCGTCGCGGTGTTCGGGGTCGGCGCTCAGTCGCGGTCCACGTGCTCGCGCAGGATCTTGCCGTTGGTCGCGTCGACGTCCACGGTGGTCTTGTTCCAGTTGTCGGTCGACACCACGTCGACGCCCCACAGGAGCTGCTGGTCGTCGTTCTCGTCCAGCTCGATGCCGGTGACGGTGCCCTCGGCCTTGTCGGTGGCCACCTTCACGGCCTGCTCCGGCGTCTGGGTCGCCTTCTTCAGCCAGTCGGCGATCTGCTGCTTGTCGTCGGCGTCCTGGTCCTCGACCTGGGTGCGGAAGACCTTGCCGGAGACCGCGTCGACGTCGATCCGGTGCACGGTGCCGTCGGGGGCGGCGACCTTGGCCTCCCACTCGGGGGCGCCCTGGCTGGGAGCCGGGTTCGGCATGCTGGGGCTGGGCGAGCCGGTCGACGCGGTGGCCTCGGCGGACGTGGGCTTCAGTTCGAGGTCGACGAGCTTGCCCTCGGGGACCTCCTTGACGGCGGTGTCGACCGCCTTGTCCCAGGTGACCTTCGCCTTGGGGACCAGAGCCTGGCGCTCGGCCTGGTCGTCGGTCAGGGACTCGGAGGGAGAGGGGGAAGCGGTGTCGGTGGCGGAAGCCGTGTTGGTGGGGGACGTGGTGGGGGGAGTGGTCTGAGCCGCCTCGGCGACACTGGAGCGTGTCGTGTCGGCGTTCGTGCAGCCGGTCATCAGGAGGACGGAACTGCCCAGGGCGCAGATGACGGCCATCGAACGAAGAGGCGGAAGACGTCGCACAGAGCTCATACACCTCTCCGTAACCATATGACCTTCTCGCCATACCGGTTCGGGTGGATAACCACCGAATTGGCCGATACGTCTCAGGGAGCCGGTACGAGGCGGGGCCCGGTGAGCCCGGTGCGTTCCAGCCACTCCCGGTACGCGGTGGACTGACGCGCCACCTCCCAGTACGCCTCCTCCAGCGCCGGGTAGACGGCGTCCAGCTCGGCCCGGGTGCGCGCGGCGAGCAGCAGGCGTACGCCGAGGGGGTCGCCGTACAGCCGCCGTACGGCCACGTCGGGGCGGGACTGGGAGCTGGGCTGGCAGACGGTGACGACCTCGCCGGTGGCGACGAGGGACGCGGCGGTGTGGTAGTCGCCGTGCAGGACGCGCGGGTCGAGGCCGACGGCGCGCAGCATGCGGTGCACGCCGTCCCACTCGCCGTCGACGGTGGGGTCGACCATCCAGCGGTCGTCGGCCAGGTCGGCGAGGCGGACGACGGACCGGGTGGCCGCTGGGTGGTCGGCGGGCAGCATGACGAACTGCGGTTCGCGCTCGACGAGGACCCGCAGCCGCAGCCCCTCGGGGACGTGCAGCGGGCAGCCCTCCACCTCGTGCACGAAGGCGACGTCGAGCTGGCCGTCGGTGACCTGGCGCAGCAGGGCGTTGGCGGAGACGTCCATCTGGAGCGTCGGTTCCAGGCCCGGCTGTCTGAGCCGGCGCAGCCAGCCGGCCAGGGCACGGCTGGCCGTGGAGCCGACGCGCAGCCGGCTGTCGCCGCCGGCCGCGGCGGCGCGGGCCTCGCGGACCAGGGTGCGCATGTCGGCCAGCAGCGGACGGGCCCGGCCGAGGACCGTCCGGCCGAGCGGGGTGGGCCGGCAGCCGGTGCGTTCCCGAGTGAACAGGGGGCCGCCCAGGGCCTGTTCGATGCGGTTCAGCTGAGTGCTCAAGGTGGGCTGGGCGACGCCCAGTTGGCGTGCCGCACGGTGCAGGCTGCCGGCGTCGGCGATGGCGCACAGTGCGCGTAGGTGCCTCACCTCGAGCTCCATGCAGGGAGCGTAGGGCGGAACAGTTGGTTGCGCCAGGTGAACAAAAGGCGGCGGAACAGGGCGAGTTCTGCACTCCGGTCGAAGCTTCTTCCGTGGCGGCCGCACGGCGGTGGCCCCGTGGGTGATAGCCCCGCCCTATCGCCGGTTGCCATCATCACAGCGGGCTCATGGGCGCTCCACACTCACCGGTGACGACTTCTCTCCCCACTCCCCCACACAAGGAGTCATCGATGCGTATCAGCCTGCCCCTGCTGTCCAGCGCGGTCGGCCTCGGCCTGACGGCGGCCGTGCTCGGCACCGGTCCCGCCGCGACGTCCGCCGCTCCCCAGGCGCCGGACCGGACCGCTCACGTCGGCTACCAGCCCGCCGCCGGCTCGGGTGAGGACGCCGCCGCCAACCGGGCGTTCTTCGAGGCGGTCATCAAGTCCGTCGCCGAGAAGCGCGCCGCGAACCCGGCCTCGACCGCGGCCGTCACCGTCTACTACAGCGCCGCCAACGCGCCCAGCTTCCGCTCGCAGATATCCCGCTCCACGCAGATCTGGAACAGCTCGGTGTCCAACGTGCGGCTCGCGGAGAGAAGCTCGGGGGCGGACTTCGCGTACTACGAGGGCAACGACTCGCGCGGCTCGTACGCCTCCACGGACGGACACGGCAACGGCTACATCTTCCTCGACTACCGGCAGAACCAGCAGTACGACTCGACCCGCGTGACCGCTCACGAGACCGGGCACGTGCTCGGTCTGCCCGACCACTACTCCGGCCCGTGCAGCGAGCTGATGTCGGGCGGCGGCCCCGGCCCCTCCTGCACCAACGCCTACCCGAACGCCAACGAGCGCGGCCGGGTGAACCAGTTGTGGGCGTACGGCTTCAAGGCCGCTCTCGACAAGGCGCTGCAGAAGGCCTCTCAGCGCTGATCGCCCTGGGCGGGCGCGTGTGTGGGGGCGGCCCGGTCCGGGACGCCCCCACACACGCGCGACCACCCTCGCCCGTGCGGCGACGACCCTCGCCGCTTGCGCAACCTCCCCGCGGGTACCCGGAGTTCACTCTCCAGCGATCTCCCGAAGGAGGCCGACGTGAACGAGCGACAGGCACCCACCGGCAGCGGTCTCGGCGATCTGGAACCGGGCACCCGGCAGCGCGCCCAGTTGCGCACCCGTCTCGCCGACGTGGCCTGGACGGCGCTGTGCGTCGTACTGGCGCTGTGGGCCGTGTGGAGCGCCGTGGATCTCGCGCGGGGCTCGACGGCCTGGGCGTACTGCGCCGTGGCCTGGGTGCTGCTCGCCGTGGCGCTGGCCCTGCGGGTGGTGGCGGTGCGGCGCCGGACCTCGTTGTGACGGACCCCGGCTCACGGGCCGGTGGGCAGCGCGGAGAGTACGGCCCGGTGAACCGCCCGGGCCAGCCGGGCTCCCCACTCGGAGCGCGGGCCGGCGAAGGCGTGGAGCCCGGCTCCGGGCTGTTCGGCGCGGGCGGCGACGCACACGGCGTCCGTGGGCGTACCGGAGCAGTCGAGGCCCGCGTCCAGCAACGCCTGGACCTTGGCCTCGGTCGCCGTCATCACGGCGTTGACCAGGGCTGCGTCGCTCAGCGCGACCGGCAGCGCGGCGATGATGTTGATCGTCCCCGGTGCGGCGGGCGCGACGGCACCCCGCTCGGGTGAGGCCGCCCATCCGCGTACCGAGATCCCGGCGGTCACCACGGCTTCAGCGCCGCCGTCCCGCGCCCGCGCTGAGGCGGACACGTCGGCGGCCGTCATCAGACCCACCCCGGTCCCCCGGGCGCCGGCGGCGCGAGCCAGGTCGGCCAGGTGGCGCGCCGGGTCGGTTCGCCGGTAGCCGTGGGCGACCTGGGCGTTGAGCACCCATGCGCGGTCGGCGATCCCCCCGCCCAGCACGGCGCTGCTGGCCATCCGCCAGCCCGGTCCCGGGGACCACAGCAGGGCGTGCAGCCGTTCGCCGTCCTCCACCCGCGTCAGCCGCTCCGGGTTCAGCAGGCGGGGCCCGGTACGGGGCGGGGGCAGGAGGGCGGGCAACGGTCGGGGCTCCTTGCGTCGGTCGGGGTACGAGGGTCGGCGGCGGACCGGACGATCGTACTCAGTGCCGTGTGCACGGTCCCGGCCGGCCGGTGCGGAGGCGGCGCGTTGCGAACGCGGTACCGGGCACCTTCACTGAACACAACTTCGCCGCCAGGCGTCGGATCGGAGGCCGCAATGCTGTCCCACACCCTGGAGCATGGGGTCCTGGTCATCACGGTGGACCAGGACCCGGGAATCGACGGGCGGGCCACGCTGACCACGCACATCACCAACCTGGTCGACGCCCATCAGCCGACCCCCGTCGTCATCGTCCTCGCCGACCGGGCCGCCGGCCACGCCGCGGCCAGTGCCGTGCTCAGGGCCCACCAGTGGTGCGTCCGGCTCGGCGTCCTGATGTGCGTCGTCACCCACAGCGCGCCCGTCCGCCGGCTGTTGGAGGACAACTCCGACACCTCGGGCCCGCGTCTGGTCGTGCACGCCCGCGTCGACACCGCGATCACCACCGCGTTCACCGCAGCGGCCTAACGCGGGCAGGGAATCCCGCGGTGGGCCGTTGCCCGGCCCGGGAAGCGTGAACGCCTCCCCGCTACTGCTCGCCGAGCCAGAGATCGGGTCCGAAGACCTCGTAGTGGATGGCCTCCGCGGGCACACCGCGGCGCAGCAGGTCGCCGCGGACGGCGCGCATGAAGGGCACCGGGCCGCACAGGTAGACCGTGAGGCCGTCGGGCAGTTCGAGGCCTGCGAGGTCGGCGCGGCCGGCCGAGGCCTCCGGGGCCTGGTCGCCGGGCTCCTCGTACCACAGGTGGAGCCGGGCGCCGGGCAGCTCGCGTATCAGGTCGAGCTGTTCCCGTCGGTGGGCGTGCGAGGCGGGGTCGCGGTCGGCGTGGACGACGGTGACCGGCCGGGTGGCACCGGTGGCGGCCAGGTGGTTCAGCATGGCCAGCATGGGGGTGACGCCGATGCCGGCGGAGGCCAGCAGCAGCGGACCGTCGCCCTCGTCCAGTACCAGGTCGCCGAACGGCGCGGACACGGTGAGCACGTCGCCCTCGCGGGCGTGCGCGTGGAGCCAGGACGAGACCTCGCCGTCCGGCTGCCCGTCGCCCCGCACGCGCTTGACGGTGATGCGCCGGTCGGTCCCGTCCGGCGCGGCGGACAGGCTGTACTGGCGGATCTGCCGGGAGCCGTCGGGCAGCAGGGACCGGACGCTGACGTACTGGCCCGGGCGGAACGGGCTCGTGGGCAGGTCGTCGGCCGGCCGGAGGACGAGGGAGACCGCGTCGGGGCTCTCCTCACGCCGCTCGACGACCTCCACGCGGTGCCAGACCTCTCCCTCGGCGACCCCTGCCTCCCGGTAGAGGCGGGCCTCGATGGCCACGAGCGCGTTGGCCATCAGCCAGTAGACCTCGTCCCAGGCGGCGGCGACCTCGGGGGTGACGGCGTCGCCGAGCACCTCCGCGATCGCGGCGAACAGATGACGGTGGACGACCTTGTACTGGTCGGAGGTGATGCCGAGGGAGGCGTGCTTGTGCGCGATCCTGGAGAGCAGCGTGTCGGGACGCGCGTCGGGGCGTTCCACCAGCAGGCCGGCGAACGCGGCGATGGAGCCCGCCAGGGCTCGCTGCTGCTCCCCGTTGGCCTGGTTCCCGCGGTTGAACAGGTCCCGCAGCAATTCGGGGTGGGCGTCGAACAGCTTCCGGTAGAACAGCGTGGTGATGTCACCGATGGCCGCTCCTACCGCCGGAAGGGTGGCCCGGACCACGGGGACGGACTGTTCGGAGAGCACAGCGACTCCTTAATTGGTAGATGATATTCGTGTTTTCGTGCGCGGTTCGACGGCCTCACCGCCAAGGGGGCGGCCGGTCGCCCGTCAGCGCGACAGCCGGGCCGCCCGTCACCCGGAAGGGCGGTCCGGCAGTCCGAGCAGGACCGGGCCGGTGGGCGAGGCCACCAGGTCGGCCACGGTCAGCGGGTCGAGCGCGGCGTAGAACGCCTCCTGCGCGTTCCGCAGGGCGCCCCGCAGCCGGCAGGCACCTCTCAGTGGGCACGGAGGATCACCCTCGCAGGCGACCACCTCACCGTCGCCTTCGAGCTCGCGCACGAGCCAGCCCACCGAGGCGCGCCGCCCCAGGCCGGTCAGCGTCAGCCCGCCGCCGCGACCGCGCCGCGCCTCCACCACGCCGAGGTGCCGCAGGCGCGTGATGGTCTTCGCCGCGTGCGTGTACGGCACATCGACGGCCTCGGCCACCTCGCGGGTGGTCAGTGGGTCGTCACCGTCTCTCACGACCGCCAGGCGCATGACGGAACGCAGCGCCAGGTCGGTGAACTTCGTCAGCCGCACAGCCGGGACGCTATCAAATGCGCATAATGGATTCGTGTTTACTTACGGCATTGGCTCTGTGGAGTGCGTCACCGGACTCCGTACGACGGACGGTGGCACCTGATGGCGGCGGAAGACAGCGACTCACCCCTCTCGGCGGCCGAACCTCCCCTCCCCCGGGCCCTGTGCGACATCGCGGAGCTCCTGCCCTCCGGCGGGGACACATCGGCCGGCGCCCTGTGGAAGCTCGCGGAACCGGGGCGGCAGCTCGACGCCAACGTCGTCCGCGTCCCCGCGGCGGGGCGGATCGAGACGCACACCGAACCGGACCTCGACGTCCTGCTGCTCGTCCTCGACGGTGAGGCGGCCCTCGTCCGCACCGACGGCGAACGCCGGCTGCGCGCGGGCGTCCTGACCTGGCTGCCGCACGGTTCGACCCGTGGCCTCGTCGCCGGCCCGGACGGGGTGACGTACCTGACCGTGCACCGGCGGCGTCCCGGCATGCGGATCCAGCCGCCTGACGCCGCCGACCGGCTCCGGCCCGGCGAAGCCTGAACCTGCGGACGCGCGGTCCGCGCGCCGGTGCGGGGAGTGCCAGGCGTCCCTCGTGGACCTCGGTGACACGGTCGGCCGCGGCCGGATGGGCGTGGTCGCGGGTGACCAGCACGGTGGCGGTGCCCCGCTCCCGGGCGAGGCGGGTGATCAGGTCGATGACGGTGGTGCCCCGCTCACGGTCGGGGGCGCCGGCGGGTTCGTCGGCGGGCGGCACACCGGGGTCGGTCATCAGGGCGCGGGCGATGTTGACACGCCGGCGCCGGCGCCGGAGAGCCGACTGGGCCGGCAGTCGGCCCGGACGGCGCGAACGGCCCGATCGGCCCCGACGGCCATCCCGGCCGCGTCGAGGAGGCCCGGTCAAGCCCCACCCGGCCCATGTCTGCCCCGAGCCGGGCGTGGGCCCCCGCACCGCGGCGGTCGCCGCCGCTCTCGGTCTCATCCGGCGCTGAACCGAACGCCGGACCGCGTGGGGTTCCGGATGTCCCTGTTGCATCCGGCCGCCCGAGGGGCACTCCTCCAGGGAGCGAGGAGGAAACGGTATGGAGGACTGGCGTGGCTTCGCACAGCAGATGGCTTCGTTGGCACGCGATCTGCTGGCCCAGGAGTCGGTGAACGACACGCTGAAACGGATCACCGGTTCGGCCAAGCAGCTGGTGGAAGGCTGCGACGCCGCCGGCATCCTCATCCTGCGCGGCAGGCAGGTGCAGTCGCTCGCCCCCACCGACCAGGTGGTGGTCGACAGTGACGAACTTCAGGGACGTGTCGGGGAAGGGCCGTGTTTCGACGCCGCTCGCACCTCCGAGGGGCAGCGGCAGTTCCGGATCGCGGATTTCACGGACGAGGCACGGCGCTGGCCCAAGTACCTGCCCGAGGCGCGCAAGCTGGGCCTGGGCAGCATGATGGGCTTCCTGCTGTTCACCGAGGACGAGGACCTCGGGGCGCTGAACATCTACTCGTATCGGCCCGGCGCGTTCACCGAGGCCAGCGAGACGGCCGGCTGGCTGCTGGCCTCCCACGCCGCGGTCGCCTTCTCCAGCGCCCGTACGCACGCCCAGCTGCAGGAGGCCATCGGCACCCGGCACACGATCGGCGAGGCCATGGGCATCCTCATGGGCAGGCATCGCATGACCGAGGACCAGGCCTTCGCCGCGCTGCGCAGGTACTCGCAGGACCGCAACGTGAAACTCCGTGACGTCGCCCGCCGGGTCTGCGAGCAGGGCGACCTTCCCTGAGTCCCTGGGCGCGAAGTCGTCCGGGCTTCAACCGGGCAACCGGCGTACGCCGGCGTACGCCGACGCGGCAGCGGGCACACGTCAGCGGTGACCTTGGCTGACTTCCTCTTCACCCTGCTCGGGGCGGGTGCCCTCGCGGCCGCCGTCCTCCCCCGAATGGTGGCCGGACGGCCGCTGTCCATGCCGCTCGTCTTCCTCGCCTGCGGGGTCGCGTTGCAGCTGCTGCCCACGCCGCTGCCCGAGATCGACCTGGTGCGCGACCGGGTGTGGGTGGAGCACCTCACGGAGATCTGCGTCGTCATCTCGCTGATGGGCGCCGGTCTCGCGCTGAACCGCCCCCTCGGCCTGCGCCGC
Organism: Streptomyces sp. NPDC096048; assembly: GCF_044763415.1. NCBI lineage: Bacteria > Bacillati > Actinomycetota > Actinomycetes > Kitasatosporales > Streptomycetaceae > Streptomyces > Streptomyces sp. NPDC096048. The sequence goes on from NZ_JBIWGG010000014.1 coordinate 113,237, forward strand.
TGGCGAGCCCCCTGGCGGCTGATCGGCATCACGATGCCCCTCACCATCGCGGCCACGGGGCTCCTCGCCTGGTGGCTGCTGGACTGGCCGCCGGCCGCCGCGCTGCTGCTGGCGGCCGTGCTCGCGCCCACCGACCCGGTGCTCGCCTCCGGCGTGCGGGTGGGCGCGCCCACCGATTCCGAGCACGACGAGGACGAGGTGCGCTTCGCGCTCACCAGCGAGGCCGGCCTCAACGACGGACTCGCCTTCCCCGTCGTCATGGCGGCGATCGCCCTGACCGCGGCGGCGGGCACGGGCCTGTCCGGCGGCTGGGTCGGGCACTGGCTCCTGGTCGACGTGCTGTACGCGTGCGTGATCGCGGTACTGGCCGGTCTCGCCGTCGGCAAGCTGCTCGGCTGGCTCTTCTTCCGCGCCGGCCGGGCATCGGTGCGACTGTCCGAGCACCGGGAGGGCTTCGTCGCCCTGGGCGCCACGTTCCTCTCCTACGGCGTCACCGAACTCGCCCACGGCTACGGGTTCCTGGCCGTCTTCGTCACCGCCTGCCGCATCCGCGCCGCCGAACGCGACCACGGCTACCACGCCGTGCTCCACGACTTCGTCGAGCAGGTCGAACGACTGCTCACCGCCGGGCTCCTCTTTCTCCTGGGCGTCTGCGTCGCGCAGGGCGCTCTGGAAGACCTGACCTGGCGGGGCGCTGCCGTCGGTCTACTCCTGCTGCTCGTCGCCCGGCCGCTGACCGGCTGGGTCGCGCAGTTCGGCACGGCCGCGGGACCTCGGGAGCGCCTGGTGACCGCCTTCTTCGGCATCCGCGGCATCGGCTCGCTGTTCTACCTCGCCCATGCGCTCGGCAAGGAGGGCTTTCACGTCCCGGCCGGGGAGCTCTGGGCCGTGGTGGCCTTCACCGTCCTCGCCTCCGTCGTCCTGCACGGGGTGACCGCCTCCCCCGTGATCTCCCGTCTCGACCGGCTGCGCCTGCTCAAGGCCCGTGACCGCGGGCACATCGGGCGGCCGCCCGACGAGGACGACGTGGCCGGCGAACGTCTGTGACCGTCACACCGAGAACGGTCGGAAAACATGCGGTAGTTGAGCGAGACTCTTTTCAATTGGATCACGAACTCTCGTATAGTGATCGCCTGTTGCGTGCCGCGTAAAGGCTTTCGGCACACACGCGCCCCGAAGGACGACACGAGGGCCGTTCCGGCGGCCTGGCGAGGACCCGATTGATGACCGCGCCCGCCCGCCCCGGCGACCGACCCGCTCCCCGTGTCCTCCTGGCCGTGGCCCTGCCCTGCGCGGTGGTGTCGGCGCTCGTCGTCGGCGGTGCCGTCGCCGCGGCGCCGCCCTCGGTACGCGTTCCGCTCGGCCTGGGCGCGAGCGCCGCGGCCATCCTCCTCTGCGCGGCGGTGACCGTGGCCGTGCACGCCGTCCGCCGGGAACGGGCCACCCGCCGCCTGCTGGACGCCGCCCGCGCGGACGCGGCCGGGCTCGCCCAGGACCGGGCGCGGCTGGCCGAGCGGGCGGGACGGGAACAGGAGCGCCTGCGTGCGGAGGCCGACCGGGAACGGGCCCGCGTCGTGGCGGAGTGCGACCGGGAACGGGAGCGGCTCGCGGACGGTTTCGAGCAGGAGCGGGTACGGCTCGCCGAGGAGCGGGCCCGGGAGGTCGCGCGGCTCACCGAGGAGACGACCGGGTTGCGGGCGCGGCTCGACCGGGCGACGAGTGAGCGCGCCGCCGCCGTCTCCGCGACCGCCAACGCCGCCGGCCGGATGCAGGCGCTGGCCACCGGGATGCTCGCCGACCTGCGCGCCATGGAGGAACGGCACAGCGACGAGGACGTCCTCGCCGACCTGCTCCACCTCGACCACCGCACCGCGCAGGCGGGCCGGCTCGCCGACTCCGTCGCCGTCCTCACCGGCGCCCGCTCCGGACGCCGGTGGGCGCGGCCCATCGGCATGGAGTCCATTCTGCGTGGCGCCATGGGACGTATCGCCGGCTACCAGCGAGTGCGCGTGCACTCGGCCAGCGACGCCGCGGTCGCCGGACACGCCGCCGAGGGCGTCATGCACGCCCTGGCCGAACTCCTCGACAACGCCGCGAACTTCTCCCCGCCGACCGCCGAGGTCCACGTGTACGTCGAGGAGGTGCCGGCCGGCGTCATCGTGTCCGTGGAGGACAGCGGACTGGTGATGGGCGAGGTGCAACTGCGCCGGGCCCAGCAGGCGGTGGCCGGCGAGTCGGCCGGGCTCGGCGGCCTGACCGGTACCCGGCTGGGCCTCTCCGTGGTGGGCCGGCTGTCGGCCAAGCACGGGCTCAAGGTGTCCTTCCGGCCGTCCGCGCGCGGCGGTACGGGTGTGCTGATGCTCATCCCCCAGGACATCCTGAGCGGTCCCGCCGCCACCGACGGTCCGGCGGTGCCTCCGCCGCCCGCCGCCCCGACCGACCTGCCGCGCACCTCCACACCGTCCGCTCCCGCGCCGGCCACCGCCGGGCTGTCCGCGGCCGGGACGAAGCCCGCCCTCGCACCGTCCGCGGCCGGGACGGAGCCCGCCCCCGCCGACGTGGCCCCCGAACCGCTGCCCCTCCACGAGTCCGCGGACCGCGAGCCCGACCCGTCGGACCGCGAGCGTGACCCCTCGAACCGCGAGCATGACCCGTCGGCCGACTCCACCGAGCCGTTCACGGGGCTGCCCAGGCGCCGCCGCGGCCGCACCCTCGCCGCCGCCGAACGCGCCCGGGCCACCGCCCGGTCCGCCGAGCCGCGTGCCACGCCGCCCGCCGACGACGCGAAGGCCCGTGCGGCCCGCTTCAGCAACTTCCGCCACGCCGTACGGGCCACCGGCCCCGCCGCCGCACGGGACAGTGCACCGCGGGCGGAGCCCGCCGCACCCGCACCGGCCGAGACGGCCCCCGACCACCCGTCCCACTCGCACGCGCACCCGGAAGGCGACACCACCACATGACCGGCTCGACCACCGCCGACGAGAAGCTCACCTGGCTCATCGAGGGCCTCCTGGAGCGCACGCCGGGCGCGCGGCACGCGCTCGTCCTGTCCCGCGACGGACTCAAGCTGTGCCGCACCCCGGAGCTCTCCGTCGACCAGGCCGACCAACTGGCCGCGATCGCCGCCGGCATCCAGTCGCTGTCCCACGGCGCGTCCGTGGAGTTCGGCGACGGCAGCGGCGGGGTGCGCTCGGCCATGACCGAGTTCTACGGCGGGGTCCTGTTCATCGTGGAGGCGGGTCAGGGCGCGCACCTGGCCGTCGTCACCTCCGAGGACGCGGACGCGGGGCTCGTCGGGCACAACATGAGCGAACTCATCGAGCAGCTCGGCGAGCATCTCACCGCGCCGCCCCGTACGTCATGAGCCGCCCCGGCAGGGACGACGCGCCCGACCGTCTGTACACCGTCACCCAGGGACGCAGCCGGTCGAGCCCCGGCAACCCCTTCGACCTGGTCACCCTCGTCGTCGCCGAATGCGAGCCGACGCCCGGCATGCAGTCGGAGCACACGGCGATCCTCAGGATGACCGAGGCTCCCACCGCCGTCGTGGAGATCGCCGCCGAACTGCGGCTTCCGGTGAGCATCACCAAGGTCCTGCTCTCCGATCTCCACGCGGCCGGCCGGGTGAGCGCACGCCACCCGTACACGGCAGCCGTTCCCGATCCCGACATCCTGGAGCAGGTGCTCGTTGGACTCCGCAATCTCTGACGCCCGTACCCCAGCACGCGTCCCCCTGGGCGCGTCCGCCGACAACGGCCTGAAGATCGTGGTCGTGGGCGGGTTCGGCGTCGGCAAGACGACCATGGTCCGCTCGGTCAGCGAGATACGCCCCCTCAACACCGAGGAGACGATGACGCAGGCCGGCGAGGTGGTCGACGACATCAGCGAGGTACGCGGCAAGACCGCGACGACCGTGGCCTTCGACTTCGGGCGCATCAGCCTCGACGCGCGCAACGTGCTGTACCTGTTCGGCGCGCCCGGGCAGGAACGCTTCTGGTTCCTGTGGGACCGGCTGTTCTCCGGCACGCTCGGCGCGGTGGTCCTGGTGGACACCCGCCGCATCGACGACTCCTGGTACGCCATCGACCGCCTGGAGCACCACGGCACGCCGTTCATCGTCGCCTGCAACGACTTCGGCGGGCCCCGGCATTCGCCCGAGACCGTGCGCGAGGCGCTCGACCTGGACCCGCGGGTGCCGCTGGTCTTCTGCGACGCCCGGTCCCGCGAGTCCGGCAAGCAGGTGCTGATCACGCTGGTCGAGCATCTCCGGGCCCGCTACGCCGCCCAGCCCCGACAGGAGTTCGTGTGAGCACCGACGCCACCGACGCCGTACCGCTCAGCGGCCCCCGCTTCCAGACGGAACCCGCCCTGCTGTACCGGCAGATGCGGCGCGAGCACGGTGCCGTCACCCCGGTGCTGCTGGACGGGGACGTCCCGGCCTGGCTGGTGCTCGGCTACCGCGAACTGCACCAGGTGACCGGCGATCCGGTGCTGTTCAGCCGGGACTCCGACCTCTGGAACCAGTGGGAGAACATCCCCGGTGACTGGCCGCTGCTGCCGATGATCGGCCGCAGGCAGCCGTCGATCCTCTACACGGTCGGCGAACGGCACCGCGAACGCGCCGCCATGATCAGCAACGCGCTGGAGGCGGTCGACCCGCACGTCCTGCGCGGCCACGCCGAGCGGTTCGCCGACGAACTCGTGGACCGGTTGTGCGCCAAGGGCGAGGCCGACCTCGTCGGCGACTACGCCATGCTGCTGCCGGTGCGGGTCCTGGCCCGCCTGTACGGCTTCTCCGACGAGCAGGGCCCGGCGCTCGTCACCGCCCTCAACGACATGATCGACGGCAGGGAGCGGGCCATCGCCGGCCAGACGCACCTCGCCACGTCGATGGCGCGGCTCCTCGCCGAACGGGAGGCGGCGCCCGCCGACGACGTCGCCTCCCGGATGCTCGCCGACGACAGCGGCTTCACCGGGGAGGAGGTCGCCCAGGACCTGATGGTGATGCTGGCCGCGGGCCACCAGCCGACCGCGGACTGGATCGGCAACTCGCTGCGCCTGATGCTGACCGACGACCGTTTCGCCGCCTCCCTCTTCGGCGGCCGCAACAGTGTCGCCGAGGCCATGAACGAGGTGCTGTGGGAGGACACGCCCACGCAGAACGTGGCCGGCCGCTGGGCCTCCCGCGACACCCGGCTCGGCGGGCGCCACATCCGCGCCGGCGACCTGGTGCTGCTCGGTCTGCAGGGCGCCAACTCCGACCCGCAGGTCCGCACCGACGGCTCCGCGCTCACCGGCGGCAACAACGCGCACTTCTCCTTCGGCCACGGCGAGCACCGCTGCCCCTTCCCCGCGCAGGAGGTCGCCGAGGTCATCGCGCGCACCGGCATCGAGGTCGTCCTCGACCGGCTGCCGGACATCGACCTGGCCGTACCCGCCGAGTCCCTCACCCGCCGCCCCTCGCCCTGGCTGCGGGGGCTGACCGAGTTGCCCGTGCGGTTCACCCCGACCACTGCCCTGGGAGGCACGTCAGCATGACGACCGGAACCGAAGAAGCCCGCATTCCGCTGGACCCGTTCGTCACCGACCTGGACGGCGAGAGCGCCCGGCTGCGCGCGGCCGGACCGCTCGCCGCCGTGGAGCTGCCGGGCGGCGTCCCCGTCTGGGCGGTCACGCACCACGCGGAGGCCAAGGCCCTGCTCACCGACGCCCGCCTGGTCAAGGACATCAACGTGTGGGGGGCGTGGCGGCGCGGTGAGATACCCGCCGACTGGCCGCTGATCGGGCTGGCCAACCCGGGCCGCTCGATGCTCACCGTGGACGGCGCGGAGCACCGCCGGCTGCGTACGCTCGTGGCGCAGGCGCTCACGGTGCGCCGGGTGGAGCACATGCGCAAGCGGATCACCGAGCTCACCGACCGGCTGCTCGACGAGCTGCCCGGGGACGGCGGCGTCGTCGACCTCAAGGCGGCCTTCGCCTACCCGCTGCCGATGTACGTCGTCGCGGACCTGATGGGGATCGAGGAGGCTCGGCTGCCGCGGCTGAAGGTGCTGTTCGAGAAGTTCTTCTCGACCCAGACGCCGCCCGAGGAGGTCGTCGCGACCCTCACCGAGCTGGCCGGGATCATGGCCGACACGGTCGCCGCGAAGCGCGCCGCGCCCGGCGACGACCTGACCAGCGCGCTGATCCAGGCGTCCGAGAACGGCGACCACCTCACGGACGCGGAGATCGTCTCCACCCTCCAGCTGATGGTGGCCGCAGGTCACGAGACCACGATCTCGCTCATCGTGAACTCCGTGGTCAACCTCGCCACGCATCCCGAGCAGCGGGACCTGGTGCTGTCCGGGGAGGCGGACTGGTCCGCGGTGATCGAGGAGACGCTGCGCTACTCGACCCCGACCTCGCACGTCCTGATCCGCTTCGCGACCGAGGACGTCCCGGTCGGCGAGAAGGTGATACCCGCCGGGGACGCGCTGATCGTGTCGTACGGCGCGCTGGGCCGGGACGAGGGGGCGCACGGCCCGACGGCGGGCGAGTTCGACATCACCCGAGTCTCGCGGACCCGGCACATCTCCTTCGGTCACGGCCCGCACGTGTGCCCGGGCGCGGCACTGTCCCGGCTGGAGGCCGGCGTGGCGCTGCCCGCGCTCTACGCCCGTTTCCCGCGCCTGGACCTGGCGGTGCCGGCCTCGGAGCTGCGCAACAAGCCGGTGGTCACGCAGAACGACCTGTTCGAGCTGCCGGTGAGACTGGCGTAACGGCGCACGGAGCCGCCGGGACGACGGCGGTCTCCTCACCCGCGGGGCGTTTGCTCCCCGCCCTGCGGGTAACTCCGGCATTCCGGACGCCGACCCCCGGGAGTCGCCATGTGGAAGCGCAAGGCCAGAAAGGGCCGTCGGACCGCCAAGCCGGTCCCCATGGAGCTGTGCGACCTGTGCGCCAGGGTCTTCCCCGAGGACGAAGCCGTGAGCGGCTACGTGCCGGACTCCTCCGCGGCCCACCTCACCAACGAATGGTTCGACGGGCTGCGGCTCATCACCGCGTGCTGCGACGACCACTTCGACGTGATCAAGGGCGGTTACGCGCACCGGCCCTTCGTGGACGAGGAACTGTGGGCGGCGAAGCTCACCCGCGCGCTGACCACGGGCCCGCCGGCGCTCTCCATGGACCAGCTCGGCTGCCGGACCGGCCTCCAGGAGCCGCAGATACGCGCCGCCATCGCCTGGCACAACGAGCGCATGCGTGAGCAGCAGCGCATGGACCCCTGAGACCGTCCGCTGAGGCGGCCCGAGGCCGTCCGCCGAGGCGGCCCGAGGCCGTCCGCCGAGGCGGCCCGAGGCCGTCCGCCGAGGCGGCCCGAGGCCGTCCGCTGAGGTGATCCCACGCCGTCGCCAGCCCTGTTTCCCGGCCGTGGTCAGGACGGGCGGGTACCGGACACGCGGTACGGCTCCGCGTCGGCCCACTTGACCTCCAGACCGAGCCCCGGTCGGCCCGTGTCGGGGCGCAGGGCTCCGCCGTCGGGCGAGAGAACGCCGTCGAACAGCAGCCGCTCGACGCGTACGTGGTCGTGGAAGTACTCCAGGTGCCGCAGCCGGCGCACGGCGCAGAAGGCGTGGGCGGACACCGCCGGGGCGCAGTGCGCGGACAGGTCGAGGTGGCGGCCGGCCGACAGACCGGCGACCTCCAGCACGCCGGTGATGCCACCGCAGCGGGTGACGTCGGCCTGGAGGCAGTCCACGGCCGGCCCGTCGACGAGGTTGGCGAAGTCCTGGGCGGTGAAGGCGTACTCCCCCGCCGTGATCTCCAGTCGGGCCGGGCCCCGGTCGCGCAGCATCCGCAGCCCCGCAAGGTCCGCGGAGCTCACGGGTTCCTCGAACCAGCGCACGTCCCACTCGTCGTGGAACCGGTGCGCCCAGTACAGCGCCTCCTTGCGGCCGAGCGCCCCGTTGGCGTCGGTGAACAGCTCCGGACCGTCGCCCACCGCCCGGCGCACGGCGGTCAGGCGCCGCGCGTCGGCCTCCGGTTCCCGCGAGGTCTTCAGTTTCACGCGCGGGATGCCCTGCTCGACCCATCCGGTGACCTGGTCGGTGAGGCGGTCCTCGGAGTAGTTGGTGAAGCCGCCGCTGCCGTAGACCGGCACCCGGTCGTGGTGGGCGGGGAGGAGGTGGACCAAGGGGAGGCCGAGCAGTCTCGCCTTGAGGTCCCACAGCGCCACGTCGACGGCTGACCGGGCCATGGCCCCGACGCCGGGGCGGCCGGCGTTGCGCATCCGCGCCCCCATCCGCTCCCACAGCGCCGGTGGCGAGGCGACCGGCCCGCCCTCGACCACCGGCGCCAGCACGGAGCGCGCGAAGGCCGCGACGGACACGTCCCCGTAGGTGTAGCCGAGGCCGGTTGCGCCGCCTGCGTGCACCCGCACCAGAACCATGGTCGTGGAGTCCCACTCCAGGGTGCCGTCCTGCTCCCGGCCGTCCGGGCCGTCGGTGGGGACCTCGAAGGCGTGGATGTCGACCGCGTCGATCGTGCACCCGTCCAGCGCCCTCGCGTCGAAGCCGGTGGCCGGCGTCATCTCGTACTCCCTCGGATCGTCACGTACGCGGGCGAGCGGTCAGTCCGCGCCGCCCTCCAGCGTGATCACCGTCTTGATGTCGTCGGCGCTCGGCTCGAACGCCCGTGTCGCGTGTTCCAGCGGCACCCGGCGGTTGAGCAACCGGTGGAGCCACTCCCGGTCCGCTCGTGCCAGGGCGTCGGCGGCCTGCCGGAAGTGGCGGAGGTTGGCGTTGACGGAGCCCACCACGCAGTCGTTCTCCAGCACGATGTCGCGGTTCACCGTGCCCGCGTCCACGGTCAGGCTCCGCCCGGCGGGCGAGACGCCGGTGAGGCAGACGATGCCGTACGCCGCCGTCCCGCGCATCGCGTCGAACACCAGCCGTCCGGCGCCGGTGGCCTCCACCACGACGTCCGGGCGTACGGCGGCGAACACGTCGTCGGCCGCACCGCTGTGGTACGTGGCTCCGAGGGCGCGCACGAGGTCCGGCTTGGGCCCGTCCGTGACCCGGTCAAGGACGTGTACGTCGAGGCCGCGCTGCCGGCCGAGCAGCGCGGCGAGGAGACCGATGGGACCGGCGCCGGTCACCAGTACGCTGCGGGGCTCGAACCAGGCCCTGGCGCCCACCCGCTCGATCTGTTCCCAGGCCTTGGCGACCACACTGGTCGGCTCCATGAGCACGCCCGCGAGGCCCAGCCCCGCGTCCACGCGCACGGCGTAGTCGGTCTCCAGGCACCACAGCTCGGCGCCGTACCCGTCGAGTTCCTTGATGCCGCGTTCGCGGTAGCGGCCGTTGCGGCACATGTCGAACTCACCGTGCGCGCAGGCTCCGCAGGGCTCGGGGTCGGGGCGCCGCACCACGCCGGCCACCAGGTCGCCGACGGCGAATCCGCTGCCGTGCGGCGCCTCGGCCACGCGGCCGAGGGACTCGTGGCCGAGGATCAGGCGGTCGCGATCCGGCGGTGCCTGGCCGTACGCGCCGGAAGCGATCTCCCGGTCCGTGCCGCAGACACCCAGGGCCACCCCTCGGACCAACAGCTCACCGGCGGCCGGCTTCGGCTCCCCCACCTCCTCCACCCCGAGCGAGCCGTCGCCGCCGGGGCGGACGGTCAGTGCACGCATGATCCTCATCCTCTCGGCTCACCTACCCGGAGCCGGTTCCCCGCATCGTCGGGCCCATGCGGGGCCGTCCGGTCGGCGCGCGGCGGGCGTACGGGTGGCGGCACGTTTGTCCGGCCCGCCGACGGGTCACTCAGTTCCCCATCCGCGAGCCATCGAGGGGACCGCCCGAGGAGCATCCCGTGAACCGCTTCCGGCAGCCGTTCCACCGTGCGTGGGACCGGCTGGCCGCGTCCGCCCTCGTCCGGCGCGGCAGGGACCTGGAACTGATGCACCGGGCCCTGGGGTTCGCCACGCTCGCCCTGGTCACGCTGGCGCCGCTGCTGATCGTGGTGGCCGCCTTCGACCCCCTGGGGGCACGCGGCGGGTTCGCCTCCTGGCTGGCCGACGGTATGGGCCTGTCCGGCCGGTCCGCCCGTGTGCTGACCGACATCATCAGTCCGCCGACCGAGATCGTCGGCACCACCAGTGTGTGGGGCGGTATCGCGCTCGCCGTGTTCGGCGTGTCCTTCGCGGCGAGCGTCCAGAACGGCTACGAACGCATCTGGGAACTGCCCTCCGGCCCGTGGCACCGTGTCTGGCGCCAGGCGACCTGGGTGGTCATGCTGACCGCCTATCTCTACCAGGAGGTGCAGACCCGGACCGCGCTGCACGGGTCGGTGCGGATCGCGCTGTCCACGGCGACGGGCATGCTGTTCTTCTGGTGGGGCCAGCATTTCCTGCTGGGCAGCCAGGTCCGCTGGCGTGACCTGCTGCCGGGGGCGATCGCGACCATGGTGGGCCTGATCGGCCTGCGCGGCTTCTCGTACCTCGTGTTCACGCCGCTCATCCTCGACAACGCGATCAGTTACGGCACGGTCGGCATCGTGCTGGTGGTGGAGTCCTGGCTGATCGGGGTCGGGTTCGTGGTCTTCGGCGGCGCGATGGTCGGCCACTGGTTCTGCGAGCACCACTGGTGGACACGGAACATCGACCGTGAATGACCCGTTCCGCGACCCCGTTCTCCGCCGACGCTGCCGTCCGTGCTCGACCGGCGGACGGCTTCGCCGTCGGCCTGACCGGGTCGCGGTACCCCTTGCCCGGGCGGCCGTCACCGCCCTCTGTGCCGTGCCGTGCCGCGCCGCGACGGCGCCCCGCGACCGCCGGCCGGGCTCCCGGCACCCGGCACCCGGCACCCGGCACCCGGCACCCGGCGCCCGGCACCCGGCACCCGGCACCCGGCCCGAGCGTCAGGTCAGCGGCGCGGCAGTGCGTTCCGGGACTACGTCCACGGCCCTCGGGCGGAGCGCGCGGCGCGCCGCAACGACGCCGTCGCCCCGCCGCGCCGAGCGCGTCGGCGGATGCCGTCGGCCAGGGCCGCGGCGACCGTTCCGGTCACGGCGGCGCCCAGCGCGAGCGACCGGCGGTGACGGGAGAGCCAGAACTGAAGGCTGCGGGCGTGGGACTCGTCGTCGAAGATCCCGTGCGCGCCGTAGTCGGCCGGTGCGGTGCCGTCCGGCGGCTTCCAGAGGTTGACCGGACGGGACGGGTCGACGGGCTCGTCCGTCTGCTGCCCGTCGTAACCGGTGCGGGCCAGGTAACGGTCCAGCAGCCCGGGGGCGAGCTTCTGGCCGATCAGCGTGGCGACGGTGGAGCCGCCGACCCAGTACTCGCGCCGCTCGGGGTGGTCCGCGGCGTACAGAACCGCCTCGGCGGCGACCTCGGGCTGGTAGACCGGGGCCACCGGGCGCGGATGCCGGGGCAGCCGGCTGAGGACCCAGCTGAACTGGGGCGTGTTGAGCCCGGGCATCTGGACCATGGTCACCCGGACCCCGCTGCGGTCGTGCAGCAGTTCGCAGCGCAGGGAGTCGGTGAAGCCCTGGATGGCGTGCTTGGCCCCGCAGTACACCGACTGGAGCGGGACGCTGCGCTGGGCCAGGGCCGAACCCACCTGGACGATGGTGCCGCGATCGCGCGGCGTCATGTGCCGCAGGGCGGCCTGGGTGCCGTGGACGAAGCCGAAGTAGGTCACCTCGGTCGCCCGCTTGAGTTCTGCCGGTTCGATCTCCGCCACCGGGGCGAAGACGGTCGAGAACGCGGCGTTCACCCAGACGTCGATCGGGCCGAGCTCCTCCTCGACCCGGGCGGCCGCCGCGTCCACGGCCCCCGGGTCCGCGACGTCCACCACCAGGGGCAGTGCGCGTCCGCCCGCCTGCCGGACCTCCTCCGCCGCCTGCTCCAGGGCGTACTCACCGCGCGCCAGGAGGGCCACGGAACTCCCACGGGCGCCGAAGGCCCGTGCGGTGGCCCGGCCGACGCCGCCGGTCGCCCCGGTGACGACCACGACTTCCGTGCCGCCCGCCCGGCGGTGCCGCCCGCCGCTCACTTCTTGCCCCGGCCGGGGAGGTGCTCGGCGTACTCGGTGAGCTTCTGGCGTACGCCCTTGGTGGCGATGCCGGTGGCCTGCGGGTCGTGCAGCGCCGCCTTGACCGCCTTCTTGCCCTGCTCCTTCATGATGTGCGGCGGGATCGGCGCGATCTCCGGGTCGACCTTGAACTCCAGGACCACGGGCCGGTCGGCGGCGAGCGCCTCGTCCCAGGCCGACCCGACCTTCTTCGGGTCGGCGCAGACGATGCCCTTGAGGCCGAGGAGCTCGGCGTAGGCGGCGTAGGGGACGTCGGGGATGTCCTGCGAGCCCGGATACTTGGGGTCACCGGCCATGGCGCGCTGTTCCCAGGTGACCTGGTTGAGGTCCTGGTTGTTGAAGACGCAGAAGACGAGCGGCGCCGTACCGGTCAGACGGTCCAGGTAGCGCTTGACGGTGATCATCTCGTTCATGCCGTTCATCTGGAACGCGCCGTCCCCGATGAACGCGATCACCGGCCGGTCGGGGTACGCGAACCGCGCCGCGATGGCGTACGGAGTCCCCGGCCCCATCGTCGCCAGCGTGCCGGACAGCGAGGCCCGCATGCCCTCGCGCAGCTTGAGGTGCCGGGCCCACCAGTTGGTGCCGGAGCCGGAATCGGCCGTGAGGATGGCTCCGTCGGGCAGGCGGGGCGACAGTTCGGCGGCTACGGCCTGGGGGTTGATCGTCTTGCCGAAGTGCTCTCCCGCCCAGCGGTCGCACAGGTCGTGCCATTCCCGTACGTCCTTCTCGATCTTCTCCCGCCAGCCGCGGTCCTTCTTGCGCTGGAGCATCGGGATCAGGGCACGCAGGGTTTCCCTGGAGTCGCCGACGAGGTGGGCGTCCATGGGATAGCGGATGCCGATCATGCGGCCGTCGATGTCGATCTCGACGCCCCTGGCCTGCCCCTCCTCCGGCAGCCACTCCGAGTACGGGAAGCTGCTGCCGACCATCAGCAGGGTGTCGCAGCCCTGGATCATGTTGTCGCTGGCCTTGCTGCCCAGGAGGCCGATGGGCCCGGTGACGTACGGCAGGTCGTCGGGCAGGACCTCGCGGCCGAGCAGGGCCTTGGCGACACCGGCGCCGAGCAGTTCGGCCACCTCCTTCACCTCGGCCTCCGCCTTCGCCGCGCCCTGGCCCACCAGCATGGCGACCTTGTCGCCCGCGTTGAGGACGTCGGCGGCCTTGCGGAGCTCGTCCAGGTCGGGCAGCACCCGGGGCCGGCTCCAGCCCACGCTGGAGAAGACCGAGCCGTGCTCCCTGGGCGGGGAGGGCTGGGCCTCCTCCTCCTGCACGTCGTTGGGGATGATGATCGTGGCGACGCCCCGGGTGGTCAGGGCGGTCTTGAACGCCCGGTCGATCACATGCCGGGCCTGGCCCGGGTGCACGACCATCTGGCAGTACTCGGACACGTCCGCGAACAGCTGGTCGAGGGCGATCTCCTGCTGGTAGTGGGTGCCGAGCGACAGCCGCTTCTGCTGGCCCACCACCGCCACCACGGGCTGGTGGTCGAGCTTGGCGTCGTAGAGGCCGTTGAGCAGGTGCACCGCGCCCGGTCCCGACGTGGCGACGCAGCACCCCACCTCGCCGGTGAACTTGGCGTGGGCGCAGGCCATGAACGCGGCCATCTCCTCGTGCCGTGCCTGGATGAACTCCGGGTCGCCGTCGGCCCGGTCGAAGGCGCCGAGCAGGCCGTTGATGCCGTCACCCGGATAGCCGTACACACGCTGGACGCCCCACTCGGACAGGCGCTGGAGGACATAGTCGGCGACTTGGGTCATGAGGCTCTCCTGGGCGTGGGGGGACGACGGTCGGCTTGTGGAGTTGCCTTCCCCGGCAGCCCGTAAACCGGGCGGTACTCACCCGTTCGGCCACGAACCGACCGACCTTGGCACAAGGCCGAGGAAGGTGAGCACCCGTTCGCCGTGCGGCCGCACGGGCTCCAAGAGCGCACGGGCGCCATGAGCGCACGGGCTCCATAAGCGCACGGGCTCCATAAGCGCACGGGCTCCCGCGCCGCACACCATGGACGGGCAAGTGGATGCGCATGTCTGTCACCAGCACACCCCGTACGCCGCAGTCCGCAGTCCTCCGCCGGGGTGGCGCGGGAGCCGGACGGGGCGGATGGCCGGACGGGGCAGGTGGCCGGCCGGGGCAGGTGGCCGGCCGGGGCAGGTGGCCGGCCGGGGCAGGTGGCCGGGCGCCCGAGGAGGGACTCGTGCGCCGGATGGCCGCCTGTCCCGCCGGCCCGGGCCGGGCGGCCCTGCGCGAGGCGGCGGTCACGGCCGTCTCACGTCTACTGGACCGGCCCCGCGCCTTTCCGCGGCGCGGCCTCCTCGGGGGCCGACTGGCCACCGCCCCGGCGCGCGGTCGAGCCCCGACGGACCCTTGACCGCCGCCCTCGGGGCAGGGTAGACATGCGGCCATTGATGTTTACGTAAACATGAACCACACCCCTGACCGTGAGAGCCCCTTCGCGGCGCTCGATGTTTGCGCAAACAGAATGAGTGACCACACCTTCCAGTCGGGAGCACACGATGGCACGCCGTACGCGCAGCAGACGCCTCCTCGGGGCCGCCGCCCTGACCGCCCTGGCCACGGGCGCCGCCCTGATCAGCGTTCCCGCCCAGGCCGAACCGGCCGCGGCCGCCGCCTCCGTCACCGTGCGGCCCGACCCGTCGTACCAGCAGGAGGAGTTCGAGGGCTGGGGCACCAGCCTGGTCTGGTTCGCCAACGCCACCGGCGACTACCCTCCCGAGATCCGCGAGAAGCTGGCGCGGCTCCTCTTCGGCGACGACGGCCTGGGCCTGAACATCGCCCGCTACAACATCGGCGGCGGCAACGCGCCGGACGTCAAGGACTACCTGCGCGCCGGCGGCGCCGTCGAGGGCTGGTGGAAGGCGCCCGCGGGCACCACCCGTGAGGACACCGACTGGTGGAGCGCCGACGACCCGGCCGACTGGAACGAGGACGCCGACGCCACCCAGCGCTGGTGGGTCGAGCGCATCAAGGACGACATCGACCACTGGGAGACGTTCAGCAACTCCCCGCCCTGGTTCATGACCGTCAGCGGCTACGTCTCCGGCGGCTTCGACTCCTTGGCCGACCAGCTCAGGACCGAGTCGGTCGACGACTTCGCCGCCTACATGGCCGGTGCGACCAAGCGGCTGGAGAAGGCCGAGGGCATCGAGGTCGACACCGTCGACCCGTTCAACGAGCCCAACACCCCCTACTGGGGCACGCGGCTGGGCGCGGACGGCGAACCCGTCGGCGGCCGGCAGGAAGGGGCCCACATGGGCCCCGGCCTCCAGCGCGAGGTCCTGCGGGCCCTCGCCCCCGCGCTGAGGAAGGCGAAGGTCGAGGCGGACATCTCGGCGATGGACGAGACCAACCCCGGTACCTTCGCGACGAACTGGAACGCCTACTCCCCGGCCGACCGCGACCTCGTCGACCAGATGAACGTGCACACCTACGGCACCGGGCAGCGCACCACCGTGCGGGACCTGTCCAAGGCCGCGGACAAGCCGCTGTGGATGAGCGAGGTCGGCGGCGACTGGGGCGACGGCCAGGACTTCGAGGACATGCGGCCAGGACTCGGCCTCGCCCAGCAGATCGTCGACGATCTGCGTGAACTGGAGCCCCGGGCCTGGGTGTTCTGGCAGCCCGTCGAGGACTACGACAACATGAGGCCCGGCGGCGAGTCGGCCAAGGGCGGCAACTGGGGCAGCATCCAGCTCCCGTTCAGCTGCACCGCCGAGGACACCCTCGAAACCTGCCCGATCCGGACCAACACCAAGTTCGACACCGCCCGCAACTTCACCCACTTCATCCGGCCCGGCGACCGGCTGATCAAGACGGACGACACCTCCAGTGCCGCCGCCGTCACCCGCGACGGCAAGGGCGCCTCGCTCGTCCACGTCAACCGCACCGCCGAGGCCCGCACGGTCACCGTCGACCTGTCGAACTTCCGCCACGTGCGCCGGGACGCCACCGTCACCCCCGTCGTGACCAGTGCCGACGGCAAGCTCGCACGACAGGCGCCGATCAGGGTGAGTGACCGCGCGGCCACCTTCACCGTGCCCGCGCGGTCCGTGACCTCCTTCGCGATCAAGGGCGTCTCCGGCGTCGCGAAGGACGCCGCCCTGCTCCGCGAGGGCCACACCTACACGCTGACCGGCGTACAGAGCGGCAAGGCCGTCACCGTCGCGGCGGGCGGCACCGACCTGGTCCTCGGCACCGGGGCCGGCACCGGCGCCGAGCGGTGGCGGCTCAGCGCGGTGCGCCACGACAGCGGCGTGCGCGACCGCTACGTCTTCACCGACCCGGACGCCGGCACGCGGCTGGCCGTACGCGACGACGTCCCGGTGGCCGAACCCGACACCGGCAGGCGTGACAAGGCCGCCCAGTGGCTCATGTCGACCACCGGCGACGGCACCTGGACCCTGGTCAACGCGGCCACCGGGCGCCTGCTCGAAGTCGGCGGCCAGGCGACGCATGAGGGCGCGGCCGTCACGACGTGGCCGCCCAACTCCGGCGCCAACCAGCGCTGGACGGTGACGGACGTGTCCGCCGGCCGACACTCCCCCGCCTCCTGACCGAACGGCCCCGCCCGCGTCCACCCGCGGTGCGGGCGGGGCCTCGGACCCGTACAGACACCCGCACGGGTGATACGCGAGATCACCGACGCGGACCGGGAGTGGACCTACCGTCCGCCCGGCACCCAGGGCCGAAGTTCCGAGTGAGCGCGGGAGGGCCGCCGGGCGAGTCCGCGGTGCCCGGCAACTCCCGCCGTCCGCCCGGCACATGGCAGGGGACGCGGAGCAGTACGATGATCGGGATTCGCGGCGGAGCGCCACTTCCCGGACCACGGAGCCCGGCATGACCACGGACCATTCCCAGCCACCCCACATCGACACCAGCCGGGCCCACCCCGCGCGTGTCTACGACTGGCTGCTGGGCGGCAAGGACAACTACCCCGTCGACGAGGCGGTGGGCGAGACACTGCCCCCCGAGGCGCGGAACGCGGCGCGGCAGAACCGCGCGTTCATGAACCGCGCGGTGGCCCACCTCGCCGCGCGGGGCATCGACCAGTTCCTGGACATCGGCACCGGCATCCCGACCGAGCCCAACCTCCACCAGATCGTCCAGCGGACGGTGCCGACGGCCAGGGTCGTCTACGCCGACAACGACCCGATCGTCCTGCGGCACGCGGAGGCCCTGCTGGTCAGCAGTCCCGAGGGGGCCACGGACTACATCCAGGCCGACGTCCGCGAGCCGGACGAGATCGTGCGGCACGCACGCGAGATCCTCGACTTCGACCGGCCCGTCGCGCTGTCGCTGATCGCCCTGATGCACTTCGTTCCGGACGACGAGGACGCCCACGGCATCGTCCGCGGCCTGGTCGAGACCCTCCCGCCGGGCAGTCACCTGGTCCTGTCGCACGCCGCGATCGACCTCTTCCCGGAGCTCGCCGAGCAGGTGACCGCCCAGTACGCCAAGGGCGGCATCCGTCTCGGCTTCCGTACCCGGGCGGAGGTGGCCCGCTTCTTCGACGGCCTGGAGCTGCTGCCGCCCGGCCTGGTCACGGCCACCGAGTGGTACGGCGCGGGCCAGGAACCGCCCGCGCCGGAGGAGAGCGGCATCTACACGGGCGTCGCGCGGATCCCCTGACGACGGGGGGACTCGCCGCGGGGGCTCAGCGGCGCCGCCCGCGCGTCGCCCAGCCGCTGCCGATCCCGGCGACGTGCAGGGCCAGCAGGGCGAGGCCGATGAGCATGACGTTGGTAGCGGTGAAGATGTCGTTGGTCGAGATCTCCGCCGCGTTGATCAGCCAGGCGATGAGGAACAGAACCGCCGCGATGATGGCGAGCACGGTGTACACCCCTTCGGATCGGCGGCACCGGAGCGGTGCCGTGTCACGCGTATGCCCCCGACCGGTCGCGTGACACGGCGGAAGGCACCGCGCGCTTCGTACAGTGGAGGGAACGGGACCGTCCGCGGCGCACCGAGGCCGGGTACGGTCCGTCCCGCACCCGCCCACCGGAGCACCCATGCACGACCCGTCCACCGCACCGGACGACGGCTCCGGCACGCTGTTCGGCCTCGACGCCCTGACGCCCGGTCCGCCGGACGCCGCGCCCGCCGCCGGACCGTTCTTCCGGGACTCCGCGGCCGCTCGCCGACTGCTGCCCGTACGGGAGATCCACGCCGAGCCGGCGGCGGCCGCCTCTCCGCGCGGCCGGGAGGTGATCGCCCGGTTCCCCGAGGCCCGTGTGGTCGAGGTGGATTCCCACTGGCGCGTCCCCGGCCTGCACGGCAACGAGGGCAACGTGGAGCGCTGGGTGCGCGTCAAGGGAGAGACGCTGGTCCTGGGTGAGAGGAAGACGCTGTCCACCCGCCCCAACGGCCGCTCCGCCGACTGGATCGCCCCCGGCGCCTCCAACGGCTGCGCCATGGCCTGCGCCTACTGCTACGTGCCGCGCCGCAAGGGATACGCCAACCCGGTCACCGTCTTCACCAACATCGACCGGATCATCGCCCACCTCGGCCGGCACATCGCCCGGCAGGGACCCAAGCCCGAGCCGAACCAGTGCGACCCCGAGGCCTGGGTCTACGACGTCGGCGAGAACGGCGACTGCTCGGTGGACGCCCTGATCTGCGACAACACCGCGGACCTGGTGCACGCCTTCCGGCAGTGGCCGACGGCCAAGGCGTCCTTCGCCACCAAGTTCGTCAATCCCGACCTGCTCTCCCTCGACCCTCGCGGCCGAACGCGGATCCGCTTCTCCCTGATGCCGCCGGACGACTCCCGCCTGCTGGACGTGCGCACCTCACCGGTGGCCGAGCGCATCGCCGCGGCGGGCGACTTCCTGGACGCCGGCTACGAGGTGCACTTCAACCTCTCCCCCGTGGTGGTGCGGCCGGGCTGGGAGGATGCCTGGGCGGATCTGCTGCGGCACCTCGACGACGTCCTGCCGGACCGGGTCAAGCGGCAGGCCGCCGCCGAGGTGATCATGCTGACCCACAACCGGGGACTGCACGAGGTCAACCTCGGCTGGCACCCGCGCGCCGAGGAGGTGCTGTGGCGGCCCGAGCTCCAGCAGGCCAAGCGCTCGGAGAACGGCGCGCTGAACGTGCGCTACCGCAACGGCGTCAAGGGCGCGGCGGTGGAGCGGCTCCGCGCGCTCGTCGCCGCCCGTGCGCCCTGGCTGCGCGTCCGGTACGCCTTCTGAGGGGCGCACCGCCCGCCCGCGCTCCGCGTCGCTCCGGGCGACGGGTAAGGCGGACCTAACATCAGATAACGTGCCGGGTGCAACCATCCGCCGGAAGGCCACACGTCCGGCAAGCACACACCTGGGGAGCCGGCCTTGCCGCACACGATCGACGCGACCGGAGAACGACCGGACGCCGTCACCGAGGAGGGCTGGGTCGAGCTCGGCTCGCGCGCGGAACTGCGCGAGCTGCTGGGCGAGCCCTGGCCCCTCGTCATAGACAAGGTCCACGACCGGCTCACGGACGAGGACCGGGACATACTGGCCCGCTCCCCGTTCTGCCTGCTCGCCACCTCGGACGCCGAGGGCAACTGCGACGTCTCGCCGCGCGGTGACACCCCGGGCTTCACGCACGTCCTCTCACCCGGCACCCTCGCCCTGCCGGACCGGCCGGGGAACCGGCGGGGGGACAGCTTCCACAACATCCTCGACAATCCGCACGCCGGGCTGCTCTACCTGGTCCCCGGCGGCAAGGAGGTGCTGCGCGTCAACGGCCGGGCCCGCCTCCTCACCGACGCGCCCTTCTTCGACGCGATGGCCCGGGACGGGCGGCGACCTGACCTCGCCCTGCTCCTGGAGATCGACGAGATCTATCTTCACTGCCCGCAGTCCCTGAACCGGGCGGGACTGTGGAAACCCCAGTCGTGGAAAGCGAGTTGAGCCCGTCGCCCGACCGGCGGCGAACGGGGCGCCAGGGTCGCCGCCGGGGCGGTGTGAGCCCCGCCTCTACCAGCGGTTTTTAGGTTAGGCTAACCTTCGCCACGTGAGATCTGGTGAAGACGCAGCCGGTACCCCGCGCTTGCGCGGTCATGAACTGTCGGCGACCGGTGTGACCGTGTCGTACGACGGTGTCGATGTCGTGCACGACGCGGCGGTCGGGCTCAGGCCCGGTGAAGTGACCGTCCTGGTGGGGCCGAACGGCAGCGGCAAATCGACCCTGCTGCGGACCATCGCCCGGCTGCAGCGTGCCCGCAGTGCCACGCTCAGGATCGACGGCGGCACCGACGGCCTGGCGCTGACGTCCCGTGAGTTCTCGCGTTACGTCGCCCTGCTCACGCAGGGGCGTCCGACACCCGGCGGGCTGACCGTGCGGGACGTCGTCGAGTTCGGCCGCTACCCGTACCGGGGCCGCTGGGGGCGGCCGGATCCGGACGGCCCGGCCGCCGTCGACCGGGCGCTCGCGCTCACCGGCGTCGACGGCCTCGCCGACCGCGGCGCGGACCACCTGTCCGGCGGGCAGTTGCAGCGGGTGTGGCTCGCGAGCTGCCTCGCCCAGGAGACCGGGGTCCTGCTCCTGGACGAACCGACGACGTACCTCGACCTGCGCTACCAGATCGAACTCCTCGACCTCATCCGCGACCTGGCGGACGACCACGGCATCGCCGTCGGAGTCGTCCTGCACGACCTCGACCAGGCCGCGGCCGTCGCCGACCGGATCACGCTTCTCGAAGCGGGCCGGATCGTCGCCGACGGCCTGCCCGAGGACGTGCTGACGCCGGAACGCCTCAGTGCCGTCTACGGCATCCGCATCGACGTCGACACCGACCCCATGACCGGCCGACTGCGCACCCGCCCGATCGGCCGCCACCACATACGAACCGAAAGGCTCGGCACCACCTCATGAGACGCCTCCTGCTCACCGCGGCCGCCACCACCGCCGCGGCGCTCACCCTCGCCGCCTGCGGCACCACCGAGCCCGCCGCCGACAAGACCGAGAAGAAGGCCTCCGAGGCCATCACGCTCAAGGACGGCAAGGGCACCGAGGTGAAGCTCGACGGCCCGGCCACCAAGGTCGTCGCCACCGAGTGGAACGCCGTCGAGAGCCTCGTCTCACTGGGTGTCGACCCGGTCGGCGTCGCGGACGTCAAGGGCTACAAGACGTGGGACACCTCGGTCCCGCTGAAGAACGAGCCCAAGGACATCGGCACGCGCGGCGAGCCGAGCATGGACACCGTCGCCTCGCTCGCTCCCGACCTCATCGTCGCCACCACCGACCTGCCGCCCGCCGCCGTGAAGCAGCTGCGCGAGGTCGCCCCGGTGCTGGAGCTGAAGTCCGCCGACGGCACCGACCAGATCGGGCAGATGCTCGACAACGTCGACCTCGTCGCCAAGGCCACCGGCACCACGGACAAGGCGAAGACGATCCGCGCCGCCTTCGAGGCGAAGGTCGCCGAGGGCAAGAAGGCCCTGACCGACGCCGAGATGGCCGGCCAGGAGATCGCCTTCGCCGACGGCTACGTGACCTCCAACCAGGTCTCGATCCGCCCCTACACCGCGACCTCCCTCATCGGTGAGGTGAACGAGGCCATCGGCCTGAAGAACGCCTGGAAGATGAAGGGCGACGAGGCCTACGGTCTCGCCTCCACCGACGTCGAGGGCCTGACCGCCCTGCCGAAGGACACCCACTTCGCCTACATCGGCAACGACGAGGACCCGAACGCCACCCCGTTCACCGGCGCGCTGGCCGAGAACTCGGTGTGGAAGTCGCTGCCGTTCGTGAAGGCCGGCGACGTGCACCGGCTGAACGACGGCATCTGGATGTTCGGTGGCCCCGGGTCGATGGAGGCGTACATCGACGCCGTCGTCGGCGCGCTGACGAAGTAGCGAGGCCATGGCCGTCACCGCAACCAAGCCCGCTGCCCGTCCGTCGACGGCTCCCACGTCCCGGTCGGGTGCGGCCGCGGTGACGGCCGGACTCGTCCTGCTGGTCGCCGTCCTGGCCGTCGTCGACATCACCCAGGGCACCGCGGCCGTGGGACCCGCCGAGGTGCTCAAGGCCCTGACCGGGCAGGCCGATCCGGACGACGCCTCCGTCGTGATCGCGTCCCGGCTGCCCCGGATGGCCGCGGGGCTCCTGGTCGGCGCCGTCCTCGGCACGGCCGGCGCCGTGCTCCAGGCGGTCAGCCGCAATGTGCTGGCATCCCCCGACACCCTGGCCGTGAACGCCGGTTCCTACCTGGCGCTCGGGCTGGTCGGCGCCACCGGCGTCTCGCTGCCGATGATCGCCTCCTCCGGCGTCGCCTTCGCCGGCGGTCTGGCGGCGGCGGCCGTCGTGCTCGGTCTGTCCGGGCTCGGCACGGGCACCGTCCGGCTGGTGCTCGCCGGCACCGCGCTGATGCTGGGCCTGAACTCCATGACGGAGGGACTGCTCCTGCTCTTCCCCGAGCAGACGGACGGCCTCTACCAGTGGAACCAGGGCAGCATCGGCCAGAACGGCTTCGACGGCGTCCTGCAGATGCTGCCGATCGCCCTGATCGGGCTCGTCGGGCTGATGCTGGCGGCCCGTCGGGTGGACGCGCTCGCCCTCGGCGACGATGCCGCGCGTGGACTGGGCGTCCCGGTGCGGGCCACCCGGGTCACGGTCGTCGTCCTGGCGGCGCTGCTGTCGGCCGCCGCGGTCACGCTCGCCGGGCCGATCGGTTTCGTCGGCCTGTGCGCGCCCGCCCTCGTCCGCCCGCTCGCCCGCCGGTTCCGCGGCTTCGCGCGATCCCGTACGACCATGCTCGGGGCGGCGCTCACCGGCGCGGCCCTGGTCCTCGGTTCCGACGTGCTGCTGCGGACCCTCGTCGCGGACGACCTCTCGGTGGCCGTCCCCACGGGTGTCGTCACCAGCCTGGTCGGCGCCGTGTTCCTGGTCGTCATGGCGCTGCGGCTGAAGGACACGGCCGGGGCCGGCGCGCCCGACCGGTTGCGCATCCCGAGCCGGACGGTGTTCCTGGCCACCGTGGCGGTTCTGGCCGCCGTCCTGGTCGGTCTCGTGATCGCCGCCGTGCTGGTCGGCGACAGCAAGCTGCTGCTCGGTGACGTCGTCAACTGGGCGCAGGGGCGGGCCGGACGGACCGTCTCCTTCGTCCTGGACACGCGGGTGCCCCGGGTGCTCGCCGCGCTCTGCGCGGGTGCGGCGCTCGCGCTGGCCGGCACGCTGGTGCAGGCGGTGACCCGCAACCCGCTCGCGGAACCCAGCGTCCTGGGCGTCTCCGGCGGAGGCGCGCTGGGCGCCGTGGTCCTGGTGACCACCGCGCCGGTCGCGGGGACGTGGGGAGTCGCCGGTGCCGCCTTCGCGGGGTCCGCCGTCACCGCGGTCCTCGTCTTCGGGCTCGCCGCCCGGGGCGGCTTCCAGCAGAACCGGCTGGTCCTCGTCGGTATCGGTGTCGCCGCGGCGACGACCGCGCTGATCAGCCTGCTGATCGTGCTCACCGACCCGTTCAACGCGACGAAGGCGCTGACCTGGCTGTCCGGTTCCACCTACGGGCGGACCATGCCGGACATCGTGCCGGTCGCGCTGGCCCTGGTCGTCGGCATCGGTGTGGCGGTCGCCCGGCGCACCGAGCTGGACCTGATCTCGCTGGACGAGGACACGCCCCGGCTGCTGGGCCTTCCGCTGGGCCCGGGACGCCTCGGGTTCCTCGTGCTCAGCGTCGTACTCAGCTCGACGGCCGTGGCCTGCGCGGGCACCATCGGGTTCGTCGGACTCGTGGCCCCGCACGCCGCCCGCGCCCTCGTGGGCCGGCGGCACGTACGGGTCGTGCCCGTCGCGCTTCTCCTCGGCGCCACGCTCGTCTGCGCGGCCGACCTCATCGGGCGCACGGTGATCGCCCCGGCACAGCTCGGTGCGGGGCTCATGACGGCGGTCATCGGTACGCCGTACTTCATGTATCTCCTGGTGCGCAGCCGCCGGTAGGCGCCCCTGCCCGCGCCCCGGCCGACCGCCGCCCGGCCCGCTGCCCCGACGGGGCGGCGGGCCCTTTCCGTGCCCACCGACGAGTCGGGCACGGCCTGGTTCGCGGCGTGACCGTTGTTGGACAACCCGTCAAGTTACTGAACCGTAATAAGCAGGGTGCTACCCGGGGTAACTCCTGGCCGGTTACGGTCCCGTCACCCCCCAGGAGCAGCGCGACCACGGCCTGACCCCACCGGGCCGCGGACGACCGGTTCCGGCCCTTCCCCAGGAGTTCGCCATGCCCCCACGCCCACGCACGCTCGCCGCGGCCGTCACGGTCGCGCTCGCCCTCGGTGCCCAGGCCGTACCGGCCGCCGCCGCCGGCGGGGCGGCCGCCGACGCGGCCACGGAGGTGTCCCGCGGCGTCGAGATACCCGCCTTCTACACCCCGCCGTCCACGCTGCCCGA
Source organism: Streptomyces sp. NPDC096048 (assembly GCF_044763415.1). Classification (NCBI taxonomy): domain Bacteria; kingdom Bacillati; phylum Actinomycetota; class Actinomycetes; order Kitasatosporales; family Streptomycetaceae; genus Streptomyces; species Streptomyces sp. NPDC096048. The sequence continues at coordinate 137,686 of NZ_JBIWGG010000014.1, forward strand.
CGCCGACGGCGCGCTGGTCCGCAGCGAACCGCTGCGCCTCGCGCTGAGTCTGCCCAGCCTCGACGGCCCCCTTCCGGGGCGGGCGACCCGGCTGATGTACAAGTCCACCGACGCGAACGGCGAACCGGTCGCCGTGACCGGCGCCTACATCGAGCCGGCCGCGAAGTGGCGCGGCGACGGACCCCGCCCCCTGGTCGCCGTGGCGCCCGGCACCATGGGCCAGGGTGACCAGTGCGCCGCCTCGATGGCTCTGGAGCACCCGCTGCTGCTCAACGGCGAGACGGTGTCGGTGGGTTACGAGGACCTGTCGATCTACCGGCTGCTGCTGCGCGGCGTCGCGGTCGTCGTCACCGACTACGTCGGCCTCGGCACCACCGACCGGCTGCACACCTACGTCAACCGCGTCGACGGAGCCCACGCCGTGCTGGACGCCGTACGCGCCGCGCGCTCCCTCGAATCGGCGTCGGTCACCCCCGAGTCCAGGGTCGGCCTCTTCGGGTACAGCCAGGGCGGCGGGGCGACGGCCGCCGCGGCCGAACTCCAGCCGTCCTACGCCCCGGACGTCGAACTGGCGGGCACCTACGCCGGCGCTCCGCCCGCCGACCTGACCGAGGTGACCGAGGCCATCGACGGCGGAGACCTGGCGGGCGCGCTGGGCTGGTCGCTCAACGGCTTCCTGCAGAGCGAGCCGGCCCTGCGGCCCATCGCCGACCGGTACATCAACGCGGCGGGCGAGGAGGCGCTCAAGGACCTGTCGACCATGTGCGTCGGCGACGCGCTCTTCGGCTACGGCGGCGACAGCAGCACCGACTGGACGGAGACCGGGCAGTCGATCGGCGACATCATCCGGGCGGAGCCGACGCTGCGGGCTTTCCTGGCCGAACAGCGCATCGGCTCGCTCGAGCCCGACAGCCCGGTGCGCGTGGCCACGGGCGTCAGCGACGACCTGGTCCCCCACGCGCAGTCCCGCCGACTGGCCGTCGACTGGTGCCGCAAGGGCGCGAAGGTCACCTACGACGCGGTCCGGCTGCCCGGTGTCGGCAGCGGCCTGCTCAACCACTTCGCCCCGCTCCTCGCCGACCAGGGCAAGGCCATCTCCTGGCTCACCGACCGGCTCTCGGGGAAGCCCGCCGGCTCCAACTGCTGGAGCATGCCCGTACAGCCCTGAGCCGTACCGGACACAGACGCGAGGCCCCCGGCGGACGTCCGCCGGGGGCTCCTGTGTGTGCCCCGGGGTGAACCCGGGCGGCAGCCCCGGCATGCGCCGAACGATCATCGCGGCGCAGAATTCGCTCAGGCGAAGTGTGGTGAAGCAACAGAAAGGCGGCAGCGTGACGAACGCGAAGCCTGACCGCGGTTCCGGGCCCCTGGGCCGGGTGAGGATGCCGAGTACGGTCGCGAACATGCCGCGGCAGGTGCGCGAGGAGCTGACCCGCCGGCTCCGCCGGAACAAGCGCGCCTTCCGCGAGGACGACGTCCAGGTGGTCGAGGGACCGCTGCTCAAGCGCGCGGTCGGGGCCTCGGCGCTCGGCAACTGCATGGAGTGGTTCGACTTCGGGGTCTACAGCTACCTGGCCGCCACCATCGGCAAGGTGTTCTTCCCCGGCGCCTCCCCGACCGCCCAGGTCATCTCCTCCTTCGCCACCTTCGCCGCGGCCTTCGTCGTGCGCCCGCTCGGCGGCCTCGTGTTCGGCCCGCTCGGCGACCGTGTCGGCCGGCAGAAGGTGCTCGCCACCACCATGATCCTGATGGCGATCGGCACCTTCTCCATCGGTCTCATCCCGAGCTACGCCAGCATCGGCATCGCCGCGCCGATCCTGCTGCTGCTCGCCCGCATGCTCCAGGGCTTCTCCACCGGCGGCGAGTACGGCGGCGCCACCACCTTCGTCGCCGAGTACTCACCCGACCGGCGGCGCGGCTTCCTCGCCAGCTGGCTCGACTTCGGCACCTTCGTCGGCTACGCGCTCGGCTCGGCGCTGGTCACCGCGCTGAACCTGATGCTCAGCGACGGCCAGATGCTCGACTGGGGGTGGCGCGTCCCGTTCCTGATCGCCGGTCCGCTGGGTCTCATCGGCCTGTACATGCGGCTCAAGCTGGAGGAGTCCCCCGCCTTCCAGCAACAGCTCGACGAGCACGAGAAGAGCCTCGCCCAGGAGTCGGCGGGCAGCGAGTTCAAGACCATCGTCCGGAGGCACTGGCGGCCGCTGCTGATCTGCATGGGCCTGGTGCTGCTCTACAACGTCACCAACTACATGGTCACCGGCTACCTGCCCACGTACCAGACGGAGACCCTGGGCCGCTCCAGCGGCTTCGCCGACGTGCTGGTGCTGATCGGCATGGTATGGATCGTGCTGCTGATCACCTTCCTCGGCCGGCTCAGTGACCACGTCGGCCGCCGCCCGCTGTACGCCGTCGGCGCCATCGCGATGATCGTCCTCGCCGTGCCCGCCTTCCTGCTGCTGAAGGCGGACGGCACCTGGGCGCCGGTCGCCGGGGTGCTGCTCCTCGCCACCCTGCTGGCCTGCTTCGCCGCGCCGAGCGCCGCCACGCTGCCGGCGCTGTTCCCCACCGCCGTGCGCTACGCGGCGATGGGCATCGGCTTCAACTTCGCCGTGGCGGCCTTCGGCGGCACCACGCCGCTGCTCACCGAGGCGCTGGTGAGCGTCACCGGCAACGACCTGATGCCCGCCTACTACCTGATGGTGGCCGGTGTCATCGGCCTGGTGACCGTGAGGTTCCTGCCGGAGAGTGCCCAGGTGCCGCTCAGCGGTTCGCAGCCCATGGTCGGCTCCCGGCAGGAGCGGCGGGAGTTCATCAGCACCTCGAAGGACCTCTACAGCTTCTCCAAGGAGCGCTCCGAGGTCCGCTGACGCGTCCCCGGCACGCGGCCCGGGCGCGTGAACCTCGGCGACGCGGCGCCCGACCCCACGGCGACCCCGGCGCAGACCAGGGCGCTGCCCACGGCTTGCGCGGCGCCGTAGGAGCCCGTGCCGACGAGCGGTGCCGTGCAGGCGGCGGCGACGGGGATCAGGCCGGAGAACAGCGTGGCGCGCTCCGCCCCGATCCGCTGCATGCCCATGTACCAGCACACGAACCCGACGACGGTGACCACCGCCGCCTGCCACAGCAGCGCGCCGGTCTCGACCGCGTCCGGCCGCCGCAGCCATCCGCCCCCGTCGGCCAGGACACCCACCGCCGCCGACTCGACGGCCGCCACACCGCACACCACGGTGGACAGCAGCCGAGGGCCCAGGGGCCGCAGTACGGGCACCGCGAGGACGGCGAAACCGACCTCGCCGACCAGGGCGCACACGGAGAAGGCGATGCCCGCGCCGTCCGTGCGCCCCCACCCCTGGACCGTGAACGCGCCCACGGCCACGAACAAGGCCCCGTAGAGCACCACGCGTTGCGGCCGGCGCCCGTCCAGGAGGGGGACGAGGACGGCGACCACCACGGGCGCGCAGCCCACGAAGACGCCGGGGACCGCCGGTTCCGCCGTGCGCTCCGCGGCGAGGACGGCCAGGTTGAAGCCGACCATGCCGACGGCGGCGAGCAGTGCGAGGCGCAGCCAGCGGCCCGCTCCCAGCGTGCGCAGCCGGGTCGTCGCGCCGGGGCCGGCGAACGGGACGAGCAGCAGGAAGGCCAGGGCGTAGCGCAGGAACTGGCCGCCGGCGTACGGGTAGTCGCCGAGCAGGCTGTTGGCGGTGAAGGACCCTCCGACGAGGACACAGGCGAGCGCGGCGAGCAGGGCTCCGCGCGTGGTGGTGGCGTTCATGCCCACGACGCTAGAAAGCGCGGCGGCCCGTGACGGGGTCCACTTCAGGGGCGCCATCGGGGACCAATCGGCGGCCACCGCGCGCACCCGAGCATCACGGCTTCCGCATCACGTGCTTGTCGCGGGAATCCGGGGTAGTCGGAACGTCCCGGTGCCAACACGTCGGGAAAGCAAGTGATTTGACGGTCATGAACAGATATGGGAAGGGACTTCCAGTGCGTACCTTCAAAGTGGCGACCGCTGTGGCGACCGCGAGCGTCTCGGTCGCCTTACTGGCCGGCTGCGGCGGCGATTCCGGTGACGAGAGCAAGCCGTTCGAGGGGCAGAGCGCCGACGACATCGCCGCGAAGGCGGTCGAGGCCACGCGGCAGGCCAAGTCCATGCATGTCAAGGGCGACAACCGGCTGGAGGACGGCAGTACCGTCACCATCGACGTCTCGGTCGACCAGGAGAAGAACTGCCAGGGCACCCTCGGCACCGGCGAGGCCAAGGCGGACGTGCGGCACACCGACGCGGCCCTCTACCTGCGCGGCGACGAGCAGTACTGGCAGGACGCCCTGAAGCAGCAGCCCGACGCGGCGCGGAAGATGGCGCCGAAGCTGCGGGGCAAGTGGGTGAAGATGCCGGCGAACGACGCCGCGACCGCCGGTGTCTGCGACAAGCAGGGCCTCATCGCCGCCATGGACGAGGACAAGTCCGAGCGCCAGGGCATGAAGCGCGGCGACACGACAGAGGTGGGCGGCGAGGAGGCCCTGAAGCTCACGAAGAAGGGCTCGGCCGGGGAGACCCTCGCCCTGTACGTCGCCACGGAGGGCGAGCCGTACATCCTGAAGACCACGACCGAGGGCGGCAAGAACCCGGGCAGCGTCACCTTCAGTGACTACAACAAGCCGGTGAGCCCCGAGCAGCCTCCTGCCGACCAGACCGTCGACATGGAGGAACTGGCCGGCGAGCAGCAGACCTGACCTACGGGGTGCCGCTCCCCGCCTCCCCGCGCTCCCGGTCCGAGGCCGGCCACACATAGGGCAGGTCGTCCGGGATTCCGGGGAACAGCTCGGCGTAGACCTCCGGCTCCTTGCGCACCAGCGCCGACCGATGGCTGCGATGGAAGGCGTCGTCCCCCAGCCAGGGCGGCAGTTCCCCGGCGCGCGCCAGTTCCGGCTGGTCCCGCACCGGTTCGTGCGGGCGGCTCACGGCGAGCCCGGCGACGAGCGAGGCGGCGCAGCTGTCCTGGTGGCCCTGCTCGCGCCAGACCCGGCAGACCTCCAGGCCGTACCGGACGAGCGCCTCCTCGTAGCCCGTCCACATCCGCACCGCCGGATGCCGGCGCCAGCCGTAGCCGGGCACGGTCAGGCCGCGCAGCACCTGGAGCGCCTCGACGCGCTGTTTGCCCAGCCGGCGGCGGTCCAGGGCCAGCGCCGACTCCCGGAAGCCGGGGTGGGGGAGGAAGGTCTGCATGCCGGTCCTGCTCCGTTCAGCCGGGGAACTGGCCGCGCTCGCGCAGGTGTCTGCGGCGTTCGGCGTAGGCGAGGTCGTCGCGCCACAGGCGGCCCGCGGCGGCGCGCATCAGCGGGCGCAGGGCCGGTGCCAGGCGCCTGGCCACGGGGAAACCCGGCCGGTCCGAGGCGGCCAGCACCGCCTCGACGACCGCGGTGCGCGGACGGCCGCCCTCGTCGGGGCCGAGCGGCGTGGCATGGCTCTCCACGACGGACCCGGTGCCCTCGCCGTCGGTGATGCGCATGACGACGGTGCGGGGCTCCGGCGCGGTGAACTCGGCCCGTACGGGCACGACGAGCCGGCCGGCGAGCCGGAAGGACACGTCCACGACGAAGCGGTCGTCGTCCTCACCGGCGTCGGGGGGCTCGACCGGCGTCTCGACGACGGTGAGGTCCACGAAGGAGTACGGGTGGAACCAGGCGCCGTGCCACGGGTCGAGCCGGTTGGCGACGACGTCCTCCGGTTCGCAGACCCCGACCCCGCGCCATACGGACGTCAGGGCCGACGTCAGCGGTGGCCTGGCGGGTACGACGGGCGCGGGCGTCGGCGTCTCCTTCCCCACCGCGTCCAGCCGCACCCACACCAGTACGCCGTCGTCGTGCACCGGCAGCGGCTGCCAGCCGGCGAACGCCGCGCCGTCCAGGGCGAGTCCGTGCCAGTGGCACACGAGCGTGCCGCACCGCACCGGGCTGTCGGCCAGCGGGGCGCCGAGGTGGGGGCACACGCCGGGTCCGCCCACCAGGCGCCCGTGCGCGTCACGCCAGACGACGACCTCGACGCCGGCGACCGTGCCGGACAGCGGACGGGTGGCCCGTACCTCCGTACTCGCGCCGAGGACGTACCAGTTGCCCGAGGGGCGTGCCCGGGCCCGCTCGAGCGCTTCGGCGATGAGGGCGGGGCGTGCCTCGCGCCAGGTCGGCCGCTGGTTCTGCCAGGGGACGGGGCGGCGGCGCAGCCGCAGGGGATACCGGCCGCGGCGGGGGCTGGGGTCGGGCCTCATCCGGTCTCCTTCACCGAGCAGACGTCGTTCCGGCACGGCACCGGCGGCGTCCCTCCGGCGCCCCCGCCCCGCGCCCTCAGCCGGGCGGACAGCACTCGTACGAGCCCGTCGGCGGCCACGGCCGCGCGCCGGCGGCGGCGCACCACCGCGCGCCGGTGCAGTACCGCGTACCCGCTGTCCGCGATGGCGTCGAGGATGCCGCGGTAGAGGACATAGGCGGTACGGATGCAGGGGCGCGCGACCGGGTCCAGCATCGCCAGCCCGGGTGCGGCCTCGCGGTAGACGGCGCGGGTGAGATCCTCGGCGGCCCGCAGCGCGGCGGTGATGCGGGGATCGTGGCGGCCCGTGCGCCTGCTCCACAGCAGCAGGTCCCGCTGGACGCCGTGCGCGGCCAGCAGGTCCGCCGGGAGGTAGATCCGTCCCCGGTCCAGGTCCTCGCCCACGTCCCGCAGGAAGTTGGTCAGCTGGAAGGCGACGCCCAGCGCGGCGGCGTGCGGCGCGGCCCGGGCGCGGGCGGTCACGGTGCCGAGCACGGGGAGCATCTGCAGGCCGATGACGGCGGCCGAGCCGTGCATGTAGGCGCGCAGGTCGTCGTAGGTGGCGTAGTCGGTGACCGTGAGGTCGCTGCGCATGGAGGCCATGAAGTCGGTGAAGTGCGCCGGGTCGATGGCGTACCGCTCGGCGGTGTCGGCGAGGGCGACCACCACGGGTTCACCGGCCGGCCGGTCCCCGGTCAGCGCCTGCCGCAACTGCCCGTCGAGCCGGGAGAGGGTCGCCGCGCGTTCGGCGGTCGTCGCCTCGGCCCCCATGTCGTCGACGATGTCGTCCGCCCACCGCGCGAATCCGTACAGGGCGTGCACGGCCGGCCTGCGGTCGGCGGGCAGGAGGCGGGTCGCCAGGAAGTAGGTGCGTCCGTGCCGGGCGTTGAGGAGCCGGCACCGCGTGTAGGCCGCGCGCAGGGCCGGGTCGGTGATGCCCGCGGCGTCCAGTTCACGTCGGGTCATCGGCGCCCGCCCGCCGTCGCCGCACGCCGTGCCGGCGTGCCGGTGATCCGGGCGGCGGCCAGCTTCCCCGAGATCAGCACCGTCGGCACGCCCACCCCCGGGGTGGTCCCGCAGCCCGCGAGGACCGCGTTGTCCGTGCCGCGCACCAGATTGCGGGGGCGGAAGGGGCCCGTCTGGGCGAAGGTGTGGGCGACGGAGAACGGCGTGCCCGCGGCGTGCCCCTGGGCGGTCCAGTCGGCGGGTGTCACCAGGCATTCCTCCTCGATGGCGGCGGCGATGCCGGTCAGCCCCCGGTGTTCCAGGGTGGTGAGCAGACGGTCGCGGTAACGCGGCGCCAGGTCGGTCCAGGCCCGGGCGTCCGGCCCGATGTCGGTGTTGGGGCAGGGCGCGAGGACGTAGTGGAGATGGCGTCCCTCGGGAGCCAGGGTGGGGTCCCCGGCGGTGGGCCGGGTGATCAGCAGCGACGGGTCGGTCATCAGGGTGCCGGTCCGGGTCAGTTCGTCGAAGGTCCGGCGCCACGCGGCGCCGAAGGAGAGCGTGTGATGGGCGAGGTGCGGCCAGGTACGGGTGGTGCCGGCGTGCAGGACGACGGCGGAGGGCGCGTGCCGCAGCCCGACCGGACGGCGCGGGCGGCGGCCCAGCAGCCGGTGGACGACGGGCAGGTCGGGGGTGAGGACGACGGCGTCGCAGGGGATGCGCTCGTGGGCGGTGACGACGGCGGTGACCCGGTCGCCCGACCGTTCCAGACGAGTGACGTCCTGTCCGAACCGCAGGTCGGCGCCGGCGTCGGCGGCGGCGTCCGCCATGGCGCGGGGCAGGGCGTGCATGCCGCCGCGAGGGAAGTACACGCCGGCCACGGTGTCCATGTAGGCGATGACGGCGTAGGCGGCCAGCGCGCGGGCCGGTGCGACACCGGCGTACAGGGCCTGGAAGGAGAAGACCCGCTTCAGCCGTTCGTCCGTCAGGAAGCGTCCGATGCGCGCGTCCAGCCGGCCGAAGCCGCCGAGGGCGGCGAGTCTGGCCAGGTCGGGCGTGAGCATGCCGAGCGGGGAGTCGAAGTTGGCGTCGATGAACCGGCGCATCTGCACCGCGTACAACTGCCGGAGCCAGACGCGCAGCCGCCGGTACCCGGCCGCCTCCCGCGCCCCGGCGAACCGCTCCACCTCCGCCTCCATGGCGGCGGCGTCGGTGTGGACGTCCAGGGTGCCGCCGTCGGCGAAGCAGGCCCGGTAGGCGGGGTGCAGGGGAAGGAGTTCGACGCGGTCGGCAAGCCGGTCTCCGACGGCGGCGAACGCCTCGTCGGCCAGATGGGGCATCGTCAGTACGGTCGGGCCGGTGTCGAGGCGGTAGCCGCCGGTCTCACGCCGTCCGGCACGGCCGCCGGGCAGCGGGTCGCGTTCCACGACCGTCACCCGCCGCCCGGAGCCCAGCAGGTGCAGGGCGGCCGACAGCCCTGCGAGCCCCGCACCGACGACCACGACGTGGTCGGTGCGACCGGTCACCGTCCGCGTCATCGCGGGCCCTCCGCCGCGTGCGGCAGCTCCCGCGGCTCTTCCCGGCCGTCGTCGGCGGTGCTGGGGCGCATCCCGGGTCCTCTCGTCGTCGGTTGCGGCGCCGGTCCGTGTCGGATACGTCGGCCGCTGCGGCTACTTCGGCCGGACGGCGCGCGGTGGATGCACCGTCCGGCACCGGCCGCGGTGGGGTGACTCGGCCTCATGCCTTCCCCCTTCACTTCCGGCATGACGCCGCCCGGGCCCGTTCCCGCCCGGCAGTCACCCGCACGGCGGGCAGCCACCGCGGACCGACCAGCGCGCCGTGCGTCCACGGGCGGCACGGGGACGGAGTACTCCGCCGGAACCGAGCCGTCGCACCCTCGTACAGGCGGAAGGAGGCGGCCGTGGACGAGGCGGACATCGTCGTCGTCGGTGCCGGGGCGGCAGGTCTCTCCCTGGCGCACCGGTTCCCGGCCCACTCACCGCACGGCACGGCGCCCTCCGTCGTGCTGATCGATCCGCCGCCCGGTCCGCCGCGGGCACCGCGGCGGACCTGGTGCTTCTGGGAGTCGGCCCCGGCCACTTCGACCCGGCGACGACGGCGTCGTGGGAGTGGCTGCGGGTGCGGAGCCGGGACGGGACGATGGTCCTGCGGCACATCGCGCCGGCCCGCTACGAGATGATCCGCTCGGACGACTTCGAGGCGATGGTGGACCGTGGCCTGAAGGAACGGGCCGGGCTCCGGCGCCTGGAGGCCACCGTCGGCACGATGACCGGCCTGCCGGACGGGACCGCCTGGGTGCCGGCCACGGACGCCGCCGGGGCCGGCGTCGGCCTGCCGGGCGGGGCGACGCGCGCGTCCACCGGCTACACGTTCGCCGCCGTGCGGCGGCAGTCCGCCGCCGTCGCCCGCGCCGTGCGCGCGGGCCGCCGCCCGGTGCCACCGCCCCCGCACCCGGTGCGGGCCCGGCTGATGGACGCGGTGCTGCCGCGCGCGCTGGACACCGGCCGGGTGGACGGCCCCGGCCTCTTCTTCCGGCTGTTCGACCGCGTACCCGCCGGGCGGCTGCCGCGCTTCCTCGACGGACGGTCCCGGCTGTACGAGGACCTCGCGGTCGGGGTGCGCACCCCCGCCCTGCCGATGCTGCGCACGGCGGCCGGACTGCCGTGGCTGCCGCGCCGCCCCGTCTCCGTCCGTGGAGCAGGGCCCGTCCGTGAGCCCCCTGTCCTTCAGGAGCCCCGATGCCGCCCGAAAGGGCACACCACCGGCCGGCCCGGAGGACGGCAGCGCGTAGGCCCGGAGGGTGGCAGCGCGTAGGCCCGGAAGACGGCAGCACGGAGGCCCGGAAGACGGCAGCGCGTAGGCCCTACGGCGCTACGCCCCCGTTTCCTCCGCCGCGCGGTCGGCCAGCCCGCCCGCGCCGAGCGGGCCGGTGGGGCCCATGGCGCCCTCGGCCTCCAGCCGTGGCAGTTCACGGCGGGACAGCCGCAGCACCAGTGGCGGCAGGGTCGTGCGCCCCACCTGTGCCAGGCGCAGCCAGCCGGGCACGTACACCGCGGTGCGGCGGCGCTCCACGGCGCGCACCAGGCGGTCGGCGGCGTAGTCCGCCGGGAAGGTGCGGCGGGCCGGAGCCGGCATGTGTGCCCGCAACTCGCGCAGGACCGCGTGCCGGTCGGCGTCACGGATCATGTCGGTGTCCAGCCAGTTGAGGTAGGCGATGCCCACGGCGACCCCGTGGTGGGCCACCTCGGCGCGCAGTGAGTGGATGAAGGCCTCCACGCCCGCCTTGGAGGCGCAGTAGGCGCTCATCATGGGGGCGGCGCCGAGCGAGGCCAGCGAGGCGACCTGCAAGTGGTATCCGGCGGTGCGGAGCAGGTCGGGCAGGAAGGCGCGGGCCGTGTGGGCGCTGCCGGTCAGGTTCACGTCGACGACGCGGCGCCACTCGGCCGGGTCCGACGTGGCGAACGGGCCGCCTTCCGCGATGCCCGCGTTCGCCACCACGACCGACGGCGGCCCCAGGCGCCTACGGACCTCGCCGGCCGCGTCGTCCAGCGCGGCGGGGTCGGTCACGTCGGCCTCGACTGCGAACGCCTCGGTCGGCAGGTCTGCCGCCACGGCGTCCAGCAGCGCCTTCTCGTGGCCGAGCAGCGCCAGCCGGGCGCCTCGGCGGGCGCACGCGCGGGCCAGGGCGGCGCCCAGCCCGCGCGCGGCGCCGGTCACCACGACGGTGCGGTTCTGGAGGGGGCTGTCTGTCACCGGTCGGCCCTTTCTCGAAGAACACCTGGACGGTCGATCGCGGCCGGTGGCAAGTGGCCGGTCGCACGCGGCCGTCGCACACTGCCGGTCACACACGGCGGTCCCGCGCGGCCGGTCACATGCGGCCGTCCCGCGCGGCCGGTCACACGCGGCCGTCCCGCGCGGCCGGTCACACGCGGCCGTCGCAGACAGCCGGTCGCACGCGGCCGTCGCGTGCAGCCAGTCATCGCTTGTCGCCGGTGCGGTCGCGGCGGGTGAGGGTGCGCTGCACCCGTGTGAGTCCGGCGAACCGGTGCTGACGCAGCGCGGCGCGCGCGGCGTTGGCGCCCGGTGCGCCGTGCACCCCGCCTCCCGGGTGGGCGCCCGCGGAGGCGAGGAAGAGGCCGGTCACCGGGGTCTCCGGCCGCCCGGTGCCGGGCACGGGCCGGAAGACGAGCTGCTGGTGCATGGCCGTGGTGCCGCCGTTGATGGCGCCGCCCTCCAGGTTGGCGTTCATGGCCTGGAGCGTCGGCGGGGCCAGTACGCGCCGGGCCCGGATCAGTGACCGGAAGCCGGGCGCGAACCGTTCCACCTGGCGCTCGACGCGGTCGGCCATCAACTCCTGCTCCCTGGTGTCCCAGCTCCCGGTGATGCCCTCGTCGCCCGCGTCGGCCCCGATGTCGTGGGGGACGTGGGTGTACGCCCAGGCGGACTCCGTGCCGCGCGGTGAGCGGGTCGGGTCCGTGGTCGTCATCTGGCCGAACAGCGCGAAGGGACGGTCGGGGACCTGCCGCATGGCGATCTGGGCGGCGAACCGGGTCAGCTCGTCGAGACCGTCGGCCAGGTGCACGGTCCCGGCCCGGGCCGCGTCCTCGCACCGCCAGGGCACGGGACCGTCCAGCGCCCAGTCCACCTTGAAGGTGGCGAAGTCCCACTGGAAGCGCCGCAGATCGGCGAGAACCTGGTCCGGCAGGTCCTCGGGGGCGACGAGGTCGCCGTAGAGGGCGGGCACGGACACGTCCGCGAGGACGGCGCGCCGGGCGGCGACGGTCTCCCCGCCGGCCGTGCGGACGCCCACCGCGCGCCGGTCACGTACCAGGACGTGCTCGACGCGCTGCCCGCAGCGCAGGGTGCCGCCGCGGGCCCGCAACCGGTGGACCAGGGCCGCGGTGAGGGCGCCGGAGCCGCCGACCGGCACCGGAAAGCCGTAGGTCTGTCCGAGCATGGACATCAGCCAGCCGAACCCGCCGCTCCCGGCGGCCTCCGGCGCGAGGTCGGCGTGCAGGGCGTTGCCGGCCAGGATCAGCTTGCCGCCCTCACCGCGGAACTCCTCCTCGCCCATGCGCCGCACCGGCAGTACAAGGGTGCGCGCCAGCCGCAGTCCGCCCCCGCCGCGCAGCCGCAGGGCCAGCCGGGCGCCGGCCCGTACCGGGGGGAAGGGGGTGAAGAGGGCGTCCAAGATGTCGGCCCGGTACCGGTCCCAGACGTCGTGCAGGCGGTCCCAGGCGGCGCCGTCCCCGGGCGCGAAGGCGTCGAGGGAGGCGGCGGTGGTGCCGACGTCGCGGTCGAGGACGGCGCACGTGCCGTCGGTCAGGGGGTGGGCCAGCACATGAGGGGCGTGCGCCCAGCGCAGCCCGTGGTCCTCCAACCGCAGTCCGGCGAGGACCGGGGAAGCGGCGGCGAGCGGGTAGAAGGAGCTGAACAGGTCGTTGACGAAGCCGGGGGCGACCTCGCTGTCGTGGCGCACCGCCCCGCCCGGCTCGGGCTGCTCCTCCAGAACCTCCACGCTCCAGCCGGCGTCCGCCAGCAGGTTCGCCGCCACCAGCCCGTTGGGACCGGCCCCGATCACGACGGCGTCAGGCACGGTCGGCTCCGGGTCCGAAGTCCACGGATCCGGTCGACTGCGCCGGGTTCGGCCGGCACAGTTCACCGGCCTCGGACTCGCACAGCTTGGCGAGCCGGGCGAGCATCGCACGGTGCCGCACCTGGATCAGCGCCTCGACACCCACGTTGTGCAGCAGGCCGCCGGGGCCGCGCAGCGGGTGTTCGTCCACGATCACCAGGCACTGCTCGCCCCAGGGGCGCAGCTCGATGGCGATCCGGGCCGTGCCGAGCCGGCCCGCCTTGGCCTCCAGCTCCAGTTCGGAGCCCGCCACGCAGCGCCGGACCACCGACTCGTTGTTCAGCCGCACCGGCCCGAGCCGCACCTCGTAGGCGATCGTCGCGCCGACCTGCGGCCACTGCCCGGCCTTGGGGGTGACCTCCGACGGGCCCACCACCCACTCCACGTACTGGTCGCCGTCCGCGAGCACGTCCCACACCGCCGCCGGGCTCGCCTGGATCAACCGATGCCGAACCGCCACGCGTGCCTCCCACATCCAGAAGCCGTCACTGCAAGGACGCAGCACTGAGTGCCCCGTCCGGGACCGGCCAACCGGGGCAGACGAGGCATCGCCCCGCGACGGCACGACCGGAACCCTTCACCTCACCGTCGCCGGAACGTCCCGGTCGGCTCTTCCACCCCTCTGCTCCTTCGCCTCTCTGCTCCTCCGCGCCTCCGCTCATCCGCCCCTCCGCGCCGTCTCCCGGCCCGAAGTCACCTCGTCCCCGTCGGCGGGCACCGAGGAGTACCCGCGCACGCCGGGCAGCGCCGACCTGCCGCTCGGCGCGCCGGTGTTCTAGCGGACCGCGCGAAAGGGGTTCCCGGCCGAACCCGCGCGGCGGGACGCTCGCGTTCGGGCGGGCGGGCGGGCGGGCGGGCGGGCGGGCGGAGCAGCCGAACACGCGGTGGGCCACGAACCCGGCGGGCCTGCCCGGGTGATCCCTCGCCGGCGGGCGGACTCCCCGGAAAGCCCCTGCATTGGCATGGACCTGACGTCGAACCCTGACTAAGCTCGAAACCAACCCGATGAGAGCGCTCTCAGACCGCGGTTGTTCCACCCCCACCTTGCTGGAACGACGAAGGGCAACTCCCGTGAGACGCAGCAGACTCAGGCACCTCGGCCTGGCCACCCTCCTCGTGCTCGGCAGCCTCACCGCGGTCGGCACGCTGCCGGCCTCGGCGGCCGACTCCCCCTCCGACTCCGCCAAGGACCCGGCCGCTTCCGCGGGCCTTCTGGACGCCATGCAGCGGGACTTCGGTCTCACCCGGACCGAGGCCGAGGACCGGCTCGCGGCCGAACGCCGCGCCACCGACCTCGCACCCACGGCACGCAGGGCCGCCGGGGACGCCTTCGGCGGCTCCTGGTTCGACGCCGACCGCGGGCAACTGACCGTGGCCGTCACCTCGGAGGCGTCGCCCGCGACGCTCCGGGCCGTCCGCGCCACCGGTGCGCACGTCCGCACCGTCGAGCACAGCGCACGGCGGCTCGACGCCGCCAAGACGCGCATCGACCGCCTGGACGCCCCCGCCGGCGTCAGCAGCTGGCACGTCGACCCGGCCGCCAACGCGGTGGTCGTCGACGTGGTCGCGGGCGAACGGACTGACAACGATGTCCAGCGCTTCGTCACCCGAGCCCGCGAGGCCGGGCCGGTCACGGTGCGCACGGTGTCGTCGGCCCCGCAGACCTTCGCGGCGGGCACGGTCGGCGGCGACCCCTACTACACCGGCAACGTCCGCTGCTCCATCGGCTTCTCGGTGCACGGCGGGTTCGTCACCGCCGGGCACTGCGGCGGCGTGGGAGGCGCGGTCCGCGGCTGGGACGGCTCGCACATCGGAACGTTCCAGGGCTCGTCCTTCCCGGGCAACGACTACGCGTGGGTCAGCGTGGGCAGCGGCTGGTGGACGGTGCCGGTGGTCCTCGGCTGGGGCACGGTCTCCGACCAGCTGGTGCGCGGCTCGAACGAGGCTCCCGTGGGCGCGTCGATCTGCCGTTCCGGCTCCACCACGCACTGGCACTGCGGCAGGGTGCTGGCCAAGAACGAGACGGTCAACTACAGCCAGGGCGCGGTGCACCAGATGACCAAGACCAGCGTGTGCGCCGAGGGCGGCGACTCGGGTGGCTCCTTCATCAGCGGTGACCAGGCGCAGGGCGTCACCTCGGGCGGCTGGGGCAACTGCTCCAGCGGCGGGGAGACCTGGTTCCAGCCCGTCAACGAGATCCTGAACCGCTACGGGCTGACCCTGCACACGGCCTGACCCGGGGGCGGCGGGGAGGACTTCGCCGGGTGACCGGCGGGGTCCTCCTCCCCCAGCCGTCGGCCGGGACTCCGCCCCGTCCGTCGGCCGCGCGCGGTCAGATCACGCCCGGTCCGGCGTCCGGCTCCGGCGCGTCGGGTCCGGTCCCCGTGGTCAGTCGGCGGTAGGCGGCCCGGGCATGGACCAGGCGGGCCAGTGCCGTGCCGACGAGGGCCGCGACGAGCAGACAGCCCAGCCAGACAGCGTCCCGCCGGCCGGCCCAGGTAAGGGTGCCGGCCGGCGGGAGGGCGAAGCCGTTGAGGGACAGCCAGCACAGGACGGCGATTCCGGGGGCGGCCGTGAACCGGGCGCGGAGCCCAAGCAGGGCCGCCAACAGGGAGAGAACGGCCAGAGCGAGTCCGGGGCGGCCGTACCCCACCGTGCCGTTGATGAGCGCCACCAGGGCGAGGGCGCCGCCGAAGGCCCCCGCCCACACGAGCGGAGCCGCGACCGGCCGGGGGACGGGTCTGGCACCGCCGCCCAGGGGAACCCACTCGATCACGCAACGGCTCCTTCCGGTCCCGGACGGCTCCGACCACGCCGCCGGACACCGACCCTGCGGGCAGATTGTCCCACCGGGGTGCCCGGTGGCGTACCGGCCGGGGGGGTGGTGGCCGGGCTCACCGGGCACCGCCGCGACCGTTCCCACGTGCCCCGGCCTCGAAGCCCTGCGCACCCGCGATGACCGGCTGCAGGGCGACCGGGTACAGCGCGAGGAAGGGCGGGACGGGGCTCCCCCGCAACGTCCTCCGGCCCCCGAGAAGCCCCCCGGGCGCGGCGTCACTCCACGGTCGCACGCCGGACCGGGGCCGGGCCGTCGAGGGCGGCACCCACAAGTTCCGGGTGTCGACGCCCGTCATCGGCCGTCGACACCCATCCCCGGCCCGGGTCGCGCGTCACCCCGCGGCCGAGGAGGTCACGCACCGCGGGGGTGCGCCGCGACCGGTTCGGGGATCCCGGCCGCGGCACACCCCGCCGCCCCGGTGCGGGAGGAATGCGCACCGGGGCATGACCTGCGGCTTCCCCGGGTCGGCGCCACGACACTGCGCCAGGCGAGTGATGTGGTGACGGCCGGTCAACCGGCGCGGCGCCCCAACCCTTTCGGCTGACAGCCACCACCCGGCGGGCATGGCCTGCCACCATTCGATCGGCCGGTTCTCCATGATCGTGAGCGTATCCCCGACCCCTTATCCGGAAGGTGCGTGTTGCCATGGGATCCCCCGCGCCCCGCGTATCCGGCGTGGAATTGCCGCCGGTCTTCTGTCCTTTCGAGTCCGCCATTCACCCCCGCGTCCGGCAGGTCGAGAAACGAGCGGTTCAGTGGATCGGCGACAGCGGCATGTGTGCCACTGAACGGGAACGGGCCTGGGCCGTGGCGACGCACAGCGCCGACTTCTTCGCCCGGTTCGCCCCGGTCGCGGACGACGACCGTCTGCTGGCGGCGGCCCTGTGGGTGTACTGGGGTTTCGCGTTCGACGACGCCCGTTGCGACAGCGGACCGCTCAGCAGCCGGCCCGCGCAGTTCAACGCGCTGGCCGGCCAGGTGCAGCGGGCCTGCGAGACGGATTCGGCCGCGGGCACGGACCGGTTCGTCGGTGCCCTCCAGGACATCATGCGCCGTTTCCGCGGCTTCGCCCCGCCCACGCAGGTGGCCCGGTTCGTGCACGCCCACCGTGCCTGGCTGTCCGGCGTGGCCTGGCAGATCGGCAACCAGGCGGCCGGCCGCATGCCGGACCTGGACGACTTCCTGGCGATGCGGCTGCTGTCGTCGGGCGGCGAGCCGACCTTCGCCCTGCTGGAACTGGCGACGGGTGTCGAGGTCCCCGACCGTGAACTGCATCGGCCGGCCGTCCGCGCGCTGACCGAGATGGCCATCCTCGTGGCCGCCCTGGACAACGACCGGCACTCGTTGCACAAGGAGTTGGCGGGCGGTCAGGCCGACCAGAACCTCTACACGGTGCTGATGCAGGAGCGTGCCTGCTCGCTCCAGGACGCGGTGACGGCCGGCACCGGGCTGCGGGACCGGGTCCTGCTGCGGTTCGTGCGGCTCCACGACCGGGTCCGGCCGACGGCGAGCGGCGAACTCACCGGCTATCTCCAGGGGCTGCGGTACGGCATCCGCGGCAACAACGAGTGGGGGCTGCGGGTGCCGCGCTACCTGAGCGGCGGGCACTGGCCGGACGAGATGGACGACACGCTGCTGTCCTGGGCCGACGAGCCGTCCGACGTCCGTCCGGGGCCGGTGGAAGGCGCCCCGTCCGTCGCCTGGTGGTGGGACCCGGACCTCGCCTGACGTCTCGGCACGTGCGGGCGCCTCACCGGCCCGAGGCCAGGTCGAGGGTCCACCAGGGGCCGCCGGAGCCCTTCGCCCTGCCGACGCCCGCGTGGGTGTAGCGGCAGGTGAGGAGGATCTCGCGATGCGGGGCGCTGCGCATCCACGCGGTGACCGCGGCCTCCGCGGTGTCGGACCCGGCGGTGACGTTCTCGCCGGCGGAGCCGACCCGGTAGCCGGCGGCCCGCATCCGGTCGGCGGGGCTGCTGCCATCGGCCCCGGTGTGGGTCAGCCGATGGCTGCGCGCCATCTCGGCACTGTGTTTCCGGGCGGCCCTGCCGAGCGCCGCGTGCGGCCGCACGGGAGAGCAGCCGGCCTTCTTCCGCTGCCGGTTGACGGCGGCGACCATGCGGTCGTCCACCGCGCCGGGGCGGCCCGCCTGCGGGCGGGACCCCTCGGAGGCGGCCGGGCCGGACGCCGCCGGCCCGGGCGCGGGCTGCCATCGGCCCGGCTCGGGCACCGGCCACAGGGGCGCCCGGTAGGGGGCGGGCGGGGTCGGTGCGGGGGGCGGCCCGGCCCAGGCGGGCACCGCGGCGGCGTGCAGGGCGGTGAGGGCCGCACAGAGGACGAGCGCCGTGCGCCGCATCCCGGTCATATAGATTTCACCTTTCTTTTCCGACTACTTCTTCAGTGACGTTCATCGCGTTTTCTGTTGGTGTATCCACCACCTCATTCGGGGGAATTCAGCCTTTCACTGACGGCGCAGAGAAGCCGTATTGGCTAGGCTTGCAATTGTCCACTCCACCCCTTTCTGTGAATCATTTCGGAGGGTTTTCATGTCGTTTTCGCTGCGCCGCGCCACCGTGGTGTCCTTGGCCGCTCTGGCCCTGACGATGGGCGGGGCCGTGTCGGCCGCCAGTGCCGCTCCGGTGTCGGCTCCGGCCGTCGCCTCGCCCGGCCCCGGCGGTGGCGGCGGGTTCAACGGCGGCCATGAGCCGCCGATGCACTTCGGCCCGTTCGAGATCCCGAAGTTCGGCAGTGTCTCCGGCGGCTTCTCCTGGGGTCTGGCGCGCTAGCCGGACCGGACAGCAGGAGCACGCGGATGAGGGCCGTCGGTGGACGGCCCTCATCGTCGTTTGAGCGTCGCCGCGCTGGCCACGAGCACCACGACCACGCATACGAGGATCAGCGCCGCGTCCCGGACGAACAGCCCGGTCACGCCGTCGTGCGTGGCCGCCTCGCCCGCGGCCTGCACCGCGTACGTCATCGGCATCGCCCGGGCCACCGCCGCCAGCGCGCCGTGCATCTCCTCGCGGGGCACGAACAGCCCGCACACCAGGAACTGGGGCAGGACTCCGGCCGGCAGGAACTGCACCGCCTGGAACTCGTTGCGGGCGAAGGCGCTGACCAACAGGCCGAGGGCCAGGCCCAGTAGGGCACCGAGCATGGCGATGACCATCAGCAGATAGGCGGGGCCCTTGATGTCCAGGCCCAGCGGCCCCACCGCGAGCAGCGTGGACAGCACCGCCTGGAGGAGCGCCAGGAACGCGAACGCG
The DNA here is from genome assembly GCF_044763415.1 of Streptomyces sp. NPDC096048. NCBI lineage: Bacteria > Bacillati > Actinomycetota > Actinomycetes > Kitasatosporales > Streptomycetaceae > Streptomyces > Streptomyces sp. NPDC096048. The sequence continues at coordinate 156,696 of NZ_JBIWGG010000014.1, forward strand.
AGGCTGTAGCCGAGGACGATGTCCAGCCGCCGTACCGGCATGGTGAGCAGCCGCTCCGCGGTGCCGGAGGTGCGTTCCCTGAGCGTCGACACGGAGGCCACCAGGTACATCACGATGACCGGGAAGATGCCGAAGACCTGGGGCCCGACCCGTTCGAAGGTCTCCTCCGAGTCATGGAACATCAGCTTGAGCAGCACCATGAGCATGCAGGGGATGCCCAGCAGCAGGGCGGTGCTGCCGCGGTCCCGGGAGATCTGCTGCAGCACCCGTACCGCGGTCGCGGAGGTGATGCCGGGTGAGAACGGCAGCCGATCGGTCAGGTGGGTGGCAGTCATGTGAGGGTGTCCGCAGCGAAGAAGGTGCGTTCGGCGTCGGGCGCGCCGGGCTGGTCGAGCAGGTGGGGCGAGAGGCCGTCGACGGCGTCGTGCCGCCGGGCCCGCGCCTCGGCCGCCGCGGCGGCCCTGACGAGGTGCAGGAACGCCTCCTCCACCTCGTCGCAGCCGGTGTGGTTCAGCAGGCTCTCCCGGTCGGCGCTGGCCAGGAGCCGGCCCGAGCGCATCAGCAGCAGCCGGTCGCAGCGGTCGGCCTCGTCCATGACGTGGCTGGAGACCAGGAGGGTGGTGCCCTCCTCGGCGAGCCGCTGGAAGACCAGCCACAGCTCCCGGCGCACCATCGGGTCGAGGCCGACCGTCGGTTCGTCCATCACGAGCAGGTCGGGGCGGTTCAGCAGGGCCACGGCCAGGGAGACCCGCGAGTACTGACCGCCCGACAGCCGGGCGACCGGCTGGTCCGCGTACGCCACGAGGTCCACCTCCTTCACGACGCGGACCACGGCGTCCTCCCGGTGCCAGCCCCGCATGCCGAGGGCGGCGGCGAAGTACCGCAAATTCTCCAGGACCGTCAGGTCCGCGTACACGGAGGGTGCCTGGGTGACGTAGCCGACGCGGGTGCGCAACGGCCAGGAACCTGCCGCGTGGCCGAGCACCTGCACGTGGCCGGCGCCGGGCCGCTGGACGCCGACCACGCAGCGCAGCAGGGTGGTCTTGCCGCAGCCGCTCGGGCCCAGCAGGCCGACGATGCGGCCGCGGGGGATGGTGAAACTGACGTTGCGCAGCACCGGTTGGGTCCCCCGGGCCACCTGCAGCCCGTAAGCGGCCACGGCCGGAAGGTCACCCGGAGGCGTTGCGCTGTGCTCGGTGTGCTGCACGGCTCCACTGTGTTTCGTCGGATCGGGGCCTCGGCGGTCAGCCTCGGCGCGGCCACGCGGGGTGGCGGGGGGGGTGGTCCGGGTCAGGCTTCGCGGTGGGTCATCGCCCACGCGATGTCGTGCAGTTGGCGGTAGGCGTCGGCGGTCGGCCGGGCCAGTGAAAGGGACCGCAGCGCGGCCGCCATCTGGCGGCGGGCCTCCTCCTCGGCCGCCTGCCGTCCGCCGGCCCGCTCCACGAGGTGACGCGCCAGGTCGATGTCGTCCTCGTCCAGTGGGCGCGGTGCGCGGTACAACTCGCGCAACCGCTCGGCCTCCGCGCCCGGAGCCGCGAGAGCCACCGCCACCGGCAGCGACTTCTTGCGTGCGGCGAGGTCCGCGCCGACCGGCTTGCCGCTGCGCGCGGTGCGGCCCCAGATGCCGAGGATGTCGTCCGCGCACTGGAACGCCACTCCGAGTCGCCGGCCGAACTCCCGCAGGCCGCCGACCCGGGCGTCGTCCGCGCCGGCCAGTACGCCGCCCAGCGCGCAGGCGCAGCCGATCAGGGCGCCCGTCTTGCCCGCGGCCATGTCCAGGTAGTCCGCGACCGACACCTCGTGGGCCTTCTCGAACGCGACGTCGTTGCTCTGCCCCTCCACCAGTTCCAGGAGGGCGCCCACGAGTTCCCGCACGGCCGCCCCGGCCCGCCTCGACGGCGCCTCGGCCAGTGCGCGCAACGCCGCGACCAGCAGCGCGTCTCCGGTGAGTACGGCCGCCGGGGTCCCGAACAACGACCAGGCGGCGGGCCGGTGGCGGCGCAGCGCGTCACCGTCGATGACGTCGTCGTGCAGCAGGGTGAAGTCGTGCACCAGCTCGACCGCGACGGCGCCGGGCACCGCGGCCGACGGGTTCCCTCCGACGGCCACCGCCGACAGCAGGGTGAGTGCCGGACGCACCGCCTTGCCACCGCCGGACTCGGCCGCGCGAGGTGCGCCGTCGGCCTCGCACCAGCCCCGGTGGTACCGGGCCACCAGGCTCTCCGCGGCGGGCAGCGCCTCGACCGCGGCCAGCAGGGCGGGCGAGAGCACGTCGTCGACCCAGTCCAGACGCGGAAAGGCACCTACCGGGGCCGAGTCGGTGATCTGCGACACGTACTGCTCCTCACGTTGGCAGGGCACGTTGACGGAAAGCGGAAACCGACGGCGCTCGCACCACGTCGCCTCGGCCGCACCGCCAGTCAATCGGCTGTCGCACCGCGCAGAGAGTCCGCGGCGCACCGCCCGGCGAAAGATCACCGGAGCAGCCCAGCTCTATGACCATGCACCCAGCCGACAATCAGTCGACCGCCCGCCACGGCTCCCGCCGACCGCCCTACGCGGACGGCCGTCCGCCCCGCCGCGAGAGCGACGGGGCGGACGGTTGCGGACGGTCCGTCAGCACGGTGTGACCGCCATCAACTTCTCGAAGGAAGCCATGCAGTCCGGGCAGTGACGTGCCCGTTCACCGTCGGATGCCTCGATACGTTCACGGAGTCGCTGTCCGCACAGGGTGGCCGCGGCCTGTTTGGCCATCACGTGCCACACCAACGCTCCGCCCGCCTTCTCCGGGCCCACGCACATTTCGTACATGATCGGCCTCCCAGCCTGGACGCCGCTGACACTCTCCAGGAGACACCGGATCGGACGTCAGCAGTACTGTGCGGGGGCCATTCGGGTGACGGCCGCCTCGTCGCTCCGAGGTGACGACGCACCCGGACGGATAGAAACGATCAGCCAATCGGCCCTACATGAGTGGTCGCGTGACGTGGCGTCGACGCAGGCCGCCGGGGGTCGGCTGCTCTGGTCGGATGGCGACACAGACCGAACCGATCGCGCCGGTCCCGGCGGCGGAACACCGCGCCAGGGGCCGGGTGGTGGTCTCCTGGCTGACCACGACCGATCACAAGCGGATCGGCCATCTCTACCTCATCACGTCGTTCGCGTTCTTCCTGATCGCCGGGGTACTGGCGATGCTGATCCGGATGGAGTTGGCCCGGCCGGGTCTGCAGCTGCTCTCCAACGAGCAGTACAACCAGGCGTTCACGATGCACGGCACGATCATGCTGCTGCTGTTCGCCACCCCGACCTTCGCCGGATTCGCCAACGCCGTCATGCCGTTGCAGATCGGTGCCCCGGACGTGGCCTTCCCTCGGCTGAACATGCTGGCGTACTGGCTGTTCCTCTTCGGCGGTCTGATCGTGCTCGGCGGCTTCCTCACCCCGCAGGGCGCCGCGGACTTCGGCTGGACCGCGTACACACCGCTCAGTGGACCGATCCGGTCCCCGTACCTCGGCGGCGACCTCTGGATCATGGGGCTGGCGCTGTCCGGGTTCGGCACCATCCTGGGGTCGGTCAACTTCATCACCACGATCATCTGCATGCGCGCGCCCGGCCTGACGATCTTCCGTATGCCGATCTTCGTCTGGAACGTGCTGCTGACCTCGGTCCTGGTGCTGTTGGCGTTCCCGGTGCTGGCGGCGGCGCTGCTGGTGCTGGAGGCGGACCGGCACTTCGGCGCGCACGTGTTCGACGCCGAGACCGGCGGGGCGATCCTGTGGCAGCACCTGTTCTGGTTCTTCGGCCATCCCGAGGTGTACATCCTCGCGCTGCCGTTCTTCGGGGTGATCACCGAGATCATCCCGGTCTTCGCCCGTAAGCCGATCTTCGGTTACATGGGCCTGGTGGGTGCCACCATCGCCATCGCCGGGCTGTCGGCCACCGTCTGGGCGCACCACATGTTCGCCACCGGTGCCGTGCTGCTGCCGTTCTTCTCCTTCCTGACGTATCTCATCGCCGTCCCCACCGGGGTGAAGTTCTTCAACTGGATCGGCACGATGTGGAAGGGGTCCCTGTCCTTCGAGCCGCCGATGCTGTGGGCGGCCGGCTTCCTGGTGACGTTTCTCTTCGGGGGCCTGACCGGAGTGATCCTCGGCTCACCGCCGCTGGACTGGCACGTCACCGACTCGTACTTCGTCGTGGCGCACTTCCACTACGTCCTGTTCGGCACGATCGTGTTCGCGATGTTCGGCGGATTCAGCTTCTGGTGGCCGAAGATGACGGGCCGCATGCTCGACCACCGTTTGGAGAAGGTGCACTTCTGGACGCTGTTCGCCGGCTTCCACACCACGTTCCTGGTGCAGCACTGGCTCGGCGTCGAGGGCATGCCGCGCCGGTACGCCGACTATCTGGCCGTCGACGGATTCACGGCCCTCAACACCCTCTCCTCCATCGGCGCGTTCCTGCTGGGCCTGTCCACGCTGCCGTTCCTGTACAACGTGTGGAGGACCGCCAAGTACGGCCGGCGGATCGAGGTCGACGACCCCTGGGGCTACGGGCGCTCACTGGAGTGGGCCACGTCCTGCCCCCCGCCCCGCCACAACTTCCGCGCACTGCCGCGCGTGCGCTCCGAGTCGCCGGCCTTCGACCTGCATCATCCCGGCCTCGCCCGGCTCGACCAGGCGGAGCGGACCGGTCGGCGCGACGCGGTGGAGCCGGGCGAGGGCCACAAGGGCGACGACCGTACGTCCTGACGCGCGCCAGGGAACCCGGCAGGCCCACGGTGACGCGCTCGGCGCGCCGTCCTCGGGCCGGGCGGCGGGCCGCCCGCCGTGACCCAGCGGGCGGCGACCGTTCAGTTCAGCTTGTCGACGGCAGCGACCGTGGCGGCCTTGAAGTCGGCCACCTGGGCGTACGCGAAGGTGCCCATCCGACCCCACTGCACGACGGTCACCGTCCTGCCGTCCCGGCCCACCGAGAACAGGCCGATGTCGGAGGCACCCCACTCGGCGACCGTGTGCACTCCGTAGACGTGGGCGCCCTCCTCCACGTTCAGCCGGCCGTAGTACTTCTGCGCGGCGGTGATGTCGGGGTACCGCTCCATCACCCTCCGCGCGCAGTCGGCGAGGTTCCCGCGCAACAGGGCGGCGAACTCCCTGGCCTGCCGCGTGTCGCGTTCGACGACCGTGACCTGGAGGGCGCCGGTGTCGTACTCGGTCCAGTACCGGCGGTGGGAGGCGGTGGACGGCAGCGCCTCGCCGACGCACATGGGCAGCGGGTCCGGCTGCCCGGCGGTGACCGGTCCGGCGTACCAGTCGGAGGTGGGATGCGGCGGCAGTTCGGCCGGCTCCAGGAAGGCGGGCGGATCGGTCCGCGGCGTCGCCGCGGTCGCCGGGACGGCGGTCACGGCGACGGCGACACCGGCCGCGAGCGCGGTCAGGGCGGCGCGGACCCCTCGGTCACGGACGTACATGTCTCCCCCATGTCGGTTCGTCGGTATCGGTCGTCCTTTTCCCCGTACGACCCGTACGACCCGACATGACGGTGAAGGGTTGCCCTTGTCCCTCCCACGAATTCACCCGGCCGCGTCGTCGGTGCGCGTCCGCACCCGCTCCTCCAGACGCCGCAGGCTGCTGTCGAGGGCGTCGGCCACCGCGTGCTCCCCGGGGTCGTGGCCCTCGTCGAAGAACGACAGGTGCACCGTCACCTCGCTGGCCCCGCTGTCGAGCCCGGCGACCTGGAGCCAGCCGGCGTAGCTGCCCTGGTCGCGGGTGCCCCATTCGAGCCGCATCTGCTCGGGCCGGGCGCTCAGCAGCGCGGAGGTGTCCTGGTCGGTGCGGTCCTCGTGCACGGTGACCGCCGGCGGGTCCTCGGGCTCCACGTGCAGGTCCCGGGGCAGCCAGGTGTCCAGCTGCCCGACATCCGCGGCCTGGTCGAAGACCTGCTCGGCCTGGGCGGGCATGGTGCGGGAACGCTCGTACTCGGTCATGTGGCACCACTCCTCGGCGTTCGGGGCGTACGACCTGACGCGTGCCCGGTCTGCCCGGACCGAAGCGCTCCACGGGTGATCCGCTCGACGGGCGGGGCGGGGCACGCGGTGCCAGACTGCTGCGCAGTGTGCCCCGCCACGACGGGTTTCTCGACGAGGGGAGACGAGGTGTCGACGCCAGAGGCGAGCGATGCGCTGCTGCAGGACTTCCTCGCCGATCCGGCCCATCTGACCCTGGACCTGACCGCCGCGGTGGCCCAGTGCACGAAGGCGCTGGATCTCCAGCACGCGGTGGTCTACCTCGTCGACCTGCAGCAACGTCACCTCGTGCCGCAGACCGACGTGGCGTCGGCCATTCCCGTCGACGGCTCCCTCGCGGGCTGGGCCTACCGCACGCAGGCGCTGCGGGTGGAGGAGTCGGGCACGGGCGGCGTCACGGCGTGGCTGCCCCTGGTGGACGGCGCCGAGCGGCTCGGCGTGCTGGCGGTCTACTCGTCGGCGCTCACCTCCGCCACGCTGACCCGGGGCCGGGCGCTGGCCTCGCTCCTGGCCATGATGATCACCTCGAAGCGGGCCTTCGAGGACTCCTTCGTGCGGCACACCCGTACCAGGCCGATGCACCTCCCGTCGGAGATGCTGCGCGCGTTCCTGCCGCCGCGCACGATCGGCAACTCGCACGTCGTGTCGACGGCCGTCCTCGAACCGGCCTACGAGCTGGGCGGCGACGCCTTCGACCACTCGCTCACCCGGACGACGCTGCACGTCTCGGTCATCGACTCCATGGGGCACGACCTGGCTTCCGGGCTGACCAGCGCGGTGGCGCTGGCCGCCTGCCGCAACGCCCGGCGCAACGGCGCCGATCTGCCCGCGCTCGTGGAGTGCGTCGACGACGCGCTGGCCCGCTGGCTGCCGGAGCAGTACTGCACCGCGGTCCTCGCCCAGCTGGAGTTCGAGACCGGTGTGCTGCGCTGGACCAACTGCGGTCACCCGGCGCCCCTCCTGATCCGGGGTGAGCAGTTGATCGTCGACGCCCTGGAGCGGGACGCCGACCCGCCGATGGGCGCGCCGGCCTCCCTGTCCGCCCAGCCGCGCCGGACGCACGAGATGAGACTCGAACCCGGTGACCGGGTGCTGATGTACACCGACGGGGTCACGGAGGCGCGCACCCGGGAGGAGAAGCTCTTCGGGCTCGAACGGTTCGCGGACTACGTCATCCGGGCCACGGCGGGCGGCGAGCTGGCACCCGAGTCGCTGCGGCGGCTGATCCACTCGATCCTCGACTCGCAGACCGGCGGACGGCTGCGGGACGACGCGACGATCCTGATGTTCGAATGGCGGCCGCCGGCCTGCTGACGCCGCCACGGCGGCACCGGCCCCGACAGGTCAGACCGGGTGCCCTCGCGCACGCAGCCAGTCGTGCACGGTGTCCTTGTCCGACGGGGTGATCCGGACGGGCCCTTCCACATAGGGGCCCTCGTCCTCGGTGAAACCGGTGTCCGTGACCCTCGCGGTGACCCAGGTGGCCAGGTCCTGGGCGGCCCGCTCGGACAGGGCGCCGCGTTCCCAGCCGGTGCGGGCCTCGTGGGCCGCGGCGCGGTCGTGGTGTTCGGTCTCCGCCAGCCACGCGGCCACCAGCCGTTCCACCGTCCGGCGGTCCTCGGGCCCGGTCCGCTGCTGCGCCTGCTTGTCGTTCATGCCGCCCGAGTGCCCGGATTCCTCCCCGGGCCTCACCTTCGGGACGGGTTCGTGTCGGCGTTACCGCGCCGGGTACCCGGAACCCCAGCGGAGGACCGGCTCGACCCAGTCCGATCGATTCTCGCCTCAGTCCCGTTCGGACTGATCGGGCGGGGTTCTGACTGATTCGATCCGACAGAGCGCGACAGCCCGGAGATTCGTTCCGGCAGAACGCGACGGCCCGGAAAGGGGACAGTGATGACGCAGCCCGCCGACGACCACGCTCTCGACCAGCGCGCCGGCGTTTCCGAGCTTCGTCTGGCAGCGGGGGACGCCGAACTCGTCCCCCGGAACGACGCACGCCACGAAGACCTCCCGCTCGACCGCAATCAGGCGATCCTGCAGGCGGCCAAGCAGGTGGGCTCGATCCTGAAGAAGAAGGAGCACCCGTTCGCGCTGGCCGGCAGCGTGGCCGTGTACGCGCACGGCGGCACCCAGAACCTCCAGCACGACGTCGACTTCTGCATCCGGCCCGACGACGCGGAGGCCGTCGCCGCGACGCTGCGGGAAGCGGGTCTGGCGGTGTACACGCCGCCCGAGGACTGGCTGCTGAAGGCGAACTGCCTGGGACAGCAGGTCGACCTCATCTTCGAGCTGGCGCACGAGCCCGTCACGACGGAGCTGCTGGCGCGGGCCCAGGACCTCTCCGTCGACTCGGTGCTCATGCCGGTCCTGTCGCCGACCGACCTGCTGCACGGTCTGCTGGCGGCCTTCTCGGAGCACCACTGCGACTTCGGGGCGGTGCTGCCGATCGCCCGCACGCTGCGGGAGAAGATCGACTGGGAAGAGCTGCGCCGCGACTGCGGGGACGCCCCGATGCCCGCCGCGTTCTTCTTCATCCTCGAACGGCTGGAGATCATCTCCCCGGCCCATTCCGCGAAGGAGGAGCGGCGATGAGCGACCCCGTCGCACACCAGGGCCCCGCGGCGAGCGGCACCGCTGGCGCGGCCGAGAACGTCGAGTACCGCGTGGCCCACCTGCACGACCGGCTCGCGGCGGAGGAGCTCGGCGAGCTGGGCGTACGGGCCGAGATCCGGGCCGGCGCGATCGTACTCAGCGGCACGGTGCCTTCCGCCCAGTGCCGCGAGACCGTGCTGCGCGTCGCCCACGAGGAGCTGGCCGGGCTCACCGTGCACACCGACGTCGTGGTGGCGGAGACGGCCGGCCCCGACCATGCGGAGGAGCTGTGATGATCCGCGTCGCCGCCGTCGGAGACATCCACATGGGGCCGGACAGCCAGGGACTGCTGCGGCCGGCCTTCGAGACTCTGCCCGACTGTGCCGACCTGCTGCTGCTCGCCGGGGACCTCACCCGGCACGGCACGCCGGAGGAGGCGCGGGTGGTGGCCCAGGAGGTACGCGACCTGCCAGTACCGGTGGTGGCCGTACTCGGCAACCACGACCACCACGACGAGCAGCCCGAGAAGGTCACCGCCCTCCTCCAGGACGCCGGCGTGCGAGTCCTGGAGGGCGAGGGGACCGTCGTGGAGTGCGCCGGGACCCGGGTGGGGATCGCCGGGACCAAGGGGTTCGGGGGCGGTTTCGTCGGGCGCAGCGCGGGAGAGTTCGGTGAGCCGATCATGAAGGAGTTCGTCCGCACCACACGCCGCTCGGCGGACAGCCTGCACGCCGCGCTGAAGGAGTTGGACGACGGGGGCTGCGCGGCCCGGGTGGCGCTGACCCACTTCTCCCCCGTCGCCGACACGCTCGCCGGGGAGCCACCGGAGATCCACCCGTTCCTCGGCAGCTATCTGCTGGCCGAGGCGATCGACACGGCCGGCGCGGACCTCGCCGTCCACGGCCACGCCCACCTGGGCTCGGAGCACGGGATGACGGCGGGCGGAGTGCGGGTGCGCAACGTGGCCCAGCCCGTCATCCGCCGGGCCTTCAACGTCTACCGCCTGGGCGCCGCCTGACCATCGCCCCGTGCGTCAGGTCCGGCCGGCGTCCTCCGTCGTACGCCCGAGGCAGGTGACGTCCGCGGGGTCCAGGCCCGCCGCCTCGATCACGTGGAAGCCCATACGGTCGTAGAAGGCCCTGGCCGGCGTGTTGGCCGTCGCCATGACCAGGTGGACGGCCGGTACGCCGCGCTCCCGCAGGGCCCGCCAGAACGTGCGCATCAGCTCCCGGCCGTGTCCGCGGCCCTGCCAGTCGGGCAGCAGGTCGATGTGCAGATGGGCCGGGTACGCGGCCAGTTCGGGGACGATCATCCGCTCCGGGTCGTGCAGCAGTCGGGCCATGACCTCGTCCGGGGAGCCGGGTGTGGCGTCCGGCGCCGGATAGCGGTCCGCGACCCGGGGCAGCCACTTGGCGCGGAACTCCTCCGCGAAACGCGGGGTGTCCGCCGTACCGAGGATGTAGCCGACCGCCCGGCCCTGCCCGTCGTCCAGCACGAAGGCCAGGTCGGGGTCCAGGTGGACGTAGGGGGCGGCGAAGACGGCGGGCAGCACGGCGGGGTCGGCGTACACGGGCCGGCTGTCCCGGCCGTTGTGCGCGGTGCGGACGCAGATGTCGTCGAGAGCCTGGGCGTCGGCGGGGCGGTACGGGCGTACGGCGGCTGTCGGGGTCACCGCAGCATCCTGCCCGCCTGGGAGCGCTCCCACAAGTGGCTCGCTTCGATCGGTGGCGCCCGGGTACCCGGCGGCCGGCACGGTGGCGGCAGTTGGCGGGAGGCCGGCTATGGAGGATACGGACCGGATCGCGCGGCCGTGGGGCGACAGGATGCCCTACGGGCGGCACGAGACCTGGCCGGCCCGGGTGGACACCTTCCTCGCGGAGGGGGTGGAGCCTGAGGCGGTGCGGCGATGGGTGCAGTCGGCGTCGATCCTGCACTCCGACGGCGACGCCATGGACATCGCGGTGGCGGCCGACGGCCGGATGGTCGGTGTACGGGGCCGGGACGTGGACCGGGTCAACCGAGGCCGGCTCGGTCCGAAGGACCTGTTCGGGTGGCAGGCGAACGCCTCCCGGGACCGGCTGACCCGGCCGCTGGTGAGGCGGGACGGGCGGCTGGTGGAGACGGACTGGGACACCGCGATGGACCTGGTGGCCGCCCGCTCGCGCGAACTGCTCGAGGAGCGGGGCCCGGGCTCGATCGGCTTCTACACCTCCGGCCAGCTGTTCCTCGAGGAGTACTACACGCTCACGGTGCTCGCCCGGGGCGGCATCGGCACCAACCACCTCGACGGCAACACCCGCCTGTGCACGGCGACGGCCGGGGAGGCGCTGAAGGAGACGTTCGGCTCCGACGGGCAGCCCGGCAGCTACGACGACTTCGACCACGCCGACGTGGTCGCGCTGTTCGGCCACAACATCGCCGAGACCCAGCCCGTGCAGTGGATGCGGCTGCTGGACCGGATGGAGGGGGCCGACCCGCCGCGCCTGCTGTGCGTCGACCCCCGGCCCACGCGGGTCGCCCGGCACGCCGCCGTGCACCTCGCGCCCCGCGGCGGGACCAACGTCGCCCTGCTCAACGCGCTGCTGCACGAGACGATCCGGCACGAGAGGATCGACCGCGACTTCATCGCCGCGCACACCGTCGGTTTCGAGGAACTGGCCGACCGGGTCGCCGGCTGCACGCCCAAGTGGGCCGCGGACATCTGCGACGTCCCCGCCGCCCGGATCGAGGAGGCGGCCGAACTCGTCGGCACCACCGACGCGTTGGTCTCCACCGTCCTCCAGGGCGTCTACCAGTCCCACCAGGCCACCGCCGCCGCGGTGCAGATCAACAACCTGCACCTGATCCGCGGCATGCTGGGCCGCCCAGGCGCCGGCCTGCTCCAGATGAACGGCCAGCCCACCGCGCAGAACACCCGCGAGTGCGGCGCCAACGGCGACCTGCCGGGCTTCCGCAACTGGCAGAACGACGCCCACGTCGCCGACCTCGCGAAGGTGTGGAACGTGGAGCCGGAGACGATCCCGCACTACGCGCCGCCCACGCACGCGATGCAGATGTACCGGTACGCCGAGCAGGGCTCGATCCGGATGCTGTGGATCAGCGGCACCAACCCGGCCGTGTCCCTGCCCGAACTGTCCCGCATCCGCTCGATCCTGACGCAGCAGCGCCTGTTCACGGTCGTACAGGACCTGTTCCTGACGGAGACGGCGCAACTGGCCGACGTGGTGCTGCCCGCCGCCACCTGGGGCGAGAAGACCGGCGCCCTCACCAACGCCGACCGCACGGTGCACCTGTCTCAGAAGGCCGTCGAACCGCCCGGCGAGGCCAAGCCCGACCTGGAGATCTTCCTGGACTACGCCCGGCGCATGGACTTCCGGGACAAGGACGGCGGCCCGCTGATCACCTGGGACGACCCCGAGTCGGCGTTCGAGGCGTGGAAGCGGTGCAGCGCGGGCCGGCCCTGCGACTACACCGGCCTGACCTACGCCAAGCTGCGCGACACCAGCGGTATCCAGTGGCCCTGTGACGAGCGGGCGCCCGAGGGCACCGCGCGGCTCTACACCGACGGTTTCGGCTGGGCCCACCCGGACCTGTGCGAGAGCTACGGCAAGGACCTGGAGACCGGGGCGTCGCAGGAGGTCGTGGAATACCGCTCCCTCAATCCCGACGGCAGGGCGATGCTGAAGGCCGCCGCCTACCGGCCGCCGCACGAGGAGCCGGACGAGGAGTATCCGTTCCAGCTCACCACGGGCCGGACGATCTACCACTTCCACACCCGTACGAAGACCGGGCGGGCGCCCCAGCTCAACGCCGCGGCCCCCGACGTGTGGGTGGAGATCTCCACCGCTGACGCGGACCGGCTCGGCCTCGGCGAGGGCGACCTGGTCGACGTGACGAGCAAGCGCGGTTCGCTGCGCGGGCGGCTGCGGGTGACCGGCATCCGGCCGGGCCTGCTGTTCGTGCCGTTCCACTACGGCTACTGGGACACCGAGGACGGGTCCGGGCCGGGCCCGGACGCTCCCGGGCGGGCCGCCAACGAGACGACCGTCACGGACTGGGACCCGGCCTCCAAGCAGCCGCTGTTCAAGACGGCCACGGCCGCCCTCACCCTCGTCGAGCGCGGCGACGGCCGGCCGTCCCCCGCCCCGACCACCACCGCCTCGGCGCCCGTCACCGCCGGCACCGCACCACCGACCGCGGGGGGAACGGCGGCGCACACGGCACAGACACCGGCCGAGTTCCCGCACGGCCGCGAGGAAGGCGCCCAGTGAACGGCATCACCCTGACCCTGCGCACGCTGCACCGCGGCGAGCGGCGCCTGGCGCACGACCTGGTGACCGTCGCCGAGCGGCACCGTTCCGAGCACGAGGTCCATCACGTCGCCACCGATCTCGCCGTCTGGTCCCGGGAACACGTCCGGCGGCTGGCCGAGGTCGCCGCGCACCACGACGTGAAGCTCGGCGACCCGGCCGACCAAGCGTCGGACGGCGTCTTCGCCACGCTGCGGAAGAAGGCGTCGGAGGCGGTGGCGCACCGCCCCGAGCCCGGCCTGCTGCTCCTGCGCGACCTGCGGGAGCTGCACGTCGCCGCCGCGGAGAACTCGCTGCACTGGGAGATGCTCGCCCAGGCCGCCCAGGCGTCCAGGGACAGCGAGCTGCTGGGGCTGGCCTCGGCCTGCCATCCGCGGACACTGCGCCAGATGCGCTGGACCAACACCATGATCAAGAATTTGTCACCGCAGATCCTCAACAGCCTGTGACCTGGGCGGAACCCGCGCGGCGCGGTGCCGACGAGCGCCACTGCCGCGCCGGACGCCGAATGGCGCCGCCGGGTCCGGGCACCTGATGATCCGAGTAGGCATCACACCCTTGGCAACCTCCGACACCGACGGAAAGAAGCGAGAGAGCGTCATGAGTCTTTTGCGTATGGTCGGCCGCCCGATGCTCGCCTCGATGTTCGTCGCGGGCGGTCTGCAAAGCCTGCGCCGGCCCGAGGACGTGGCCCCGGCGGCGGAGCCGATCGTGCGGCCGGTGGCCGACCGCGTGGCGGCGCTGCCGGACGGCACCGAACAACTCGTACGGCTCAACGGCGCCGTCCAGGTGGTGGGCGGGATCATGCTCGGGCTCGGCCGCTGTCCGCGGCTGGCCGCGCTGGCCCTCGCGGCGACGCTGGTCCCCACCACGCTGGCGGCGCACCGCTACTGGGAGGCGGAGGACCCGTCCGACCGCACCCAGCAGCGCATCCACTTCCTGAAGAACCTGTCCATGATGGGCGGGCTGCTGATCGCGGCCGACGACACCGGCAGCGCCCCCTCGCTGCTGTGGCGCGGCCGGCACGCGGCCCAGGACCTGCGGCACGACGCCCACTTGGTGCACCGTTCGGTGCGGGCCGCGGCACGTCCCGCGGCGGCGGCGGGCGGTGTCCGGGCCAAGCTGGGCGTCTGAGCCCGGCGCCGGCGAACGGGCGTTAGCCCACTGAGTGCGGGGGGACCCGACGCTCGTGGCGGGTCGGTCCCGTAACCGCCACGGTCTACTGGAGGTGAAGCATGGGACACGGAGGAAACGTCATCGACGAGCTGACGACCGATCACCGTGAGGTCGAGGAGCTCTTCGGCAAGATCGAGGCGCTGCCGTCCGGTCACAAGGACCGCAAGCTGTACGCCGATCAGGCCACGATCGAGCTGATCCGGCATTCGGTGGCGGAGGAGGCGTATCTCTACCCGGCCGTCCGTGAGCACGTGCCGAACGGAGGTGCCCTCGCGGACAAGGAACTCGAGGACCACGCCGAGGCCGAGCAGATCATGAAGGACCTGGAGGACTGCGCGTCGGACGACGCCGAGTTCGACCGGTTGATCGGCATGCTGATGAGCGAGATCCGTGCCCACGTCGCCGACGAGGAGGGCAACCTCTTCCCGAGGCTCCGTGAGGCGTGCCCCGCGGACGCGCTGAACCAGTTGGGTGACAAGGTCCGGCAGGCGAAGAAGACGGCGCCGACACGTCCGCACCCGTCCGCGCCGGACAAGCCCCCGATGAACAAGCTCCTGGCGCCCGGTGCGGGAATGGTCGACCGGGTGCGGGACGCGATGTCGGGGCGGGGCAAGCCCGACTGAGCGCAGCCGTCCGCACTCGTGTGAGGGGCCCGTCGCCATGGCGACGGGCCCCTCACACGGTCACACCCACCACTCCCCCGCCCGTCCGGTCGTCGCCGTCGGGATCGGCTCGGGCAGGCCGCGGAGAGAGGCGACGGTGCGCTCCAGGCCGTCCTGCCAGGTCACGCTCGGCAGCCAGCCGAAGATCTCGCGGGCGAAGCCGGTGACCGGCCGGGGCTCGGCCGGGCGGTCCCCCACCCCCTCGACGAACGTCAGCGGCGAGTCGGAGCCGGTCAGGTCGATCACCCGGCGGGCGATCTCCACGGCCGTGGGCTCCTCGTCGCCGCCGATGTCCACGGGCCGCACCGAGCGGCCGGCCGCGACCAGCAGCACGCCGTCGACCATGTCGTCGACGTAGCACAGGGGGTGCTTCCGGCTGCCGTCCCCGGTGACGGTGACGGGCCGGCCGGCGAGGGCCTGCTCGATGAAGCCGGCCGGGGTCCCACCGGCGTCCGTGCGCATACCGGGTCCGTAGCCGGTGAACAGCCGGACGATGCCGGCGTTCGAGCCGTGGGCGCCCGCGTGCGCGGCGACCAGGGCCTCCGAGAACCGGACGGCCTCGGCGCAGGCGCTGTGCGGGCCGACCGGGTCGGTGTCGGGCGGCGCGGCGGGAAGCACCGGCGGCGAGGAGGCGAGCAGGAACCGGGCACCGTCCCGGTCGGCGACGGCCAGCGCGGCCTGGGTGCCGAGGCTGGCGGCCTCCAGGACCTCCACGGGCCGGTCCGGCCAGGCGGCCGAGGACGCGGGGCCCGCCAGGTGCAGGACCAGGTCGTAGGGGCCGATGAGGGCGTCCGGGCAGCCGGGCTCGGAGATGTCGCGTTCCAGGAAGCGGAAGCCGGGCCGGCCGGCGAGGTGCGCCACCTTCTCCGCCCGCCCCGTGGAGAGGTTGTCCAGGCAGTCGACTTCGACACCTGAATCGAGCAGGCGGGTGCACAGATGCGACCCGAGGAACCCCGCACCGCCGGTCACCAGGGCCTGGCCCCAGGGCGGGCGGATCTCCGCCCGCGGGCTGAACGCCGCCATCGGCATCATGAGGACGACCTTTCTTCCTCTGCGAAGCGCTGACGAAGCGTGCCCCGGGTGCCCCACCGAGTCACTTTCATACTCTGACGTCAACCGCGGCCCCAGCAGTGACAGCCCCCGTCACCAGCCGGGCGGCCGGACCGCTGTGGCCACGGTCACGGCCGCCGCCCCGACGCGTCGGGAGCCAGCCCCTGTGATCAAACCCACTGGCCTCGGCAACTTCATTCAGACGAACGGGGTTTGCCCCCTCCACTCCCCGCTCGGGGGCGGGTGACGGTGATGACTCGCCGGTCCCTTCTGCCACGATGGTCGGCGCCGTCATCCGGCTCAGTGGAGTGGCCGCGCAACGCAGCCGGCCTTCTCGCTCCCGTCCCTTTCCCTTTCCGGGTCTCGCGACCCGTCTTCGAGTGGCGCACTGTGTCTTCTTCCCCTGCCCCCGCCTCCGCACCGTCCGAGGCCGCGTCCCGTTCGCCGTGGCGCTCCCTGAGATACCGCAGCATGCGCTGGTGGTCGGTCGCGAACTTCGTGTCGAACGCCGGTACGTGGATGCAGCTCACGGTGCAGAACCTGCTGGTCCTGCAGATCACCGGGTCCGCCGCCGCGACGGGTCTGTCCATGTCCGTCCAGGCCGCGCCCGCGCTCCTGATCAGCGTGTTCGGCGGTGCGGCCGTCGACCGCTGGCCGCGGAAGCTGACCGCCGCCGTCAGCCAGGCCCTGCTCGGCGCGGTCGCGTTCGTGACGGCGCTCATGGTGGCACTGGACCGGCTCGACGTGACCTCCCTGATGGTGCTGGCCGCCGTCACCGGTGTCATCGCCACCGTCGACGGCCCGGCGTGCTCGCTGCTGGGCAACGACCTCGTCCCGGCCCAGGACGTGCCCTCCGCGATCGGCGTGGGCGCGCTGGTCCACCAGGCCGGCCGCCTCACGGGGGCCGCGCTGGCCGGGGTCACGGTCGGTTTCCTCGGCACGGCCGCCGCCTACGCCGCCAACGGGCTGTCTTTCCTGTTCGTGGCCTCGGTCATCCCCTTCCTGCGTCCGGCGCGCGGGGCGGTCAAGCACACCGGGGCGGTGAAGCGCGGCGGTGAGGCGGACACCATGACCGTGCGCGAGGGGCTGGCCTTCTTCGCACGCCGTCCCCGCCTGCTGGCGCTGGCCGGCGTCACCGGGGTCAGCGCGGTCTTCGGCCGCAACTACCACCTCACCCTGGCCGTCCTGGTCACCGGGCCGCTCGCGGGCGGCGCCGGGTCGTTCGGCACGGTCTCCACGGTGCTGGCCGTCGGCGGCATCGTCGGCGCCGTTCTGGGTGCCCGGCTGCGCCGGCCCTCCGTGCGGACCGTGGGCGCGCTGGCCGCCGCGGGCGGGCTGCTGCAGGTGGTGGCCGGCCTGTCGCCGTCGCTGGCCGTCCTGCTGGTGATGGTGCTGCCGATGGCCGTGGTGGAGTCCGTCTCCGACACCGCGGGCACGGCGGTGCTCCAGACCGACCCGCCCGCGCACATGCGGGGCCGGGTGCTCGGGGTGTGGGGCAGCATCGGCACCGTGTGGGGACTGGGCGGCCCGCCGGCACTCGGCCTGCTGATGGAGCTGGCCGGTGCGCGCGGCGCCCTGATCGCGGGCGGACTGATCATCGCGGGCAGCATCGGCGCGGGCCACCTCCTGCGGCAGCGCCAGACCGGCACACCGGTGGCGCTGCGCGCCGGAGACGCGGAAGTGCCCGGCCAGGCAGCCCTGGGGACGGCCGCCTGAGCGAGCCCCCCCCCCACCCCCGGGGCGGACGGAGAGCCGCGTACGGCGAGAAGGGACGTGTCGGAGGGTGTCCGCCGCAGCGGTTGGCGCGTCAACACGCAGCACTTCCGTGGCCGACCGGTTCCGCGCCGCTCCAAGGACGGACACCCACGGCGCGGCCCGGCCCACCACGCCGCCGCACGCGCGGCCCGCACCGCGACCCGCACCCCCCACCGAACCCCGCACAGGGCCGCGGCAGGCATCCCGCAACCACCCTCAGGGCGCGGATCAGGCGACGAGCGCCCGGCCGGGATCCAGCCGGGCGACGAGCTGGGCGTGGTGCAGTGTGGCGACGGGCGCGGCGAGATCGGGGTGGCGCAGCAGCGTCGCTGCCCGCCGGTCCTGCTCGTCGGGCGCGAGCAGGCGGCGGAACTCGACCGGCGTACCGGACGGCGCACCCGACACAAGGTCACCGTCGGCCAGCGCCGCCACGGCAAGGGCGGCCAGTTCCGGGTCGGTCAGCAGGCAGGCCGCCCAGCTCGCGACGACCTCGTCCACCCAGGTCCGCCAGGCGTCCCCGTCCGCGTCGGCGACCGCCGTACCGTCCGCGCCGGTGATCCAGTCGAGCCGGGCGGAGCCTCCGGGCCCCGCCACGCCCAGCAGCGCGACGTCGATCGGGGTCGGATAGCGCAGCCGGGCCGCGACCGTCACCGCCTGCCGCGCCTGCGCCTCGCACAGAGCGCCGGCCAGCGCGCCGCCGGACGCCGGATAGGCGCGGGTGAGCCACTGGGCGGTCGCCGCGATGACGGGGGAGAGATCTGCGTGCACTGCAGGGCCGTCCGAACTGCTCGTCGTGGGACACGGAGTCTGGTCGCCGTGGAGGACACGGGGTCCGCGAGAACCGTAGCCCGAGCCCCCCGGCGCGGAACATGGCCCGGCTCGCGTCGACGGCGTGGCCTCGGACACATCCCGGGCGGGCCGAAGGGCCCGGCCGCGGGCGCGAGCGCACTGCGTGCCCTCCCTTCTTACCCAGGACTGCACCCCCGGGCGACCTTCGCCGATCCCCGGGTGCCCGCCCGGCCGGCCGAACCGGTGCGCGTCGGGTCCGCACCCGCGCACGAGGCCGTCCCTGCCGCCCGGGGCGCCGCCGCGGAGCCGGCCGGGCCCCGTTTCACCGTCGTCGTGGTGCTGACCCTGGCCGGCTTCACGTGGCCTCGCCGGTCGGGTGCGACCCCGCGCGGGCGGCGCTCGGCGGGCGCTGGCCCGGCGCCATGTCACGCCACGCCATGTCATGCCATGTCACGCCACGGGAGATGGCGTGCTCCGCGCCCCCGCTGTTCTGCCTGTTCGTGCAGGCGCCCGGCGTCGTGGTGCAGGGTGTGGTGGCGGGCGGCCGGTCACTCGGCCGCCACGACGATGCAGCGCCGCAACTCCTCGACCACCTCCGGGTCGCCCTCGATCGTCACCCCGGTGTCCCCGTCGGGGCTCTCCCGGTTCCACAGCCGGCGCAGCACGGCCTCCGGGGTGCCGCTGAACGTCACGTCGGCGGTGCCGTCGCCGGCGCCGTCCGTCACCGCGAACTCCCCCGGGCCGGTCCGTACCCGCCACGTCGCGTCACCGGCCCGTACCAGGGACGTGTGCCCCGGCGTGTCGCCCAGGACGTCGGTGAAGTACTCGCCCCACTCGGCGACGGAGTACGCGGCGAAGACCTTGAGCAGTTCGTCGATCCCGTCCACGGCGAGATCGGCCGGGACGGGCGCGACGGACCGTCCGGTGGCGAGTTCGGCGTCGATGCGGTGGATGACGGTCTCCTGGGCCATCCGTCGGATCCAGAAGCCGACGCTCTGGTCGGGGCCGTACCAGCCGGCGGCCGGGTCCTCGGGAGCGCGGGTGGCGAACTCGGCGCGCAGCGCGGTGTACCCACGGTCGAGCAGCGCCGTCGGCTCCTCCTCGGCGAACTCCTTCGGCGGCCACGGCTCGGGCTCGACGCCCTCGCGCATGGCGACGGTCTTGTGCAGGTAGACCTCGCCGACGTGGCGGGTCAGATCCGCGACGGTCCAGCCGGGGCAGGTGGGCACCGGGGCTTCGGCGTCGGTCGCCACGACGGCCCGCAGCCGGTCGTAGTCGGCCGCGAGGCAGTCGAGGAAACGGGAGTACTCCATGCCGCAGAGCCAAGCACACGCTCAGGAACGCGGCACCGCGTTCTACCGGCCGGGCGGGACCGGTCCCGTGCTCACCAGGCCCCGCTGGTCAGCACGGGCCGGCGGACCGCCTCGGCGGCGTCCCGCAGATGGAGGGCGACGGTGATCAGGGCACGCAGCGCGGAGGGGCGCAGACTCTGGGCGCTCTCGGCGGCCAGCACCAGGAGGCAGCCCGCGGCCTGCTCGACGACCGGGACGGAGAACGCGAAGTCGTCGCCATCGGCCCCGCGGAACGCGCGCCAGGGGGCCGCCGCGCCGTCGATGGCCTTCTGGACCGCGTGTTCGAGGTGCTGTGCGGCCTGTTCGCACACGGGGGCGGGCAAGGTGATGGTGCGATGGAACGCTGAACTGGTCATAGTCCCACTGCTCCCCCGCGCCCGGGGTCTTCCTTCGGCGTACCGGAGGTTTTTCACCGGGTCGGCCGCAGCCCGGCCTGGTCTGGTCCGGCCTGGTCCGACCTGATCCGGTCCGGTCCGGTCTGGTCTGGTCCTTTCTGGTCTGGTCCGGCCTGGTCCGGTAGTCCTACGTCCCCCCACCTCGCCCTAGGCTGGTAGCCGTGCATCCCCCCACCTCGCCCTCGGCCGCCGCGGCCCGGTTCACC
Source organism: Streptomyces sp. NPDC096048 (assembly GCF_044763415.1). Taxonomy (NCBI): domain Bacteria; kingdom Bacillati; phylum Actinomycetota; class Actinomycetes; order Kitasatosporales; family Streptomycetaceae; genus Streptomyces; species Streptomyces sp. NPDC096048. The sequence goes on from NZ_JBIWGG010000014.1 coordinate 177,008, forward strand.
GGTCGGTCGGTGGCCGGTGAGCGCCCGCTGTCCGGGGCGCTCACCGAAGTCACCCTCGACGACGGACACGCGGTGATGGTCAAGCGCGGGGACGGGGCGGGAGCGGCGCGGGCCGAGGCCGCCGGGCTGCGCTGGCTGGCCGACGCCGGCACGGTGCGGATCCCGGCGGTGCGCGGCGACGACGAGCGCTGGCTGGTCACCGACCGCGTGGCACCGGGGCGGGCGAACGAGCGGGCGGCGGTCCGGTTCGGCCGGGACCTGGCCGCGCTGCACGCCGCCGGGGCTCCGGGATTCGGTGCGGCGCCGCCCGGCGGACCCGAGGACGCGTACATCGGCCTCGCCCCGATGCGCAACGTCATCGGGGGCGACTGGCCGAGCTGGTACGCCGAGCACCGGGTGCTTCCGTACATGCGCCGCGCGGTCGACGCCGGGACTCTCCGGCAGGCCGAGGCGGCCGACGTCGAGCGGGTCTGCGAGCGGCTGCCCGAGTGGGCGGGGCCCGCGGAGCCGCCCGCCCGGCTGCACGGCGATCTGTGGAACGGCAACGTGCTGTGGGGCGCCGACGGGCAGGTCCGTCTGATCGACCCGGCCGCGCACGGCGGGCACCGGGAGACCGACCTGGCGATGCTGCGCCTCTTCGGCTGCCCCCGGCTGGACCGGATCCTGGACGGCTACCAGGAGACCGCGCCGCTCGCCGACGGCTGGGCCGGCCGCGTCGGCGTGCACCAGCTCTTTCCGCTGCTGGTGCACGCCGTACTCTTCGGGCGCGGCTACGCCGAGCAGGCCCTCACGGTGGCCCGGGCGGCACTGCGACGCCCCGGCTGAGCGTCAGCGCGTCACGACGTGCCGCTCGTTGGGTACGCAGTGGGTCATCGTCAGCCCCTCGACGTCACGCGGCGGGTTCTTGCCGAGGTTGGCCAGCCGCTCGCGGTCCTCGTCGGTCAGGTCCTGGCCGGCCAGCGGCTCCAGGTGCGAGACGTCCTGCGGGCTGATGCCGATCCCCTCGCCGACCCGCAGGCCGAGATCGTTCTCGACCAGCAGGAAGTGCCACACCATGCGTTCCTGCACCGGTCGGTCGCACTGGGAGAGCAGGTTGACGAAGTTCGCCACGAGGTCGTCGCGCTCCCACGGCTCCAGCAGCAGGTAGCGCTGCCCGGCCTGCATGTAGTCGTTGGTGCGCGGGATGCGCTTGCGGGTGAGCCGCCCCCGGATCTCCGGTCCCTGCTCGTCGTGCGTGGGGTACTCGCCCTCGCGCAGGCCGCCGGTGATCGACGGCTCGTAGTTGACGATCGGGTTCTCGCCGCCGCCGTCCTGGTGGTAGGCCATCTGGCCGTCGCGCTGGTTGGTGCGGACATCGGCGTTCTTGGCCTGGTTGACGGGCAGCTGGAGGTAGTTCGGGCCGACCCGGTAGCGCTGCGTGTCGCTGTAGGAGAAGGTGCGGCCGACCAGCATCTTGTCGTCGGAGAAGTCCAGGCCGTCGACGATGACGCCGGTGCCGAAGGAGATCTGCTCGTTCTCGGCGAAGTAGTTCTCCGGCATCCGGTCGAGCACCATCCGTCCGACCGGCTTGGCCGGGAACTCCTGCTCCGGCCAGGTCTTGGTGTCGTCGAGCGGGTCGAAGTCGAGCTCCGGGTGGTCGTGGTCGTCCATCATCTGGACGAGCAGCTCCCACTCGGGGTAGTCGCCGCGGGTCACCGCGTCGTAGAGATCCTTGGTGGCGTGGCCGAGGTTGTGGGCCTGGACGTTGGCGGCGTCCTCCTCGGTCATGCTGCGTACGCCCTGCTTGGGCATCCAGTGGAACTTGACGAGCTTGGTCTCGCCGGCCGCGTTGACCCACTTGTAGGTGTTGACGCCGAAGCCCTGCTGGTGGCGGTAGTCCGCCGGGATGCCGCGCGGGCTGAACAGGTTGACCAGCATGTGCATGCACTCCGGCGTCTGCGACATGAAGTCGAAGATGCGCCGCGGCTGCTGCTCGAAGGTCACCGGGTCCGGCTTGAGGGCGTGGATGACGTCCGGGAACTTGATCGCGTCGCGGATGAAGAAGACGGCGAGGTTGTTGCCGACGAGGTCCCAGTTGCCGTCCTCGGTGTAGAACTTCACCGCGAAACCGCGGGGATCGCGGGCCGTCTCGGCCGAGTCGCGTCCGCCGATGACGGTGGAGAAGCGGACGGCCAGGTCGGTGCGCTTACCCCGCTCCTGGAACAGCTTGGCCCGGGTGTAGCGCTCGATCGGTTCGTCGCCCCAGGCGCCGTACGCCTCGAAGTAGCCGTACGCCGTCACCCCGCGGGCGTGCACGACGCGCTCGGGGATGCGCTCGCGGTCGAAGTGGCTGATCTTCTCCAGGAACTGGTAGTTCTCCAGCGTGGCGGGGCCGCGGGCGCCGACGGTGCGCTGGTTCTGGTTGTCGTAGACGGGGTGCCCCTGCCGGTTGGTGAGCACCTTGCGGTCGTCGCCCGGGGCGGGTCCCTGGCTCGATACGTCCGTCATGTTCGTGGGCTCCTTCGACTCGTGGCCGGCCTCGGACGCGGCCCTGAGCTGCGAGGCGGCCGTCGGCCGCGCACATGGGCGCCCCGGGTACCCCGCGATGCGTCATCCGACACATACCGGTTTGCGTGCATTGCCGTACCCCGCGCCGTAATCACGCCGAGGACCCGGACGCCCAAGCCACCGGGCCGTCCGGGTCCTCGCGGGCGGGCGGACCGCGTTCAGCCGCCGTTCAGCCGTGCGCGCAGCAGCCCCTTGCCGAGTTCGGCGCCCTTGCGGCTGTCCGCCTGCGCCTTGCGGAACAGCTCCGCGACCTCGGTGTCCTTGTTGCGCTCCGCGTCCTGGATGTACGACTCCAGACGCAGCGCGTTGTTCAGGCACGACTCGACGTACCAGATCAGGTTGTAGTCCTTGTCCTGCGTGCCGGTCACGCCGCCGGTCTCCGTGCCGCTGGTCATGCGGGCCTCCTCCTCGAGGTGTTCGATCCGAAGTGGGGGCCGGGTACCCGGGGCGCCATGGGGCACACCGCGTCCGCGGGCACAGCCTCGGTCCGCCATTCATGTCCCAATGGGTCACTTGTCTCGGTGAGTCACATGTCTCATTGGGACATTCTCGGGTGTACGCTCGGAGGCATGACGGCGACGAAGCCCTCCCCGACCCCCGAGGACCGGCGGCAGCGCAAGGCGCGGCAGACCCGCGACGCGCTGGCCGCCGCCGCCTGCGACCTGATCCTGGAGCGCGGGTCCGCGGCGACCACGGTGGAGGCCATCGCCGAGCGCGCGGACGTCACCCGCCGCACGTTCAGCCGGCACTTCGCCGGCAAGGAGGACGCCGCACTCGACTTCGTCCGCCGGGACGGTGACCGCATCAACGCGCTGCTGCGGTCCCGCCCCGCCGACGAGCCGCCTCTGCTCGCCTATCGCAGGGCCGTGCGGGACTGGCTGACCGACCGGGCCGACCCTGCCTGGCACCTGCGTCCCCGGATGCGTCGACTGCTGGCCCTCGCCGACAGCGAGCCCGACCTGTTCGCCGCCTACCAGCGCATCCGGGTCGACGCCCAGGAGGAGTCGATCCGCATCGTCGCCGACCGGCTCGGCACCGACGACGTCCGGGACGTGCGCCCGGCCGCCGTCGTGGACGCCGCCGCCGGAGTCCTGATCGCCGCCCTGCGCCTGTGGGCACGCGGCGGCGACCGGGACGCGGGAGCCGCAGACCTCGCCGCCCTCGTGGAGCGGGCCTACGACGCTCTGACCTCGGAGGCCGCGGCCGCGACCCCCGACAGCACCATCGAAGAGTGAGAACACCATGAGCACCACCACCGGCAGCACGGGCCCGACCCACGGCACGGCCCCCGCCACCACCCCCGTCGCCGACCACGCCGCCGAGTTCACCGGCCGCACCGCCCTCGTCACCGGCGCCGCCTCCGGCATCGGCCTGGCCATCGCCCGCCGCCTCGGCGCCGGCGGCGCGTACGTCGTCGTCGCCGACCACACCGCCGTCTGAGAGCGGCCGCACCACAGGGGGCCGACCAGGGGGGGAGAACAAAGGAGTTCAGCCATGAAGGCACTGCAGTACCGCACCGTCGGGGCACCGCCCGAGGTGGTCACGGTCCCCGACCCGGAGCCCGGCCCCGGCCAGGTGCTGTTGAAGGTCACCGCCGCCGGCGTCTGCCACTCCGACATCGCGGTGATGGGCTGGCCCGCCGAGGGCTTCCCCTACGAGCTGCCCCTCACCCTCGGCCACGAGGGCGTCGGCACGGTGGCGGCATCGGGCGCCGGGGTGACCGGCCTCGCCGAGGGCGACGCGGTCGCCGTGTACGGCCCCTGGGGCTGCGGCACCTGCGCCAAGTGCGCCGAGGGCAAGGAGAACTACTGCCTGCGCGCCGAGGAGCTGGGCATCCACCCGCCGGGGCTCGGGCGTCCGGGCTCGATGGCCGAGTACCTGCTCGTCGACGACCCCCGGCACCTGGTCCCGCTGGACGGCCTCGACCCCGTCACGGCGGTGCCACTGACGGACGCGGGGCTGACGCCGTACCACGCCATCAAGCGGTCGCTGCCCAAGCTGGTCCCCGGGTCGACCGCGGTCGTCATCGGCACCGGCGGCCTCGGCCACGTCGCCATCCAGCTGCTGCGCGCCCTGACGTCCGCCCGGGTCGTCGCCCTCGACGTCAGCGAGGACAAGCTGCGCCTCGCCCGTGAGGTGGGCGCGCACGAGGCGGTGCTCTCGGACGCGAAGGCCGCGGACGCGGTGCGCGAACTCACCGGCGGCCTGGGCGCCCAGGCGGTGTTCGACTTCGTCGGAGTGGCGCCCACCGTGCGGACCGCGGGCGCCGTCGCCGCCGTCGAGGGCGATGTCACGCTGGTCGGCATCGGCGGCGGGTCGCTCCCCGTCGGGTTCGGCCTGCTGCCCTTCGAGGTGTCGGTCAGCGCCCCCTACTGGGGGACCCGCAGCGAACTCATCGAGGTCCTGAACCTGGCCCGCTCGGGCGCCGTGTCGGTGCACACCGAGACGTACTCCCTGGACGACGCCCCGCTCGCCTACGAGCGGCTCCACGAGGGGAAGGTCAACGGCCGCGCGGTGATCCTCCCGCACGGCTGAGGGCGGAGGGGGCGCGACCGGTCCCCCGTTCCGGTCGTGCCCCCTCGGTCCGTCGAACCTACGTGGACGGCTCGGCCGTTGTGAATCGTGTCGATGCCCGCTGCGGGGCCGCGGGGACTCACCCGTGCACAGGTGAGTCCGGATGGTCCGGCTTCGTCCCACGCAGAGGCGGCTGGTCGAGGTCACCCGCCGCCAGATGGGCGAGCACGACCTCGTACAGGTCGCTGCCCGAGGCGAGCAACTGGCGTTCCAGGACGGGCTCGGCGCTGCGGACGTGCTCGCGCACGGTCTGGGCGTGCACGCCGAGCGTCCGTGCGGCCCGCTCGGCGTTGCCGCCGACGGAGATCCAGGCGCGCAGCGTGCGCCGCAGGTCTCGCGGGTCCGGTTCCAGGCGGCCGAGCAGCTCGTCGGCCCAGGTGCGCAGCGCGGGCCCGGCCAGCAGGTCGGTGAGCCGGGCGGGGCCGGGCCGTTCCGGGCCGCCGGGGTGCTGGGCGAGGCCGGCCTGGGCGTTCAGGGCGAGGTGGACGGTGGCGCGGACGGTCAGGTCGGCGAAGTCCGTCCGCAGCAGCGACTCGACCCGGTCCATGCGGGCGCGGACCGTGTTGCGGCTGACGCCGAGGACCTTCGCGGTGTTGACGGCGGTGAACTCCAGGCCGAGCCGGGTGGTGGCGAGGAGCTCGGCGCGGGTGTGGTGCGGCAGGACGTCGAGCGGACGCAGCAGGTGGAGCGTCCAGCCGTGCAGCGCCGCCGGGTCCATCAGGCGCTCGGGGTGCGTCCGCTCCGCGTACACAGCCGCCTTGTCCGGGCGGAACCGGGCGACGGCCAGGGCGCTCACGGCCTGGCCGTACGCGCTGGCGGTGCGGGCGAGGCTCTGCCGGGCGCTGCCGCCCAGAAAGACGCCGGGAAGGCGGCCGACGAGCGCGCGCAGCTCCTGACCGGCCGCCTCGCGGGGCGTGAGGACGATCACGTGTCCGTCCATGGCCGGGCACCGTACGACGAGCGCCCGTTCGCCCGTCGCCGACAGGCACTCCTCGGCGAGCCGGTCGCGCTCCTCGGGACTGCTCTCCACGACGTAGACGCACGCCTCGTCGGTGTCCAGGAGGCCCGGCCAGAGTCCGGCGGCCACGCGGCGGGCGGAGACGATGTCCTCCACCATCAGCAGTTGCAGGATGGCCAGGCGCAGGTCCGAGGTCGCCCGACGCAGCCGGTGTCCGGCCGCGGTCGACTCGTGGCCGGCCAGCAGCAGCTCCACGACCTGGGCGGTGTGCGTCACGATGTCGAAGACCCGCCGGTCGAAGGGGGTCTCGCGTGCCACCGCGAGGACGGCGGCCGGCGCCGGGTGGACCCGCTCCACGCGGACGAGCCGGAGATGACGGCCCCGGTCCTCCAGGGCGGCGGAGGCGATCCGGCCGGAGGTGATGTCGGCGACCAGGTCCTCGTCCAGCGGGGTGCGGGTACCGGCCAGCAGACGGCCGGCACCGTCCTGCAGGGACACGGCCGCGTGCGCGGCGCGGGCGAGCCAGGTCACGACCCTGCGTACGTCGCGTCCGGCCGGCCGCAGGTGGTCGAGCAGTTCCGCCGCCCAGTCCGCGTGTTCACCGGCCCCGGCTCTCCACTGCCGTGCCCCGTCCTCTCGGCCCGCCACGTCGGCCTTCTCCTCGTCCTCGCCTTGACCCTCGGCCCAGGGCGGGGACGTTACCGCATGGCTGAGCGCGCACGGCACCTGTGGCGGCGCGACGATCCGGGAAGACGATCCGGGAAACGGTCGGCGGCCGGGCCGCCGACCGGGCCTGTCGGTCCGGCGCGCTCCATCGGGCATAAGCTCGGTGAATGGCGAAGTACTTCGACGTGCACCCCGACAACCCCCAGCCGCGCAGCATCGCCCAGGTCGCCGACAGCGTCCGCTCCGATGCGCTGATCGCGTATCCGACGGACTCCTGCTACGCGCTGGGCTGCCGACTGGGCAGCCGCGACGGCATCGACCGCATCCGGTCGATCCGGCAACTGGACAGCAGGCACCACTTCACCCTGGTGTGCCAGGACTTCGCGCAGCTCGGTCAGTTCGTACAGATCGACAACGACGTGTTCCGGGCGATCAAGGCCTCGACGCCCGGCAGCTACACCTTCATCCTGCCGGCGACGAGGGAGGTGCCGCGCATGCTCCAGCATCCGAAGAAGAAGACCGTGGGTGTGCGCATCCCGGACCACGTCGTCACCCAGGCCCTGCTCACCGAGCTCGGTGAGCCGCTGCTGTCCAGCACCCTGCTGCTGCCCGGCGAGGAGGAGCCGATGACCCAGGGCTGGGAGATCAAGGACCGGCTCGACCATGTGGTCGACGCGGTGATCGACTGCGGGGACTGCGGCACCGAACCGACCACGGTCGTCGACTTCTCCGGCGGTGAGGCGGAGATCGTGCGGCGGGGGGCGGGCGACACGGCCAGGTTCGAGTAGCGGGCCGCTCAGCGCCGGGGGACCGCCGCCGCTCCCCCGGCCCGACCTGTCAGGATGGCCATGATCCGCCGGTGACGCCGGCGGATCGGGCACCGCGGCACGACAGAAGGGCAGGCCCGCCATGACCGCCGTACAGGGAACAGCCGTCGACGTCCCCACCGACGAGGGCACCGCCGACGCCTACCTCACGCATCCCGCCGACGGGGATCCGCGTCCCGCGGTCCTGCTCTACATGGACGCCTTCGGACTGCGCCCGCAACTGCGGAACATGGCCGACCGGCTGGCCGGTGCCGGGTACACGGTCCTGGTCCCCAACGTCTTCTACCGGCACGGGCGGGCGCCGGTCGTGGAACTGCCCGAGTTCATCGACCCGGCGGCTCGGCCGGACATCTTCCAGCGCCTCGGCCCGGTCATGCGGTCGCTGACGCCCGACCGGGCGATGCGGGACGCCGGGGCCTGGCTGCGGTGGCTCGCGCGGTGCCCGGCGGTGGCCGACGGCCCGGTCGCGCTGACCGGCTACTGCATGGGCGCCGGGCTCGCGCTGCGCACGGCCGGCACGTACCCGGACCGGGTGGCGGCGGCGGCCGGTTTCCACGGCGGGAACCTGGCGACCGAGGGGCCGCAGAGTCCGCACCTGGTGGCCGGCGGCATCACCGCCGAGCTGTACTTCGGTCACGCGGACCACGACGGGTCCATGCCGCCCCAGCAGCAGGAGCGCCTGGCGGCCGCCCTGACCGCGGCCGGCGTCCGGCACCGCTGCGAGGTGTACGGCGGCGCCCCCCACGGCTACACGCAGGCGGACACCGCGGCGTACGACGCGGAGGCGACCGAGCGGCACTGGGAGGCGCTGCTGGACCTCCTGAAGCGGACGTTCTGACCCGGAGGGCTCGAAACGGCGGTGCCGGACCGGGAGTTGGCGGGACGCCCCTCGTCGGGCCGCCGTCCCGGGCGTTGTTACCGTGCCCGGGTGTCTGACTCCTCACGTGATACCGCCGAAGGCGCCGGCTGGGGCTCCGCCGAGCGCGGCGCCTACCGAGCACTCATGCCGCAGCGCACCGAGAAGCTGTCCTGGCTGAGCCCGAGAACGCTGTGGGCCGCCCGCAACGGCGTGCTGGCCTCCTGGTTCGGGGACCCCACGGGCCGCACCCGCGGCCGCTGGGTGGCGCGGCGGACGGCCGCCGGGGCGCCGGCCGACAAGGTGATCCGGCGGGATGACCCGGACCGGTTCTCGTTCCTGGTCATCGGCGACACCGGAGAGGGCGACGACCCGCAGTACGCCGTCGTCCCCGGCCTTCTGAAGGTGGGTCAGGACACGCGGTTCGCCGTCCTCGCCAGCGATGTGATCTACCCGGTGGGCAGCGCGGACGACTACGGCACGAAGTTCTTCCGCCCGTACCGCGACTACCCGGCACCCATATACGCGATACCGGGCAACCACGACTGGTACGAGGACCTCGGCGGTTTCATGCGCGTCTTCTGCGACGACGCCCCGCCCCTGCCGCCGGAGCCCGCGCCGCGCCCGCTCACCCCCGCCTGGCTGCGGTCCGTGCTGTGGCACCGGCCGCGCCCGGACGACGGCCGGCACCTGGACGAGGCGCGCGAGATGCGGTCCGCACCCGCGCAGCGGGCCGACCAGCCCGGACCGTACTGGGCGATCGACGCCGGACCGGTGCGGATCATCGGCATCGACACGGGACTGCTGGGCACGGTCGACGCCGAACAGGGCGCGTGGCTGCGCGAGGTGTCCCGAGGCCCGCGGCCGAAGATCCTCGTCACCGGCTCGCCCCTGTACGTGGACGGCGAGCACCACCCGTGCCCCATAGAGGGCGGCGGCACGGTCGACGACCTCGTGCGCGACCCCGGCCACCACTACGTCGCGGCGATAGGCGGCGACATCCACAACTACCAGCGCTATCCGGTCGACGTGGGCGGCCGCACCGTCCAGTACGTCGTCGCGGGCGGCGGCGGGGCGTTCATGCACGCCACCCACACCATCCCCCGTGTCTCGGTGGCCGGCGTCGACGAGCAGGACTTCCGCTGCTATCCGCTGCGCGGCGACTCCCTCGCCTTCTACAGCCGGCTGTACGGCCGCCGGCTGCGGCTGCGCCGCTTCTTCACCCTCACGGAGGCCGAGGCGACAGCCGTGATCACCGAACGCCTCGGCATCCGCCCGGCCCGCGCCCCGGGCACGGCCGCGCGGGTCACCCGGCGCACCAGGCTGGTCGCCGGACTGCTGGGCACCGGACGGCGGCCCGATCGCGGGAAGCGGTTCCGGCTGCCCGTGCGCAAGATCTACACGCAGCTGTTCTCGCCGAGCTCGGCGACGTACGATCCGCCCTTCTTCAAGTGCTTCCTGCGTCTGGACGTCGCTCCGGACGCGGTCCGGCTGCGCTGCCACGCCGCCACCGGCAACCGGGCGCAGGAGTTGGACCCGCCGGTCGAGGACGAGGTGACGATCCCGCTCGTCTGACGGCTCACCAGCGTCCCGGTGCGCTGCCGACGACCGCTTCCGAGGGGGCGCCGTCGACTCCGGCCGGTACGTCGCCGGCGAGCATCACGCGGTGCATGGTGCGGGGGTGGTCGAGGTGGGCGTTGTCGCCGGGGGCGAGGTGGATGGTGGCCCGGTTGTCCCAGAAGGCGACGCTGCCCGGCTCCCAGCGGAAGCGGACGGTGTACTCGGGCCGGGTCGCCTGCTCCAGCAGCAGCTCCAGGACCGCCGCGCTCTCGGGGCGGGAGAGTCCGGCGATCTGCTCGACGTAGTAGCCGTTGACGAACAGCACCCGCTCCCCCGTCTCGGGGTGGACGCGGACCAGCGGGTGCACGGTCGCGGTCTGGTGGTCGAGCAGGTGACGGACGTAGGCGTCGTCGCCCGGCCGGGGCTGGTAGCCGACGCCGAGGCGGTGTTCGGCGCGCAGTCCGTCGACGAAGGCGCGCATCGGGGCGGACAGTCCCGCGTAGGCGGCGGCGAGGTTCGACCAGGTGGTGTCGCCGCCGTACGGCGGGACCGTCTCGGCGCGCAGGATCGTGGCGGCCGGCGGGTCGACGCGGGCGCCGTGGTCGCAGTGCCAGCCGCGCAGCAGCGTGTGGCGCCGGCGCCGTAGCCACTCGTCGTGCTCCATCCCGAACCGTCCGCCCAGTTCCAGCCGGTCGGCGGTCGTCTCGACCTCCGGGAAGCCGGCCGGTGACGCCTTGCCGCGCCGGGGCAGGACGACCGGCTCGCCGAAGAGGCGCGCGAACGCGACGTGTCCGGCGTGGTCGAGGCGCTGGCCGCGGAAGAAGACCACCTTCCAGCGCAGCACGGCCGCCCGGACCGCCGCGACCTGCGCCGCGTCGAGGCCGCCGGCCAGGTCGACGCCGGCGATCTCGGCGCCGATGTGCCCGGCGGCCGGTCTCACCTCGATCCCGGCCGCCTCGGCCGCCGCCTCCTCGGCCGCCGTACGTTCTGCCGTTGCCCTGTCCGTCGTCATGCGCGCTCCGTCGGTCGGTCGGCCGTTGGCCGTTCGGTCGTGCGTGTCGGCTCTCTCGGAGATCGTGGCAGAACCCCTCCCGCGCCGTCCGGTTGATCACCACTCGCTCCGTGCGCGACGCTGGACGGGCGGCACACCGCCGTACCCGGTCGAGGGAAGGCTCACCGTGATCAGCATCCCGACGCACACGCTCAACGACGGAACCCGGCTCCCCGCCCTGGGGCTGGGCACCTGGCCGATGAAGGACGACGAGGCGGAGCGGGCGGTCCGCGTGGCCCTGGAGACGGGCTACCGCCTGATCGACACGGCGACGAACTACCGCAACGAGACCGGCGTCGGCCGCGGCGTGGCCGCCGGCGGGGTCCCCCGCGAGGAGATCGTGGTGACGACCAAGCTGCCCGGCCGGCACCACGGCTACGAGGAGACCCTCGCCTCGTTCGAGGAGTCCCGTGCCCGGCTCGGCCTGGAGTACGTCGACCTGTACCTGATCCACTGGCCGCTGCCCCGCGTGGACAAGTACGTCGACTCCTGGAAGGCCATGGTCAAGCTGCGCGACGACGGCCTCGTGCGCTCGGTGGGCGTCTCCAACTTCACGGCCGGACACATCGAACGGCTGGAGAAGGAGACCGGTGTCCTGCCGTCCGTCAACCAGATCGAACTGCACCCGCTCTTCCCGCAGGACGAGCTGCGCGCCTTCCACGAGCGCAAGGGCATCCGCACCGAGAGCTGGAGCCCGCTGGGGCGCGGCAGCGACCTGCTGGACGATCCGGCCCTGGTCGCGGTCGCCGACGCGCACGGCGTGACGCCCGCCCAGGCGGTGCTGCGCTGGCACACCCAGCTCGGCGCGGTGCCCATCCCGAAGTCCTCCGACCCCGCGCGGCAGCGGGCGAACCTCGACGTCTTCGGCTTCGAGCTGGACGCCGGCCAGATGCACACGGTCGCGGACCGCGCGCACCGGCGGATCGGCGGCGACCCGGAGGCGCACGAGGAGTTCTGACCGGGGTACCCGGCCCCGGTCGGCGCACATCTCCCGGGAAGGAGCCGCGGGTGGGTGAGGGGAACGGGCTGCGGGACTACCGCGGCAGGCGTGACTTCGGCCGGACCGGTGAGCCCGCGGGGCGTGGGGCGCCCTCGCCAGGATCCGGGGGCGCGGCGCCCCGCTTCGTCGTGCAGATCCACGACGCGAGCACCCTGCACTTCGACTTCCGGCTCCAGGTGGCCGACGTGCTGAAGTCCTGGTCGGTGCCGAAGGGGCCGTCGGCGGATCCGAGCGACAAGCGGCTGGCCGTGCCGACGGAGGACCATCCGCTGGAGTACGAGGAGTTCGAGGGGGTGATCCCCGCGGGCGAGTACGGGGGCGGCACGGTCATCGTCTGGGACCACGGCACCTACGAGCCGCTGAGCCACGACCGCCGGGGCCGGCCGGTGGACTTCGGGGAGTCGCTCGCGCGCGGCCACGCCAGGTTCCGGCTGCACGGTGCGAAGCTGCGCGGCGAGTACGCGCTGACCCGGTTCCGCGGCGGGAGGGCGGGCGGTGACGAGGAGGCGTGGCTCCTGGTGAAGACGGCCGGCGGGGCCCGCGGGCACGGCACCCCGGACCCTCGGCGTGCCCGGTCCGCACGGACCGGCCGCACGCTCGCGCGGGTCGCCGCGGAGGACCGCGCGGGGTAGGGACGGGACGGCGCCGGGCGGGGTGTGGTCCCGGCGGGTCGGTCAGCCCGCGGGCAGGGGCTGTTCGGCCCAGATGGTCTTGCCCGTGCCCGTCTGCCGGCTGCCCCAGCGCTCGGTGAGCTGGGCGACCAGCAGCAGGCCCCGCCCGCCCTCGTCGTAGGCGTGGGCCCGGCGCAGGTGCGGTGAGGTGGCGCTGCCGTCGGAGACCTCGCAGATGAGGGCGCTGTCGCGGATGAGGCGCAGCTGGATGGGAGGCTCGCCGTACCGGATCGCGTTGGTGACGAGTTCACTGACGACCAGTTCGGTGACGAACGCGGCCTCGTCCAGTCCCCACTCCGTCAGCTGCTCGGTGACGGACCGCCGGGTGGCGGCGACGTGCGAGGGGTCCGGGTGGACGTCCCAGGTGCGGATCTGGTCCGTGCCCAGCGCGCGGATACGGGCCAGCAGCAGCGCCACGTCGTCACTGGGCTCCTCCGGCATGACGGCCTTGAGCACGGTGTCGCACAGGGCGTCGAGCGAGTCGGCGGGCGCGGTCAGCGCCCGGCACAGTTCCGCGGTGGCGTGGTCGACGTCGCGGTCGCGGTCCTCGACGAGGCCGTCGGTGTAGAGGGCGACGACGGAGCCCTCGGGCAGTCGCAGCTCGGCCGCCTCGAACGGCAGTCCGCCGACACCGAGCGGCGGCCCGGCGGTCATGCGGACGAGCCGCGTGGTGCCGTCGGGCAGGACGACGGCCGGCGCGGGATGGCCGGCCGAGGCCAGGGACAGGCAGCGGGAGACGGGGTCGTAGACGGCGTAGAGGCAGGTGGCGCCCAGTTCCGCGACCTCGTCGCCCGCGTCGCCGGCCGCGAGGTGGGTGACGAGGTCGTCGAGGTGGGTGAGGAGTTCGTCGGGGGGCAGGTCGACGTCGGCGAGGGTGCGGACGGCGGTGCACAGGCGGCCCATGGTCGCCGTGGACGGGATGCCGTGGCCGACGACGTCGCCGACGACGAGCGCGACACGGCTGCCGGACAGCGGGATCACGTCGAACCAGTCGCCGCCGATGCCGGCCGCCGACACGGAGGGCAGATAGCGGTGGGCCACCTCGACCGCCGCCTGACCGGGCAGTCCGTTGGGGAGCAGGCTGTGCTGGAGGGCCAGGGCGGTGGCCCGCTCGCGGGCGAAGCGGCGGGCGTTGTCGATGCAGACCGCGGCCCTGCTGGCGAGTTCCTCGGCGAACACGGCGTCCTCGCCGCCGAACTCGTCCGGCTGTTCCATGCGCACGGCCACGGCGACGCCCAGGGTGATGCCGCGGGCGCGCAGCGGCACCGCCATCATGGAGTGGGCGCCCGTACGGTGGGAGCGCCCCTCCGGAGCGCGCGCGTTGCGCTCGGCGACCCAGTGCATGAACGACGGCTCGCCCGCCTGGCTGACGAGTACCCGGCCTTCCCGCATCGCCCGTGCGGGCGGCGAGAGGGCGGGGTGGGCGTCCACGTGCCCCAGGTGCACGGCCGCCTCCGGGGTGCCCTCGGTGACGGAGCCGTGCGCGACCCGGCGCAGCGCGACCTCCTCGCTGAACACCGCCGGTGACTCCTCCGCGCCCAGGACCCATTCGAGCAGGTCGACACTGGCGAAGTCGGCGAACCGCGGCACCACGACCTCGACCAGTTCCTCGGCGGTGCGCACCAGGTCCAGCGTGGTGCCGATGGCGGCCGCCGCCTCGTTCAGCAGGGCCAGCCGCTCCCGCGCCCGGTACTGCTCGGTGCTGTCGAAGGCCGCCAGGGCGGTCCCCAGCAGCTCGCCGGAGGCGTCCCGCACGGGCCACATCTCGGTGGTCCAGGCGTGGTCGCGGTTGAGGGCCGGTGCGCCCGTGAAGCTCTCGTAGCGCACCGGTCGGCCCGTCTCGGCGACCTGGCGCAGGTGGCGCAGGAAGCCCCGGCTGTGCTCGGCGTCCTCGACGGAGTCCGAGAAGTGGCGGCCGGTCAACTCCTCCTCGGGCACGCCCATGACCTGACACGCCACCTCGTTGAGCCGCAGGTAGTGCTGGCGGGTGTCGAAGACGGACATCGACATGGCCGCCTGCTCGAAGGCCAGTTCCCCCACCGAGGCGTGCCCGCCGCCGGGCGGTTCGACGGTGACGGCGTATCCGGCGGGCCTGCCGTCGGCGCCTGTCAAGGCGCAGGCCCGCAGTCGGGGCGCGACGTAGGAGCCGTCCCGGCGCCGCATCCGTACGGTGCCGGACAGGGCGGCCAGGACGTCCGCCGGCACGTCCTCGGCCAGCAGCTCCCGGCCTGCCCGCCCCACGGCCTCCTCGGCCGGGTAACCGGTCAGCCGCCGGGCGCCCTCGCTCCACCCCGTCACCGTTCCGTGGGTGTCCAGGGTCGCCACAGCGGAGGGATGCTCCATAGCGTCCAGGATTGACCCTTTACGGCATGGTTTCAACCGCGACGGAGCGAGGGCGTGCCACTACGCCTGGTGTGCGCGCAGGGCGGCCAGGGCGCGGTCGGCGTGCGTGTTCATCCTGAGCTCGCTGCGGACGACCTCGAGCAGGGTGCGGTCCTTCCCGATGACGAAGGTGACCCGCTTGGTGGGAGCCAGGCTGAACCCTCGCCTCACCCCGAACAGCTCGCGGACCGCGCCGTCGGCGTCGGACAGCAGCGGCATGCCGAGGGTGTGGCGGCCGGTGAACTCCCGCTGCCGCTCGACGGGGTCCCCGCTGACGCCGACGGGGCGGGCGCCGACCGCCGCGAACTCGGCGGCGAGGTCGCGGAAGTGGCAGGCCTCCGCGGTGCAGCCGGAGGTCAGGGCGGCGGGATAGAAGAACAGCACGACCGGACCGTCGGCGAGCAGCCCGGACAGGCTGCGCGGGGTGCCGGTCTCGTCCGGGAGCGTGAAGTCGTCGACCGTGTCCCCCACGGCCGGGGCCCGGCTCACGACCGGCCCTCGCTGCCCTTGGCGACGCCGCGGGCCCACAGCACGAGCGGCACCTGCACGGGGAGCCGGCCGTAGGCGGCGGCCTTCTGCGGTGCGGGGCGGTGCCGCCAGCCCACGGCCATCTTGACGTTGGCCGGGAACACTCCGACGAAGAACGCGGCCGTGGTCAGCGCGGCGGCCTTGCGAGTGCGCGGCAGTGCGATGCCCGCGGCGAGCGCGAGTTCGGCGACGCCACTGGCGTACGTCCAAGCCCGGGGCGTGCCGGGCAGGCCGCGCGGCACGATCGCGTCGAAGGTGCGGGGGCGGGCGAAGTGGGCGACGCCCGCGGCGGCCAGCAGGCCGGCGAGCAACAGGGGTGAGCGTTCGGACCGGGACACGGTTCCTCCTCCAGGGGCCTGCCGCGCGATATTACTCGACGGTAAGGAACGGGAGGCGGCGGGCTCACGTACGGCGGTTGTGACTGCCCGGGGTGTAGCCGAACGAGCGCCGGAAGACCTCGATGAACGCGCTGGCGGAGGACCAGCCGCAACGGTGCGCGACGGCGGTGACGGGGACGTCGTCGGCGAGCATGCGCAGGGCGTGGTAGAGGCGGGACTGGGTGCGCCACTGGGGGAAGGTCATGCCGAACTCGCGGCGGAAGAGGCGGCTGAGCGTGCGTTCCCCGGTCCCGGTGGCGGCACCGAGCGCGGCGAGGGTGCGCGGGTCGGCGGGGTCGGCGTGGACGAGCGCGCAGACCGCCGCCAGCCGGGGGTCGGTGGGGGTGGGCAGTCGCAGCGGCTGCTGCGGTGAGGCGCGCAGTCGGTCGCGCAGGACGGCGAGGAGGCGCCGGCGCTCCGGGCCCGTGTCGTGGGGGTCGCGCGTGTAGGCGACGATCAGCTCGCGCAGCAGCGGGCCGACGGCGAGGACGACGGGGGTGTCCAGGCCGAGCGGGTTCTCACGGGCGGGCAGGCCGACCAGGTGCAGGTCGAGGCGGCCGTGCGCGCGGTGGGCGTGGACGGTGCCGGCCGGGATCCAGATGGCCCGGGTACCGGGCGCGAACCAGGTACCGGCGTCGGTGGTGACGGCCACGACACCGGAGCCCGCGTAGACGATCTGGTGATCGTCGTGCCGGTGCGCGTCGATGCACTGCCCGGCGGTGAGCCGCTGGGCGCGGGTGGGGGCCGTCGGGGTGTGCCGGGCGCCGGTGCCGGAGGCCACCTCCGGGACCTCCCTGCCGGCCGCCGGGGCGGCGCGGGTTCCCGAGGGGGCCCTGCGGGTGCTCGTCGAGGTGTGGCGGAAGTTCGGCACAGGTCGGCAGTTTATCGGAAGCGGGCCAGGTGCGGTGGGCCCGACGATCGACGGGTGATCTCGAAACGCGACCGGCCCATCGTCCTGCTGTCCCTCGGGCACGCCTGCGTCGACGTGTACCAGGGCGCGGTGGCCGCCCTGGTGCCGTACTTCGTCGCCGAGCGCGCCTACACCTACGCCGCCGCCTCGGGCGTCGTCCTGGCCGCCTCGCTGCTGTCGTCGCTGGTGCAGCCGCTGTTCGGGGCGCTCACCGACCGGTGGGCGCTGCCGTGGCTGCTGCCGCTGAGCACGCTGACCGCCGGAGCGGGGATCGCCCTGGGCGGCGTCACCGACTCCTACGCGCTCACGCTGACAGCGGTCGCCGTGGGAGGCGTCGGGGTCGCCGCCTACCACCCGGAGGCGGCCCGCGCCGCGCGGGCCGCCGCACGGGGCAGTCACACGGCGATGGGCTGGTTCTCCCTGGGGGGCAACGTCGGTTTCGCGCTGGCGCCGCCACTGGTCTGGGCCGTCGTCGCCACCGGCGGCCTCGGCGCCTCTCCGCTGCTGGCCGTACCGGCGGTGGTGGGAGCCGCGCTGTGCGGGGCGGCGGTGCTTTCGGCCGGGGCGACCCGCGCGTCGGGCGGCCGTACGGCGGTGGCGGCGGGGACGGACGACTGGGCCTCCTTCCTCCGTCTCACCGGTGCCGTCGTCTGCCGTTCCGTCGTCTTCGTCGGCCTGAGCACGTTCGTGTCGCTGTACGTCCGGGAGCGGACGGGCGGCGGGAGCACGGCCGGGACGGTCGCTCTGTTCGTGCTCTACCTGGGCGGCGCGGTGGGCACCGTGGCCGGGGGCCGGCTCGCCGACCGGTTCGGGAGGCTGAAGGTGGTGCGGCGGTCGTACGCCCTGACGGTCCTCGCGGTGGCCGGCGTCGTCCTCGTGCCCGGTCCGGCGGTGTACCTGTTCGTCGCGCTGACCTCGGCGGGGTTGTACGTGCCGTTCTCGCTGCACATCACGCTGGGCCAGGACTACCTGCCCCGCCGGGTGGGTACGGCGAGCGGGGTCACGCTGGGGCTGACGGTGAGTGTCGGCGGCCTCGCGGCCCCGGCGGTCGGCATGCTCGCCGACGCGACGTCCCTGCGGGCCGCGCTGGTGCCGCTGGTGGTTCTGCCCGCGGTGGGCCGGCTCCTCCTGTGCCGACTGCGTGAACCCTCCCCGCCCCCGCCGGAGCACGCCGTCGAGGAGCCGGCGGCGGGCGACGCCGGCGGGCGGTGAGGGGCCGGCGGACGGTCGGACGGTCCGCGTCGGCGCCGTGGGCCGACCCTCGGGCTCCTCGTCCGCCCCGCAGCCGAGGAAGTCGTCGACCGTGCGGTGGAAGAGGGTGGCGAGCTGCCGCAGTTCCCCGGGGGACCAGTCGGCCAGGGCCGGCTGCATGCCGCGGGCTCCGGCCTCGCACAGGCGCGCGGCGCCTCACGGCCGGCCTCGGGGAGCTCGATGCGCTGGGCACCGCGGTCGTCGGGATCGGGGACGCGGCCGGCGTATCCCGTCCGCTGCGACCGCCGCACCGTGCGCGTGACGTGCGAGGCCCCCACGCCCAGCCGGGCGGCCGGCTCCCCCGGGCGCGGCGGCTCGGAGACGGCCACCTGACGCGGCGGCGCCACGGCGGCCCGGTCGAGCGGCACGTCCGCGAGGACCATCAGCCGGTCGTGCTGCCGCTGTCGCGTGCTCCACCCTCTCGTCGCGTAACGCGACTGAGCGCACCTTCCGGTCCTCTTCCGCCGCACCCGCACGCCCTCCGTCGGCCTCGGCGGCTTCGCGCCGCCGTCCGGGAAGGGAACGCGTTCCAGGACGTCATGGCCATCGGCGCGGGCGCCGCCCTGCTCGCCTTCGTGATCGCGTCCTTCATCCCCCGGCACCGCCCCGCCACCGGTCCGGGCGCACATGGCACCGGTCCCCGGCGTCGACGCGGCGGCCGCCGCCTCCGTCCGCTGACGGCGACGGCGACGGCGCCGGCCTCGTCCCGGGGCCGGCGCCGTTCAGGCGAACCTGGCGGACAACGCGCGTGACGGCGCACGGACGGGTCGAGACCTGACCCGTGGAGCTGCCGCTGATCCCTCCCATGCTCGCCACCCCCGGTGCCCTGCCCTCCGCCGCGCAGGACGCGCGCTGGGCCTACGAGACCAAGCAGGACGGCCAGCGCGTGGTGGTCTACCTGCCCGGCGACGGCAGTGTGCGGCTGCGCGCCCGCTCCGGCCACGACATCACGGCCGCCTACCCCGAACTGGCACCGCTCGGCACCGCGCTCGGCTCCACCGCCGCCGTGCTGGACGGGGAGGTGCTCGCGCTGGACGAACGGGGCCGCGCCGACTTCCAGTTGCTGCAGTCCCGCATGGGCCTGGCCCACGCGCCGGGCCGGGCGGCGCACCGGGCGGTGAAGGTCCCCGTCCATCTGGTGCTGTTCGACGCCCTGCACCTGGCGGGCCGGCCCCTGCTGCGCCTCCCCTACACCCACCGCCGCGAACGGCTGACGGACCTCGGTCTCGGCGGGCCGTCCTGGTCGACGCCGGCCGCGCTGGTCGGCCACGGCGAGCAGGCGCTGCGGGCCACCCGCGAGCACGGCCTGGAGGGCCTGGTGTGCAAGCGGCTGGACTCGGTGTACGAGCCGGGGGTCCGCTCCCGGGCCTGGATCAAGATCCGCAACATGCGCAGCGAGGACGTCGTGGTCGGCGGCTGGCTGCCCGGCAAGGGACGGCTCTCGGGCCTGCCGGGCGCCGTCCTGGTCGGCCAGCGCGCCGCAGGCCGGCTGCGCTACGTCGGCGGGGTCGGCACCGGCTGGAGCGCGGCCGAGCGCACCGAGCTGGCCGCACTGCTGCGGGCCGCCGCGACGGACGTGTGCCCCTTCCACCCCGCACCGCCGGTACCGGGCGCCCGCTGGGTCGTCCCCCGGCTGGTCGGCGAGGTCCGCTACAGCACCCGCACCCGGGAGGGCATGCTGCGCCAGCCGTCCTGGCTCAGGCTCCGCCCGGACCTCGCGCCCGAGGAGTCGGCCGCCGACATTCCGGACGACATGGTGTGATCCGCGTGACGCGGGGTCAAGTATTGGGCTGCCCTTCACCGCGGGGACGCACGTGACCCCTTGGCCCGGAAGTGAAAAGGCGGGATCCTGAACTCCCTTTCTCCCCACAGCCGTTGGGCTGCGCCCGGAATCAGAGGAGGACGCGGTGTCTTCGCGTACCGCCGGAACCCGCCGCAAGAGATGGCTCGCCGCACCGCTCGGTGCCCTCGCCCTCGTCGTCGCCTTCCCCGCCACCGCCTTCGCCGCTCCGCCCCCGGGGCTGCCCGGCAACGCCGACAGCCTGGAGCGGGCGTACCAGCCCGCCTACGACTACGACACCGACGGCTGCTATCCCACACCGGCCATCGGCTCCGACGGAGCGGTCAACGGCGGGCTCAAGCCGACCGGGGCCCTGAACGGCGACTGCCGGGACGCCTCCGACCTGGACAACACCAACGGTTACTCGCGCGCCAAGTGCGACAACGGCTGGTGCGCCTACCTGTACGGCCTCTACTTCGAGAAGGACCAGGCGCTGCCCGGCAGCAGTCTCGGCGGTCACCGGCACGACTGGGAGCACGTCGTGGTGTGGGTCCGGGACGGCAGCGTGGAGTACGTCTCGACCTCGAACCACGGCTCGTTCAGCGTGCACGCGCGGTCGGCGGTCCGCTTCGACGGCACCCACCCGAAGATCGTCTACCACAAGGACGGCATCAGCACCCACTGCTTCCGCCTGGCGACCTCGGGCGACGAGCCGCCGGAGAACCACAAGGGCGGCTGGCAGTACCCGACGCTGGTCGGCTGGAACGGCTATCCGGCCGGCCTGCGCGAGAAGCTGAGCTCCTACGACTTCGGCAGCGCCAACTTCGGCCTGAAGGACGGCAGCTTCGCCTCCCACCTGGCGGCCGCCAAGCCCTCCGGCATCTCCTTCGACCCGAACGCCTGAGGCGGCCGCGGCCGGGCGGGCGGGGCCGGTCGGGCGAACCACGCGGCCAACTCGCCCCCGGGAGCACTATCGTGTCCGCATGTCCGTCCCCGAAATGATCCGCATCGTCTCCCGCGACTCTCCCATGGCCCTGGCGCAGGTCGAGCGCGTCCGGGCCGAGTTGGCGGCCCTCCACCCCGGCGTGCGCACCGAGGTCGTGCCGGTGAAGACCACCGGCGACAAGTGGCTCGGCGACCTGTCGCTCGTGGAGGGCAAGGGCGCGTTCACCAAGGAGGTGGACGCCGCGCTGCTGTCGGGCGAGGCCGATCTGGCGGTGCACTGCGTCAAGGACGTGCCCGCGGACCGGCCGCTGCCGGCGGGCACGGTGTTCGCCGCGTTCCTCGAGCGGGACGACATCCGGGACGCGCTGATCCATCCGGAGGGTCTCACCCTGGACGAGCTGCCGGCCGGGACCCGCGTCGGCACCTCCTCGGTGCGCCGCGTCGCCCAGCTGGCCGCCACCCACCCCGACCTCCAGTGCGTGCCTTTCCGGGGCAACGCCAACCGGCGGCTGGCGAAGCTGGCCGCCGGTGAGGCGGACGCCCTGCTCCTCGCGGTCTCCGGTCTGGAGCGCATCGGCCGCCGTGATGTGATCAGCGAGGTCCTCTCCCCCGAGACGATGATGCCGCCGATCGGCGCGGGCATCCTCGCCCTGCAGTGCCGTGAGGGCGACACCGCGCTCATCGACGCGGTCAGCGGTCTCGGTCACCCGGCGACCCATCGGGAGGCGACGGCGGAACGCATGTTCCTGCACGTGCTCCAGGGGCACTGCAACAGCCCGATCGCCGGATACGCCCGCGTGGACCGGAGCGGGGAACTCTCCCTGCGGGCCTGCGTCTTCACCCCGGACGGCAAGACCCGGCTCAACGCCCACGAGTGGGCCGGCCGGCTCGACCCGGCGACGCTCGGCACGTCGGTCGCCGTCGCCCTGCTGCGTCAGGGCGCCCGCGAGATCATCGACGGCATCGCGCACTGAGGCGCCACCTGCCGGGGATTCAGGCGGTGCCCTCCTCCGCCTGGTCCCGCAGGAAGGCGCTCACCTGGTGCGCCAGCCCGTCGTCACGCACCGTGCCGGAAAGGGTTCCGGTGCTCCCGTCGGGCGTCCCGAGTCCGCCGGTCCACAGCCGCCGGTCGGCCCACTCCTCGTCCACCCGCAACTGCACCTGGACGTCGACCTGGCCGAGGCTCGCCTCCGGGCCGGCCGCGTAGAGCACGGCGGTGGCCCTACGCAGCGGGTAGACGTCGAAGCCCTCGACGAACTGGGAGTTGCGCCAGTCGAGGAAGGCGCTCTCCCCGTCGGGGCCGATCCGCACGTCGATCTGGCCGTCCTCCAGGTGAATGCCGAGATGCCGGGCGCCCCGGTTCTCGACGGTCACCCGGACACAGAAGTACGTCAGCCCCTCGGCGGCGTCGTCGCGTCCACGCGGCGGCTCGGCCGGCTCAAGTCGGTGGACGCGGACCCGCAGACCGGCGTGCTCGTCGTACTCCTGCCAGTCCCCGACCACGTTCGGCTCGTACACGGTGCCCCTCTCGACCTCTCGACGCTGCTTCCTATCTGTGCGCTCAGTGCACTGTCAAATGAGCGGAATGCGCTGTGGCCAGGGACTTCGCCCCTTTTGATCAGTGATCATGCGTTGCGCAGGAAGTATCCGCCGACGCCCCCGCCGGACGATCACCCGGAGCGTGCCGCACATCACGTTCGGCGGCGGCACCGTCTCGCTCACCGGTCCGCAGCCGTTCGGGTGGCCGTCCGAGGCATTCGCGCTCAGTATCCATATATATGAGGACTTGCCCGCACCCCTGCTGAGGGAGGTGCGCATGATGCGTATCGCCGGCAGAACCAAGCCCCACCCCCACGACGACGCCCCCGACACGGCCGCGGCCTTCGACCGGCTCGCGGGGCTGCCCGAGGGCCCGGAGCGCAAGGCGCTGCGGGACGAACTGATCCAGGTGTGGCTGCCCATGGCCGAGCGGATCGCGGTCCGCTTCCGGGGCCGAGGCGAGAACCTGGAGGATCTCTACCAGGTGGCGGCCCTGGGACTGGTCAAGGCCGTCGACCACTACGACCCGGAGCGCGGACACGCCTTCGAGGCGTACGCCGTCCCGACCGTGACCGGCGAGATCAAACGGCACTTCCGCGACCACATGTGGACCCTGCACGTGCCGCGACGGATCCAGGACCTGCGCAACCGGGTGCGCAAATCCGCGAAGGAGCTGGCACAGACCACGCCGGGACGCGCCCCCACCATCGAGGAGATCGCCGACCACGCGCAGCTGACCGCGGTCGAGGTCTGTACCGGCATGGAGGCCCTGGAGTGCTTCTCCGCCCTCTCGCTGGAGGCGGAGATGCCCGGCACCGACGGGTACGCCCTCGGGGACGCGCTCGGCGGGCCGGATCCGGCCTTCGACGCGGTGGTGGACCGGGTGGCCGTCCGGCCCTGCCTGGAGGCGCTGCCCGAGCGTGAGCGCACCATCCTCTACCTGCGCTTCTTCGGCGGGATGACGCAGAGCCGGATCGCACAGCAACTCGGCATCTCCCAGATGCACGTCTCCCGGCTGCTCAGCGGCTGCTTCGACCGGATCCGCGACGAGATCCTCGCGGAGGTCCGCTGAGGCGGGCTCAGCGGACCTCCGCGAGCCCGGCGCTTGGGTCGGCGCCCGGGTCGGCGCTCCTCGGACTCAGCCCTCCGGCGGGGCGCCTGGGATCTGCGTGGGGCCGCGGTGGTCCAGGGCTTCCTCGAGAGCGGCACGGATCTCCGGCGGCATCACTCCGGCGCGCCCCCAGATGAGTACCATTTCCGCCACATTGCGGAGTTTGATGTTCGTATGCTGGGAAACTTCCTTCAGGACGAGCCATCCCTCGTCCGGCGTCACCCTGCCGAGGACGACGACCATCCCGATCGCCTGGTCGACGACGGCGTGCGAGACGACCGCCTCCTTCAGCTGCCGGACCTGCTCCTGCAGCTGGAAGATCTGGTCCGGGCCGGTCTGGTCCGAGCCGATCTGGTCCGAGCCCCAGTCCGTGGGCATGGTCACCTCCGGATCCGGCGGGCCGTCGCCGCCTGTGCGGCGCGGGACCGCTCCGACGCCTCCATCGTCGCCACCTGCGCCTCCTTGCGCCACTGGGCCGTCCGGGGCTCGTCCGCCACCGTTTCGGCGCCGCGCCCGGGGTACTCGGCAGGCGCCCGCCGCACTCCCGGCCGGACACTGGTGTGGAGCCGGTGACTGCCGGTGGACGAGACCAGGACGCGACTGCCATGAACCACGACATGCCCTTCCCCGCCCCAGAGAGCCTCCTGTCCACGCACTCCGTGTTCGGGGCCCCCTGCTGGGTGAGTCTGACCAGCCGTGACCTGAAGGCGACCGAGGAGTTCTACTCCGCCGTACTGGGCTGGCAGTGGCGGCCCGCCAAGCTCGGCGAGCCCTTCCGGATCGCCCTGGCCGACGGGGTGCCGGTCGCCGGGATCGCCGCGGTGGCCGCGATGTGGCAGATGGCGGTCGCGTGGACGCCGTACTTCGCCGTGCGCAGCGCCGACGAGGCCGCGTCCCGCGTGCAGGAACGGGGCGGCACGTCCGCGGTCGGGCCGATCTCCCTCCCGCCCGGGCGGGCGGCTCTGCTGGCCGACCGGGACGGTGCGACCTTCGGGGTCTGGGAGGGCGAGCTGTTCTCTGACTGGGAGACCTGGCGCACCTCGCGCCCCGCCTTCATCCGGCTGCACACCCGTGACGCCTTCGACGCCGCCATCTTCTACGGCGAGATCTTCGACTGGGCGGGGGCCGGCGGCTGCTGCGAGGTCCAGTACGAGGGCGACGAGGTGGTCCTGCGCAGCCGGGGCGACGTGGTGGCACGCATCGAGTCGGGCGCCCTGGGAGCGGCGCCCGATCCGGCCATCCGGCCGCACTGGCAGGTGCACTTCGCGGTCGAGGACGTCGCGGCCTGCGCCCGTACCGCGGAGCGGCACGGTGGCAGCGTACTGTCCGTGAGCAGTGACGAAGCCGTGCTCCGGGACGTCGACGGCGCGCAGTTCACGGTGACCGCGCGCCGCCTCGGCAGCTGACCTCACGGGCTGCTCACCGGCCGGTGCGGGACGGCCGGGAGAGCAGCACCAGACTGCGCTGCTCGACGGTCAGCATGGTGCCCGCCTTGTGCTCCGCCTCGTCGGGGACGCCCTCCGGGTCGGCGGTGTCGATCAAGGTCGTCCACCGCTCGCCGTACGCGGCGTCGGGCAGCCGGAAGGGCGTCGGCTCCCAGTGGCTGTTGAACAGCAGCAGGAAGGAGTCGTCCTCGACCGGCCGGCCGCACGGGTCGGGCTCGGCGATGGCGTCGCCGTTGAGGAAGACGCCGACGGCGTGCGCGTCGGAGCGCTGCCAGTCGTCGTCGCTCATCTCCCGCGCGTCGGGCCGCAGCCACACCAGGTCGGGCAGCGGCTGGTCCGCGTGGGTGAGGGTCTCGCCGCGGAAGTAGCGGCGCCGGCGCAGGACGGGGTGGCCGGCCCGCAGCGCGATGACGCGCCGGGCGAAGTCCAGCAGCGCGCGCTGTTCCTCGTCCAGCCGCCAGTCGACCCAGGAGATCTCGTTGTCCTGGCAGTAGGCGTTGTTGTTGCCGCGCTGGGTGCGGCCCAGTTCGTCGCCGTGGCAGAGCATCGGGATGCCCTGCGAGAGCAGCAGCGTGGCGAGGAAGTTGCGCTGCTGGCGACCGCGCAGCTCCCGGACGGCCGGGTCCTTCGTCTCGCCCTCGGCGCCGCAGTTCCAGGACCGGTTGTGGTTCTCGCCGTCCCGGTTGCCTTCTCCGTTGGCCTCGTTGTGCTTGTCGTTGTAGGACACGAGGTCGCGCAGGGTGAACCCGTCGTGCGCGGTCACGAAGTTGACGCTGGCGCGGGGGCGGCGCCGGCTGTGCTGGTACAGGTCGGAGGAGCCGGTCAGCCGGGAGGCGAACTCGCCGAGCGTGTGCTCCTCGCCACGCCAGAAGTCGCGTACCGCGTCCCGGTACATGCCGTTCCACTCCGACCACAGCTGCGGGAAGTTGCCCACCTGGTAGCCGCCCTCCCCGACGTCCCAGGGCTCGGCGATCAGTTTGACGCGGCTGATCACCGGGTCCTGCTGGATGAGGTCGAAGAACGCCGACAGCCGGTCCACCTCGTGGAACTGCCGGGCCAGGGTGGCGGCGAGGTCGAAGCGGAAACCGTCGACGTGCATCTCGGTGACCCAGTACCGCAGCGAGTCCATGATCAGCTGAAGTACGTAGGGATGCCGCATCAGCAGGCTGTTGCCGGTGCCGGTGGTGTCGTAGTAGTGCTGCCAGTCGCCGTCCACCAGGCGGTAGTACGAGGCGTTGTCGATGCCGCGGAAGGAGAGGGTGGGGCCCTTCTCGTTGCCCTCGGCGGTGTGGTTGTAGACGACGTCGAGGATCACTTCCAGGCCGGCCTCGTGCAGGGTCTTCACCATCGACTTGAACTCGGCGACCTGCTGCCCGCGGGTGCCGCGTGCGGCGTAGCCGTTGTGGGGCGCGAAGAAGCCGATGGTGTTGTAGCCCCAGTAGTTGGACAGGCCCCGGTCCTGGAGGTGGCCGTCGTGCACGAACTGGTGCACCGGCATCAGCTCCACGGCGGTCACACCCAGGGACGTCAGGTGTTCCACGACCGCCGGGTGCGCCAAACCGGCGTAGGTGCCGCGCAGTTCCTCGGGCACGTCGGGGTGGGTGCGGCTGAGACCGCGGACGTGCGCCTCGTAGATCACGCTCTCCGAGTACGGGCGCCCCGGCGGGCGGTCGTCGCCCCAGTCGAAGAACGGGTCGGTGACCACGCCGAGCATGGTGTGCCCGGCGCTGTCGCCCGGGTCGGCCCTGCCCCTGGCCCGCTCGAAGAGGGAGGCGTGGTTGTCCACCATCCCGTCCACGGCCCGGGTGTACGGGTCGAGGAGCAGCTTCGCCGGGTTGCAGCGGTGGCCCACGGCAGGGGCCCACGGACCGTGGACCCGGTAGCCGTAGCGCTGCCCCGGGCCGACGCCGGGCAGGTAGCAGTGCCAGACGAAGCCGTCGACGTCGGGCAGCGGGATCGTGCTGTGGGTGCCGTCGTCGTCGACGAGGACGAGGTCGACGCTCTCGGCGACCTCGCTGAACAGCGCGAAGTTGGTGCCCTGTCCGTCGTACGCGGCCCCCAGGGGATAGGGGTGCCCGCTCCACACGGGCGACCCCTTCCAGTTCGGCCTGGCGCGGGTCACCGGGCCTCCTCCAGAACGCCGTTCGTCCTACTGGCCGGACCGGCCACCCGGGCCACCGGCATGACCTCTCGCGGCACTTCCAGCCCCTCCTGCGTGATCGGCTCCGGCGGCGTCGCCACCAGCGGGACGCGTTCGCCGGCCCGGGCGCGCTGCGAGAACCAGATGACCTTGGCCCCGGTGTCGGCGGCGCAGCAGCCCCAGCCGTCGCTGGTGGCGGCGAGGTGCTGCAGGCAGCTGCGCAGGTCCTGGTCGGGACGGAGCGCGTGGTCGTTGCCCCCCACGGCCGTGATGAGGTGCTGGTGGTTCCACCACATCTCGATCGACGTGTTCTTGTCGCTCGCGTGCTCGTCGATCGCCCGAAGCAGCATTTCGGCGCCCGAGCAGACGGGTTCGACGAGGTTCTCCAGGTTCCAGAACCGGAGGTGAGCGGCCAGGATGCGCCTGACCTGTCCGACCCGTTCCGGGCTCACTTCCACATCGAGGTGGTAGTAGCAGGGCACTGCGGTCTTCATCGTCGTGGCTCCTCACCGCGAAAGCTCTCGCTCCTCCTCGCCCCTTGGGGGACGAGCTCCCCGAACACGAAGCGTGAGCACTGATCGCTTCTGAGTCACTCCAGAGTGGGAGCAGTAGTCCATTCGTGCAACACGAGAAAGCAGTTGAAGATCCAACAAGACGGGGCGTCACCACCCGTGCACCATGTGTGAAGAACTCGATCGTCCGTACCCCCGGACCGTCCGGAAGGTGACCGGCCATGCTGCTTCCCGCGAAGAGCGAAGTCGCCCGGCAGCTGCGGCGTTACCGCGCCTGGGAACGCTCGATGCTCGCGTCCCCGGCGGACGTGGCCGTCCGGTCCACCTTCGAGGACTCCGGTTACACCCTCTGCGTGCTGATGGGAAAGCGGTGCGCACGCGAGGCCGCGGACGCCGCCGAGCGGTATCTGCGAACGAACCTGGTCACCCATGCGCAGGAAGAGGCGGACCTGATCGCCCCGTCGGGGCGGAAGACCCCCTCCGGCGCGGCTTGACCCGAACGGCCGGGCCCTGTGGCCCGGCCCCGAGCACGGCGGAGGTGAGAACGGATGAGTACGACCGTGGAGATCGGGCGTATCCCGGTACGGGACGTCCACCCGGTGGTGGAGAACGGCAGACGGCCGGCGAAGGCGGTGGCGGGAGAGACGTTCGAGGTCACCGCCACCGTGTTCCGCGAGGGGCACGACGCGGTCGCCGCCAACGTCGTACTGAAGGACCCCGAGGGCCGGCCGGGCCCGTGGACGCCGATGCGGGAGCTGGCCCCGGGCAGCGACCGCTGGGGCGCCGAGGTCACCCCGGACGCCCCGGGCAACTGGACCTACCGGGTGGAGGCGTGGAGCGACCCCGTCGCCACCTGGAAGCACCACGCGCGCGTCAAGGTGCCGGCCGGTATCGACACCGGCCTCGTCCTGGAGGAGGGCGCCGAGCTGTACCGGCGGGCCGCCTCGGGAGTTCCCAAGGGCGCCGGGCGTGCCGAGGTGCTGGGCGCCGCCGCGGCTCTGCTCGACGACACGCTGCCCGTGGCCACCCGATTGGCGGCGGCGCTGACTCCTCGGGTGGACGCGGTGCTGGCCCGGCACCCGCTGCGGGAACTGGTCACCACCTCCGACCCGCTGCCCCTGCTCGTGGAGCGTGAACGCGCCCTGTACG
>NZ_JBIWGG010000015.1:0-200599 GCF_044763415.1 Streptomyces sp. NPDC096048
TGAGGATGGAGTCCTTGCCGCCGGAGAAGAGGATCACCGGCCGCTCGAACTCGCCCGCCACCTCGCGGAAGATGTGCACCGCCTCCGACTCGAGGGCGTCGAGGTGGGAGAGGGCGTACGGGCCGGCCGTACCCTCCCGCACCGCTGCGACGGTCGTCGTCATGCCAGTCCCCTTTCGGTGAGCAGGGCGTGGACCGCCGCGGCGGACTCCTGGACGGTCTGGTCCTGCGACTCGATGCGCAGGTCGGGCGCGACGGGCTCCTCGTACGGGTCGTCGACCCCGGTGAGCCCGGTCAGCTCACCCGCGGCCTGCTTGGCGTACAGGCCCTTCACATCGCGCACCGAGCACACCTCGACCGGGGTGGCCACGTGCACCTCCACGTACGCCGTGCCGTTCGCCTCGTGCCGCTTGCGGACCGCGTCCCGGCTGTCCGCGTAGGGGGCGATCACCGGGACCAACGCCGTGACGCCGTTGCGGGCGAGCAGTTCGGCGACGAAGCCGATGCGCTGCACGTTGGTGTGCCGGTCCTCGCGGCTGAAGCCGAGGCCCGCCGAGAGGAACTCGCGGATCTCGTCGCCGTCGAGGAGCTCGACGCGCCGGCCCTGCTCGCGGAGCCGGCCGGCCAGTTCGTGGGCGATGGTGGTCTTGCCGGCGCTGGGCAGACCCGTGAGCCAGACGGTGGCTCCGGTCGTCACAGGGTTCTCCTGAATCTCAGTGGTCGTCGTCATGTCAGCCGTGCAGTCCGCACTCGGTCTTGGAGCGGCCCGCCCAGCGACCGGCGCGGGCGTCCTCGCCCTCCAGCACACGGCGGGTGCAGGGCGCGCAGCCCACGGAGGCATAGCCGTCCATCAGCAGCGGGTTGGTGAGGACACCGTGCTCGTCGACGTACGCTTGCACATCTTCCTGTGACCACTTCGCGATGGGAGAGACCTTCACCTTCCGCCGCTTCTCGTCCCAGCCGACCACCGGCGTGTTGGCGCGGGTCTCGGACTCGTCGCGGCGCAGGCCGGTCGCCCAGGCCTGGTAGCCCTTCAGCCCCTCTTCCAGCGGCCTCACCTTGCGCAGCGCGCAGCACAGGTCGGGGTCGCGGTCGTGCAGCCTCGGCCCGTACTCGGCGTCCTGCTCGGCGACCGTCTGCCGGGGGGTGAGCGTGATGACGTTGACGTCCATCACGGCCTCCACCGCGTCCCGGGTGCCGATGGTCTCCGGGAAGTGGTAGCCGGTGTCGAGGAACACCACGTCCACGCCGGGCAGGGCGCGGGAGGCGAGGTGGGCGACGACCGCGTCCTCCATCGAGGAGGTCACGCAGAAGCGGCCGCCGAAGGTGTCGGCCGCCCACTGGAGGATCTCCAGCGCGGAGGCGTCCTCCAGCTCGCGGCCCGCCCGCTCGGCGAGTGCCTTGAGTTCCTCGGTCGTACGCTCTTCCTGAACCGCCGTCATATCGGTTCCCCTCCCGTGGAGTCGGGCTGAAGACCCCGGGCGAGGAGCCCGAGGAACTTCAACTGGAATGCGCGGTTGCACGCCCCGCATTCCCAGGCGCCGTGACCTTCCTCGTGTGGACGCAGGTCCTCGTCACCGCAGTAGGGGCAGTAGAAGGGCGCGGCACGCTCCGTCACGACAGGGCCTCCTCGGAGGCACGGGCCGCCCAGGTGGCGAAGCGCTCGCCGTCCTCGCGCTCGGCCTGGTAGCGCGTCAGCACGCGCTCCACGTAGTCCGGCAGCTCCTCCGCCGTGACCTTCAGGCCGCGCACCTTGCGGCCGAAGCCGGGTTCCAGGCCGAGGGCGCCGCCGAGGTGCACCTGGTAGCCCTCGACCTGCTCGCCCTCGGCGTTCAGGACCAGCTGGCCCTTGAGACCGATGTCCGCGGTCTGGATGCGGGCGCAGGCGTTCGGGCAGCCGTTGAGGTTGATGGTGAGGGGCTCGTCGAACTCCGGGAGGCGGCGCTCCAGTTCGTCGATCAGCGAGGCGCCGCGCGCCTTGGTCTCGACGATGGCCAGCTTGCAGAACTCGATGCCGGTGCAGGCCATGGTGCCGCGCCGGAAGGTGGAGGGCCGGGCGGTGAGGTCCAGCGCCTCCAGGGACTCGACCAGCGAGTCGACCTTTCCCTCCTCGACGTCGAGGACGATCATCTTCTGCTCGACCGTGGTGCGCACCCGGCCCGAGCCGTGCGCCTCCGCCAGGTCGGCGACCTTGGTCAGGATCGTGCCGTCGACGCGGCCGACGCGCGGGGCGAAGCCGACGTAGTAGCGGCCGTCCTTCTGCCGGTGCACGCCGATGTGGTCGCGCCAGCGGCTGGTCGGATCGGCGGGCGCCGGCCCGTCGGTCAGCTTCCGCTTCAGGTACTCGTCCTCCAGCACCTGGCGGAACTTCTCCGGGCCCCAGTCGGCGACCAGGAACTTCAGGCGGGCGCGGTTGCGCAGCCGCCGGTAGCCGTAGTCGCGGAAGATCGAGATGACGCCCTCGTAGACGTCGGGGACCTCGTCGATCGGCACCCAGGCGCCGAGGCGCACGCCCAGCTTGGGGTTGGTGGACAGGCCGCCGCCGACCCACAGGTCGAAGCCCGGCCCGTGCTCGGGGTGCTCGACGCCGACGAACGCCACGTCGTTGATCTCGTGCACCACGTCCAGCACCGGCGACCCGGAGATCGCGGTCTTGAACTTCCGCGGCAGGTTCGAGTACGCCGGGTTGTTCAGGACGCGGCGCTTCATCTCCTCCAGCGCCGGCGTGCCGTCGATGATCTCGTCCTCGGCGATGCCCGCGACCGGGGAGCCGATCATCACGCGGGGCGTGTCGCCGCAGGCGGTGACCGTGGACAGGCCGACGCCCTCCAGGCGGTTCCAGATCTCGGGCACGTCCTCGATCCGGATCCAGTGGTACTGGACGTTCTGCCGGTCGGTGATGTCGGCCGTGCCGCGCGCGAACTCCTGGGAGATCTCGCCGATGACCCGCAGCTGCGCGGTGGTCAGCGCGCCGCCGTCGATGCGGACACGCAGCATGAAGTAGCTGTCGTCCAGCTCCTCCGGCTCCAGGACGGCCGTCTTTCCGCCGTCGATGCCCTGCTTGCGCTGGGTGTACAGCCCCCACCAGCGCATCCGGCCGCGCAGGTCGCCGGGGTCGATCGAGTCGAAACCCCGCTTGGAGTAGATCGTCTCAATACGTGTCCGTACGTTGAGACCGTCGTCGTCCTTCTTGGTCTGCTCGTTTCCGTTGAGCGGGGTGAAGTGACCCATAGCCCACTGACCCTCGCCACGGTGACGGCTCACCTTGCGGCGGGGGGTCGCGGCAGCAGGATTCGGCGGCGTGGCGGCCATGGTTTGACACGTCCTTCGACAGGCGGAAAGCGGCTCTGACCTGCGCGCGCGGCGCATGGCATACGTGAGGCGTACGTGCGCTTCGTCGCGCGGGAATCAGGCGAATGCGGGGAATCCGGAGGTGCTGGAGGGTGCTCTCAGCGGACCGGACAGATGGCGCTGGACATGCGGCCGAGGTCGACGTGCCGCCGACTCACCAAGGCAATTCCAGTTCCAGGCATGACGGAAGCCTGGCACGGCGATCTGGACACAGTCCAGCTTCGTCCAAAATACGGACACCCGTGTCTCGTGGGGCGAGACGCGGGTGTTGTGGATCACAGCTCGGCCCCCGTCCGGAGGCCGCGGAGGGGCGGCCGGTCAGGCGGGGAACGCTCCGGGCCAGGGGCCCGGAGCGGCCACCTCCGCCTCCTCCTCGACCTTGGTGTCGAACAGGCGGAAGCCGCGGCGCTGGTAGTTGGCCATCGCGAACTCGCCGTCCTTGCTGCACGTGTGCAGCCACACCCGCTTGGTCGTGGCCAGCCCCGGCCACCGGTCCGCCAGGTCCCAGGCGCGGGCGGCGCCGTACGAGAGCAGGTGGCCGCCGATGCGCCGGCCCCGGAAGGCCGGGATCAGGCCGAAGTACTCGATCTCCACGACCCCGTCGTCCCCCGGCGTCAGCTCCACGTACCCGGCGGGCGTGCCGTGGTCGTAGGCGACCCAGGTCTCCACGCCGGCCCGCTCCAGGTGCTCCCGCCACCGCGCGTAGCTCCAGCCCAGCCGGTCCGTCCAGCGGATGTCGCCGCCGACCGAGGCGTACAGGAAGCGGCTGAACTCGGGGGAGGGCACCTCGGCGCGGACGATCCGGACGTCCCCCTCCGGTGCGGCGGCCGGCAGCAGGTCGGTCGGCGCCGTCTGCTCCAGGGACCAGGTGGTCACGGCGATGTTGGTCATGCCGGTCAGGGAATCATCCGGTCCGCGGATCTGTCGATCCCCGCCCGCGCGCACCC
The DNA here is from genome assembly GCF_044763415.1 of Streptomyces sp. NPDC096048. NCBI lineage: Bacteria > Bacillati > Actinomycetota > Actinomycetes > Kitasatosporales > Streptomycetaceae > Streptomyces > Streptomyces sp. NPDC096048. Next base: position 4,298 of record NZ_JBIWGG010000015.1, read on the forward strand.
CCGACGGGCGCTTGCCCGTCAGTCGAGCGCGTCCTCGATCGAGGTCAGCGGCAGCGCGAACAGCATGCGGCCCGACTGGGACCAGACCTCACCGGTCTGCGCCCAGTACGACAGGGAGCCCGCCTGTCCGCTCCAGCACCGCTGCGAGCGGTCCGCCCCGCACTCCGTGGCCCGGGCGTCCTCCGCGTCCTGGCGCCACAGGGTCCCGCGCCCGTCGTCTCCGCCGGCGGCGCGTCCCAGGTACCAGTCGGACCGTGCCGCGCCGGCCGGACGGTGGGAGAGCACGCCTCCGACCTCGGCCGCCCCCGTCTCGTACGCCTCCACCGCGTCGACGTGACCGGAGGAGTCGGCGGCCGGCAGTCCGGTGCGGGCCGGGTCCGTGCCGAACGCGTAGCGCCACAGCCGGGTGGGGCGGTCGTCGTCCGCGGGCACTCGCTCGCTCGCCACCAGGCTGTCGGGGACCGTGCCGCGGTCCAGGGAGATCGCACCGGGGCGGGCGGCGCCGTCGGCGTCGGAGAGCCGGTACGAGGCGACGGCGGGCAGTACGTAGGGGTGGCCGTCCGCCGCCCAGCCCCCGGGTACCCGCCCGACGGCGTCCGCGTCGGTGGTGGCGCGCTGGACCCGGTCCACGTCGTACACGTACAGCGCGTCGCGGTCCCCGGAACCGGTGGTGACCAGCAGCTTGTCCTGGTACCAGACCATGCCGGAGACGGGGGAGGCGAGCCCCCGGTAGTCGTGGCCGCCGTCGACCGGGACGGCGAGGAGCGCCGAGGTGTAGCTCAGGCGGTCGGGGTCGTCGGCGTCGACGAAGGAGACCCGGGCGAGGCCGCCCTCGGGCGTCCCGTCGTCGCGGGTCCAGGCGGACAGGATGACGCGGTGGGCGCCCCAGCGTCCGTCCTCGTCGGCGTCCCCGGAGGTGGTGACCGCGCCGGGCCGCCAGCCCTCGGTGTCGCCCTCCTCCCAGCAGTAGGCGCGGGTGGCCGCGGGGGAGATCGGCAGGGCTTCGCGTTCCTCGGCCGCGCAGTCGGCGGCGTCGCGCAGCGTGTGGTCGGCGGAGCCGAGGAGGGCGTCGACGCCCACCGGTTCGCCCATCGCGGTGGAGAGCCGGTCGAGCCAGGGCCGCGGCACGCGGTGCTCCGTCAGCCGCAGCGGGTCGGTCTCGGCGGCGGAGGTCAGGGGTGCGAGAGCGCCGGGGTCGTCGGCGACCGTGGCCTGCGAGGCGCTGATCAGCGTGGCGGCCCCCGTCAACGCGAGGGCGGCACCGGTCAGGGCCGCGCGCAGCGCCCTGCCCCGCCTGCGTCGGCGGTGTCTGCCGCGCTGCTTCATAGAACCTCCACGGGCACCGAACCAACTGGGCTCGACGGTGGCCACGTTGACCGAGGAGCGGATGGGGCGGTCCGTAGAGGATGCTACGACAGACGGAGGGGTTCGCGGACGCGGACGATGCAAATATGCGAAAACGTGCCGTCTTTCCGGCCATCCCGGACGGCCCGGGGTGCGCGTGGGCGGCTCGGGCGGAGCGGGTCGCGCCCCTGAAGGGGCCCGTTCAGGGCGCCGGCAGCGACGCCCTGCGTTCCGCCACCGCCGGTGCGGCCGAGTGGGGGAGCAGGTCGCGCGGGTCGTCCGGGAGGAGCACCTCGATCTCCGCTTCCTCGCAGAAACGATACGGCCGGTGTTCCAGGTAGGCCCCGAGGTACCTCCGCACCCGCGACATCTCGGCCCGTACCGTCACCGTGCGGGCCGGGTCGCCGAACATGTCCTCGGCCAGCCCCGACGCGCTGCGGCCGGCGCGGTGGACGGCCAGCAGGTACAGCAACTCGGCGTGCCGGGGACTCAGTTCCCGGACCCACGCCTCCGCGCCGCCCAGCACCCGGACCGACCAGCGGCGCGGCTGCCCGAGGTCCAGCACGATCCGGACGGAGCCCTGCGGCACCGGCTCATCGGCCGCCCGCACCAGCCAGCCGTCGCCCAGCGGCTCCACGGTGCACGCCCCGAGCGCCGGCAGCCACCTCGGCCCCGCCGCCGGGGACTTGGGCAGCGTCACCCGGTCCAGGTACGGCATCCCCGTCACCGCCGCCGTCCAGCCGTCGCGGTCCGTCACCAGTGCCCGCCCGTCGAGCCGGGCCAGCACCGGCGCGGCCACCGCACGCAGCCGCTCCAGCGTCAGCATGTGCAGCTCGCGCAGCCGGGCCTCGGCGAGCTTGGCCACCGAGTCGACCCAGGCGAGCGTCGCCGGGTGCATCGTCTCCAGCGGCCCGCTCACGTCGACCACGCCGAGCAGCCGGCCACTGCGCGGATCGGTGATGGGCGCCCCGGCGCAGGTCCAGGTCGCCTGGGACCGGACGAAGTGCTCGGAGGCGAAGACCTGTACGGGCCGCCGGGTGACCGCCGGCGTGCCCACGCCGTTGGTGCCGACCACCTCCTCCCGCCAGTCCGCCCCGAGTTCGAATCCGAGACCGTCGGCCTTGCGCAGCACCGGCGCGCTGCCCTCCCGCCACAGCACCCGGCCCTCGTCGTCAGCGACCACCATGATGTGGTGCGCGACGTCCGCGACCGACAGCAGGCCCTCCCGCAGCACCGGCAGCACGTGCCGCAGCGCCGAGGCCTCCCGCCGTCGCTGTACCTCCTCGGGGGCCAGCAGCCCGGAGCGGAAGTCGTGCTCGGGATCGACACCGCTGCGCAGCATCCGCTCCCAGGACTGCTCGATCACCGGACGCGGCGCCACCGGAGCCCGTCCGCCCGAGAGTTTCGCGGAACGGACCTCGTTGAGCATCCGCGCCGCACGCGCCGTGTCGACGGCGGCGAACTGCGTCACGTCCATCGGCGAGAGCGCCACTGGTCCCGTCCTCCCGAAAGCCGGATGTTCGGATACTCGAATGTTCGGATACTCGGATGTTCGTCTGATACTGGCCGCTTGCCCGTGACACGAGGACACAGTCCGCACACAGTCGGCAGCAAGTTGCAACCCCCTGCAACCCTGGTGGACCGCCGTACCGGTGTCCAAACTTGAACCACGTCGCCCCGAGCGGCGTACGCGGCCTGAACGGGCCGGTGTGGCGGGGGTGGTGCCGTGTCGGCGCGGCACCACCCCCGCGCCACCCGGTGCGATCAGGCCACCGCCGGTGGCCGGGCCCGCTCCACCACCGACGCCAGGTCCAGCGTGGGCGGCAGTGTGCCGAAGGCCGCGCCCCCGTCACCGCCCAGCCGTCCGGCGCAGAACGCGTCGGCGACCTCCGGCGGCGCGTACCGGACCAGCAGCGAGCCCTGGAGCACCAGCGCCAGCCGCTCCGCCAGCCGCCGGGCCCGCCCCTCGGCGGCCCCCAGATCGGCCAGCTCGGTCAGCAGGCCCCTGATCGCCGCGTCCAGCCGGTGATCGGCGCCGCGCGCCAGACCCACTTCCGTCAGATACGCGTCCAGCGCCAGCGGCTCCCGGCCGAGCGCCCGCAGGACGTCCAGCGCCTGCACGTTGCCGGCGCCCTCCCAGATCGAGTTCAGCGGTGACTCGCGCACCAGGCGGGGCATCCCGGACTCCTCCACGTACCCGTTGCCGCCCAGGCACTCGGCGGCCTCCACCGCCACCGGCGCGCACCGCTTGGTCACCCAGTACTTGGCCACCGGCACCGCGATCCGCAGCAGCGCCCGCTCCCGCTCGTCGCCGCCCTCGGCGGCGTCGTAGGCCGCCGCCAGCCGCACCGCGAGCGTGGTGGCCGCCTCCGACTCGATCGCGAGGTCCGCGAGGACGTTGCGCATCAGCGGCTGGTCGACCAGCTTCGCGCCGAACGCCTCCCGGTAGGCGCTGTGGTGCACCGCCTGCGCGACGGCCTGCCGCATCAGGCCCGCCGAACCCAGCACGCAGTCGAGCCGGGTCGCCGCCACCATGTCGATGACGGTGCGCACCCCGCGCCCCTCCTCGCCGACCCGGCGCGCCCAGGTCCCGGCGAACTCCACCTCGGCGGAGGCGTTGGAACGGTTGCCCAGCTTGTCCTTGAGCCGCTGGATCAGGAACACGTTGCGGGTGCCGTCCGCCAGCACCCGCGGCACCAGGAAGCAGGTCAGCCCTCCCCCGTTGCCTTCGGCACGGGCGGTACCCCCAGGGGCCTGCGCCAGCACCAGGAACCCGTCCGACATCGGCGCCGAGCAGAACCACTTGTGCCCGGTCAGCTCGTACGTGCCGTCCTCGGCCAGCGGCCGCGCCGAGGTGGTGTTCGCCCGTACGTCGCTGCCGCCCTGCTTCTCCGTCATGCCCATCCCGAACAGGGCCCCGGCCTTCAGGTGGGCGGGCCGCAGCTCCCGGTCGTACACGCGGGAGGCCAGCCGCGGCTCCCACTCCGCGGCGAGCGCCGGGTCGGCTCGCAGGGCCGGAACCGCCGCGTGGGTCATCGACAGCGGGCAGCAGTTCCCGGCCTCGACCTGGGTCCACATGAGGAACGCGGCGGCACGCCGCACATGCCCGCCCGGCCGGGACCAGGCGTCGGTCAGGCCCGCCGAGACGCCCTTGCCCAGCAGCCGGTGCCAGGCCGGGTGGAAGCCGACCTCGTCGACGCGGTGCCCGTAGCGGTCGTGGGTGCGCAGGACCGGCGGGTTCTCGTTGGCCTGCGCGCCCCACTCCTGGGTCTGGACCGATCCGCAGCTGCGGCCGAGACCCGACAGCTCCTCCAGCGCCTCCTCGTGCAGCCCGGGTGCCAGATGCCGCTCGACCGCGGCCGTCAGGGCCCGGTCGGCGGTGAAGACGTCGTAGCCGACCAGCGGCGGCGCCTGATTCGTCACGGTGTGGGTACTGCCTGCCATGAACGTGAACCTACCGTGCCGCGGACCCGCACGGAGCCGTCACCGGCAGGAGGGCGTCCGCGGATGAGCGCGACCCCCCGCGACGGATACCTTTAGGTCGTGCAGCCAGCAAGTGAATCCCCCGAACGGCCCTCCGGCCGGCTCCATCGCGCCCGGGTCCTGTACCGGAACGTCTCCAAACGCAGGACCGCCTGGCTGCTCCTCAAGGACACGGTCAACTCGTGCATGGAGTACCGCATCCTCGGTCTGGCCGCCGAGGCCGCGTTCTTCACGCTGCTCTCGGTGCCGCCCCTGCTGCTGAGCCTCCTCGGCCTGCTCGGCTACGTCGACTCCTGGATCGGCGCCGACACCACCGAGAGCCTGCGCACCAGCATCCTGGACGCGTCCCGCGCGGTGCTCTCCGAGAAGGGCGTCGAGCAGATCACCGAGCCGATCCTGGACGACGTGATGAAGGGCGGCCGGCCCGACGTCATCTCCCTCGGATTCCTGTTCGCCCTGTGGTCGGGCTCCCGCGCGGTGAACGTCTTCATCGACACCATCACCGTGATGTACGGCCTCGACGGCGTCCGGGGGATCGTCAAGACCCGTCTGATGGCCTTCCTGCTGTTCCTCGTGGCCCTGCTGATCGGGTCGATCGCGCTGCCGCTGATGGTGGCCGGTCCGGACGCCGTGGTGCGGATCGTGCCCTGGTCGACGACGGTCGTCCAGGTGCTCTACTGGCCGGTCGTCATCGTCCTGTCCATCGCGTTCCTGACCACGCTGTACCACGTCTCCGTGCCCGTACGGTCCCCGTGGATCGAGGACGTGCCCGGCGCGCTGGTCGCCCTCGCCATGTGGGTGCTCGGCAGCTTCCTGCTGCGCATCTACCTCACCAGCACCGTCGAGGGCCCCACCATCTACGGCTCGCTCGCCGCGCCCGTCGCCGTGCTGCTGTGGATCGGCGTGTCCGCGTTCGCCGTGCTCGTCGGAGCCGCGGTCAACGCGGCCATCGACCGGGTCTGGCCGGCCGCCGCCACCGCGGCCGCCCGCGAGGCCAACGAGCGGCTGCGCCAGGCGCAGGTCGTCGAGTACGTGGCCCGCACCACCGCGAACGGCGAGGCGGACCCCGACATGCCCTCCGAGTTCCCGGAACGCTGGTCCCGCTTCCTGCCCCCGGAGGACGTCACGTCCCGCCTGCGCACCCACGTGAAGAACACGCCCCCCGTGAACCACAAGAAGCCCGAGGAGAAACCCGAGGCCTCGTGACCGACCGGCCTCGTGACCGACCGGCCGCCTGGTGACCGACCGGCCTGGTGACCGGACTGCTTTCCTAAGGCCGGCCGGACGGATCCGGGGCCCAGGTGCCCGCCGCCGCGCCCTCACGTACGAAGTCCCCGAAGTCCCTCGGCGCACGGCCCAGCACCTGCCGGACACCGTCCGACAGATGGGCGTTGCGGCCGTCGAGCAGGGCACCGAACAGCTCCACGAGGAACGTGACCTCCCCCTCGGGCACTCCGAACCCGGCCAGGTTCTCGCCGTACTCGCGCGGTGAGACGGCCCGATACGTCAGCGCGTGCCCCGTCTCCTTCGCGATCTCGGCGACCGCCTCACCGAAGGTCAGCAGCCGCGGCCCCGAGACCTCCAGCACCCGCCCGGCGTACCGGTCGCCTGAGGTCAGCGCCGCCACCACCACGTCCGCGACGTCCCGCAGGTCCACGAACGGCTCCCGGGCCCCGTCACCGGCCGGGAACATCAACTCCCCGCGCTGCCGCAGCTCCGCCACCAGCGGGCCCTCGCTGAAGTTCTGCGCGAACCAGGCGGCCCGCACGACCGTCCAGTGCGCGCCCGCTTCCGCCAGCGCCTCCTCGGTGGGCCGGGCCTGCTCCTCGCCCCGCGCCGACAGCAGCACCAGCCGCCGTACGCCGAGCCCGGCCGCCTCCCGCGCCAGCGCCCCGACCGTCCCGGCGGCGTCCGGGGCACCGACATCGGTCGGGTAGGCCAGGTAGGCCGCGTCGGCGCCGCGCAGGACGTCCGCCCAGGTCGACCGGTCCCACCAGTCGAAGCCGGTCGCCCGGGACGCCGCCCGCACGGTCAGCCCGGCCGCCCGCGCCGCCTCGGCCACCCGCCGCCCGGTGCGACCGGTCGCTCCCGTCACGACGACCGTCATGCCCGCTTCCGTGTCCACGCCTGTCATGTCTGTCATGTCTGTCATGGCTTCAGTCAACCGCCGGGCGCCGCACGTTCCCATAGCCGAACGGCTCGTTCCCATACGCGTGCGTCTACGCTGTGACGCCATGGACGCACTCGCCGGTCTGCTGGAGGGCCCCCGCGCGCGCGGCGCGTTCATGATCCGCGCCTGTTTCGACCCGCCGTGGGCCGTGCGCATCGAGGACCGGGCGCCGCTGACGGTGATGCTGATGGTCCGCGGCGACGCCTGGATCGTCCCGGACACGGGCGAGCGGCTGCGGCTGCGGGCCGGCGACCTCGCGATCGCGCGCGGCCCCGACCCGTACACCTGCGCCGACGACCCCGGCACCCCGCCGCAGGCGGTGATCCTTCCGGGCGGTGAGTGCGGCTACCCAGACGGACGCCCCCTCAACGGCTCGATGGACCTCGGCGTCCGCACCTGGGGCGACCGCCCCGACGGCGGCGCGGTGCTGCTGATCGGCACCTACCTGGTCCGGAGCGAGATCGGCGGCCGGCTGCTGGACGCCCTGCCGCCGCTGCTGTCCCTCACCTCCGACCAGTGGGACTGCCCGCTGACACCCCTGCTGACGACGGAGGTCACGCGGGACGAACCCGGTCAGGAGGTCGTCCTGGACCGGCTCCTCGACCTGCTGGTCATCGCCGCTCTACGGGCCTGGTTCGCCGGTCCGCGGGCCCGGCCGCCCGCCTGGTACCGGGCGCTGGGGGACCCGGTCGTCGGCCGGGCGCTGCGGCTCATCCAGGACGATCCGGCGCACCCCTGGACGGTCGCCTCGCTCGCCGCCGAGGCCGGGGTCTCCCGCGCCGCGCTCGCCCGGCGCTTCACCGACCTGGTGGGCGAGCCCCCGATGGGGTACCTCACCGGCTGGCGCCTCGCCCTCGCCGCCGACCGGCTGCGCGACACCGAGGACACGCTCGGCGCCATCGCCCGGCAGGTCGGCTACGGCAGCGCGTTCGCCCTGTCCACGGCCTTCAAGCGGGTGTACGGCGTCAGTCCGCAGGAGCACCGGGCACCGGCGTAGCCTGGCAGGCGTGTACGCGGAACGGGCGTCCCGGCTGACCGGCGCGGTGGTGTGGAACAGCACGCCGACCGCGCCCGGCGCCCCGGGGCGCGTGCTGCCCGACGGCTGCATGGACCTGCTCTGGTACGACGGCCGGCTGCTCGTCGCGGGCCCCGACACCCGCGCCCACGTCACCGAGGGCGCCCCGGGCCCCTGGGCGGGCGTCCGCTTCTACCCCGGCACCGCGCCCGCCCTCCTCGGCGTCCCCGCCCACGAACTGCGCGACCGGCGTGTCGAACTCGCCGACCTCTGGCCGGCCGCCCGGGTGCGGCGCCTGACCGCGCGGGTGAACGCGGCCCCCGACCCGGCGAGCGGCCTGGAGGAGGCGGCGCTGTCCCGGGCGGCCGAGGCCGAGCCCGCCGACCCGATGCTGCGCCGGATCGTGACCGCCCTCGACGCCGGCCGCCCGGTGGCCGACACCGCCGACGAACTCGGTATCGGAGCCCGTCGGTTGCACCGCCGCTCACTGGCCGCCTTCGGCTACGGTCCCAAGACGCTGGCCCGCGTACTGCGGTTGCAGCGCGCCCTCGCCCTGGCCCGCGCGGGCACGCCCCTCGCCGAGACGGCCGTCCGGTCCGGTTACGCGGACCAGGCCCATCTGACGCGGGACGTGCGGCAGTTGTCGGGCGTGTCACCCGGTGAACTACTCGGCCGGCGTGGATAGCGGCGCGAACAGGTCGACGCCGTGGCCGTCCGGGTCGTTCACGACGGCGTAGCGCTGCCCCCACACGGCGTCCCAGGGCTTGAGTTCGCCGTGGCATCCGGCTCCGGTCAGCTCCTCGTAGAGCGCGTCGACCTCGGCCGGCGTGTCGCACAGCAGGGCGAGCGAATGCCGTCCGCCGCCTGCGGGCGGCTGCCACCCGGGCATGAAGGAGCGGACGGACTCCTCGGTGTCGAGCAGCAGCCGGATCCCGCCCGGCAGTTCGGCCTCGGCGTGCGGCTGGTCCCCGGCGCCCTCGGGGAACGCGAAACCGAGCCGGCGGTAGAAGGTCACGGACGCGGCCATGTCGGAGACGACGAGGCCGACGGCGTTGAATCGTGCGGTCATGGGGCCACCGTAGGCAGGGTCCGGCAGCCCGGTCTTGAAAGAATCGGACACACGGGATACGGGCCCGGAGGGGAGCCGAGAGGGCCCTTGCCTCAGAAGCCCCTCAAGTCACTTGAACCGCACAGGCCACGGCAACGACCATGGCTCCATGTTCGGACGCGGCAGACAACCGGAACTCAACGTACTCGTCCTGCGCGACGCGGACGTCATCGCCCACGGCGTCCGTCAGGCGCTCGCCGAGGCGACGCCCGAGCAGCGGCCCGGGCTGGAGCACGCCGCCGCCCTGGTCGAGCGGGCCGCCGCCGCCTCCGACGCCGAGTTGCGCGCCCGCTGGGTCCACGAGCGCTTCGCCATGGCGGGTTACCAGGGCCCCGCGGACTCCGTGCAGGCCGTCAAGGTCCTCCGCGAGGCGGCGCCCGGCCTCAGCCTGCTCTCGGCCGTCCAGCTGACGAAGGACGCCGCGGCGCACCGCCCCTGACCCGAAGGCCCCGCCGTCCATGTCTCCCTCACGGCGGACCGGATGTCACCGGTCCCCGAGGCGTGTCCACCGTGCGGCACAGGCCCGTCGGACCGGCGGTGAGCGGCAGCGCCGTGCCGAGCGCGGACAGCGGCGGACGGATCCCGGCGGGGTCGGGGGCGGTCGCGGTGAGGGCCGGCAGGGGAGTGACGGGCAGGCCCGCCGAGGGATGGGGCGTGGCGCCCCGGTCGATGAGGAAGGGCACCAGACCGGAAGGGTGGACGCCGTCGGTCAGGCGCCACTCCAGGAGCGTGCCGTCGGGTCGGCGGCGGCTCACCGGGCGCACCGCGCCGGGGTCGTGACCGCGTGCCCGGGCCGCCGCCACCGCCGCGTCCAGGTCGGGCGGGCGGATCGCCCAGGACACGAAGCGCGGGGCGGTGAGCCGCTCCAGCCACACGGGGCGCGGGCCGTCCGGCGGGGACCGGCGCGGGTCGGGGCCGATGATCTCCAGGTAGCCGGTGCCGCCCAGCCCGACCACGTGGCTCCGGGTGCCGAGGCCGAGATGCGTACCGCCGGGCGCGGGGGCGACACCGGTGCGCCGGGTGTAGTCGGCGACCGTCGCCGCGAGGTCGGGGGTCGCCATTACCAGGTGGTCCAGCAGGGCGGGAAGGGCGTGCGTCGCGACCGAGCGTAGGCGGCCCGACCCGGCTGTGAACACCTCTGTGCGGCAGGATGGCCGCATGATTCGTCCCACGCGCGTCCTGCCGGTGCTGTTGCTGGCCCCGCTGCTGCTCACCGCCTGCGGCTCCGAGAAGGCGGACGCCGGCCCCTCGGCGGGCGTCTCCGCCAGCGTGACGGAGGCCGCCGACCGGGGTGAACTCGACGCCCGTGCCCAGGCGCTGGGCGTGGCGCCCGAGCTGGTCTACGTCACCGAGGCCCCCGGTTTCACCCTGGTCCGGCAGTCCGTCGGCGTCCTCGGCGACGACGGCTTCACCGCCACCTGGGTCTCCCACGAGACCGGTGCCCACCTGCGCCTCTTTGTCGACCGGGGCGCGATCACCGAAGGCGCCTGCCCCGAGCAGCCGGTCGGCGACATGTCCGGTGAGCGCACGATCTGCGAGCGCGACGGCGACGTCTGGTACCGCACCGGTGCCGGTCGCCACGAGTACGCCGTGCCCGAGGAGGGCCACGTCGTGCGCGTCTCCGGCGAGACGGACGCCGTACCGCGCGACGTCCTGCGCGAGGCCGCCCTGGGCGCCCACCGCCCCGACGCCTCCGAGGCCGCCGCCCTCCTGCCCTCCGCCGAACCCGCGCCCGGCACACCGGTGGAGCGCGGCGACCTGCCCTCGTTCGGCGACGGGGCACCCGACAACAACGTGGACGTCGGTGGCTGACCCGGCCCCACCGTCCGTCCCGGCCGTCTAGGGTCGGCGCCATGGCCCCCCGACTGCTCCTCTACACGCGCACCACCGCCTACCGCCACGACTCCATCCCGGCCGCGGTCGACGCCGTGGGAACGCTGGGGGAGTTCGAGGCCGACCACACCGAGGACCCGGCGGTCCTGGAGGGGCCCCTCGACGCCTACGCCGCCGTCGTCTTCCTCTCCACCAGCGGCGAGGTGCTCACCCCGGCCGGGCGCACCCAGCTCGCCGAGTACGTCGAGTCGGGCGGCGGCTTCGTCGGCGTGCACGCGGCGGCCTGCACCGAGGACGACTGGCCGTACTACGGCGAACTGCTCGGCGCCCGCTTCGACCGGCACCCCGCCCACCAGCCGGGCCGGGTCGTCGTCGAGGACCGCGACCATCCGGCGACCCGGAACCTGCCCGCCGTGTGGGAGTGCACGGACGAGTGGTACGACTTCCGCACCAACCCGCGCGGCGCCGTCCACGTCCTCGCCCGCGCCGACGAGTCGTCGTACGATGGCGGCGGCATGGGCGACGACCACCCACTGGTCTGGTGCCGCGACCAGGGCGCGGGCCGCGTCTTCTACACCGCCCTCGGCCACGCCGCCGACGCCTACACCGATCCGCGCTTCCGCGCCCATCTGCGGGGCGGCATCGACTGGGCGGCGCGACGGCGAGCCGGTGACTGACCAGTGCGGCCCGTCAGGGCGCTGCCGCGATCAGCGCGCCGAAGAAGAGGCAGAGAGGCAGCCCGATCAGGGCCCCCGCCATCAACCACCCCACGCGCGGTGTCGAACTCCGCGCGACTCGATGGCAGAAGAGCGCCATCAGCGCGCAGTAGAAGAGCAGCGGCACCACGACAAAGGTCGCACCGGATCCCATGGTGACTTTCCTTCCTTCCTGGGATTGCGGGTGGCCGGGCTGCCCGTGGACAACCCGGCCACCCGACGTTCAGTCGCTAGGGCGTGAAGTTCTCGGTGAACTCCGTGTGCTGGCCCGTCTGCGAGTCACAGTGCGTGACCTTCTTCGGGCGTACGTTCGGGCCGTCGCCGATCAGTGGCACCGGTGCTTCGATGGCCCACGGGTTGCCTCCGCTGCCTCGGCCCATAGCGTCGCACTGACCGTATGCGTGACCGTTGCCCACGGGCAGGTTGCCGAAGTTGCGCCAGTCGCCCAGCTTGATCCGCTGGTTCGACGGACGACCGAGGTTGTCGGTCATCTTGTCATCGATGTAGACGTACAGGTCCGGCATGTAGCTCTGCCACACCAGGCCGTTGTTCGGCACCGCGTCCCGGTTCTCCACCAGGTGGGTCGGCTTGACACTGCCGTCCGCGCAGAAGGCGGCCGCGATGTCCTGCCAGATGGGCGGGGCATTGCCGATCATGCTGCCGAAGGCGTTGTTGTCACCGGAGTTCTTGAAGAACATCGAGTAGATGTCCCCGGCGAAGTCCTGGATGCCCTTGTTGGTTTCCGGGTGAGCCTTGACCTTGTCGACCCATGCCTTCACGTTGTCGTTGACGTGCTGGTAGGCGACCATCGCCCGGTAACCGTGCACACCGCCACCCACGGCACGGAAGTCCACGCACTTCTGGTCGGTGTCCAGGCGCGCCCCGCGGAAGTGCGGGAAGTACGCCTGGCCGGGGGTGTCACCGGTGGTGTACGGGGTCACATACTGGTCGCGGCCGTATTCGAGCGCGTCGTACGTCGTGTAGTTGATGTTCGGCTTCGGGATGCCGTAGTCCGCCTCGATCGCCTTGATGAGATCGGTGACGAAGTGCGGCAGGTGCGCGTTGCCGACGCGGACCTTGTAGCCCGCCGACTCGCTGCCCGGGATGATCTTCCCCGTCGACTCGTCGACGATGTAGCTCACGTCGACATCGCTCTTGATCTTGTAGCTGTTGTCGTCCTGGAACGCCACACTCGCCGGCTGCGAGGTGTCCGGGCGGTGGTTGGCCATCGCCATCCACACCGGGATCGACATGGCGGGCGCCGAACCGTCCGCGCGGACCTTGTTGCCGCCCGCCTTGACCTCCTGGTACCACTTCTCAGCGGCGTCGTAGGTCTTCTGGCCGCTGCACTCGCCCACCGGGGTGGCCGTGGGGCAGCGGGCCCGCCAGGTGATGCCGTAGTGGTCCGCCTCCGGGTTCTGCCAGTACGGACCCGACTTCGCGTGGCCGATGCCCCAGTTGTACAGGGTCGTCATCGTACGCAGCGGAGTCTCCATCTCCGCCGGCATGTTGGAGTTGAGGTCCTGGTTGGGGTCGAAGACCGCCGCGGCCGTCAGGCTCCGCTCGACGTACTTGCCGTTGATCGGCGTGACCGCGACGGCGTCGTAGGCGATGTCCTTGTCGCCCGTGCCGCCCGGCGCGATCGTCGAAAGGGTCACCTTGGGCCTGCCGTTGAACATGAAGGCGCCGATGGAGACCCAGCGGTTCTTGTCGCCCATCTGGTTGACGACCCGAGTACGGACACCGTTGGCGGTGTGGATCTTGTACTGGGCGCGTGTCTCGTGCGCACCGTGATCAGGCAGATGTACCCAGATCTTCGCCGGGCCGTTGACGTCCTTGTTCAGGGTCCAGGAACCGGTGAACTCCAGACGCTTGCCCTTGGCGTCGTCCGAGCGAGAGTGGCCGAAGTAGAAGTGGCCGCCCGCACCCGCGCCGAGCTGGTGCAGATCGACCTTGGAGGGCCAGCGATTGGGCCCACCGATCGTCGGATGCGCGCCGTCGCCGTCACCGAAGTCGATCGAGAAGGTGCCCTCGTTGGTCCAGGACGTGTTCGAGCATCTCTGCGCCGGAACGCCCGACGGCAGATTGTCGATGATCATCGACCCGGCCGGGAGGGTCGAGTTCGGGGAGCAGTTCGGCGGGTACGCGGTGCCGTCCGGCTCCTCGGCCCAGTCGACGGGGAAGCGCGTGAAGTCGTTGCCGCACGAGTAGTCGCAGTCAGTCTTCCACGTGACCGGCATGTGCCACCAGCACTTGAAGTCGCTGCGGGTGCAGGGGCCCAGACCCGCCTCGTTCTGTGCGCCGTCAGAGATCTTGCCGGGGTCGCATTCATTGCCCGCGGCGCAGAAGGTGTTCTCCGGCGGCTTGGCCTTGGCACGGTTCTGCACGGCGGAGCCGTCGACGGACGCGCCGCCCTCGGTGCCGTTCCACCAAGCCGCGCGGAACGCGGGGACCAGCTTGCCGGGCGCCTCGAGGAAGGACGGCGGGTGCGCGGCGAAGCCGATCACCTTCTCCTGGTACGGCCAGTCCTGCGGGTGCGCCGCGTCGGAGGCCTCCTCGTTGCCCGCCGAATCCTCCATGAACGGCGAACGGGCGGCGTCCCACATCGGGTTGGCGGGGTTGTTCGCCCAGCCCACGCCCCACGGGCTGCCGTCACCCTTGTTCGGGTAGAAACCGGCGTTGTACGCCCACAGCGCGAACGACCAGTTCTCGATCTTCGCCGGGTTTCCGTTGTTGATCTGCAGACCGGCCTTCTTGGTCTCGTTCCACTTCGAGACGAGGATCTGCAGGCCCGCCGCGACGTTGGCGGTGTAGTCCAGCGCGACCGCGCGCTGCTTTTCGTAAGGCCAGGCCTCACCACCGTGGCCGTCCTCGCGACCTGCCATCCGCATGTGGTCGGTGACCTGGGTGATGCCGTAGCCGCAGTCGGCCTCCGGCCAGGCGATGTCCCACTCGTTCGAGGAGTCGCCGTCGTAGTAGTCGATGCCGTAGTAGTTGCCGATCAGCGGGCTGCTGCTGACGCCGGGCACCGCGATACGCGATGCCTGCCACATGTTGGACTCCTGCGCGGTGACACCGAGCATCACCTGAGCGGGCACGCTGCCGCCGCCCTCCAGGGCCGGCTTCGGGAAGAGGGTCTGCGGCTGGTACGCCGGCATGCCCAGGCTCTTCCAGTTCGCAGGACGGCTGACGTGCGTGTTCAGATTGCCGCGGATGGCCTGGTTGACCGCCCACTCCACCTGGCGCGGCTTGGGCTGGGTGGCCTGGTTCCGCGGATCGTTGCGCGGCACTGAGCAGACCCGCTCGGACTCGACGATCTCGTTGCGGTCCGCGGACATGGTGCTCATGCCGCCCTCGGCGGACGCACCGCCCTCAGGCGCCGCGAGCGCGGGGCTGCGGTCCAGTCCCTCGGAGAAGGCGGCGCTGGTCCGCTCACCCGGCTCGATGGTGAACTCGGCCCCCTCACCGCTGTCCACGGCCGTCAGCGTGACGTTGACCGGGCGCACGGCATCCGGCTTGTCGGCGCGGATCAGGGCGCCCTGCCCGTCGGTCCACCCGGTCTCGGTCAGCACGGCCTCACCGCGCGTGGAGACCCTGGCGTCCTTCGGTGCCTTGGCCAACTGACGTACGGCGGACGGAAGGTCTTGTCCGGCAACGCGCTTCGCCTTGCCGGTCAGATACACCTTTCCGGCGCCGCGGGTCAGCCCGGTCTCGGTCAGCGGGCCCTCGGCGAACGCGGGCGCCTTGGCCTTGCGGACGTCCGGAGAGGCGATCTGCGCGGCGGTAAGGCGCTTGGCCCGTGCCGACTGCTCGCCGGCGGCCGACTTCGGGGCTCGCCCCTTGCCGGGCTTCGCCTTGGCGGGCTGGTCCCGATCGAGGAAGACCACGCCGCCGTCCGCGTCGGCGGCGATCCGGTGCGGCACCGATTCAGTGTTGAGCAGGGCGGTCTTGCGGCCCTGGCCGTTCACCTTGACGAGCTGTGCCCCCATCGCGCCGACGAGCGAGCCGTCCTTGGTGACGACGGCCGAGGTCAACTGGCCCTTGGTCTCGATGGGCTTGGCGAGCTTGCCCGTCGCCGCATCGAGACGGACGAGACGGGTGGCGTTCTTGGCCTCGTCACCGGCCTGGGTCAGTACGGCGCTCTCGCCGACACCGCAGCCGGGATTGAAGTACGCGAGCGTCGACTGCGTCTTCAGTTTGGTGACCCGACCCGTCTCCAGGTCGACCACCGCGGTGAAGGCGCCGCGTGCCATCAGCTCGGGCTCGTTGGTGAACGTCCGCGGGGCGTACACCACGACGGCGCGCTTGCCGGAGCCGGTCACACACGCGTTGCCGATCCACGAGTCCGCGTCGAAGCCGGGCTCGGACAGCGAGGCCGTGGTCTGCCACTGATAGCCCGTGCTCTCGCGTGCGGTCAGCAGGTGGAAACCCCGTACGTCGCCGGACGTGGTCCACGCGAGGTCACCGGACTTCTTGTAGTCCTTGCCCAAGACGGCCGCACGCTCGGCGGACGGCACGGAGTCCTTCCGCTGCGCTTCTGGCTTCGACTGCACGGACGGCGACTTGCCGACCGTGTCGTCGGCCCAGGCCGAGGCCTGGACCATCCCTCCCAGCACGGCCGTGGCGACGAGCATCACCACGGAGCTCCGTGCTCTCTTGCGGAATCTCAACGATTCTCCTTGTGTTGACTGGCGCCCGTGCCACTGAGCGGGCACGGGTCACCCACCGACGGCGATCTCAGGGATGCGCCACCGGGCTGGGCGGACAGGGGGAGTGCCGTCGCGGGAGGCCGGGTCGGCACGTGTGGCCGGCGACGTGAGGGGGCAGCGAGGGGCTACCGGCGCAGCGCCTCGACCGGCTGCACCCGGCTGGCCCTCCATGCGGGGTAGAGGCCCGCGAGCAGACCGGTGAGCAGCCCGATGCCGGGTGCGGCGGTGGCGACCTGCGGATGGATCACGGGTGTCCAGTCCCTGGCCAGAGCGACACCCACGACGGTGAGGATGCCGAGTGACGCGCCGACCAGGCCGCCGAGCGTGCCGAGCGCGCCCGACTCGGTGAGGAACTGAGCCGTGATGTGCCGTCCGCGGGCACCGAGTGCGCGGCGCAGACCTATCTCACCGGTGCGCTCCAGCACGGCGACCAAAGTGGTGTTGGCGATGCCCAGTGTCCCGATGAACAGGCAGATCGCGGCGAGCAGCAGAAACAGCTGGCTGAGATCACCGCTCACTCCAGCCCGCAGCGACTTGGGGTCGGGCGGCGGCACGGACCTGAAGTGCTCCGGGTGTGCGGCGTCGAGCGCCAGCGGTGCCTCGGCGGCCACCTGCGGGGCGGCACCCAGTTGTGTGGACACGAGCATCTTGGGCGCGCTCTTCGGCACACCCCAGATCTGCTGCGCGGTGGACCGGGGCACCACGACAGAGAGCAGCAGGTCGGCCTGGCGCTCGACGTCGTCCACGATGCCCACCACCGTGAAGGCCTCGTCCCCGATGAACACGGCGGGCGCGGTCTCCAGGGTCGTGATGCCGAGCCGGGCGGCAAGCCCCGCACCGACGACGGCGACCCGCTGCTCGGTGCGGTCATGCCAAGAGTCGTAGAGCCGCCCCTGGGCGAGGGTGGGGTGCGCCGCTTCCAGTACGCCGGAAGAGGCGGCCACCACCTGGATCCTGCCGCTGCCGCGGTCGGGGCCCACGGGTGCCGATCTGACCTGCTCCTCGGGAGCCAGGTCGACGGACCAGTAGACGCCCGCGTCGCGTACGCCGTTGAGCCGCTCGACGCGCTGGTCCGCATCGGCGGGGAAGCCGATGGTGCCCGGGGCGCCCTGCTCGCGGGAGACGTCCTCGACGGTCACCTCGGTGGCGCTGAGGGCGTTGAACCGCTCGTCGATCTGCGAGGAGGCGGTCGCGGTCAAGCCGAGGATGGCGACGAACGTGCCGACTCCGAGCACCGTTCCGAGCGAGGTCAGCGCGGAACGGGCCGGGCGCTGCAGCACGCCGGCGAGGGCCTCGGAGACCAAGTCCCGCACCGCAAGCCGGTGCCGGGTCACGCCGGCGGGCCGGCCGGCCTCGCGCCTGCGGATCCCGGGCAGAGAAAACGGAAGACGTCGCATACGTGCTTTGCTCACCGCAGGAGGTCGAGGGCCGGGGAGTGCGGCCGGTCGGACGCGGGCTCGGGGCTAAGCGGCACCGGGCCGTGCGGCCGGGCGTTCGCCTCGGGGTGCGGCGGGTCTGAGGTCTCGGACAGGGCGCCGTCCCGGATGGTCAGGGTGCGGCGGCCGCGGGCCGCCACCGCTGGATCGTGGGTGATGACGACCACGGTCATACCGCTGCGGTGCACCGCGTCCAGAAGCCCGAGGATGGCCTCAGCGGTCGCGGTGTCGAGGTTGCCGGTCGGCTCGTCGCACAACAGCAGCGACGGTCGGCCCACCAACGCCCGTGCGATGGCCACCCGTTGCCGCTCCCCACCGGAGAGCTGGGTGGGCAGGGAGTGCGAGCGGGGGCCGAGTCCCACCTGTTCGAGGGCGGCGCGGGCGCGTGCCGCCCGCTCCCGGCGCGGAGTGCCGTCGTAGAGGAGGCTGAGCGCCACGTTCTCCAGGGCGCTGCGGTGCGGCATGAGATGGAACGCCTGGAACACGAATCCGATGCGCTGTCCGCGCAGGGCCGTGCGGTCCGCGTCCGGCAGCGAGCCGGTGTCGACACCGTCGAGCAGGTAGCTGCCCGAGGTCGGTGAGTCGAGAAGTCCCACGATGTTCAGGAACGTCGACTTGCCGGCCCCGGAGGGGCCGACCACGGTCACGAACTCGCCGCGCTCGACGCACAGGTCACAGGGAGCGAGGGCCTGCACCGGCGGCGGCCCCGGGTAGGTGAGGCCGGCCTGCCGCAGTTCGATGACCGGGGGTTCGGCTACGGCGGTCACGATCCCGCTCCTGCCGCGTCCGCGGGGCTCGCGCGCACACCGATGAGGACGTTGTCCCCTTCGGCGAGCGCGCCTGCGGTCTGCGGACGCACTTCCACGCAGCCGTCCCCTGTGGACCCGGTGACCACTGCCACCCTGCGCCGGCCGTCCCCCTTCTCGACGACGGTCACCGTCGTCCTGCCGTCTGCTCCCGCCGACACCGCCGAAAGCGGCACGACCAGGCCCGCTGCCTTGGTGGCCGCGGCGTGCACGGTCAGGCGCACGTCCTGCCCGGTGAGGTCCGGCGGCAGCGGCTTGTCCGGACGTACGAGCATCAGGTACCCCTGGGCGCCGACGGCCTGCGCCTTGTCCTCTCCGCTCGCGGCGGTCTGCTCCTGGCCGACGGTGTCCGCGACCGATACGACCTTCGCGGTCGCCGTGCGGCCGGTCACCTCGGACAGGATCCGCACCTGCTGGCCGGACCTGACCAGGCCCTTCTCGTGCTGCTGCAGATAGCCGTGGACGACCAGGGCGCCGGCCGACACCGTGAGGACCGGCCCGGACACCTCATCGCCGACCCGCGCGTGCACCTCGTCCACCCGAGCGGGGAAGCGGGACAGGAAGACGACTTCGGAGGCAGGCAGCATGGGTCCGGTCGTCGCCTGCACCCGGGCCAACTCCTCGCGTGCCTTGGCCAGGTCCTCCTGCGCTCGTTCGATCTGTCGCGCGGAGCCTTCGCCCGCGCCCTTGCCGTCGGAGACCGACGGCTCGTCCGCGTCCTTGTCGTCCACGTCGGTGCCTTCGCCCGTGCCCGCGCCGGGAGTGCCGGAGCCGGCGCCGGACGCCGCGGCCGAGCGGGCATCCTCCAGCGCCCGTTCGGCCTCGGTCACGGCGGACTCGGCGCTGTCCACCGCGCTGTCACCGTCCGCCTGGGCAGGCTGCGGCGTATAACCGATGCTGTCGTAGAACGCGGTGAGCGCGGCCTTCGTCCGCGGCCCGAAGTACCCGCCACGGTCACCGGCCGTGCTGTGCCCGAGCGCGGTCAACGCGTCCTGAAGCTGGGCGATGTCGTCACCCTCGGCCCCGGGCTTCAGGTCCCGGAAGACAGGCAGCTCGCCCTGCAAGGCGAACACCGGGCGGCCGGATACCTCGAGGAGCCGCTGGCCGGCCTCGATCTGCTGGCCGCCTTCGACCGGCAGCTTGGTGACAACGGGCGGGCCTCCGTCGGGGCTGCCCGCCGAGGGGCTGACCTCGACGGTCTGGTCCGCGGTGACCGTGCCGCGGACGGTGACCGAGTCCTCGAGGACCCGGTGCTCGACCGGGGCCGTGAGCACCGTCGGCGGGGGCGCCTCGGAGTCGGCCGCGGCCTGCGCGGGCGACTTGATCAGCTGGGTGGCCGCCATGCCGGCGCCGGAGAGCAGTACCGCTCCCGTGGCGATCCCCACGGCCCACCGGCGCTTTCGGGCCAGCCCCGAAGCACCCGTGTGCACCTCGCCGTCGGACATGGCGGTTCCCTTTCCCCGGACCTTCTCCTGAGCTTCGCCCGGTCCGCTCGTGCGGACCGGACGGTGGCGCGGTCAGCCGCGCAGCACCTGCTCCGCGGCCTTCACCGCGGCTTCGTTCTGCTTCTTCGCCTCGTCGAGGGCGAGTTGGTGCTCCTCGATCTGCCTGCCCTGGATCGCGGAGTCGGCCTCGAACCATATGTTCACCAGGTCGACGGACTTCTTGCAGTCAATATCCGCCAGTGCGACATTGACCGCCCGCTCGCTGTCGAGCGGCTGCCCCTTGTTCAGGTCGATGGCATCAAAAGGATGGGCGACTTCGTAGCCCTTTCCCTTCATGCAGGACGACCATTTCTTTGTGGCTTCCTGAACTTTCGGAGCATCCTGGGACTGCATCAGGCTCTCGTAGTTCAGGCGGCTCACGAGCGAGAAATCAAGTCCGGCGGATCCGACCTTGTTCTTGGCCCATCCCGTGCAACCGCCCTTGGGAATTTTCTTTCCCTCGTACGAATGCGGGGCCGGGGTGAAGCTGTCGCCCTTGCGGAGTCCGCCGCTCAGCACCATCTCCGCAGACTCGGTCAGGGCCGGCGATCGCGCTCCGGTTTCCGGGCCTTTTTCGTCGAGCCCGTATCCGTGCTTTTCCGCTACCTTGCGGTCGGTGATGCCGTAGCGCCGTTCCATGTTCGCGTCATTGGAGTTCGGCGGCGGCGTGTTACCGGCGGGCGGCGGTCGGAAATCGAAACCGAAATCCGCCATGCATTCGGACTGCAGGTTGCGTGTGGCCTGGTCGATGACCACGTTCTGCTCGTACGTCTGCATGTACTGTTCGAGCGGCAGGGTCAGTCCCTTGGCCAGCCCGCTCTCCGGGGTGGCCGGAGGCCACTTGGACCGGTCGACGTTCTTCAGGCTCTGGGCGGCGGCAGCCGCCGGGTCCGACTTCTGCTCGGCGGCGCAGCCCGCCGTGACCGTGCTGACCAGCACGGACACGGCGAGCAGCGTGCAGCGTCGGTTACGCGAAGTGCTGCGAAGCATTGTTGTTCTTGAGCGTGGAGTTCAGGTCGACGAGCTTGCCACCGGCGCAGTACTGGCTGCCGTTGGTGTGCGCGAAGTACTGCGAGCTGCCCTGGTAACCGGAGTTGTAGTAGACCCGGTAGGCGTCCCACGGGCCGCAGTTCTCGACCGAGGCCGCATTGTTCTTCACGGCCTGGCCCGTGCCGGCGGCGGTGTTGCCGACCACGTTCTTACCGAACACGAAGTTGTACGTCTGCGCGGTGGCACCGTTGGCCGACACGGTTTCGCCTGCGTAGTTGTACACGTTTCCGTAGAAGTGGGCCACGCCCGAGTAGTAGCCGTCGTTCGCGATCGAGTTGTAGTGCAGGTTCAGCTGGCCGCCCGCGTTCTCGATGGCGCAGACCTTGTAGCCGCAGTTGTTGTCCACCTTGTACGTGGCTGCATTCGCGGTCGGCGCGGTGCCGAGCAGGGCGGCGGCCGTGGCAGCAATGGTGGCGAGCGCAGCTCCGACGCGCTTGTTGAACATCTTCATTCCTACTCCTCAAGAAACAGAAAACCCATTGAGAGGAGTGGAGCGCAGGCTGTCAAGGCGTTCTTCCGTGCGTCGCAGATCCCCCCCGGGAAGTGCTCATCATTAGAACAGATTCACATCGCAACGAAACGGACAAGTGGTCACTTCTGCTTCATCACAGGTAGGTCACGTTCCGGTCGTGAGGAGAGCGAGCGGCGACCTGGCCGGGAGTTCACGACGCAATCTTGCCGAAAGGGGGAAACGCTGTGATCACGGTACCTAAGCGGACATCGCCCCGCTCCGTGCTGCCCTGTGGTGGCGGGCGGTCAGGCGGGAGCCGGACTCGCGGCGGGCCGCGCGGCGCAGGAGGGGGACGGCGAGCAGGAAACCGAGGACCGCCCAGGCGGTCAGTACCAGGGCGACCATGGGCAGCTCCCAGGAGCCCGCCGGCTCGGCGGCCCGTGCGGAGTCCGGCAGCAGCGCCGAACGCAGGCCCTGTGCCATCCACTTGAGTGGGAAGACCGAGGTGACCTGTTGGACCGGCACGGGCAGCGAGGTGATCGGGAACACCGCTCCGGAGGTGATCAGCAGCGCCATCGTGGGCAGCATGATCAACGCCAGTGCCTCGCGCGGGTTGGGCAGCACGGCGCCGATGGCCGCGCCCAGCGGCACGACGGCGAGCAGCCCGAGGGTGGTGACCCACAGCAGCGTCAGCCAGTCGCCCGGCCCGCGCGGCAGCGGCCCGTCCACCAGCAGCGCCGCGGCCGCCAGGAGCAGGGCCAGGGTGCCGGTCGCCATGACGACCACCAGCAGGCACTTGGCGATGAGGTAGGCCGGTATCCCGCCGGGTGTCGCGCGCAGTCGCAGCAGGGCGCCCTCCTCCCGTTCGGTCACGAGTATCTGCGGGAGGTTGATCAGCCCGATCTGGAACAGCAGGTAGGCGGCGAAGCCGGCGAGGACCAGGTGGGCCATCGGGGTGTGGGTGCCGGGCACGTCGTCGCTGATGTAGGCGGCGATCAGCAGTGCGACGACCACATTGCTCAGATGGCCGGACATCTCCTTGGGGTTGCGCAGGAGGTGCCGCAGTTCGATGCCGCCGCGGAGGAAACCGGCGCGCCAGTGGTGGCGGGTGGGGCGGCTCGGCTGCTTCGCCCCTCTGTCTGGCGCCGCGTCGCTGTTCCTCGTCTTCTCGGTCTTCTCCTTCTTCTCCGTCTGGCCGGCCGTGCTCGTCTCGTCGGTCACGTGCGTCCCCCTCATGCGGCGTGTGTCTGCCGGTCCGTGGCCTCGTCCGTACCGTCGGCCTCCCGGTGCACCATGTGCAGGTAGGTGTCCTCCAGCGTCGGGCGGCGGACCTCCAGGTCGGCGATCGGGCCGGTCGCGTTCCGGTGGAGCTCCCAGACCAGCCGTGAGGGGTCGTCGGTGCGTTCGCGACGGGGCGTCCCGTCGTCGGCCGTCCAGCGGACCTCGGCCTGGGCGGCGGCCCGGCGGGCCAGCTCCGACGGGGTGCCGCAGGCCCGGATCCGGCCGCCGACCAGCATCGCGATCCGGTCGGCGAGCCGCTCGGCCTCCATCAAGTCGTGTGTGGTGAGCAGGACGGTGACGCCCTCGTCGTGGGCCAGTCGTTCGACCAGGAGGTGGAACTCGCGCCGTGCCTCGGGGTCGAAGCCGGTGGTCGGCTCGTCCAGGAAGAGGAGTTCGGGGCGGCCGACGATGCCGAGCGCGACGTCCAGCCGTCGGCGCTGTCCCCCGGACAATCGGTTCACCTGCCGGTCGGCCTGGTCGGTGAGGCCGACCAGGGCCAGCAGTTCGGCCGGGTCACGCGGGTCGGGGTAGTACGTCGCGAAGTGCGTCAGCAGCTCGGCGACCCGCCAGCGGGGGTGGTCCCGCCAGGACTGCAGGACCAGGCCGATACGGCCGCGCCAGGCGTCGTCGCCCCGCTCCGGGTCCGCACCGAGGACCCGGACCTCGCCGGCGGAGCGCTGCCGGAAGCCCTCCAGGATCTCGACGGTGGTGGTCTTCCCGGCACCGTTGGGCCCGAGCAGGGCGAAGACCTCGCCGCGGTGGACGTCCAGGTCCATGTCGTGGAGGACACCGATGTCGCCGTACGCCATGGTCAGGCCGCGTGCCTGGATCACAGGTGGGACGGGGGCGTGCTCGACCTGCGTCATCGTGCTGCCTCCGAGTGGTGCTGTCGCCGTGGTGCCGCCTCGGCCGCCGTCGTGGGTCCGGCGCCCTCGACGATCGCCCGGAGTGCCGCCACATGCCCCTCGAAGGCGGTGCGGCCGCGGTCGGTCAGCCGTACCTTCGTGCGCCGCTTGCGGCCGCCACCCTCCTTGTGGATCTCCAGGTATCCGGCGTCTCCCAGGGTGTGGAGTTGTTTGGAGAGCGCCGAGTCGCTGAGCGAGAGGCTGTCGCGGACGAACGCGAACTCCGCCCACTCGGTGGTGGCGAGCAGCGCGACCACCGACAGCCGGGTGGCGGGATGGATCAGCTCGTCGAAGCCGGTGGGGATGCTCATCGGCCGGCCCCCACGCGGGGCGCCCGTTCGCCGCCGCCGCGCAGCGAGCCCGCCGCCCAGCGGTTCGTCGGCCCGATGAGGACGAGGAACACGGCCGCGGAGACCGTGGCCTGGACGAGACCGGCGATCACCGGCTCCAGTGGCTCGACCAGACGGCCGGACAGCACGACGGTCCCGCCGGTCACCACCGCGGCCCCGACGAACGCCGCGAGCATCCGCCGGTTGGAGCGGGAGCGGTGCAGTCGCATCCGGCTTCTGCGGCTGTGGAGCACGATCAGCGCACTCAGCAGCCCGACGTACGCGGCCAGGAGCAGCCAGACGCCCCACCGGGGCGGATCCAGGCCCAGCCCGGCCAGGAAGACCCACATGATCGCGGCCGTGGCGTAGTTCACGCCCGGGCGGCCGGACGTCGACCGCTCGAACTCGTCGTACACGCGCTCCTGCGGTACCCGGATGCGCTGCAGGTCTCTCCACGCCTGGTCGGCATCCACTGGCGTGCTCACGACTATCGCCTCCCCTGACGGACCTTACTTTCCTGCCGGGAAAGCTATCTTCGACTTTCCCCGTGGGCAAGTCAGGGAGGCGGGGCGCGCTACTCCTCGAAGTCGGCGACGGTGTCGAGACCGGCGTGCCGCAGGGTCCGGTGAACCGCCGGGCGGGCCCTGCGGACGGTGATGGCGGCCGGTTCCGGGGCCCGGGTGACCGCGCGCAGCAGCGCGTAGGCGCAGGCCAGGTCGATGTGGTGCAGGTCGCTCATCTCCAGCGTCCACGCGCCCGGTTCCCGCAGACGGTGGTCGAGGAGGAGTTCCTCCAGGACGCCCAGCGCGTGGGCGTCCAGGTCGCCGGAGAAGGCCAGCACGGCGTGCCGCCCGTCGGCCTCTGCGATCCTCACGGGTGCGGGCCGGCCGGGGGGATGAGGGTCGACGGTCACGACGGCCTCCTCAGCAGCGCATAGCGGGCGTACGTGGCTTCCATTGTCTCCCAGCGGCGTCGGACCGGGCGTACGGAACGGAAACCGGAGCAGATCACCGGAATAGATCCGCGTGCCGCGGCGCTCTGACATGAGCAGTGCATCAGTGCGGCGAAGGGCTGGTGGGCGCGTGATCGCAGGCGAGGTGAACCCGGTGGTCAGTACGCCGCACGGGGCCGTACGCGGCAGATACGAGCACGGCATCGCGGTGTTCCGGGGCATCCCGTACGCGGCGCCCCCCTTCGGCCCCCGCCGGTTCCGGCCGCCTGCGCCGCCCGAGCCCTGGGACGGCGTGCGCGACGCGGGGTCCTTCGGTCCCACGGCGCCGAAACCGCCGTACTCCGAGGCCTTCGCCCAGTACCTCTCCGACCCGGCGATCCCCGGCGACGACTGCCTCAACCTCAACGTCTGGACCCCGGAGCCGGGTCCTGGCGCCCGCCTGCCGGTCCTGGTGTGGCTGCACGGCGGCGCCCTCACCCGGGGCTCTTCGGCCGTACCCGTCTACGACGGCCACACCTTCGCCCGGGACGGCGTGGTCTGCGTGTCGATCAACTACAGGCTGGGGGTCGAGGGCTACGGACTGTTCCCGGACGTCCCCGCCAACGCCGGCCTGCGCGATCAGCTCGCCGCCCTGAAGTGGGTGCACGAGTCGATCGTGGCCTTCGGCGGCGACCCCGGCCGGGTCACCGTCGCCGGCCAGTCCGCCGGAGCCATCAGTACCGGCGCCCTCCTCGCCGCCCCGCAGGCCCAGGGGCTGTTCCGGCGGGCCGTGCTCCAGAGCGGCGCACCGGAGGCCGCCGACCGCGACAAGGTGCGGCGGATGGTCCGCCGCATGGCGAGCCGCCTCAAGATCCCCGCCACCGCCGAGGCCTTCGCCGCCGCCGACCGCGACCAGCTGCTCCGCGCCCAGGCCGAGGTGGGCAGGCTCAGCAGCCCCGTACTCGGCGGGCCCGCCTTCGGGATCGTCGTCGACGGGGACGTGGTCCCCCGCGACCCGCTGGAGGCGCTCGTCGAGGGCGGGGCGGCACCCGGCGTCGACCTGATGATGGGCTGGACCCGGGACGAGTACCGGCTGTGGCTGGTACCCGGCGGCCTCCTCGAACGCGTCGACCGGCTCGGCGCCGTCGCCCTGGCCGGGGCGCGCGCCCGCTGCCACTGCGGCACCGAGGTGGTACGGGGCTACCGCGCCGTACACGCCGGTGCCGCCGAGACCGTCGGCCAGCTGGTCACCGACCACCTGCTCCGCATCCCGATGCACCGCCTGGCCGACGCCCGGCCGGGATCGTCGTACGTCTACGAGTTCGCCTGGCCGTCCGGACTGCCCGACCTCGGCGCCTGCCACGCCCTGGAACTGGGCTTCGTCTTCGACTCCGGCGACAGGCCCGATTCGCGCCGGCTCGCGGGCGACGGGGCTCCGCGGGGGCTTGCCGACGCGATGCACGGGGCGTGGGTGCGGTTCGTTCAGTCCGGGGACCCCGGGTGGGAGTCGTGGGGCGACGCGCACCCCGTGCGGGTTTTCGGGGACGGCGCCCCGCACACGGCGCACGGGCCGCGCGACGCCCAGTTCGACCTGTGGAAGGCCGACGTCACCATGCGAGGAATGCGGTCCAGGCGGCTGGTTCGACGGTGATGTGGGGGGCGGCGGGGTCGTCGCCGGTCTTGGAGTCGCGGATGTGGATGGTGGTGGGTTCGTAGGCGACTTCGAGACACTGGCCGCCTTCGCTGCCGCTGTGGCTGGACTTGAACCACTCAAGTGCGTTTCCGCTGCTCATGCTTCTCCCAGAAGACGGTCCAACAGGCCCTTCGTGTCCTCTGTGTTGAGGGCCTGCGTCCGCAGCATCGCATATTTCTGGGTCAGGATCCCTACCCCGTCGGGATCGGCGATCAGCTGGCTGCCCCGCTGGGTCTCCATGTACGCAAGCCGCTGGTAGTCGGGGGTTTCCAAGAGCACGAAGGGGCCGTCGAGACCCGCGTGCGAGGTGCGGCCGAGCGGCAGGATCTGGAGGGTGACGCCGGGCACGTCCGCGCATTCGCGCAGCTGCCGCACCTGCTCAGCGAATACGTCCTCCCCGCCCAATCGGTCGCGTAACGCGGCCTCCCAGATGACGAAGCTGGTGGTGGGCGGAACCTTGCGCTGGAGGATCTCCTGGCGCTCCATGCGCCTTGTGACGAGTTGCTCGATCTCATCCACGTCGTAGACGGGCACACGACTGCGGAAGACCGCTCGCGCGTATGACTCGGTCTGGAGCTGGCCGGGAACAGCCAAGCTGTCGTACACGGAGATCGCGATCGCCTCCCGCTCCCGATCCAGATACTCCTCCGCCCACAACGGAACCAGATCCACCTCCGGCATCCTGCTCAACGCGACCGACAACGCCCCCTTCGTCTCCAGCAGATCGTCGAGCTGCTCGGCGAGATCCGGCTTCAGTGGGCGCCTGCCCTGTTCGATCGAGGCGATCTGCTGCTCGCCGATGACGAACCGTTCGCCCAGCGACCGCTGCGTGTGGCCGGCGGCCTGGCGGTAGAGGGCGAGCAGCGCCCCCACCATCTTCATCGCGGAGGCGTTCCTCCGTGTCGTCGTGCCCATGAGGTCGAACTCCCCACCCGCGCGCGTACGTTCACCCTCGCGCACCCGTACAGACCTGCTGTACGGCAGTGCGCACTGTCTCATCATGACCACGGAGCGTGACCCTCGTCACGTGAACAAGGAAACTCAACCCCTGTCCCCACGTGAACGCTTCTACCGCCGGGAACGCCGGTCGATCCCCGCCGCGAGGGCGTTCGCGCGCGAGGTGCTCGCCGAGTGGGGTGTGCGCGGGCGCGCGGACGACGTGGTGCTGTGCGTCAGCGAGCTGGCGACCAACGCCCTGCTGCACGGCGTTCCGCCCGGCCGGGGCTTCCTGCTGCGGCTGCTGTCGTGCGGTGACGTCGTCCGCGTCGAGGTGCACGACAGCGGGGACGGCGTACCGGCGGTGCCGCAGACGGACGTACGGGAGCCCGGAGAGGGCGGGCGCGGGCTGCTGCTCGTGTCGGAGCTGGCGGACAAGTGGGGCGTGGGGGAGCGGGACCCCGGCAAGGTCGTGTGGTGCGAGGTGGGTGTCGCGTAGCCGGTCGGCCCTACGATGAGCCCATGAAGCGACGTTCAGCCGGACGCTGGCTCGAAGTTGTCGGTATCGGTCACGGGGTCCTCGGGGCGGTGGCCTACCGCGACGTGTTCACCGACATGGCGCGCGGACAGCTCATCGACTCCGTCCCCGACCGGGGTGACCGGGCGGCCGCCTTCTGGTTCATGGTCGCCGCGCCCGCCCTGTGGATGGGCGGCCGGCTGCTGCGGTCGGCGGAGGAGCACGAGGACGTCCCGGCCCAGCGCGCCGCGGGCGTCGTACTCGCGGCCGTCGGTGTGACGGGCACCGTGGCGATGCCGAAGAGCGGTTTTCCCGCCCTGGTGGGGATCGGGGGCCTCCTGCTGCGCAGGTCGCTGCGCGGCTGAAGGGACCGTCACGCCGACGTCGGCGTCGACGCGATCGACGTGATCGTGTCCGGCCCCACCCGGCAGCACCCGCCGACCAGCCGGGCCCCGGCCGCCCGCCAGCCCCGTACCCGCCCGGCGGCGAACGAGGAACGCCCGCGCCACGCCCGGGCCTTCGCGTCCCAGGCCTCGCCGCTGTTGGGATAGGCGACGACGGGCTTGCCGGTGACCCGGGCGGCAGTGGCGACCGCGCCCGTCACGTCCTCGGGGGCGCAGCAGTTCACGCCCACCGCGATCACCTCGTCCACGTCCGCCGCCAGGGCGAAGGCCTCCTCCAGCGGCTGACCGGCGCGGGTGCGGTCGCCCGCCACGGTGTACGACAGCCAGGCCGGCACGCCGAGTCCGCGCACCGCCCGCAGCAGCGCCGCGGCCTCCTCGGTGTCGGGGACCGTCTCCAGCGCGAGGACGTCGGGCCGGGCGGCGGCCAGGACCTCGAGTCGCGGCCGGTGGAAGCGCTCCAGCTCCCCGGCGCCCAGCCCGTACCCGCCCCGGTACTCCGAGCCGTCCGCGAGCATCGCCCCGTAGGGGCCGGCCGACGCGGCCACCCACAGCGGGCGGGGTGCGCGCGCCCGGTGGGCGGCGTCGCGAGCCAGCCGCACGCTGAGTTCCAGTAGTCCGGCCGCGCGCTCTCGCCCGATGCCGCGCCGGGCGAAGCCCTCGAAGGTGGCCTGGTAGCTGGAGGTGATCGCCACGTCCGCGCCCGCCTCGAAGTAGGCGAGATGCGCCTCGGCGATCGCGCCGGGCTCCTCGGCGAGCAGCCGGGCCGACCACAGTTCGTCGCTCAGGTCGTACCCGGCCGACTCCAACTGGTTGGACAGCCCGCCGTCGAGCACGAGCGGGCGGCCGGAAGCGAGGGCGTCGGCGAAGTCGCTGGTCATGACACGAGGCTAGCCAGTCCGGCCGTGGCCCCGGAGATCTTGTCCCCCGTGCGAGCTACGGCGAGGTGTCCACCGTGAGGTGACGATCTCCGGCCGCCGGATCCGTAGCGTCCAGTGCAGTCCGCGGCACTCCGGCCACGGTCCCGATCAAGGAGATTCCCGTGCGGTTCGTCTGGCAGTTTCTCGCCGTCATGGTGATGTTCGCCCTCACCGGCGGTGCCGTCGGCGCGGTGAAGGACAACGACTGGCTGACGCTCGTCGTCGGACTCACGTCGGCCGCGCTCGCGCTCCTCGTGTACGCATGGGTGGTGCGGCGCACCGAGCACCGGGCGGCCCCGGACGTGGCCCGGGAAGGCGCCGTCGCCAAGACCGGCTGGGGGATGCTGATCGGTGTCGGGATGTTCGGGGCCGTGATCCTGAACCTCTTCACCGCCGGGTACTACGAGGTCGACGGCCTGGGCTCGGCGACCGGAGCGGTGGGTCTGGTCGGCTTCATGGCCGGGGCGGCCGTGGCGGAGGAAGTGGTGTACCGCGGGGTCCTGTTCAGGATCATCGAGGAGCACACCGGCACGTACATCGCGCTCGTGCTGACCGGCGTCGTGTTCGGCCTCTCCCACCTGCTCAACGAGAACGCGACGCTGTGGGGCGCGATCGCCATCGCCATCGAGGCCGGGTTCATGCTCGCCGCCGCCTACGCCGCCACCCGCACCCTGTGGCTCCCGATCGGCCTGCACTTCGGCTGGAACTTCGCCGCGGCCGGCATCTTCAGCACCGAGGTCTCCGGGAACGGTGCCAACCAGGGGCTGCTCGACACCGCGACGTCGGGGCCGAAGCTGCTCACCGGCGGTGAGTTCGGGCCGGAGGGCAGCGTCTACGCGGTCGGCTTCGGGGCGCTGCTGACGATCGTGTTCCTGTGGCTGGCCCACCGGCGCGGGAACATCAAGCCCCGCTCCCGGCGCGCCTCGCGTGTCAAGCCCGTCGCTACACTTCCCCGGTGATCGATCGTCGGCGGGTTCCGGAGCTGTGGCACCGGCTCGATGTCACGGTCCGGGACCTCCCGCTCGGCGTACTGCTCCTCGTCGCCTCGCTCATGCCGGCGTTCCGCGGCAACGGGACGGAGGTCGGCGGCCTGCCGACCCAGTCCGTCGACGCGCTGGGCGGAGTGGCCGCGGTGCTCCAGTGCCTTCCGCTCGCCCTGCGCCGGCGGTGGCCGGCCCTCTGCCTCGCCCTGGTGTCGCTCGGCTTCGCCGTCGACCAGCTCAACGGCTACCACCTGGTCGCGGGCACCGCGCTGCCCATCGCGCTGCTGAGCGCGGGGTCCTACCTGGAGCGGTGCCGGCGCGTCACCCTGCTCGTCGTGTCCGCCGCGTACGTGCCGCTGGCGGTCGCCCTCCACCGGCGCGGTCCGGGTGAACCGCCGGAAGAGTTCGTGACGTTCTACCTGGCGGTCGCCCTCGCGTGGGGTGTCGGCGCGTGGATGCGCTCCGCTCGGGCGGCGGAGGCCGAGCGCCGCGGCCGCGTCGCCGAGGACGCCCGCACCGCCGAACGCACCCGCATCGCCCGCGAGTTGCACGATGTCGTGACCCACCACGTGACGGCGATGGTCGTGCAGGCCGAGGCGGCGCGGTACCTGACCGCCGCGCCGGAGCGACTCGACCAGAGCCTGACCGCCGTCAGCGACACCGGCCGGCGGGCCATCACCGACCTGCGGCACCTGCTCGACCTGCTCAACCCGGACCACGGCACCGGCCACGGCACCGGCCACGGCACCGGCCACGGCACCGGCCACGGCACCGGCCACGGCACCGGCCACGGCACCGGCCACGGCACCGGCGACGGTGCCGAGGACAGGACCCCGCCCGTCGGCAGACTGCTCACGCTGGTCGAGCAGACCCGCCGGGCCGGTCAGTCGGTGGAGTTCACCGAGGAGGGCACGCCGGCGGCATCGACCGGCAGCGCCGACCTCGTGGCGTACCGGGTCGTGCAGGAGGCTCTGACGAACGCCCTCAAGTACGACCACGGCAGCCGGACCTCGGTCCTGGTGCGCCATGGCGAAAGGGAGATCACCGTGGAGGTCGGCACGGACGGGTCCGGATCGCGGGCCGCGTCGCCCGGCGGCAGCGGGCGGGGCCTGGCCGGGCTGCGCGAGCGGGTCCACGTCCTCGGCGGCGAGTTCAGCGCGGACCGCCGGGCGGGCGGCGGCTTCGTCGTCCGGGCCCGGATACCCGGGAGCGCGTCGTGAGCGCGCCGATCCGCGTCCTGATCTGCGACGACCAGATACTGATCCGCACCGGGCTGGCGACGATCATCGGCGCCCAGCCCGACCTGGAGGTGGCGGGCGAGTGCGGGGACGGGCGGGCGGCGGTCGACCTGGCCGCCCGACTGCGCCCGGACGTCGTGGTGATGGACGTACGCATGCCGGTGCTGGACGGCATCGAGGCCACCCGTCTGCTGGCCGGTGCCGGGGTGCCGCACCCCGTGAAGGTGCTCGTGGTGACGACGTTCAACCTGGACGAGTACGTCTACGAGGCCCTGCGCGCGGGAGCGAGCGGCTTCCTGCTCAAGGACGCGCCGCCGGACCGGCTGCTGCACGGCATCCGGACCGTGGCCATGGGTGCGGCACTGCTGGACCCGGAGGTGACGCGCCGGCTCGTGGGCCGGTACGCCGCCCGGATCCGGCCCGCCGAGGGGAGATCGCCGCGGCGCTGGTGATCAGCCACGAGACCGTCAAGACCTTCGTCTCCCGCATCCTCACGAAACTCGATCTCCGCGACCGGGTCCAGGCGGTCGTCTACGCCTACCGCCACGGCCTGGTGACCTGACGCACCGCGCGGGGCAACGGCGTCCGACCCGTTGACCTCTCCATGTCACGCCCTTACCTTTTCGACGTTCGTAATCACAGATGACGTTCGACATGGCGAACCAGTCGTGTCGCGCGCCCTGTCGAGAGGCAGCCCGCATGAGCCGCGCCGACGATCAGCCCGTCCAGTCCGCAGCCCCCGGCCGACGCCTGCTGTTGAAGGGCGCCGCGGCCGCGGGAGCCCTGGCGGCCGTCCCCGCCGTCGCGTCCGCCGCCCCCGGCAAGGCGGCCCCGTACGCGAACCCGCTCGTCCGCAACCGCGCCGACCCGCACATCCGTCGGCACACCGACGGCTTCTACTACTTCACGGCGACCGCCCCCGAGTACGACCGCGTCATCCTGCGCCGCTCCCGCACCCTGAACGGCCTCGCGACCGCCCACGAGTCCGTCATCTGGCGCAAGCACACCACCGGCGACATGGGCGCGCACATCTGGGCGCCGGAGATGCACCGCGTCGGCGGCAAGTGGTACGTCTACTTCGCCGCCGCGCCCGCCGAGCGCGTCTGGGACATCCGGATCTGGGTCCTGGAGAACTCCCACCCCAACCCCTTCCGGGGCACCTGGGTGGAGCGGGGCCAGGTGAAGACGGCCTGGGAGACCTTCTCCCTGGACGCCACCACCTTCACCCACCGTGGCACCCGCTACCTCACCTGGGCCCAGCACGAGCCCGGCATGGACAACAACACCGCCCTGTGGCTGTCGGAGATGGCGAACCCCTGGACACTGAAGGGGCCGCAGATACGGCTCTCCACGCCCGAGTACGACTGGGAGTGCGTCGGCTTCAAGGTCAACGAGGGCGCGTCGGTCATCGCCCGCAACGGTCGCCTGTTCATGACGTACTCGGCCAGCGCCACCGACGCCAACTACTGCATGGGTCTGCTGACCGCCGACGCGGACGCCGACCTGATGGACCCCGCGAACTGGTCGAAGTCGCCGACCCCCGTCTTCACCAGCAACGACACCACCGGCCAGTACGGTCCCGGCCACAACTGCTTCACCGTCGACCGGGA
This sequence comes from Streptomyces sp. NPDC096048, assembly GCF_044763415.1. Lineage (NCBI taxonomy): Bacteria > Bacillati > Actinomycetota > Actinomycetes > Kitasatosporales > Streptomycetaceae > Streptomyces > Streptomyces sp. NPDC096048. The sequence goes on from NZ_JBIWGG010000015.1 coordinate 37,647, forward strand.
CGGCCGCACCGACGTCCTCGTCTACCACGCCCGCCAGTACAAGGAGATCGACGGCGACCCGCTGAACGACCCCAACCGGCACACGCGCGTCCAGAAGCTCGGCTGGAAGGCAGACGGTACCCCGGACTTCGGCGTCCCGGTCGCCGACACGGCGCGGGCGCGGGCGTGAGCCCCGCCGCCGCGGCTCAGCTCTGCAGCCGGCTCCGCATCTGCGAAAGACGCCGGTCGAAACGGAGGTTGAACCAGGTCAGCCAGCCCATGGCCACGACCGCGAGAGCCAGGCTCCAGCTCCCGGCGGTGACGGAGCCGGAGACGAACCAGAGGATCGACGTGCCGAAGAAGATGAGGGCCAGGAGCGGGAACGCCCACCAGCGGTTGCGTCGCAGCCGCCGCTGACGGGAGTCGACCAGCGCCGCCAGGGCCTGCCGGCGTCGCGGATCCTCGGGGGGCGGACCGCCCTTGAGGATCCGCCGCTCCATGGCGGGCACGTCGTCCGGCTCCGCACCGGTGTCCCGCGCGTCGTTGCGACGGCGGCGGCGTACCAGGAAGACGATCCACAGACTCATCAGGGCCGCGCCGATCAGGGCATACGGCCACGCGTCGAGCCCGTCCACGATCAATCGGAAGATCAGATTCGCCGCCAGTGCGACCAGGCCGATGACCGACAGCCGGTCTCGCCAACGCCCTGCGGCGAATTCGTCGTGCCGCTCAGGTCTTCTCATGCTCACCTCTCGGTGTCGGGCCCAGCCGTGATGCCACGTGAGCGTCCAAGTACCCGCCCCCAAGCCGAGGACACTTCGGCCGGCACCGAAGCAACCGGCCCGTAGCGTGCGGGACATGAGCGACACGAACACCGCCACCGCCACCGTCACGCCCGCCGACGCCGTCACCGGCATGGTCGGCCACGTCCTGGCCCTGGCTGCCACCTGGACCCGCTGGGACGGGCGGCCCGCGCACGTCGACGACCGTGTCTACACCCCGCACAAGGCGATCCGGCGCGTCGCCGACCACATGGTCGACCATCTCGCGGAGCTGGAGGCGCGGTTGGCCGGAGAGGAGACGCGGCCCGACCACTGGCACGCCTCCATGGTCACCACGGACGCGGACCGCGCCGCCTTCACACAGGAGGACCTCGACGAGGCCCGCAGCCGCCTCACCCGGCTCGCCCGGATCTGGGCCAACCGCCTCGACGCGCTCACCGACGAGCAGCTCGACCACTCGCCCGGCGAGGGCTGGAGCTTCCGCCGACTCGCCGTGCACCTCACGGAGTCCGTGTACTACGCGGACGCGGTGGGTGACCTGTCGTGACCGCCTTCGCCGACCTCCACCGCGCCGGTGAGCCCCTGCTGCTGCCGTGTGCCTGGGACCACGCCTCCGCGCTCGCCCTCGCCGGGCAGGGCTTCCGGGCGGTCGGCACGACCAGCCTGGGCGTCGCGGCGGCGGGCGGGCTGCCCGACGGGGCGTCGGCGACCCGCGACGAGACGCTGCGGCTGGCCCTCGCCCTCGGCTCGGAGCCGTTCCTGCTGTCCGTCGACGCGGAGGACGGCTTCAGCGACGACCCCGACGAGGTGGGGGAGTTCGCGCGGCAGCTGGCGGCGGTCGGAGCCGTCGGCGTCAACCTGGAGGACGCCCTGGGTCCCGCCGACCGGCACGCGGCGAAGATCGCCGCGGTTCGGTCGGCGGCTCCCGGCCTGTTCGTCAACGCCCGCACGGACACGTACTGGCTCGGGGAGCACGGCGGCGACGGTCGAGGTGACGGCGAGGGTGACGGCGACGGCGGGGGCCGCTTCGCGGAGACGATGCGGCGCCTCGACGCCTACCGCGAGGCCGGCGCGGACGGCGTCTTCGTCCCCGGCCTCACCGCCCCCGGCCGGATCGCGGCCCTCGTCGCCCGCTACGACGTCCCGCTCAACATCCTCTACGCGCCCACCGGTCCGACTCTTCCGCACCTCGCCGACCTCGGCGCGGGCCGGGTCAGCCTCGGCTCGCTGCTGTACCGGCGGGCACTGGGCGCCGCCCTGGAGACGGCGGCCGACATCGGCGCGGGCCGGCGAGTGCGGGGCGCGGCACCGACGTACGACGAGGTGCGGGCGCTGAGCCGGGGGTGCGCGGACCCTGGATAAGGTCAGGGCATGTCGAACGAGTATCCAGCCGCACCGGGTTCCGACGGGCAGCCCCCCGGCCACCAGGGCGGCCCGTACGGCCCGCCACCCGGGGCCACTCCTCCGGGAGCCCACCCCGCGCCACCCGCCCCCGGCGCCCCGGGAGGACACGGCGCCCCCGGCGGATACGCCGCCCCCGGCGGGTACGGCGGCCCGGCTCCGTACGGCGCCCCCGGCGGATACGGCGCCCCCGGCGGATACGGCGCGCCCGGCGGGTACGGCGCCCCGGCTCCGTACGGCGCCCCGGGCTCCTATGGCGCGCCCGGCGGTCACGGCACCCCCGCTGCACCTGGCGGCTATGGCGCACCCGGTGCACCTGGCGGCTATGGCGCACCCGGTGCACCCGGCGGCGCTCCCGGTGGATACGCGGGCGCCCCGTACCCCTACGCCCCCGTGCCGCCGGCGACCATGCCGGGCAGTGTGCGCGCCGCGCAGATCCTGATCTGGGTGATGGCGGGGCTGGTGATGCTGGTCGTGGTCATCTGGGGAGCCGGTGTCGGCGCGGAGGAGGCGGGCCGACTCTTCGCCACGAACCTGATGGGCTGGGTGCTGTTCGTCCTCGCCTTCAGATACGGCACGGGCGGCAACGGTGTGCGGGTCGCGTCCATCGTGCTGGCGAGCGTGCAGATCGTGATGTCGCTCGGCGGGATCGCCCAGGGCAACGGGGGCGGCGGCATCCCGCTGTTCGGCGCCATCGCCCTCGTGGTCCTGCTCAACCAGGGTGCCGCGGCGCAGTGGTTCAAGCGCCCGCGCGCGGGTGGGCCGCCGTACGGTCAGTGACCGCGGGGGCCTTCCGTCTCCCGGGGCCAGTTCTCCAGCGCCACGTGCAGGGCGTCGACCGCCTTGTCCCAGGACGCCTGTACGTCGCGCGGGGCGCCGAAGCCGCCGGAGGCCTCCAGGGCGCAGTAGCCGTGGAAGGTGCTGCGCAGCAGGCGTACCGCGTCGGTCAGATCCGGTTCGGTCAGGCCGTAGGCGCGGAGCATGCCGTAGGTGATCTCGGCGGTGCGGCGCAGGGCGGGGGAGTCGGCGACGAGGGACTGGTCGACGCGGATCTGGGTCGCGGCGTAGCGGCCGGGGTGGCGCAGGGCGTACGCCCGGTAGGCGCCCGCGAAGGCGGCCAGCGCCTCCTGCCCGGCCCGGCCGGCCACCGCCACCGCGATCTCGTCGATCAGCTCGCCGCCGGCCAGCAACGCGACCCGGACGCGCAGGTCCTGGAGGTTCCTGACGTGCGTGTAGAGGCTGGCGTCCTTCACCCCGAAGTGCCGGGCGAGCGCCGAGACGGTGACGCTCTCGAACCCGGTCTCGTCGGCGAGGTCGGCGGCGGCCGCGACGACGCGGTCGGTTGTAAGACCCGCTCGGGGCATGGGCCACCTTCCGGCTTCCTAGGGCTCCTAGGTTTCATGCTAGGGCAGGCCGGGCGGCAGGCGGGGCTCATCTCCGAGTCGTTAAACGTTCATCTTCCGCCTCGATTCTCCTCACAGCCGCGCACGGCGGCGGTATCCAGGAGGACTTCATGGGGCACGGTCACGGGCACGGGCACACGCACGGCCATCACCACGGACACGCACACACGCACGACCACGACCACGACCACGAGGCCGCGCAGCCCCTGCCCGCCGCCTTCGACACCAACGTCCCCGACGAGGCCCTGAGCCCCGAACAGCAGTCGCGCCGCGGCCTGCTGCGCCGCGCGGGCCTGCTCGGCGCCGGACTCGCCGCCGGCACCGTCCTCGCCCAGAGCGCGACCGCCGCGCCCGCCCAGGCCGCGGGCAACGGGCGCCGCAAGAAGGGCTTCCTCTGGCTCGCCGGCGACCACCACATCCACACCCAGTACAGCAGCGACGGCAAGTACCGCGTCGTCGACCAGGTCCGCCAGGGCGCCCGGCACGGCATGGACTGGCTGGTCATCACCGACCACGGCAGCGTCACCCACGCCAAGATCGGTGTGGAGAAGGTCAACCCGGACATCCGCGCGGCCCGCGACGCCCACGAGGACACCCTCGTCTTCCAGGGCCTGGAGTGGAACATCCCGGCCGCCGAGCACGGCACGGTCTTCGTCCACCCCGGCCGGAACGAGGTCTCCGTCCTGAAGCAGTTCGAGACCGGTTACGACGGCAGCGTCAAGGGCGTCGGCGACTCCACGCCCGCCAACGAGGCGCTCGCCGTCGCCGGGCTCTCCTTCCTCGCCGACCAGGTGAAGCGGCGCAAGGTCAAGGACGCCCTGATGCTCGCCAACCACCCGGCGCGCAAGGGCATCGACTCCCCGCACGAGATCCGCGCCTGGCGCGACGCCACCTCCCGCCACCACCAGATCGCCGTCGGCTTCGAGGGCGCGCCGGGCCACCAGGCGGCCGGCCTGCCGAAGCCGCTCGGCATGGGCCGCGCCCGCGGCATCTACGACGGCAGCCCCGGCGCCAACTCCTTCCCCGGCTACCCGCTGGAGAGCTACCGCACCTGGGGCGGCTTCGACTGGATGACCGCCACCGTCGGCGGCCTGTGGGACAGCCTCATCGCCGAGGGCCGCCCCTGGTGGATCACCGCCAACTCCGACTCGCACCAGGTGTACGCCGACACCGCGGCCCGCGGCGGCGGCGACTTCAACGCCAACGGCCGCTACGACGACCCCGTCTACGCCGGGCAGATCGACGTCACGCAGGGCGACTTCTGGCCCGGCCAGTACAGCCGCACCCACGTCGGCTCCGACGGCTTCTCCTACGGCGCCGTCATGGACGGCATCCGCGCCGGACGCATCTGGGTCGACCACGGCCAGCTCATCAGCGGCCTCGATGTCCGCGTCTCCGGCGGCGGCCGCTGGGCCACGCTGGGCGGCGCCCTGCACGTCCGCAAGGGCACGCGGGTCACCCTGTCGATGGACGTGGCCCTGGCCGGCGGCCCCAACTGGGCCGGATTCACCCCCAAGCTGGCCCGGGTCGACGTCATCCAGGGCGACGTGACGGGCGCGGTCGCCGACAAGGACACCTTCACCGCGCCGACGGCCCGGGTCGTCAAGTCGTACGAGGTGAACAAGGACACGGGCACCGTCCGCCTCACCTACGACCTCGGCCGCGTCGACCATCCCGTGTACCTCCGCACGCGCGGCACCGACGGCAACCGGTCCGCCGTCGGCGCCCTGGGCGCGAAGGTCGACCCGGCGGGCCCGGCCATCGACGTCGTCGGTGACGCCGACCCGTGGCGCGACCTGTGGTTCTACTCCAACCCGGTGTGGATCCTGCCGTCGTGAAGCCGACCGCTTCCACGCCGACCGCTTCCACGTCGTACGCCTCCACCGCGTACGCCTCCACGGCGTACGCCATCGGCATCGACACCGACGCGACGACGCTGCGCGAGGCCGATCACCTGCTCCAGACGCTCGCGGCCGAACTCGACCTCCCCGAGGGCGTCTTCGGCTGCACGCACCTGGTGCGGGACGGCCGTCCGCGCGTCGCCCTGTCGCTCGCGACGGACGCCGTGGCGGCGGAGCCGGTCCTGCGCACCGCCCGGGACCGGCTCACCGCCCAGGGGTACGACGTCCGCGACGGCGCCCCGGACGAGGTCGGCCGCGCCGTCCTCTACCCGGGCGCGGGCGCCCTCACCGGCACGCTGACGCTCGCGGAGCTGCTCGCGCGCTCCGCGATCGACCGGGTGACGGTACTGGGCACGCCGGACGAACCGGCCCCGGACGCCCGGCTGGTCACCCGGGAACACGTCCGCCCCCAGTGGCAGGACGGCCGCCTCGTCCTGGCCGCCATGCCCGCCGCGGGCGGCACCCTGGTGCCGTTCGAGGACCCCGACCCGACGCCGTGCTGCGCGGACCACTGACGCGTCCGTAAGGTGGTCGCCGACCGGACAGGGGCGGGGCGGGGGAGGCGACCGGTATGAGAGGGCGGCGGCGGACGGCGACGGCCCGATGAGCCACGAGGCACGGGACACCGGACGTGCCGCCGGCCGTCCCCCGAAGGACCCGCGCCCCCTGTGGCGGCAACGGGACTTCGGCGTCTTCTGGGCCGCGCAGACCCTCTCCGTCCTCGGTGACTCCTTCGCCCTGATCGCCCTGCCCCTGCTGGTGCTCGAAGCCACCGGGTCGATCGCGCGGATGGGGATGCTCACGGCCGTCGGCGGCGCGGCCGCGGTCCTGGCGGCCGTGTTCGCCGGGGCCGTGGTCGACCGGGTGGACCGTCGCAAGCTGCTCATCGGCTGCGATCTCGTACGGATGGTCGTCTACGGGCTGGTGCCCGTCGTCTGGCTGTTCGGCCCGCAGATCTGGCTGCTCTACGTCGTGCTGCCGCTGTGCGAGGCCGTCGGCATGCTGTTCGCCGTCGGCTACGTCACCGTCGTGCGCGGCCTGGTCGGCACCGCACAGCTCACCGAGGCCAACGGACGCCTCAACGCCACCGCCGCCGCGGCCGGCGTGCTGGGCCCGCTGTGCGCCGGAGTGGTGGCCGGCTGGTCGGGACCGGCGACCGCCATCGGCGTGGACGCGGCCAGCTTCGGCGTCTCGGCCGCCTGCGTCGTCTTCGTCCGCTTCCGGTCCCGCCCCGCCGACGACGCCCCGGCCACCGGGAAGCGGCCCGGCCTGTGGCGGGACCTGCGCACCGGGGTCGCCTTCCTGTACGGGCATCCGGTGCTGCGCTCGCTCACCGTGCTGCTGTGCGGGTTCAGTTTCCTCACCCTGGGCCTGAACGACCTGGTCATCTACCACCTCAAGCACGACCTGGGCCGCGACGACGGCACGGTCGGCACCGTCATGGCGGTCGGCGCGCTGGGCACCATCAGCGGGGCGCTGCTGGTGGCACGCGCGCGCCGCGTGCTCGGCTTCGGCCGGACCTGGACCGGAGCGGTCGCGGTGTGCGGGCTGGCCTTCGCCGGTCTCGGCTGGGTGAGCGAGGTCCCCGCCGTAGCCGTGCTGAGCGCCGTCTTCCTCGCCTGCGTCGGCATGGCGGGCACCTGCTCGATGTCCCTGCGCCAGGAGGTGACCCCGGAGCACCTGCTGGGCCGGGTGACCTCCGCCTTCTGGACCCTCCAGTACTCGGTGGCGCCCATCGGCGCGGCCGTCCTCACCTGGGCGGCGGAACGGCGCGGCACCACTCCGGTCGCCCTGGCGGCGGGCGCGTGCTGCGTCCTCATCGCGGCCGTCGCACTGCTCACCCCGATCCGCCGAGCGGGCCGGACCTAGCCCGGCCCGTCCGGCCCCGCCGTCCCGTGCAGGCCGCCCGGTCCCTGCCGTCCGGTCCCGTCCCGCCCAGGCCCGCCCTGCCCTGCCCAGCCCCGGCCCGTCCCGCACCGCCCGGCCGGGGCCGTCAGCCGGCCAGCACCCCGCGTACGAACGCGTTGGTGAACTTCCCCGCCGGGTCCAGGGCCTCGGTCAGCGCCCGGAAATCGGGCAGCCGCGGGTACAGCGCGCGCAGTTCGCCCGCCGGCGTCGTGAACACCTTCCCCCAGTGCGGGCGGGCCGCGAACGGGGCCAGCGCCTCCTCCAGCCGCCGTACCACCGGCAGCACCGCCGCCGTGTCCTCGACCCAGGTGAAGTGCGCGGCCACGGTGTCCCGCCCGTACGCCGGGCTCAGCCACTGCTCGTCGGCGGCGACCGTGCGCACCTCGCAGGTCTGGAGCACCGGCGCGAGCGTCTCCCGTATCGCGTCCATCGCGCGCAGGGCGTCCAGGGCGTGCCCGCGCGGCATCAGGTACTCCGACTGGAGCTCGGCACCGCTGCTGGGCGTGAACTCGGCGCGGAAGTGCGGCAGCCGCTCGTGCCAGGGACCCGGCACCCCGAACTGCTCGGTGCAGTTCACCGCGGGCATGCCCGGCACCGGATGCATCTTCTCGACGGCCGGGGCGGCGTACGGGAACCCGGGCAGCGGCTGGTCGGTGCGCCGCTTCAGCCACGCCTGCCGGAAGCCGGACGCCCGCCAGTCGGTGAAAAGGCTCACGCTGTACGCCGCCGACATCACCGCCGAGAACGTCGCCGCGTCCAGCCCCTCCAGCGGCAGCTCGGTGAAGACGTGCTGCTCGACCTCGTAGGCCGGCTCCAGGTCGAGGGTGAGCGCGGTCACGACACCCAGCGCGCCGAGTGAGGTCACCGCGCCGCCGAACCGCTCGTCACCGCGCGCGATCGACACCGTCGAGCCGTCCGCCGTGACCAGCTCCACCTCGCGCACCACCGACGCCAGCGAGCCGTTGCCCACCCCCGAGCCGTGCGTGCCGGTCGCCACCGACCCGGCGACCGAGATGTGCGGCAGCGACGCCATGTTGGGCAGCGCCAGCCCCCGCCCGTGCACCACCCGGGCCAGCTCCGCGTACCGGACGCCGCCGCCCATCCGCACCGTACGGGCCGCCGTGTCGACGTCCACCTCGGCCGGGAGCGCGGCCAGCGACAGCAGGACGCCCTCGGCTCCCGGCTCGGCGATCTCGTTGAAGGAGTGCCCGCTGCCCAGCACCCGCACCCGCGCGCTGTCCGCCACCAGGGCCCGCAGCGCGTCCAGTGAGTGCGGCCGCAGGAGCTCCTTGGCCGTGTAGGTGATGTTGCCGGCCCAATTGGTCACGGTGATGTCGGTCATACCGCGGAAACCTACCCGGCGCGCCTGGAAGGGGCCCCGGGCGGGAAGCCGCACCGGCGGGGGCATACCGTGAGAAGTCGAACGCCTGAGCCGGGAGGAGACACGGATGGGCAGCCGCACCGCGCTGGTCGAGGATCTTATGGAGCGCTTTCCGCATGTGCCGCGGGAAGCCGTCTTCAAGGAGGACCTGCTCCGCGGCGGGGTTGCCTTCGACCCCTCCGCGCTCAGTGACAACGAGGACGGCGAGGTCAAGCCGAAGTCGTACTTCATCTTCTCCTTCGACCACGGCACCCTGCCGGAGCTGGGCGAGGCCGCGCTGCGCCGCCCGCCCGAGGAGATCATCCTCACCGGCGGCCCCTACGACCTGCGCCGCACCGTCGTCTCGGTCCGCGTGAACCCGGCGTCCCCCTACCGGGTCGCCGCCGACGAGCACGGCCAGCTCGGCCTCTACCTCGACGGCAAGCGCATCTCGGACGTCGGCGTGCCGCCCATGCCGGAGTACTACCGGCACAAGCTCGCCAATGGGAAGTCGGTCATGGAGGTGGCCCCGACCATCCAGTGGGGCTATCTGATCTACCTGACCGCCTTCCGGGTCTGCCAGTACTTCGGCGCCAAGGAGGAGTGCCAGTACTGCGACATCAACCACAACTGGCGCCAGCACAAGGCGGCGGGCCGCCCGTACACGGGCGTGAAGGACGTCGACGAGGTCCTCGAAGCGCTGGACATCATCAACACGTACGACACGGCGAAGACGTCCACCGCCTACACCCTCACCGGCGGCGCGATCACGTCGAAGGTCCAGGGCCTGGACGAGGCGGACTTCTACGGGCGCTACGCCAAGGCCATCGAGGAGCACTTCCCCGGCCGCTGGATCGGCAAGGTCGTCGCCCAGGCCCTGCCGAAGCCGGACGTCCAGCGCTTCAAGGACTACGGCGTCCAGATCTACCACCCCAACTACGAGGTGTGGGACGAGTACCTGTTCAAGATGTACTGCCCCGGCAAGGAGCGCTACGTCGGCCGCGACGAGTGGCACAAGCGCATCCTGGACTCCACCGACGTCTTCGGCGCGCGCAACGTCATCCCGAACTTCGTCGCGGGCGTCGAAATGGCCGAGCCCTTCGGCTTCAAGACGGTCGACGAGGCCATCGCCTCCACCACCGAGGGCCTGCGCTTCTTCATGTCGCACGGCATCACCCCCCGCTTCACCACCTGGTGCCCCGAGCCCACCACCCCGCTCGGCAAGGCCAACCCGCAGGGCGCGCCGCTGGAGTACCACATCCGGCTGCTGGAGGCCTACCGCGCCACGATGGACGAGTTCGGCCTCTCCTCGCCCCCCGGCTACGGCCTGCCCGGCGCCGGCCGTGCGGTCTTCTCGGTCAGCTCCTTCATGGACAGCCTGCCGGAGGACGAACCCGTCGAGGTGTGAGCCGCGGGTGAGACGTTCCGGCCCGGCTTCCGTATGACTCCCGCAGGGGCCGGTCCGCCCCGGGCCGGCGTTCCGCGCCCCTCGGGAGCCGCTTGTGAAGACGGTGCTTGTCAGTTGTGCCGGAGACGTGCGAAGCTCTGCGCCTGCCGTGAGGCCCTGCCCCAACTCCACCGTCCGAACGGTGAGTTGGCCTCACCCGTGGACGCAGTGGATGCAGGAGTCCGATGCCCGACCTGCCGAGCCCTCAGGACGCCGCCGAGGCCGCGCTGCTCGACGAGTGCTGGGACACGGTGCTCTCCTACGCCACCCTGTGCACCGCCGGCCCGCAGGCCGCCGTCCGGCTCGCCACCGAGGCGTTCGCCCACGGCATGCGCGAGGTCCGCGCCGCCGACGCGGCCACGGCGTGCGGCACCGCCCGCCGGCCGTCCCGGCTGCCCCGCGTCCCGCTCCTCCTGACCGCCGTACGCACCACCGCGGCGGCCTGGGAGGACGACGGGCGGGGCCACGGACTCGACGCCGGACTGCGGCTGTGGCTGGGCTCCGCCCAGGCCGCCCGCTACGCCGGTCCGCCGCCGCGCCGCCCGCTCGCGCTGCGCGGCCTCAAGGACATGCAGGCACCGGACGCGGAACTGCTGTGGCTGGCCGACGTGGAGGCCCTGCCGCTACCCGTGGTGGCCCGTCGGCTCGGCCTCGACCCGGCCACCGTGTCCGACGAACTCGCCCAGGTGCGCGAACTGTTCCGGGACCGCTGCCGCCGGGGCCACCTCGACGCGCCACCGGACGCGCGGTGCCGCGGCTACGCCCGGCTTCTGGACGCGGTGACCAGGTCGCCCGCGGCCGACACCCCCGAAGACCTCTCCCGCCACCTCGCCGCCTGCCCCGACTGCGCCGAGGCCGCCGCCTGTCTGCGCCCGCACGGCGGTGGACTGCCCGCGGCCCTCGCCGCCGGCGTCATCGGCTGGGGCGGCCTCGCCTACCTGGAACGCCGCCGCCGCGCCGCCGAAGCACGACTCGGCGCCGGGCGCCCCGCACCGGGCGACGACGACCGCGCCGACGAGCCGCCGGACGGCGCCCACAAGGCCCGCGTCGTCCGCGGCGGCCTCCTCGCCACCGCCGCCCTGGTGTCCCTGCTGGCGCTCACCGTCTCCCTGATGCCCTTCGGCGACACCGCCGAGGACACCGCGGCGTCCACCGGCACCGTCGACCGCCGATCGGCCGCCGCCCCGGACCGCACACCGCCGACGGCGGACCCGCAGCCGTCGCCGGACGCGTCACGGCCGTCCGCCGGCACCACCGCCCCCGCACCCGTCGAGACCCCGGAGCGGAAGGACCCCGACCCGGAACCCCAGGGCACCGCCACGCCCACCGCGAGCACCGAGACCCCGCCGGAACACGACCGTGACCGGCACCCGGCTCCGGCCCCCGGCACGGCCGCCCCCGCTCCCTGCCGCGTCCGCTACGACCTCGTCAACCAGTGGCCCGACGGCTTCCAGGCCACCGTCACCGTCACCACCCGCGGCGCCCTCGACTCCTGGCGCGTCGCCTGGACCTTCCCCGACGGCCAGCGGATCGGCCAGATGTGGGACGCGGGGCACGACCAGAGCGGCTCCCGGGTCACCGCCACGGCCGCCGAGTACAACAGGTCCGTTCCCGCGGGCGGCCGTCTCGCCTTCGGCTTCCTCGCCTCCTGGCGCGGCAAGAACTCCCCGCCGTACGACTTCACGCTGAACGGCCGGGCGTGCGAGCGGGCCTGACGCCGCGGGCCCCGAAAAAGGCGTTGACGCACCGCGGTACCCACGGGCTACTGTGGCGGCACGTCACGCGGTGATCGCCGCGAGGTGAGGAACGCACGAGTGAGGAGGTGTCGACCGATGGCTGTCGTTGCGAGGGGCGCTGCCCGCATCCAGGAATCCATCAAGTCCACCTCCGTGGCCACCGGCTGACCTCAGCCTTCCTGAGTCGTTCCGCCGGGGCCGCCCCCCGAAGGGTCACCCCTTGTCTTCCACCTCTTCCAGCTCCGTCTTCACCGCTCACTCCGCCCTGACCTCCCACGGCTGGGACGAGGACTGGGCCGACGCGTTCACCCCGTACGCCGCCGAGGGTCTGCTGCCCGGACGCGTGATCCGGGTCGACCGCGGACAGTGCGACGTCGTCACCGCCGACGGAGTCCTGCGGGCCGACACCGCCTTCGTCACCCCGCACGACCCGCTGCGCGTCGTCTGCACCGGCGACTGGGCCGCCGTCGAACCGGACGGCAACCCGCGCTACGTACGGACGTATCTGCCGCGCCGTACGGCCTTCGTCCGCTCCACCTCCTCCAAGCGGTCCGAGGGGCAGATCCTCGCGGCCAACGTCGACCACGCGATCGTCGCCGTGTCGCTCGCGGCCGAGCTGGACCTCGCCCGGATCGAACGCTTCCTGGCGCTCGCCTGGGAGTCCGGGGCGCAGCCCCTGGTCGTGCTCACCAAGGCCGACCTCGTCCCCGACCCGGTGACCCTGGGCCACCTCGTCCAGGACGTGGAGACCACCGCCCCCGGCGTGCCGGTGCTGTCCGTCAGCGCCGAGCAGGGGGAGGGACTCGACGTCCTCGCCGCCGTCGTCGCCGGCGGTACGGCGGTGCTGCTCGGGCAGTCCGGCGCGGGCAAGTCCACCCTCGCCAACGCACTGCTCGGCCGGGACGTCATGGACGTCCAGGCCATCCGGGACGTCGACGGCAAGGGCCGGCACACCACCACCACCCGCAACCTCCTCGTCATGCCCGGCGGGGGAGTGCTGATCGACACCCCCGGGCTGCGGGGCGTCGGGCTGTGGGACGCGAGCAGCGGGGTCGGCCAGGTGTTCGCCGAGATCGAGGAACTGGGCCGCGGCTGCCGGTTCCACGACTGCGCCCACGAGAGCGAGCCGGGCTGCGCCGTCCTCGCCGCCCTGGACACCGGCGAGCTGCCCCAGCGGCGGCTGGAGAGCTACCGCAAGCTCATGCGGGAGAACCAGCGCATCGTCGCCAAGACCGACGCCCGGGTGCGCGCCGAGATCCGCAGGGAATGGAAGCGCCGGGGCGCCATCGGCAAGGCGGCGATGGAGGCCAAGCGGGGCCGCGTGCGGTAGCCGCCACCGCCCACCACGGCCCCGCCAACGCCATGTCCGATTTCCGCCAGCCCGGCCGCCCGGGTCTGGCGGAGACTGGAGGGCGTGACGGGAAACGGGACGAAGACCGCGGAGCACCCGACGGACGAGGACAGCAGGTACGAGGCCGTACGCAGCCGGGACGGCCGGTTCGACGGCGCCTTCTTCTTCGCCGTCGAGACGACCGGCATCTACTGCCGGCCCAGCTGCCCGGCGGTCACGCCGAAGCGGCGGAACGTGCGGTTCTTCGCGACGGCCGCCGCCGCGCAGGGCTCGGGATTCCGGGCCTGCCGGCGGTGCCGTCCGGACGCCGTGCCGGGCTCGGCGGACTGGAACGTCCGCGCCGACGTCGTCGGCCGGGCCATGCGGCTGATCGGGGACGGCGTCGTCGACCGCGAGGGCGTCGCCGGACTCGCCGGGCGGCTCGGCTACAGCGCCCGCCAGGTGCAGCGGCAGCTCACCGCCGAGCTCGGCGCCGGGCCGGTGGCCCTGGCCCGCGCCCAGCGGGCGCACACCGCGCGCGTCCTGCTGCAGACCACCGGCCTGCCGGTCACCGAGATCGCCTTCGCGTCGGGATTCGCCAGCGTGCGGCAGTTCAACGACACGATCCGGGCCGTGTACGCGGCCACCCCGAGCGGACTGCGCGCCGCCGCCCCCGCACGTGACCGGGCGGCCTCCCGGCGCGCCGCCACCCCCTCCGCCGGTATCCCCCTGCGGCTCGCCCACCGGGGCCCCTACCAGGCCGGCCCCGTCTTCGACCTGCTCCAGCGGGAGGCCGTCGCGGGAGTCGAGGAGGTGAGCGGCGGGCCGGGCCGCCGCGTCTACCGGCGCACCCTGCGCCTGCCGTACGGCACCGGGATCGTCGCCGTGGACGAACGGCCGGGTCTGCCCGGGACGGGCAGCGGCGGCTGGCTCGACGCCCGCCTCCACCTGACCGACCTGCGCGACCTGACCACGTCCGTACAGCGGCTGCGGCGGCTGTTCGACCTCGACGCCGACCCGTACGCCGTGGACGAGCGGCTCGGCGCCGACCCCCGGCTGGCCCCGCTGGTCGCCGCCCGCCCGGGGCTCCGCTCACCGGGCGCCGCCGACCCCGACGAACTCGCCGTACGAGCCCTGGTCGGGCGGACGGAGGCCGAGCGGCTGGTCCAGCGCTACGGCAAGACGCTGGACGCCCCCTGCGGGGCCCTCACCCATCTCTTCCCCGAACCGGCCGTCCTCGCCGGGGCCGAGCCGGACGGCACCCTGGGCGCGCTCGCCGCCGCGCTCGCCGACGGCGCCGTACGCCTGGACCCGGGCGCCGACCGGGACGCCGCCGAGCAGGCGCTGCTCGCCGTGCCCGGCGTGGACGCCCGCACGGCCGCCGTGATCCGCACCCGCGCCCTCGGCGACCCGGACGTCGCACCGCCGGACCGCACCGTCCCCGACGCCTGGCGCCCCTGGCGCTCGTACGCCCTGAACCACCTGCGCGCAGCGGGAGAATGGGAGCACCGATGACCACGACCGTGACCACGGCCACCACCATGACCACGACCGACCCCATCACGACCACGACGTACTGGACCGAGACGGACAGCCCCGTCGGCACACTGCTCCTCACCGCCGGACCGGACGGCGCGCTCACCTCCCTCTCCGTGCCCGGGCAGAAGGGCGGCCGGAGCATCCAGGAGGGCTGGCGGCACGACGCCGGGCCGTTCCGCGCGGCCGAGGAGCAGCTCGCCGCCTACTTCGCCGGGGAGCTGACGGAGTTCCGGCTGCCGCTGCGCGCCGAGGGCACCGCCTTCCGGGAGCGCGTGTGGGCGGCCCTGGACGACGTGCCCTACGGGGCGACGACCACGTACGGCGAGATCGCCGCGCGCATCGGGGCCTCCCGGCCCGCGGTACGCGCCGTCGGCGGCGCGATCGGCGCCAACCCGCTGCTGATCCTGCGCCCCTGCCACCGGGTGATCGGCTCCGACGGCTCCCTGACGGGCTACGCGGGCGGCCTGGAACGCAAGACGCGACTGCTCACCCTGGAGGGCACCGTACCGGCCCGCTAGCCCGCCAGCACCGCGCCCAGCCACGCCCCGGTGATCAGCAGGCAGGCGAACAGTTCCGTCAGCACACCGGTGCCGCCCGAGCGCATCGCGGTCCGCAGGGCCGCCATCGCCTCGCCGTGCCGGCCGAGCCGCAGCCGTTCGGCGAGGTAGATGCCGCCCATGAAGCCGGGTATCGCGCCGAGCACCGGGACCAGGACGAAGCCGAGGAACGCGCCCGCGCCCGCGTACGCCGTGATCCGGCGGCCGGCGTCGTCCCGGCCCAGCCGCCTGGGCGGCAGCGTCCAGCGCACCGCCTGGGACAGGAGCAGCACGACCGTGGCGCCGACGAGCACGGCCCACGAGAGGGGCTGCGGATCCTTCAGCGCCCACCACAGGACCCCGGCCCACACCAGCCACGATCCGGGCATGCCGGGGAGCAGTACTCCGCACAGCCCGAGCAGGATCACCAGGCCGGACAGCAGGAGGTTCCACGCTCCCATCTGTCCAGCGTGCAGCAGCCGGGCGCGGTCCGCAGATGTCGGGCGGAGCGGGCGGGGGCGGCCGGCGGCCGGGTCAGCGTTTCCGGGCCACCCAGTCCCGCTCGTACGCGTGCCAGCCCAGCTGGAGCCGGGTCGAGACCCCCGTCAGCTCCATCAGGCGCTTCACCCGGCGCTGTACGGTCCTCAGCCCCAGGTCGAGCTGCTTGGCGACGCTCGCGTCGGTCAGGCCGGCCAGCAGCAGGGAGAGGATCTCCAGGTCGGTGGCGTCGGGCCCGTCCGGGCCGTGCTCGCTCACGCCGGCGGCGCCGAGCCGCAGCGGCAGCGCGTCCCGCCACACCGACTCGAACAGGCCCGACAGCAGTTCCAGCAGACCACTGGCGTGCACGACCAGCGCGGCCGGCTCCGAGGAGTGCGCCGTGAGCGGGACCAGGGCCAGGGCCCGGTCGGCGATCACCAGCTTGGTCGGCACCCGGTCCACGACCCTCACCTGCTCGTCGCGGCCCAGTGCGGCGGTCAGCTCGGTGATGCCGGTGGGCAGGTCCAGTACCGTCCGCTCGACCACCACCCGGTACCCGACCCCGCGTCCGGCCGCCTGTTCCTCCGCGTCGTTCTCCATGCCGGTGACGGCGACGGGGTTGCCGGTGACCAGCGCGCACACCTCGTCGCTCGCCCCCAGCTGGAGCTGGAGGAAGCGCTGGGCGACCGCCGAGGCGCCGGTCACCACCTCCACCAGGTCGTGCACCGCGGGCTCGGCCGCCGCCGCCCGGTACTCCTCGGCCAGCAGCGCCGTCGCCAGCTCCGCCTTCTCCAGCTCGTGCCGCTGCTGGGTGAGCAGCGCGCCCAGGGCCACCCCCGGCGGCGCGGCGACCCAGCGGCCGGGGCGGGCCGACGACTGGGCCGCCAGCCCGTTCTGTTCCAGCCGGCGCAGCGCGTGCTCCGTGTCCCGCTCGCCGAGCGCCAGCCGCCGGGCCAGATCGGGCACCTCGGCCGCACCCAGGGACACCAGTGCCCGGTACGCCGACTCGTGCGTGTTCTCCAGCCCCAGCACTCCCAGCATCAGGCGTCGTCCCTCCCCGAGAACAAACCTCACCACCACAACGTGCCGAGCCGTCCGTGGCGGAAAACGGCCACGGCGCAAACCCGCCTCCGGACATCATCGCCGTACCGCCGGTCACTCTGCCAAGGTGGCGTCGCCGAGCGGTTCTCCCGTGGGGGGTGGGACCGCTCGGCCACCCCACCTCGCGACACGTGTTCGACACGTCCCCCGACACGGCGTCCGTCGCGGTGCCGGTCCGCCGGATTTTCCGGATGCCCCGTTTTCCTACGGCTCCGTCGGTGGACAATCAGGAGCATGAGTCAGCAGGGGGGAACACCCACCGGTCGTGACGACGACTGGTGGGGGCAGCTGTACGACGACTCCACCGGCGACACCGGCCCCACGGCCGCGCCCGATTCCCTGGACGACCGGTTCGCCTCGGCGGCGGGGACGGTGGCCCGCCGCCCGGACCACGGCACCGCGGACGGCACGGAACCGCCCACGGACGCGGCAGACCGCGGCCAAGCGGCGGAGCGGCCCGGCCCCGTGCCGCCCCCCGTGTCGCCCCCCGCCCCGTCGCCGGCCGGGCGCCGGGCTGGGCCGCGTGGGCGTACCACCTCGGGGACCGGCCCCGCCGACCTCACCGACCCCCCCGCCACGAACCTGCCGCCCCCACCCCGGGCCACCGCCGACCTGCCCCCGCTCCCGCCGCCGTTCCTCCCCTCGCAACCTCCGGAGCCCCTGCCCGCGCCGTTCCGGGACGGTGCCGGCGAGGTCTCGTCCGCCGCGCGTGACTACGTCGGCTCCGGTCCGCCCACCTACGACGCCGAGCCCACCGCGTTGCCGGCGGCGGACCCCGATGGGCTCGACGGACTGGTGGCGGACACGGTGCTGGACGGTGCCCGGTACGGGACCTGCACGCTTCGGGCCGTCTCCGTACGGGGGGACTCCGCGCGGTACCGGGGCGAGCCGCGCCGCGACGCGCTGCTCGTCGCGCGCTTCGGCGCGGGGGAGCAGGCACTGGTCCTGGTGGCGATGGCGACCGGCGCCCGCGCGACCGCGGGAGCGCACCGCGCCGCCGCCGAGGTGTGCCAGTGGATCGGCCGGGCCGTGGGCCGCAGCCACGCCCGGCTCGCCGAGGACCTGCGGGCCGCCCGGCGCGGCGAGCTGAAGTCCGGACTGCACCGCCTCACCGACCGCAGCCTCGGCAGGCTCCGGGCCGGCGCCGCCGAGCAGGGGCTGGCCCCGGACGAGTACGCGGCCACCCTGCGCTGTCTGCTGCTGCCCGCCGACCCGGAGTGCCGTACCCGGGTCTTCTTCGGTGCCGGCGCGGGCGGCCTGCTCCGGCTGCGGGACGGAGCCTGGCAGGACATGGAACCGGGTGTCGGCGAAGTCGCCGGTGAGCCCGTCCTCGGGTTCGGCTCGGCGCCGCGAGCGAGGCCGGGCGAGGCGCCGAACGGGACGCCGGACGAGACGCCCGAGGGTGACCGGCTCACCATGGACCTGGGCGTCACCACACCGCCCGGACCGTACGACGGACCGCCCGCCGAGCCGTCCCGCGAACCCTTCCGCTTCCGGGCCTCCATAGCCCGCCCGGGTGACGTGCTGCTGATGTGCACCACGGGCCTCGCCGAACCCCTGCTGAGCGAGCCCGAGCTGGGGGAACTCCTGGCACGGCGGTGGGCCGGCCGCACCCCGCCCGGTCTGGCGGACTTCCTCACCGACAGCCGCGTTCGGGTCAAGGGCTACGCCGACGACCGTACGGCCGCCGCCGTCTGGGAGGCGTGACGGCGCCCGTTGTGCCATAGCTGGAGCCATGGCCAAACAGAACGTCGCGGAACAGTTCGTCGACATCCTCACCCGCGCCGGAGTCAAACGCCTCTACGGAGTCGTCGGCGACAGCCTCAACCCGGTCGTGGACGCCGTGCGCCGCCACTCCGGCATCGACTGGGTGCACGTCCGGCACGAGGAGACCGCCGCCTTCGCCGCCGGAGCGGAGGCCCAGATCACCGGGAGGCTGGCCGCGTGCGCGGGCTCCTGCGGCCCGGGCAACCTCCATCTCATCAACGGCCTCTACGACGCGCACCGCTCGATGGCCCCCGTCCTCGCCCTCGCCTCGCAGATCCCCTCCAGCGAGATCGGTCTCGGCTTCTTCCAGGAGACCCACCCCGACCAGCTCTTCCGCGAGTGCAGCCACTACAGCGAGCTGATCTCCAGCCCGAAGCAGATGCCGAGGCTGCTCCAGACCGCCATCCAGCACGCGGTCGGCCAGGGCGGCGTCAGCGTCGTCTCCCTGCCCGGCGACATCGCGGACGAGCCGGCGCCGGAGAAGGCCGCCGAGACGGCACTCGTCACCTCCCGGCCGACCGTCCGCCCCGGCGACGAGGAGATCGACCGGCTGGTGCGGATGATCGACGACGCCGACAAGGTCACCCTGTTCTGCGGCGCCGGCACGGCGGGCGCGCACGCCGAGGTCATGGAGTTCGCCGGGCGGGTCAAGTCGCCGGTGGGGCACGCCCTGCGCGGCAAGGAGTGGATCCAGTACGACAACCCGTACGACGTGGGCATGAGCGGCCTGCTCGGCTACGGCGCCGCCTACGAGGCCACCCACGAGTGCGACCTGCTGATCCTGCTCGGCACGGACTTCCCGTACAACGCCTTCCTGCCCGACGACGTGAAGATCGCCCAGATCGACGTCCGGCCCGAGCACCTCGGCCGCCGTTCCAAGCTGGACCTCGCGGTGTGGGGCGACGCGAAGGAGACGCTGCGCTGCCTGATCCCGCGGGTGAAGGAGAAGAAGAGCCGCCGCTTCCTCGACCGGATGCTCAAGAAGCACGCGGACGCGCTGGAGGGCGTGGTCAAGGCGTACACCCGCAAGGTCGACAAGCACGTGCCGATCCATCCCGAGTACGTCGCCGCCGTGCTCGACGAGATGGCCGACGACGACGCGGTGTTCACCGTCGACACCGGCATGTGCAATGTCTGGGCCGCCCGCTACATCTCACCCAACGGGCGGCGCCGCATCATCGGTTCCTTCTCGCACGGCTCGATGGCGAACGCGCTGCCGATGGCGATCGGCGCCCAGTTCACCGACCGGCGCCGGCAGGTCGTCTCGATGTCCGGCGACGGCGGGTTCACCATGCTGATGGGCGACTTCCTCACCCTCGTCCAGCACGATCTGCCGGTGAAGGTCGTCCTCTTCAACAACTCCTCGCTCGGCATGGTCGAGTTGGAGATGCTGGTCGCGGGCCTGCCCTCGCACGGCGTGGCCAACGTCAACCCCGACTTCGCCGCCGTCGCCGAGGCCTGCGGTGCCTTCGGGGCGCGGGTGGAGAAGCCCAAGGAGCTGGCCGGGGCGCTGAAGGCCGCGTTCAAGCACAAGGGGCCCGCCCTCGTCGACATCGTCACCGACCCCAACGCCCTGTCCATCCCGCCGAAGATCAGCGCCGACATGGTCACCGGCTTCGCCCTGTCCGCCTCGAAGATCGTGCTGGACGGCGGTGTCGGACGCATGCTCCAGATGGCCCGCTCGAACCTGCGCAACGTGCCGCGACCGTGACCGGCGCCATGGCCGGCGCGAATCGACATGACTGCCGGGGGTCCGAACGGGCAAGGCTTCCCCGTGAAGGCGTTCGAACAGGAGGGGAAACGACATCGGTACGCGGACGGGGGACATGAAGGGACAGACGGCACCACAGCTCAGTCGACGGCTGGGGCGGGCGGACCTGCGGGCGGTGCCCGAGGCCCGGCGCGCCCTGCGTGAGCTGCTGCGGCACTGGGGAGGCCCCGGGCGGTCGGACGTCGCGGAGCTGCTCACCAGCGAGCTGGTCACCAACGCGCTCGTCCACACCGACGAAGGCGCCGTCCTGACCGCCACGATCGGACCGCGCGCGCTGCGGGTCGAGGTGCGGGACTTCGTCGGCCGGCTGCCCCGGCCGCGCGCCCCGGAACCGGAGGAGAGCACCAACGGAAGAGGCCTGCTCCTGGTGCGGTCCCTCGCCGACGACTGGGGCGTGCGGCCCTGCGAGGCGGGAAAGTCGGTCTGGTTCGAACTGGACGCCGAGGCCGCCTGAGGCGCCGGGAGCCCCGGCGCCTCACACCTCCTCCAGTTCCGGCCGAACCACCGCTCCAGCGGCTCTAGCCGAACTGCTGCTCCAGGTCCTTGAGCTTGCGCTCCAGGGAGTCCAGGCGCGGCAGGGCCTGGGTGTCGTCCTCCGCGGTGAGGTCGACCGTGACCGGGTCACTTCCGTGGCGTACCGGCTGCAGGGAGGGACGCCGGCCGACGGGCAGGGGCTCCGGGGTGGATATGGCAGGCTCCGCGGTGGCGCGCTCGGTGCCCCGCTCCACCTGCTGCACCTCGACCTCGACCTGCCGGCCGCCCCGACCGGGGAAGCCGCGCGGGCCGTGGCCCCGGCTGATCGCCTTCAACTGCGCCCGCTCCAGACGCTCCTGCTCGCGCCGCCGCAGCTTCTTCTCCTCCTTCTTGCGCATGTCGTCGCGCACCTCCTCGACCGCCTCGTCGAGGCTGCGCACGCCCTCCAGGAGCATCAGCGACCAGGCGCGGTACGTCTCCCGGGGGGCCCGCAGCCAGCGCACCATGCGGATCTGCGGCAGCGGACGCGGCACCAGGCCCTGCTCGCGCAGGGCGGCCCGGCGGGTCTGCTTCAGGGCCCGGTCGAACAGCACCGCCGCCGACAGGGACATGCCCGCGAAGAAGTGCGGGGCGCCCGCGTGACCGATGCCGCGGGGCGCGTGCACCCAGTTGAACCACGCCGCCGCGAAGGCGAACGTCCACACGAGTATGCGGGAGCCGAGCGCCGCGTCACCGTGGCTGGCCTCGCGCACCGCGAGGACGGAGCAGAACATCGCCGCTCCGTCGAGCCCGAACGGGACCAGGTACTGCCAGCCGCCGCTCAGGCCGAGGTTCTGCTCGCCGAAGCCGACCAGACCGTGGAAGGAGAGCGCCGCGGCGACCGCGGCGCAGCAGAAGAGCAGGACATAGGAGAAGGTGCCGTAGAGGGCCTCCTTGCGCCTGCGGCGCTCCTCCATGCGCTCCCACGAGTCGTCAGCGCCCGCGTCCTTCCCCGAGGAACGCTTGCCGCGCGCGAGCACCGCCACCGCCGCCAGCATGCCCAGGAGCAGCACGGCGCCCGGAAGCAGCCAGTTCAGCGATATGTCGGTCAATCTCATCTGGGGGTCCCTTGCATTGGGATAGGGCGTAACGCCCGCCATGGTGGCCCAAACCCAGCGGCCCTCAGGGGGTTTCGAGGCAAGAGGCAGCCAAGGGAGTGTGAGGGGATGCCCAGGGCGGCGTTCTGCTCGAACTGCCGCGTGATGGGCGGGAGTTGAGTTCGAATAAGACTACCCGTACGAGTGGTTCCACGGAAAGTTCCCGCGACCCGTGAGGGAGTTGTGAAACGCCGTCGGTGAGCTTAGCCGATGATCTTGGGGGTTCGCGGCGCGTGAGTGCGGCGGTGACGCGGCGGCGAGAGGCTCAACCCGCGGCGGCGAGGAGCTTGTTGACGCGGTCCGCGTCACAGGTGCGCGGGCAGGTGGCGCAGGTGTCCTCGGGGCGCAGTGTGTAGAACATGCAGCAGCTCGCCCGGTCCCGGGTGTGCAGCGGCTCGCCGTCCGGCCCGGTCAGCTCGCGGAACGCGGCCTTGCCGACGTAGGGCTTGGTCGCGCCCGGCAGCAGCAGCTCCAGTTCGTGCCGCGCCCGCTCCTGCTCGCCGAGCAGGTGAGCGACGTACCACAGGCCCTCGACGACCTCGTCGGTCGCCATGCCCCACAGGGCGCGGCCGCGCCGCCGCATGCGCGGCCCGAACCCCGCCAGCACCGGCTCCATGTGCTCGGCGACCGCGGCGCGCACCTCGGCCCGCAGCGCCTCCTCGTCGGCGACCACGCGGGCGCCGGGCAGCGCGGCGGCCGGGTCGCCGGGCAGGCAGGCGAAGCCGCTCGGCCGCACGGCCATGCGGCCGAGCGGGAGGCCGGCGGCGGAGCGGTCGTAGGCGACATGGGTCACGGGGTAGCGGGGGACCCTGCGGTGCAGGAACCACGGCACGGTGATCAGCAGACAGGCCGGCCACGCGTAGCGGTGCAGTCCGAAGCTGGCGACCACGTCCGGCCGGGCCCGTTGTCCGTAGTCCCGGATCACCTGGGCGTCGTCCCAGGCGAGGAACGCCTCCAGTTCCGCCCCGCCCGAGGCGAGCGCGCCGGCCGCGACCCATCCGCCGCCGCGCGGCACCTCGCCGGCCGTGTCCAGCTCGCTGACGCCCAGTCCCGGAAGGACCTCGGACAGGCGCGCGTAGGCGTCCGTGAAGGCCGAGCGGGTGACAGGCATGCGGGACCACCGATCCACGTCGGAGCAACGGGCTGCTTGAGGTAAGCCTTACCTTACCGAAGATCCTTGGGATTTGAACTGGCGGCCCATGCCCTTATGGTGCTTGACGGACAAGTGACAACCCGCCGTAATGACCCCAAGTACCGACACGTCCCACAGGAGGCCCCGTGAAGCCGAGCGCGCAGGGTCCCGCGGGGACGGGGATCGGATCGGTCGCGTCGGTGCGGGTTCCGGCGCAGCCGGGCGCCTCGGACGCGGACCGGGACAGGGCACGCGGGGCCGTGGAACCGGCCGGGGCCGCGCGCGGCGAGCACACGCACAGCGAACCTCCCCCGCCCCGGCCGCGCGCCCTCGTCCAGCGTTCCTCCGTGCGCGGGCAGGTACTCGACGCCCTGCGCACCGCCCTGGTCTCCGGCGAGCTGCGGCCCGGCGAGGTCTACTCGGCGCCCGCGCTCGGCGACCGCTTCGGCGTCTCGGCCACGCCCGTTCGGGAGGCCATGCAGCAGCTCGCCCTGGAGGGCGCCGTCGAGGTCGTCCCCAACCGCGGCTTCCGCGTCGTCGAGCGCGGCGACCGGGAGCTGGCCGAGCTCGCCGAGGTCCGGGCCCTGATCGAGGTCCCCGTGCTGCTCCGCCTGGCCCGCACGGTGCCCGCCGAGCGCTGGGCCGAACTGCGCCCCCTCGCCGAGGCCACCGTCCGGGCCGCGTCGTCCGGCTGCCCGGCCACGTACGCCGAGGCCGACCGTGCCTTCCACCGCGCGGTGCTCGCCCTGGCCGGCAACGACCAGCTCGTCCGGATCGCCGGTGACCTGCACCGCCGCGCCCAGTGGCCGCCGGCCGGCGCCCCCGCGGTGCGGGGGCGGGCCGACCTGATCGCCGACGCGCACGAGCACACGGCGCTGCTGGACGCGCTGATCGCCGGCGACCCGGACCTGGTGCGGACCCTGGTGGGGGAGCACTTCGGCGAGGCGCGCTGAGCGCGACGACGCGGGCGCGACCCCCTACGGGCTTCCTACGGGACCTCCTGCCGTTCCGCGCGGCTCGCCGGCACCTTCTTCTCCGCGGTCCGTCCCGTGCGGCGTGCGGGTCGGGACCCGGACCCGCGGTCGTACATCTCGATGGCCAGCGGAGAGGCGGTGAACACCGAGGAGTACGTGCCGACCCCCACGCCGATCAGCAGCGCGAGGGCGAAGTCGGTGAGCGAGTCGTCGGCGAGGACGGCCAGCGAGGCGAGGATGAGGACCGCGCCCATGCCCGTGTTGACCGTGCGTGGCAGGGTCTGCAGGATCGCCTGGTTGGTGAGCCGGGCGAACGCCGTCTTCCGCTCCTTGCCGCCGAGCAGCTCCCGGATGCGGTCGAAGAGGACCACCGAGTCGTTGACCGAGTAGCCGATCACGGTCAGCAGTGCGGCCAGGAACACCCCGTCGATCGGTTTGCCGAGCCAGGCGAACACCCCGACCAGGATCACCACGTCGTGGGCGAGCGCGCCGACCGCCGCGGTGCCGAACAGCAGCCGGAAGCGGACGGCGAGATACAGCAACTGGGCGCCCAGGGCCAGGCCCAGCGCGATCAGGGCGTCCTTGCGCAGTTCCGCGCCCAGACTGGGGCCGATCAGCTCGTCGCGGACCTTCTCCGTCCCGCCGCCCAGCTCGCCGATGACCTTGGTGACGGTCTCCGCCTCGGTGTTGGTCAGCTTCTCGGTGCGCACCGTGAGGTCGCTGTCACCGGAGGACTGGACCACGGCGCGGGGGAAGCCCGCGTCGGCGAGGGCGTCCCGGGCCCGGTCGGCGTCGACCTGGGTGGCCGTGGAGTACTCGATGAGCCGTCCGCCGGTGAACTCGATGCCGAAGTCGAGGCCCCGGACCAGGATGCCGGAGCCGGCCGCCACGAGGACGACCGCGCAGGCGGCCAGCCAGCGGCGCGGGCGGCGCATCAGGAACGGGTCGCGGCGCAGCAGGGCGTCCCGGACCGGGCCGGTGGTCGAGATGCCGGTGATGTGCGGGCGGCGGAAGACCGAGGGGCGGCTCGCGGCGAACTCGGCGAGCACCCGGGTGATCACCAGGGCACTGACCATGGAGGCCAGGACGCCGATGCCCAGCGTGACGCCGAAGCCCTTCACCGGACCCGAGGCCAGGAAGAACAGCAGGGCAGCGGCGATCAGCGTGGTGACGTTGGAGTCGGCGATCGCGCTGAAGGCGCCGCGGAAACCGGCGGTCAGTGAAGAGCGTGTGCTCGGGCGGGTACGGGCGGCCTGTTCCTCGCGGGCGCGTTCGAACACGAGGACGTTGGCGTCCACCGCCATGCCGATGGACAGGACGAAGCCGGCCAGGCCGGGCAGGGTCAGGGTGGCGCCGATCGCGGCCAGGGCGGCGTAGGAGATCACGCCGTAGCAGAGCAGTGCCACGGTCGCGAGGGCACCCATCAGCCGGTAGGCGACGATGATGAACAGCCCGGTCAGCGCGGTGCCGATGACCGCGGCCCAGGCGCCGGCCGAGATCGCCTCGTCGCCCAGGGTGGCGCCGATGGTGCGCTGCTCGATGGTCTCCACCGGTACGGGCAGGGCACCGCCCTTGACGAGCAGCGCCAGTTCGCGGGCCTCGGCGTCGTCGAAAGAGCCGGTGATCTGGGTGGAGCCGCCGGCGATGCCCGCCCCGCAGGCCACGGCGGGGTCGACCTGCGGCGAGGAGATGATCTTGTTGTCGAGCACGATGGCGACCCGGCGCCGCGGGTCGCCGGCCGGGTGACAGGCGGCTTCGCCGGTCACCTCGGCCCAGCGGTCGCTGCCCGCGTCCTTGAAGTCGACGGTGACGTGCCACCCGGCCCCGCCCTGCTGGTCGAAGCGGGCGTCGGCGCCCTTGACGTCCTGCCCGGTCAGCGTGGCGGCCTCCAGCCGGAGGGACTGACCGGACTCGTCCGGCAGGACAAGCTCGGCGTCCGTGCCGGACGGGTCCTCGGCGTCGTTCCCGGCTTCGTTCCCGGCGGCCTCGGCCGGGCCGAGCACCGAGTGGACCGTGAGCTGCGCGGTGCGGCCCAGTACGTCGGCCGCCTTCTTCGGATCCTGTACGCCGGGCAGTTCGACGACGACGCGGTTGTCGCCGGACCGGACGATGGTCGGCTCGGCGACGCCGAGCGCGTCGATACGGCCGCGCAGCACCTCCACGGTGCGCTCGGTGGCCGCACGGTCGGCCTCGGTGGTGGCGGTGGACTTGGTCTCCAGCACGATCTGGGTGCCGCCGCGCAGGTCGAGTCCGAGGCGGATCGGCATGGTCAGGGCGATGGCCACGGCCCCGGCCATCACGAGCAGGGCGACGAGCGCACGTCCCTTCAGGGAGTGGGCTCGGGAGCGGGGACGAGAACGTTTCAACACGGGCCTCCGGCGGGCACGCCGCGGCAGCGGCCCAGCGCGGCCGCGGCGAAGAACGGTGAAAGGACGGGATGTCTCAGGTGCCGGAGGAGACGGGAGGAGCCCGCCCGCGGTCGTGGTTCGTACGGCCGGGGGAGACGGGCAGGGGGCCGGGCACGGCCGAGGTCCACCCGCGGGCGGCCGGGGCGGTGCCCGAGGTGCGCGGGGTGGTGGCGAGGCGGTCCGGCGGTGCCGGACGTTCACCGAGATGGTCGTGCCGGGCCCGGGCCTGGGCGGCGCAGGTGGTGGAGCAGCCGTCGTCGGCGTGGTAGCCGCTGTCCGGGTGCGGGACGGTCGTCGCCGCGGGCACCGGGGCGGCCCCCGGGACGGGGACGGCGATGCCCGTGCCGGCCGCGGGCCATGCCGGGGCCAGGGTCAGCAGAACGGCCAGCAGCGCGGTGAGCGCCGCCGCGAGCCGGTGCCCCGGGGCGGGGGCGAGGGCGGGGGCGGTGCGTTGTGCGGGGGCGGTGCGACGTGCGGGGCGCATGCACCGTCCCCTTTCATTGTGGGTGAGGCGTGGTGAGCGAGGCGTTGTGGATGAGGTGTGGTGGGTGATGCGTGGTGGTGATCGGACGGCAGGGCGGGGAGGAGGCCCGGGGCTCCGGCCGGGGAGTGGCGGTCAGAGCCTCGGGCGGTTCGGAGGGACGGTCCGGGGGCCGTCAGGACTCGTCAGGGTTCGATGAGTCCGGCCCGGATGGCGTAGCGGGTCAGTTCCAGGCGGTCGCGCAGACCGAGCTTCTGCAGCAGGTTGGCCCGGTGCCGCTGGACCGTCTTGATGCTGATGAAGAGGATCTCGGCGATCTCCTTCGAGGAGTGGCCCTCGGCGACGAGCTTGAGGACCTCCTCCTCGCGGGGCGTGAGGATGTGGTCGGCACTCTCCTCGCCGTGCCGGACCCGGTCGAGGTAGTTGCGGATCAGCGCGGTCACCGCACCCGGGTACAGGAAGGGCTCGTCGCGCATCGCGGCCCGGCAGGCGGCGACCAGATCGCGGTCGGCGACGGACTTCAGCACGTACCCGCAGGCCCCCGACTTCAGCGCCTGGAACAGGTACTGCTCGTTGTCGTGCATCGTCAGCATCAGGATGCGCAGCCCCGGCTTCAGCGCGGCCAGCTCCCGGGCGGCCTGCAGACCGGTCAGGCGCGGCATCGCGATGTCCAGCACGGCAAGGTCGACGGCGTGCGCCCGCGCCATGTCGATGGCCTCCGCGCCGTCCCCGGCCTCGGCGACCACCTCGAGGTCCGGCTCCCGGTCGAGGATGAGCCGCACGCCCCGGCGTACCAGCGCGTGGTCGTCGGCGAGCAGGATGCGGATCCTCTGCGGATCGGACCTGGGCGCCGCTGCCGGGCCGGACGCGGTGGAGTCGGGCAGGGAGGGGTCGGACATGGTCACGGCTGCTTCCTGGGGACGGGTGCGGTGAGCCGGATGCGGGTGCCGGCGCCGGGTGCCGAGGTGATGTCGAGGGCGGCCCCGATGAGCAGGGCCCGTTCGCGCATGCCGCGGATACCGGCGCCCTCGCACGCCGCCTCGATGCCGCGGCCGTCGTCGGCGATGGCGAGCGTCACCGCCCCGGCGGCGGGGCCGAGGCTCACCTCCAGCCGCCGGGCGTCCGCGTGCCGGGCGGCGTTGGTCAGGCTCTCCTGCGCGACGCGGTAGAGGACCAGCTCGGTCTCGGGGTCCAGGGCGGGCAGATCGGCGTCGAAACGCCGCACCACCCGCAGCCCGGTGTGGGTGGCGAAGTCGTGCGTCAGCGAGGACAGCGCGCTGATCAGGCCGAGGTCGTCCAGGACGCCGGGCCGCAGCCGGCGCACCAGGCGGCGGACCTCGTCGAGGCTCTCCCGGGTGATCTCCTGCGCCTGCTGCAGCTCGTCGCGCAGCGGCTGGTCGGCGTCGTCCGCGGCACGCCCCAGGACCAGCAGGATCGCGGTCATGCTCTGCCCGACCTCGTCGTGCAGCTCCTGCGCGATACGGCGCCGTTCCTCCTCCTGGGCGAGAAGGACGCGGGCGGTGCTCGTAGCCCGCTCGTGCTCCAGCCGGTCGAGCATGGCGTTGAAGGTGCGGATCAGCTCCGGGATCTCACCGCCGCCGGACACCGGAAGTCGCTGGCCGGGGCGCAGCAGGTCGACGGTGGTCATCAGCTTCGTGAGCCGGTCCAGCGGTGCCAGACCCCAGCGCAGCAGGGCGCCGTTGGCCACCAGCATGACGCCGAGGCCGCCCACCAGGATGACGGCCTCGGTCAGCAGGACCGGCACGGAGACGGTCACCGGAGCCCACAGCAGCAGTGCCGTGGCGAAGCCCAGCACCACCGCGTTGAGCCCGAAGATCCGCCAGAACAGGGACACCGGGGGGTACGCCTCCTTCTGCGACGCGTCGACTGGTACGCCTCTACTGTCGGCCATCGCGCACCCTCGGTGGGAGCTGCGGCCCAGGTCGCGACCGAGCAAGCGACCAGCTTCTCCCGTCCGCCGCCGCCGGGTCGATGGGGTCCGACCCCCATTTCCGCGTCGCGCCACACCCATACGGCCGCCGCCGCGCGCCGCCGAGTGGATCCCTTGCCCCCTGGCAAATGGGGCCCGCGCCCGATGGGTTTCCCCCGACGGCACGGCCAAGGTGGAGGACGACCGGGTCCGATCGGCCCGGCTCTCGTCATACCCGCAGAACTTCCCGAGAGAAGGACTCACCGTGTCGCCCGACGCCTCCCGCATCGAACCCCGCCCCGAGCGGCTGACCGCCCACGAGGCGCGCCAGCGTCTCGAACACGCCCGCAACACCCGCATGACCCAACTGCGGGCCCTCGGAGAGAGCGGCCAGGCGGACGACCAGCTGATGTCCGCGCAGAAGGGCGCCATCGAGCGGGTGCTCAAGGAGATCGAGGAGGCCTTCGCCCGTATCGACGACGGCACCTACGGCACCTGCCTGGGCTGCCGCAAGCCCGTCCCGGGGGAGCGCCTGGAGATCCTCCCCTACACGCGGTACTGCGTCGCCTGCCAGCGCCGCGCCGCCGCCTGACCGACCGCCCGTCCGTCCGTCCGTCCAGTCTTCGTCTCCCACCCCGCCCGAGGGGTGAAGTGGGTGAAGTGGGTGAAGTGGTGAACAACCAGATCATCGGCGACCGTGGCACGCGGCTGTCGTCCCTGTCGCCGGAGGACCTCGCCGTGCTCCGGGACAGCCTCCACGAGCAGCGGCTGTTCCGCGAGGAGCAGCTGCGGCAGATCGCGAACGTCCCGGCCCGCACCGACGAGCCGGTCCCGCGGCGGTCCGCCGCGCAGACCGAGGTGCGGGCCGAACTCGCGGCTTCCGCGCGCATGGTCCTCGCCGACGTGGAAGCGGCGCTCGAACGCATGGCCGAGGGCCGTTACGGCCGCTGCCATCTGTGCCGGCGCCCCATCGACCGCGAGCGCCTGGTGATCGTGCCGCAGGCCCGCTACTGCGCTCGATGCCAGCAGGTGCGGGAGGCCGGCCGATGACCGTGGTCCGCCGGCCCCGGGCCGGCCTCGCCCGGCACCGGCCGTGGCCGCTGTGCCGGCAGTGCGGCGGCGTCGCCCTCGACATGGGCAGCGCCCGTACCCGCGCCTGGGTCTCCGGGCGCGGAATGATCCTCGACGTGCCGACGGTGACCTTCCCCGGCGCCGGTGCGGTGTACCCCATCCAGCGCGGCTCCATCGTCGACACCCAGGGCACGGCCCGGATGCTCGACCGGCTGCTGGGCCACCGCCTGCCCCGCTTCGCCCGTCCCCTGGTCGTGGTGACCGCGCCGGTGCTGGACGGGTTCGCCTACCGGACCGAGGCCCGTACAGCGGTGGAGGTGCTTCGCCCGCGCGGTGTGCTGACCGTCCCCAGCGCGCGGGCCGTGGCTCTGGCGGCGGGCGTGGACCTGTCCCGGCCGCTGCTCGTGATCGACATCGGCGCCCACCTCACCGAGGTGGTGCTCCTGGTGGACGGCGCCGTCTTCGACGCGCGCCGCACCGCGCTGGGCACGGGGGACATCGACGACGCCACCCCGGCCGCGCGGGTCGCCGAGGCGGTGGCCGACATGACGACCTCGATGCTGCGGCAGGACGACACGTCCCTCACCGTCGACGCCCTGAGCAGGGGCCCGCTGCTCGCGGGCGGGGGCGCCCTGCGTCCCGACATCACCTGCCGCCTCGCGGCCGGGCTGCACGCCCCTCTGCGTGCGGTGCCGGCCCCGCACACGGCCGCGGTCCGAGGCGCCGCCAAGCTCCTGGAAACCGCGCACTCCCACCCGCCGACCGCGAGCACGGGCCCACCGGACGACCACCCGCACTGACCCCGAGGCACCCGGCCGTCGACGGCGGTGACGCCCATGGTGCCGCCCGGACATCGGCGCCGCCCGGACATCGGCGGCGGTGCCATCCATGCGGCCGCCCGGACATCGGCGCCGCCCCGACATCGGCGGCGGGCACACCCCCGTGCGGCCGCCCGGACGCACCCGCCACCCACGACGGACGCCCCGCCGCCCCCGTACTACCCGCACGCACACCGACGCCGCCCCCCCCAGACCCGTTCGCCCCCGGCCCTCACGTCCGTCGCCTTACTGGCAACGGACGCGCCCAACCTCCCCCGGTCCGCCGCCCGCCCAGCGTCGGCCGCCTGCCCGCCCTCGACCCGCTCCGCCGCACGAGCCGAGCATTGCCCCGCCCGTCGGCCCCGCGTCGGCCTCGTCGCCGTACGGGCGCCGCTCGTAGCCCGCCCCACGCCCGCGCCCGCCCCACGCCCGCGCCCGCCCACGCCCGCCCCACGCCCGCCCGGCGTCAGCCGTACCGACCGCTCCCGTCCCCGCGCCCGCCCGGCCTTCCGCCGTACCGCCCACCCCGCCGCAACCCTGAGCCCCCCGTGCCGTCGAGCGTCCCGAGCCCGACCCCCGATCCGCCGTCGGTGCCGGACCGGCATCGACGGCGCCGTTCCGGCTGCCCCGACCCTGGAAGGAGACACACCGTGGCCGGTGAGATTCCGCGAGCCCAGCCACCGCCCTACGTTCCCGCCCCCGGACGACACCCGCACCTCCTGCTGTGGCGGTGGCGGCGCAACCCCCTGCGGCGCCGTACCGACCGGCTGCGGGCGTGGGTGGCGCTCGGGCTTCTGCTCGCCGTCCTGGTGGCGGCCCCGGCGGCGATGTTCGCGGTCGGTGACAGCGCCTACCGTCACTACCGGAGCACCGCCGAGCAGGAGGCCAGGACCCGGGACCACCGCCCCGCCGTCCTCGTCCACGACGCCCCGCGCCACCCCGAGCCGGGGTCGGACGAGGCGAAGAAGACCCGGTATCCGGTCGAGGTCCGGTTCACCGGTCCGGACGGAGCGGCGCGGACCGGGAAGACCGACGTCGAGCCGGGGCTGCCCGCGGACAGCACCGTCCTCGTCTGGGTCGACACGGCGGGGGAGGTCACCGAGCCGCCGCTGACCTCGGAGCAGATCCGCAGCCGCACGATGGGCTGGGCGATCCTCGCCTTCCTGGGCGTCGTCCTCACCGGCCTCGCCGCCCACGGGGCCACCGGTCTCGTGCTGCAACGGCGCAACCTCGCCGGGTGGGACGCCGCCTGGACCGCCACGGCCCCGCGCTGGAGCAGGTCCCCGTGAACGGCCGTCACGCCGTCGCCGCACCCGCGGCCGGCGGGGCCAGGTGCCGCGCCAGCCACGTCGGCACACCGCCCAGCAGCCGGAACAGCCGCCGCGCCTCCTCGCGCAGCCGCGACGCCTCCGGTTCGGTCTCCGCGTCGGCGAGCGACGCCAGCGCCGGCGCCGTACCGACGAGATATCCCAGTTCCTCGCGGATGCGCAGCGACTCGGCGAACCCGTGCCGCGCCTCGGCCAACTCCCCTTCCCGCAGGGCGAGTCCGGCCAGATGCCGCCAGGTGAAGGACTGGAGCAGTGGATCGGCGTGCGCGGTGGCGCCGGCGTGGGCGCGCCGGTATGCCGCTCGGGCGGCCTGCGGTGAGCGGGTGAGGTTCTCCGCGAGCAGCCCGCGCCGGAAGTCCAGCAGCGCCCGTCCCTCGGCCCCCGGCGCGATCAGCGCCGCCGCCCGGCCCAGCGCGGCCCGCGCCTCGTCGGACCGGTCGCGCACCCCGTGCACCGTGGCGGCGTACGCGAGTTGACCGCGTTCGCAGGCCGCGGCCCCGCGCTCGTCGTCGCTGTGGGCCAGCGCCTCGGCGGTGCGCAGCGCGTCCTCGGCCTCCGCCCAGCCCTGCTCGGTGTACAGACACCGTTCCACCAGCAGCGCGGTCCGCTGCAAGGCGGTGGCCGCGGTGACCGGCTCCAGCAGGGCCGCCGCGTCGGCCCAGCAGGCGCGCGAGCGCAACCGCCATACGGCGGTCTGGAGCGGATCGTCACCCTCGGTCGTTCCCCAACCAGAACCGGCCATGGCGGAATGCGCCACGTTGCCCTCCCCTTAGCACGGCATCGAGCTCTCGAGTGGTGGCCGCATCTCAGCACGGATCCGGCAGCCCGGCCAAGAGGATGGGTGAAAAATTTCACAAAGTGGGGGACTTCCCGGTCCGGAGGTTTGGGAGCCTCCGGGCCTCCTCGCGTCCTGCGGGCTCAGCTCATCCGCAGTGCCAGGAAGAAGTCCAGCTTGTCCTCCAGGCGCGAGAGGTCACGCCCCGTCAACTGCTCGATCCGCCCGACTCGGTAGCGCAGCGTGTTGACGTGCAGGTGGAGGCGGCTCGCGCAGCGCGTCCAGGAGCCGTCGCTGTCGAGGAACGCCTCCAGCGTCGGGATCAGCTCGGCGCGGTGGCGGCGGTCGTAGTCCCGCAGCGGGTCCAGCAGCCGGGCGGTGAAGGCCCGGCGGACGTCGTCGGGGACGAAGGGGAGGAGGAGGACGTGCGAGGCCAGCTCCTGGTGGCCGGCCGCGCAGACCCGTCCGGGGCGCGCAGCGGCCACGCGCCGCGCGTGCCGGGCCTCCTCCAGCGCGCCGCGCAGTCCCTCCGCCGAGTGCACGGCCGCGCTGACGCCGAGCGTGACCCGCCCGTCGCCGTCCAGCCCGGCCGACAGCGGTTCCCGTACGGACTCCAGCAGCGCGTCCGCGAGGATGCCGGTCTCGGAGCCGTCGTGCTCGCTGGAGACCGCCGGCA
Organism: Streptomyces sp. NPDC096048; assembly: GCF_044763415.1. Classification (NCBI taxonomy): domain Bacteria; kingdom Bacillati; phylum Actinomycetota; class Actinomycetes; order Kitasatosporales; family Streptomycetaceae; genus Streptomyces; species Streptomyces sp. NPDC096048. Next base: position 71,288 of record NZ_JBIWGG010000015.1, read on the forward strand.
GCGGCACCAGGGCGACGGCCTCGCCGCCGGTGTGCGCCACGGCGATGCGGTCGGAGTGCTCGGGGCCCGTGGCGAGCGGGTCGACGAGGATCTCCTCCAGCAGGGTCTGGGCGACCGGGCCGGTCTCCGCCGAGCCGTCCTCCCACTCGACGCGGGCCACCACGACCTGCCAGTGCGGGGCCGCACCGAGGCCCGGCAGCAGCACCGGCGCCGCCACCCGCAGGCGGGCCGCGATCTCGGCGGGCGCGGCGCCCGTCTGCACCAGCTCCAGGACCTCCTGCGCGAGCCGCCGCCGCACCGTGCGCGCCGCGTCCCGCCGGTCCCGCTCGACCGCGATCAGCTGCGTCACGCCGTACAACAGGTCGAGCCGCTCCTCGGCCCACTCCCCGGCGTCCGCCTCCACGACCAGCAGCCAGTCGGACAGCACCGTCTCGCGCGCGTCCCGCGCGGCGCCCGCGGCCTGCGGGGCTCGCGCGGCGCCGCGCACCGGGAAGAGGCTGTACGTCGTGCCGCCCAGCGGCACCCGGTGCGGCGCGCGCCGGCCCGCGCGGGTGGCCGCGAGGTGGTCCGCCGCCAGCTTCGCGCACAGCTCGGTGGGGAGGGCGGGAGCCGCGTCCTTCGGGCCGGCGACCGGGCGGCCCGTCGGGGAGAGCACCCAGGCCCGCAGGTCCAGGTCGGAGCCGAGCAGGTCCAGCACCACGTCGGGGCCGCCGCCCGCCGGGCCGGAGGTCATCATCCGGCGGTGCCGGTCCACCACGGCCGCCAGGTCCCCGGCCCGCTCGCCGGAGACCTGGCGGACGACGTGCTCGGTGATGGTCGCGAAGGCGACCGACTCGTTCACCGCGAACAGCGGCAGGTGGTGCCGCGCGCACGCCACCACCAGGTCCTCCGGCACGCTCCCCAGCTCCGCCTCACCGGCGGCCAGCGCGGCCACCCCGGCCTGCACCAGGATGCGGACGAACGGCTCGGAGTCGTCGGCGTCCCGGCGCCAGGCGAGGCCGGTGAGGACCAGCTCCCCGCCCGAGAGGTAGCGGCTCGGGTCCCGCAGGTCGGTGGTCATCACGCCCCGGACGGAGCGGTCCAGCTCGTCCTCGCCGCCGAGCAGCTTGAGGCCCAGCGCGTCGGTGTCCAGCAGTGCGCGCAGCCGCATTCTCGTCGCCGCCGATCTTTGTCTCGAAGTGTTCCAGGTCACGCGGCTGTGTCGCCCGATTTCCGGAGGGGCCAGAGGAAAACCAGGAGGTTGATGAGCGCCTCCTTTCATACGAATCTACAAGATGCCCGCCCTGGCCAGCCAACTCCTTCATGGTTTCTGCGACTGACCCCGGTGGAGCAGCGGGCGGTGTACTGACACCACGTGAACAGCACATGAACGAGCCGGGCCCGCTGCACACGCAATGGCTCAATCCGTACGACTCGCCAGACGAAGACGAAGAAGAGAGCCGGTCATGGACTTCCTTCGCCCCGCCAGCTGGGAGGAGGCGCTCGCCGCGAAGGCCGAGCACCCCACCGCTGTGCCGATCGCGGGTGGCACCGACGTGATGGTCGAGATCAACTTCGACCACCGCCGGCCCGAGTACCTCATGGACCTCAACCGCGTCGGCGACCTCTCCGCATGGGAGGTCGGCGAGGACTCCGTATGGCTCGGTGCCTCCGTGCCCTACACCAGGATCATGGAGAACCTGAGCACCGAGCTGCCGGGTCTCGCCCTCGCCTCGCACACGGTCGCCTCCCCGCAGATCCGTAACCGCGGCGGCGTGGGCGGGAACCTCGGCACCGCCTCCCCGGCGGGCGACGCCCACCCGGCGCTGCTCGCCGCCGGCGCGGAGGTCGAGGTCGAGTCGGTGCGCGGCAGGCGGCTGATCCCGATCGACGCGTTCTACACGGGCGTGAAGCGCAACGCGATGGAGCCCGACGAGCTGATCCGCGCCGTGCACATCAAGAAGGCCGACGGCCCGCAGCAGTTCTCCAAGGTCGGCACCCGCAACGCCATGGTCATCGCCGTGTGCGCCTTCGGTCTCGCCCTGCACCCCGGGACCCGCACCGTCCGCACCGGCATCGGCTCGGCCGCGCCCACGCCCGTGCGCGCCAAGGCCGCCGAGGAGTTCCTGAACGCGGCGCTCGCGGAGGGCGGCTTCTGGGACAGCGGAAAGATCATCACTCCGTCGGTGGCCAAGCAGTTCGCGGACCTGTGCTCCGCCGCCTGCAACCCGATCGACGACGTCCGGGGCACCGCGAGCTACCGCCGCCACGCGGTCGGCGTCATGGCCCGCAGGACGCTCACCTGGACCTGGGAGTCGTACCGCGGCGCCCGCCACACCACGGAGGGAGCGGCGTAATGCGCGTCAACTTCACTGTCAACGGACGTCCGCAGGAGGCCGACGACGTGTGGGAGGGCGAGTCCCTGCTGTACGTGCTGCGCGAGCGGATGGGCCTGCCCGGCTCCAAGAACGCCTGCGAGCAGGGCGAGTGCGGCTCCTGCACGGTCCGCCTGGACGGCCTCCCGGTGTGCTCCTGCCTGGTCGCCGCCGGCCAGGCGCAGGGCCGCGAGATCGTCACCGTCGAGGGCCTGGCCGACTTCGCCAAGGAACGCGCCGAAGGCTGCGCCACCGGCGCCCGCGGCAGCGCCGCCGACAAGGGCACCACGCTCGACGAGGCCAAGCGGTGGCAGGCCCGGGGCACCGACTCCCACACCGGCGAGGGCACCGAACTGGCCCCGATCCAGCAGGCGTTCATCGACGCCGGCGCCGTCCAGTGCGGCTTCTGCACGCCCGGCCTGCTGGTCGCCGCCGACGAGATGCTCGAGCGCAACCCGAATCCGACCGACGCGGACATCCGCGAGGCGCTGTCGGGCAACCTGTGCCGCTGCACGGGCTACGAGAAGATCATGGACGCGGTCCGCCTGGCCGCCGCCCGCCAGTCCGAGGGGGTCTGAGCATGGCTGCCACCGGCGCGCCCACCAAGATCACCCAGGGGTCCCGGACCAAGGGCGGCGTCGGCGAGTCCACGCTCCGCCCGGACGGCACCCTCAAGGTCACCGGCGAGTTCGCCTACTCGTCCGACATGTGGCACGAGGACATGCTCTGGGGCCAGATCCTGCGCTCCACGGTCGCGCACGCCGAGATCCTCTCGATCGACACCGGCGAGGCCCTCGCCACGCCGGGCGTCTACGCCGTCATGACGTACGACGACCTGCCGACCGAGGTGCGCGAGTACGGCCTGGAGATCCAGGACACCCCGGTCCTCGCCCACGGCAAGGTCCGCCACCACGGGGAGCCGGTCGCGATCGTCGCCGCCGACCACCCGGAGACCGCGCGCCGCGCCGCCGCCAAGATCAAGGTGGAGTACCGGGAACTGCCCGTCATCACCGACGAGGCCTCCGCGACCGCCCCCGACGCGATCCTCGTCCACGAGAACCGCGACGATCTCCCCCTCTCGCCTCCGACAAGCTCCGGCGCCGGGGGGACCCCCATCATCGGCCACGTCCCGCACCCCAACATCGTGCACCGCCAGCCGATCGTCCGCGGCGACGCCGACGCGGCCGCCGAGCGCGCCGACGTGATCGTCAAGGGCGACTACTACTTCGGCATGCAGGACCAGGCCTTCCTCGGGCCCGAGTCCGGCCTCGCGGTGCCGTCCGAGGACGGCGGCGTCGAGCTGTACGTCGCCACCCAGTGGCTGCACTCCGACCTGAAGCAGATCGCCCCCGTCCTCGGCCTGCCCGAGGACAAGGTCCGCATGACGCTCTCCGGCGTCGGCGGCGCCTTCGGCGGACGCGAGGACCTGTCGATGCAGATCCACGCCTGCCTGCTGGCGATGCGCACCGGCAAGCCCGTCAAGATCGTCTACAACCGCTTCGAGTCCTTCTTCGGCCACGTCCACCGCCACCCGGCGAAGCTCCACTACGAGCACGGCGCCACCAAGGACGGCAAGCTCACGCACCTGAAGTGCCGCATCGTCCTGGACGGCGGCGCCTACGCCTCCGCCTCCCCGGCGGTCGTCGGCAACGCCTCCTCGCTGTCCGTCGGCCCCTACGTGGTCGACGACGTGGACATCGAGGCCATCGCCCTCTACTCCAACAACCCGCCCTGCGGCGCCATGCGCGGCTTCGGCGCGGTCCAGGCGTGCTTCGCCTACGAGGCACAGATGGACAAGGTGGCCCAGGAACTCGGCATGGACCCGGTGGAGTTCCGCCGGATCAACGCCATGGAGCAGGGCACGATCATGCCCACCGGGCAGCCCGTGGACTCGCCGGCCCCGGTCGCCGAACTGCTGCGCCGCGTCAAGGCGATGCCCATGCCGCCGGAGCGCCAGTGGGAGTCGAGCGAGGGCGCCGACGTACGGCAACTGCCCGGCGGTCTGTCCAACACCACCCACGGAGAAGGCGTCGTCCGCGGCGTCGGCTACGCGGTCGGCATCAAGAACGTCGGCTTCTCCGAGGGCTTCGACGACTACTCCACCGCCAAGGTCCGCATGGAGGTCGTCGGCGGCGAGCCGGTGGCCACCGTGCACACCGCGATGGCGGAGGTCGGCCAGGGCGGCGTCACCGTCCACGCGCAGATCGCCCGCACCGAGCTGGGCGTCGCCCAGGTGACCATCCACCCGGCCGACACCCAGGTCGGCTCGGCCGGCTCCACCTCGGCCTCCCGGCAGACGTACGTCACCGGCGGCGCCGTGAAGAACGCCTGCGAACTGGTCCGCGAGAAGGTCCTGGAGATCGGCCGCCGCAAGTTCGGCTCCTACCACCCGGCCTGGGCGACCGCCGAACTCCTCCTGGAGGGCGGCAAGGTCGTCACGGACGGCGGCGAGGTCCTGTCCGACCTCGTGGACGTCCTGGAGGGCGAGGCCGTCGAGGTCGAGGAGGAGTGGCGGCACCGGCCGACCGAGGCCTTCGACCCGCGCACCGGCCAGGGCAACGGCCACGTCCAGTACTCCTTCGCCGCGCACCGCGCCGTCGTCGAGGTCGACACCGAACTCGGCCTGGTCAAGGTCATCGAACTGGCCTGCGCCCAGGACGTCGGCAAGGCGCTCAACCCGCTCTCCGTGATCGGCCAGATCCAGGGCGGCACCGTCCAGGGCATGGGCATCGCGGTCATGGAGGAGATCGTCGTCGATCCCAAGACCGCGAAGGTCAGGAACCCCTCCTTCACGGACTACCTGCTCCCCACGATTCTCGACACGCCGACCATCCCGGTCGACGTGCTCGAACTCGCCGACGACCACGCCCCGTACGGGCTGCGCGGCATCGGCGAGGCACCCACCCTGTCGTCGACTCCGGCGGTCCTCGCGGCCGTACGGGACGCGACCGGGCTGGCGCTCGACCGCACGCCGGTACGACCGGAGCACCTGACCGGCACGGCGTGAGAAGACCCTCCGGGCGGCGCACGGAACGTCACACACTCCGCGCCGCCCGGAGCACAACCCAAGTACCGCTCCGCTCGCGGTGCTTGAAGCGACACCACATGTAGCACCACATGTAGCACCACATGCAGCACCACACGTACCACCACACATGCGTTCGTCTCGGGCCGTCCCCCGGGTCGTGCATATCCCAAATCCCGCGGACCGCCCCAGCGGCCGACCGGGTGCACCTATGAACCTTGGGAGACGGCCCCATGACCCAGCAGTCAGTGGAGCCCAAGACCACCGCGGACGACGCGGGCGCGGGTTCCCGCGTCCCCGCCGGACGGTCTTGGCTCGACCGGTACTTTCACATATCCCACAGGGGGTCGACGGTCGCGCGTGAGGTGCGCGGCGGTACCACCACCTTCATGGCGATGGCCTACATCGTCCTGCTCAACCCCGTGATCCTGTCCGGCAGGGACGCCGCGGGGGACACCCTGGGCCAGAAGGCCCTGATCACCGCGACGGCGCTCGCCGCGGCGGTCACCACGCTCCTGATGGGATTCGTCGGCAAGGTGCCGCTCGCCCTGGCCGCCGGACTCTCGGTCTCCGGTGTGATCGCCGGCCAGGTCGTTCCCCAGATGACCTGGCCGCAGGCCATGGGCATGTGCGTGATGTACGGCGTGGTGATCATGCTGCTCGTGGTCACCGGGCTCCGCGAGATGATCATGAACGCGATCCCGCTCGCCCTCAAGCACGGCATCACCATGGGCATCGGCCTCTTCATCGCCATCATCGGCCTGGTCAAGGGCGGCTTCGTGCACCCGGGCAAGGCGACCCCGCTCTCCCTCGGCCCCGCCGGTGAACTCGCCGGCTGGCCCGTCCTGCTCTTCGCGGGCACCCTGCTCCTGATCTTCATGCTCCAGGCGCGCCACATGCCCGGGGCCATCCTGATCGGCATCGTCACCGGCACGATCGTCGCGGCCCTGCTGAACGCCACCGGGGTCATCGACCCCAAGCAGTGGGCCAACGGAGCCCCCGAGCTGCACGGCAGCGCGGTCTCCATGCCGGACTTCTCGCTCTTCGGCGACCTGGAGTTCGGCGGCTGGGGCGAGGTCGGCGCCATGACGGTCGGCATGATCGTCTTCACGCTGGTGCTGGCCGGGTTCTTCGACGCCATGGCCACGATCATCGGCGTCGGCACCGAGGCCAAGCTCGCCGACGACAAGGGCCGGATGCCGGGTCTGTCGAAGGCGCTGTTCGTCGACGGCGCCGGCGGTGCCATCGGCGGTGTGGCGGGCGGCTCCGGCCAGACCGTCTTCGTCGAGTCCGCGACCGGCGTCGGCGAGGGTGCCCGCACCGGACTCGCCTCCGTGGTCACCGGCCTGTTCTTCGCGGCCTGCCTCTTCTTCACGCCGATCACTGCGATCGTGCCGCAGGAGGTCGCCTCCGCCGCGCTGGTCGTCATCGGAGCGATGATGATGATGAACGCCCGGCACGTGGACTGGGCCGACCGGGCCACCGCGATCCCGGTCTTCCTGACCGTCGTCCTGATGCCCTTCACGTACTCGATCACGGCGGGTGTCGCCGCCGGCGTCATCTCCTACGTCGCCATCAAGGTCGCCCAGGGCAAGGCCCGGGAGATCGGCGCGTTCATGTGGGCGCTGACGGTGATCTTCATCGTCTACTTCGCCCTCAACCCGATCGAGAGCTGGCTGGGCGTGCACTAGTCGCCGCGACGGGAACCCCTTCCATATAGCCGCTCTGTGAGGAGACCGACAGATGCTGGACATCGCCGAAGAGCTGAACCGGTGGGTCGAGCAGGGACGCGCGTTCGCCGTGGCCACCGTGGTGGCCGTCAGCGGCAGCGCACCCCGCCGGCCCGGCGCCGCCCTCGCGGTGGACGCCGACGGCACGGCGATCGGCTCGGTCTCCGGCGGCTGTGTGGAGGGGGCCGTGTACGAGCTGTGCCGGCAGGCGCTGGACGACGGGGAAACCGTCCTGGAGCGCTTCGGCTACAGCGACGAGGACGCCTTCGCCGTGGGCCTGACCTGCGGCGGCGTCATCGACATCCTCGTCACCCCGGTACGGGCGGACGGCCCCGCCCGTCCGGCCCTCGCCACCGCGCTCACCGCCGCCGCGCGAGGGGAGGCGGCGGCGGTGGCGCGGATCGTGAGCGGACCGGCGGAACTGACGGGCCGCGCGCTCGTCGTCCGTCCGGACGGCTCCCGCGCCGGCGGTTTCGGCGCCCACCCCGAACTGGACCGCACGGTGGCCGCCGAGGCGGGTGCCTTCCTGGACACCGGCCGCACCGGCACGCTGGAGATCGGGGAGCAGGGCTCGCGTTGCGGAGCACCGCTCACACTGCTGATCGAGTCCTCGGTCCCGGCACCCCGCATGATCGTGTTCGGCGCGATCGACTTCGCCTCGGCGCTGGTCCGCGTCGGCAAGTTCCTCGGCTACCACGTGACGGTGTGCGACGCGCGCCCCGTCTTCGCGACCGAGGTCCGCTTCCCGGACGCGGACGAGATCGTCGTCGAGTGGCCCCACGAGTACCTGGGGCGCACCGAGGTCGACGCGCGCACGGTGCTGTGCGTCCTGACCCACGACGCCAAGTTCGACGTGCCGCTCCTCAAGCTCGCCCTGCGCCTCCCGGTCTCCTACGTCGGCGCGATGGGCTCCCGCCGCACCCACCTGGACCGGAACGCCCGCCTGCGCGAGGTCGGCGTGACCGACCTGGAGCTGGCCCGCCTCAGGTCCCCCATCGGCCTCGACCTGGGCGCCCGCACCCCCGAGGAGACGGCCCTGTCCATCGCCGCCGAGATCGTCGCGGCCCGCCGCGGCGGCACGGGCGCCTCGCTGACGGGCGCCCACACCCCGATCCACCACGACGGTCCGACGGTCCGGGGCGGCCGTATCGGCTCAGTGGCCTAGGAGCGGTCTCAGGCCCGGCCCGACCCCTTTTCCGGCTACCTCGACAGCGACACCTCCGCGACCACCGGCCGATGGTCCGAGGCCACGGCCTCCGCCGGGACCGAGGCACCGCGCACCCGCACGCCCTTGCCCACCGTCACGTAGTCGATCCGCTTGACGGGCGCCGCGGCCGGGTACGTGCCACCGGTGCCCGGGCCGGCGTCGCGCAGCTCCCGCCAGAGCGAGGCCAGTTCGGGAGCCGCCGGCTCGGCGTTGAAGTCGCCCAGCAGCACCTGCCGAGCCCCCGGCAGGGCCGCCCGCTCCCGCGCCATGATCCGCCGGGTGTCGGCGACCTGCGCCACCCGCACCGCCGGGTCGGACCGGTAGTCGAGGTGCGTCACGAACACCTGGACCGGCACTCCGCGCACCTTCAGCGTCACCTCGCCGAATCCCGGCGCGGGCGCCGGGACCGGGTTCTCGTCCTGGGTGGACAGGCGCGTGATCTCGTGATTCGCCGCGGAGCGGATCGGGAAGCGGGATAGCACCGCCACGCCGTACTCGCGCCGCGGGCCGCCGGCCTCGACCGGGTCGAGGCTGTAGATCGGCGCGAACGACACCCGCATGCCGAGCCGGCGCCCCAACTCCTCGGCCATGTCCAGCCCCTGGCTGCGTGCGCCCCAGTGCACGTCGACCTCCTGGAGGCCGATCACGTCCGCGTCGAGGGCGCGCAGTGCGGCGGCCTGCCGGTCGAGGTCGAAGACGCCGTCCGATCCCGTTCCGGCGTGGATGTTGTACGTGGCGATGCGCAGCGGGACCGAGGTCCCCTGGCCGGCTCCGGCGGCCGGTGCCGCCACGGTCAGGCTCAACAGGGCGCCGGCTACGGACAGTTGGATGAGGGTGCGCGCTCTGGCAGACATGCCGGCACGGTACGCGGGAAACGCCCGGGGCGGGGCGTACGACGCGATCCCGTCCGCGTCCCGTACCCCGTGCGCAGCCCGTGGTTCACGGACGCCGCAGGAGCCGGTTGACCGCGCGGCCGAAGACGTACCGTCCCGCGCCGCCCAGCGCGCCGTCGAAGGCGGAAGGCAGGAGACGGACCCGTAGCTCCTCACGCCACACGACGCGGGCACGGCCGCCGGGGCCGGGACGGACCTCGATCTCGGCCCAGCCCCCGACCAGCCGGCCGCGCTTCTCCAGCCGGCACCGGCCTGGGGCGTCGTCCCGAGGTGGCTGCCAGACGGTCACCTCCATCCTGTCGTCGAAGGCGAGCGGGCCGGCGCCCGTGCGGGCCACGATCACCGTGCCCCGGCGAGTGGGGCCGGGCGTGATGACGGTGACCCGGGTCAGCGGCACGGCGTCGCCGTGCCGCCGCCATTCGGTGAGCCGGCGCCAGGCCTCGTCCAGCGGGAGCGGGGCGGTGCGTTCGAGCGAGAAGGTGGCCACGGAGCGATCGTAGGGAACCGGCCGCGTGACCGGGGGGAGGCCCTAGCGGTACACCTTGCCCGGCTCGGCCTTGCCGGGGGCCAGCAGCTGGGGGACCGTCACGAAGACGTAGCCGCGCTTCTTGAGCGCGTCGATGATCCCGGGCACGGCGGGCACGGTGCCGTCGTAGATGTCGTGCAGCAGGATGATGCCGTCCCGGGAGGACTGCTTCAGGACGCGCTCGGTGATCAGGTCGGAGTCGTCGGTCTGGTAGTCCTTGGCGGTCACGCTCCACAGCACCTCCGCCAGTCCCAGTTCGCGGCAGATCTCGTGCACCGTGTCGTCGGTGCGGCCCTGCGGCGGGCGCATCAGGGTGGGGCGCTGCCCGGTCAGACGCTCTATCTCCCTGTTCGGGCGCTCCAGTTCCTCGCGTATCTCGTCCGGTTCGGCGTCCGTGAGGATCTTGTGCGTCCAGGTGTGGCTGGCCACCTCGTGGCCCTCGGCGGCCATGCGTCCGACCAGCTCGGGATACGTGTCGATGTGTCTCTTGCCGAGCAGGAAGAAGGTCGCCGGGACTTTCTTCTCCTTGAGTATGTCGAGCAGCCGGGCGGAGTTCTCGCTCGGTCCGGCGTCGAAGGTCAGCGCGATGCATTTGGCGTGGCCGCAGTCGACGGTGCCGAACCCGGCCCGCGCCTGCGCGCCCGCCGCGCCCCGGACGGAGCTGGGGGAGGTCGTCTCCAGTTTCGTGCAACCGCTCAGTGCCAGTGTCAGTGAGGCGGCGGCCGCGAGTGTCGCGACCGCACGCAACCCGGTCCCCGTTTTTGTCGTCTTCCTGGTCAGTGAAGGCATGCGAGGACTATACATAGCGAGTATATACGCAGTTTATAGTGCCCTCTCGAATGAACATTCGAGGTAGTGGGGGCGTTCACCGGGTTACTCAGCCGACACGCAAGTGACGGTGAGAACGAGGAGGACCCCGTGAGCGAGACCCCCGTGGGCGACAGCCCCGTGAGCGGACGCGTCTGGCGCCGGGCCCTGGTGACCGGCGGCGCCGGATTCGTGGGCTCCCACCTGTGCGGCCGCCTGCTCGACGCCGGCACCGACGTCGTGTGCCTCGACAACCTGGCCACCGGCACCCGCGCCAACGTGGCCGACCTGGAACGGCACCGCGGCTTCCGGTTCGTCCGGGCCGACGTCACCGACCCGGCGGCCCTGCGCGGCCTGCCCGGCCGGTTCGACCTGGTCCTGCACTTCGCCTGCCCGGCCTCGCCCGCCGACTACCTCCGGCTGCCCCTGGAGACCCTCGACGTCGGCAGTACCGGCACCCGCAACGCCCTGGAGCGGGCCCGTGCCGACGGCGCCCGCTTCCTGCTCGCCTCCACCTCCGAGGTCTACGGCGACCCGCTGGAACACCCGCAGCGCGAGACCTACTGGGGCAACGTCAACCCGACCGGTCCGCGCAGCGTCTACGACGAGTCGAAGCGCTTCGCCGAGGCGCTGGTCACCGCCCACCGCCAGGTGCACGGCACCGACGCCGCCATCGTCCGCATCTTCAACACCTACGGCCCCCGCATGCGCACCGGCGACGGCCGCGCCGTGCCCACCTTCATCGCGCAGGCCCTGGACGGCATGCCGCTCACCGTCGCCGGGGACGGTGGCCAGACCCGCTCCCTGTGCTACGTCGACGACACCGTCGACGGCGTCCTGGCGCTCGCCGGGTCCGGCGAGACCGGGCCGATGAACATCGGCGGCGCCGACGAGATCACCATGCTGGAACTGGCCCGCCGCGTCGTCGAGCTGACCGGCTCCGGCTCCCGCATCCGCTTCGTCGAGCGCCCTGTCGACGACCCCGGCAGGCGCAAGCCCGACACCACCCTGGCCCGGGAACGGCTCGGCTGGCAGCCGCGGGTCGGGTGGAACGACGGGCTGGAGCGGACCATCGGCTGGTTCGCGCACTCCGTCGCCGCGTAGGCCTCCGGCGCTTCGACGCATCTCATCACGGAGGGTGATATGCGCGCTCATTTCTGGAATTGAGTTGCCTCCAAGTGTTTGAAGCAGCCGCACCACGGGACCCGCGAGCCGAGAGAGACCCAGAAGTATCAAAGAGCACCAGAAGTACCGCAGAGACCGAGCAACACCCACGAGACGCCCGGGACGGAGCACCCCCCATGCGGATCCTTGGTATCAACGCCCTGTTCCACGACCCGGCCGCCGCACTCGTCGTCGACGGCCGGACCGTTGCGGCCGCCGAGGAAGAGCGCTTCAGCCGACGCAAGCACGGCAAGCGCCCGGTGCCCTTCTCCGCGTGGGAGGTGCCGGAACTGTCGGCGCGGTGGTGCCTGGAACACGCCGGGGTGCGGCCCGGGGAACTGGACGCCGTCGCGTACTCCTTCGACCCCAAGCTCGCCCGGCCCGCCCGCGACATGGGCCTGGACGACCCCTGGGACCCGCTGCGGCTGGAGTACGCCCGCCGCGCCCCCGAGTTCCTCGCCGACGCGCTGCCCGGACTCGACCCCGACCAGGTCGTCTTCGTCCCGCACCACGTGGCGCACGCCGCCTCCGCCGGACCGGCCTCGCCGCACCCCGACAACGATGTACTCGTCCTCGACGGACGCGGCGAGTCCGCCTCCCACCTGGCCGGCCGCTACCGCGACGGCAAGCTCGACACCCTCGCCACGCAGGCGCTCCCGCACTCGCTCGGCCTGGTCTACGAGGAACTGACCGAGCACCTCGGCTTCCTGCGCAGCAGCGACGAGTACAAGGTGATGGCCCTCGCCTCCTACGGCACCCCCCGCCACCTCGACCGGCTGCGCGAACACATCCACGCCACCGGCGACGGCGGGTTCCGCGCCCACGGCGTCGACTGGGCGGCCCTCGCCCCGGCCCGCGCCAAGGGCCAGGACTGGACGAAGGACCACGCCGACCTCGCCGCGAGCACCCAGGCCGTACTGGAGGAACTGCTCCTCGAACTCGTCCACTGGCTGCACCGCGAGGCCGGGGGAGAAGCACTGACCATGGCGGGCGGCGTCGCGCTCAACTGCGTCGCCAACTCGAAGATCGCCGCCCGCGGCCCGTACCGGCACGTGTGGGTGCAGCCCGCCGCCGGCGACGCGGGCACGGCCCTCGGCGGCGCCCTGCACGTGGCCGCCGCCCAGGAGGGCACCGCTCCCGAGGCCATGCCCGGCGCCGACCTCGGCCGCGGCTGGAGCGACGAGGAGATCCGCGCCTGGCTGGAGACCGCCGCGATCCCCTACGAGGAGCCGGACGACATCGCCGAGACGGTCGCCGAGGAACTGGCCCGGGACGGCGTCGTCGCCTGGTTCCAGGGGCGCAGCGAGTTCGGGCCGCGCGCCCTCGGCCACCGCTCCCTGATGGCCCACCCGGGCCGCGCGGAGAACCTGGAGCGGCTCAACCACGTCAAGGGCCGCGAGGAGTTCCGCCCCGTCGCCCCGATGGTGCTGGCCGACCGCGCCTCCGACATCTTCACCGGGCCGATCCCCAGCCCGTACATGCTCTTCGTGCACGACGTCGCCGCCGCGTGGCGCGACCGCATCCCGGCCGTCGTCCACGTCGACGGCACCGCCCGCATCCAGACCGTCGAGGAGCGCCGCGAGCCGCTCGTCGCGCGGATGCTGAACGCCTTCGAACGGCGCACCGGGCTGCCCGTCGTGGTCAACACCAGCCTCAACACCGCCGGGCGGCCCATGGTCGACGACCCGCGCGACGCGCTGGAGTGCTTCGGCTCCGCACCCGTGGACCTGCTGGCCATCGGCCCGTTCGCGGTGCGCCGGGGGAAGGCGTTCGGATGAGCGGCGCACCCGCGACCGGCGGCTCCATGACCGGCTACGCCGTGGTCGTCCCCACGCTCGTCCGCGACACGCTGGCCGACTGCCTCGCGGCGCTGGCCGCCGCGACCGGACCCGGCCCCGACGAGATCGTCCTCGTCGACGACCGGCCCGGACCGGACGCCGACCCGGAAGCGCTGGAACACCCCCTGACCGTCCTCGGCGACCTGCGCGAGCGCACGGTGGTGCTGCGCAGCGGGGGCCGGGGCCCCGCCGCCGCCCGCAACACCGGCATCCGCGCGGTCACCTCACCCTGGACCGCCTTCCTCGACGACGACGTGCAGGTCGGCCCGCACTGGTGCGACCAGCTGGTCCAGGACCTCGCCGACGCGGCCCCCGACACCGGTGCCGTGCAGGGCGTGATCGCCGTGCCGCTGCCCGGCGAGCGCCGCCCCACCGACTGGGAGCGCGGCACCGCCGGCCTCGCACGGGCCCAGTGGATCACCGCCGACATGGCCTACCGCACGGACGTGCTCAAGCAGGTCGACGGCTTCGACGAACGCTTCACCCGCGCCTTCCGCGAGGACGCCGACCTCGCGCTGCGCGTCCTCGACGCGGGCTGGCGCATCCGGCGGGGCCGCCGCACCACCCGCCACCCCGTACGCCCCGCTTCCCGCTGGGTGTCCCTGAAGCAGCAGCGGGGCAACGCCGACGACGCCCTGATGCGGCGGCTGCACGGCCCCGACTGGTGGGCCAAGGCGGTGGCGCCCAAGGGCCGCATCCGGCGCCACGCGGCGATCACCGCCGCCGGCGCGGCCGCCCTCGCCCTCACCGCCGCCGGCCGGCCCCGCGCCGCCGCGGTCGCCGGGCTCGGGTGGGCCGCGGGCACCGCCGAGTTCGCCTGGGCCCGCATCACTCCCGGGCCACGTACCCGCTACGAGGTCACGACCATGCTGGTCACCAGCGCGCTCATCCCGCCCGCCGCGACGTGGTACCGGCTGAGCGGACGGTGGCGGCACCGCCGCGCCCCCGCCTGGCGGGAGGTGGCCGCATGAGCCCCGTCAAGGCCGTGCTCTTCGACCGCGACGGCACCCTCGTCCACGACGTCCCCTACAACGGCGACCCCGAGCGGGTCCGGCCGGTCGAGGGCGCCCGCGAGGCGGTCGAGCTGCTGCGCGCACACGACATCCGCACCGGCGTCGTCACCAACCAGTCCGGCGTCGCCCGCGGCCTCATCAGCGACGCCGACGTCCGCCACGTCAACCGGCGGATCGACGACCTCATCGGCCCCTTCGACGTCTGGGCGGTCTGCCCGCACGGCCCCGACGACGGCTGCCACTGCCGCAAGCCGCGGCCGGGCCTGATCCTCTGGGCGGCCGGACGCGTCTGCACCGCCCCCGCCGACTGCGTCGTCATCGGCGACATAGGCGCCGACACGGAGGCCGCCCGGCGCGCGGGCGCCCACGGCGTCCTCGTCCCCAACGCGCGGACCCGCCCGGAGGAGACGGCCGCCGCCGCCCACGTCGCCCCGGACCTGCTGACCGCCGTACGAGCGGTCCTCGCAGGCCCGCCCAAGGGCCGGATCCTCGCGGACGAACGGCCCATCGGCGCGGCCTTCCGGACGGGAACGGCATCCGCCCTCGCTCCCGAGGCGGCCCCGTCACGTACCGCCGCGGACACCGGAGGGAGGCCGCGATGAAAGCACTCGTCACCCGGCTCGACAGCTTCGGCGACGTACTGCTCGCCGGACCCGCCGTGCGGGCCGTGGCCGCGCGGGCCGACCACGTCACGCTGCTGTGCGGATCGCGCGGCGCGCCCGCCGCCCGCCTGCTGCCCGGCGTGGACGAGGTGCTGGTGTGGGACGCGCCGTGGGGCGGGTTCCAGCCGCCCGACGTGAGCCGGGAGGACATCGACGCGCTCGTGGACCGGATCGACGCCGACACCGCGCTGATCCTCACCTCCTTCCACCAGTCCCCGCTGCCCACCGCCCTGGTCCTGCGCCTCGCCGGCGTCCGGCACATCGCCGCGGACAGCGTGGACTACCCCGGCTCGCTCCTCGACCTGCGCCACCAGCGTGCCCCGCACGCCCACGAGGCCGAGGCCGCGCTCGACCTCGCCGAGGCGGCCGGATTCCCCCGGCCCGACGACGGACGGCTGCGCGTGCGCACGCCGCCCCGCGCCGACGGGCTGACCGGCCCCGGCCCGTACGTCGTACTCCACCCCGGCGCCAGCGTCCCCGCCCGCGCCTGGAGCCCCGAACGCGCCGCCGAGGCCGTACGCGAACTCGCCGCGGCCGGGCACCGCGTGCTGGTCACCGGCGGCCCCGACGAACGCGACCTCACCGCGTACGTCGCGGGCGGACACGGCACCGACCTCGGCGGCCGCACCGAGGCCCCGGAACTGTCCGGCGTCCTCGCGGGCGCCGCCGTCGTCGTCACCGGCAACACCGCGCCCGCCCATCTCGCCGCCGCCGTCGGCACCCCGGTCGTGTCCCTGTTCGCGCCGGTCGTACCGGCCGAGCGCTGGCGGCCGTACGGCGTCCCGTACGTCCTGCTCGGCGACCAGGACGCGCCCTGCGCCGACAGCCGGGCCCGGGACTGCCCCGTCCCCGGCCACCCCTGCCTGAACACCGTCACGGCCACCGACGTGGCGGCCGCCGTCGAGAAACTCCTGGGGGAGGCATGAGGATCCTCATCTGGCACGTGCACGGGTCGTGGACCACGGCCTTCGTGCAGGGCCCGCACACCTACCTCGTCCCCGTCACCCCTGACCGCGGACCCGACGGCCTCGGCCGCGCCCGCACCTGGGACTGGCCCGACTCCGTCGTGGAAGTACCGCCTCAGCGGCTGCGGGACGAGCACATCGACCTCGTGATCGTCCAGCGCCCGCACGAACTCGCCCTGGTCGACCAGTGGCTGGGCCGCCGCCCCCCGACGGTGTACCTGGAGCACAACGCCCCCGACGGCGACGTACCCGACACCCGCCACCCCGCCGCGGACCTCCCCGGCGTCGCGGCCCTGGTCCACGTCACCCACTTCAACCGGCTGATGTGGGACGCCGGTCCGGCGGAGACGACGGTCATCGAGCACGGCATCATCGACCCCGGCCACCGCTGGACCGGTGAGCTGGACCGCGCCGCCGTCGTCGTCAACGAGCCCATCCGCCGCGGACGCACGACCGGCACGGACCTGCTCCCCGAGTTCTCCCGCGCCGCCCCGCTCGACGTCTTCGGCATGCGCACCGAAGGTCTCGCCGAGCACATCGGCGTCGACCCCGGCCGCTGCCGCACGCAGGACGTCCCCCAGGGCGACCTGCACACCGAACTGGCCCGCCGCCGCGTCTACGTCCACCCCGTCCGCTGGACCTCCCTCGGCCTGTCCCTGCTGGAGGCCATGCACCTCGGCATGCCCGTGGTCGCCCTCGCGACCACCGAGGTGACCGAGGCCGTCCCCCCGGGCGCCGGAGTGGTCTCCAACCGCATCGACGTACTGACCGACGCCGTACGCGACTTCCTCGCCGACCCGCCGCACGCGCGGACCGTCGGCGACGAGGCCCGCGCGGCGGCCCTGTCCCGCTACGGGCTGTCCCGCTTCCTGGACGACTGGGAGCGGCTGCTGAAGGAGGTGACCCGATGAGGATCGCCATGGTGTCCGAGCACGCGAGCCCGCTCGCCGCGCTCGGCGGCGTCGACGCCGGTGGACAGAACGTCTACGTGGCCCGTCTCACCGAGGAGTTGGCCAAGCGCGGCCACGACGTCACGGTCTACACCCGCCGGGACGCCACCGCTCTGCCCGACCGGGTGCCGCTGCCCGGCGGCGCGGTCGTCGAGCACGTGCCGGCCGGACCGCCCGCGGTCGTGCCCAAGGACGAACTTTTCCCGCACATGCCCGCCTTCGGCGCCCACCTGGCCCGCGCCTGGGCCCGGGAGACGCCCGACGTGGTGCACGCCCACTTCTGGATGTCCGGCATGGCCTCCCAGATCGGCGTACGGCCGCACGGCATCCCCCTCGTGCAGACCTTCCACGCCCTCGGCACCGTCAAGCGGCGCCACCAGGGCCTGCGGGACACCAGCCCGTACGAGCGCATCGGCATCGAACGGCAGCTCGGCCGCGCCTGCGAACGGGTCCTGGCCACCTGCACCGACGAGGTCGTCGAACTCGGCGACATGGGCGTACCGCCCCGGCAGGTGTCCGTCGTCCCCTGCGGCGTGGACGCGGAGCACTTCCACCCCACCGCCGACACCGGCCGCACCCCCGCCCGACGGCAACGGCACCGCCTGCTCGCCTGCGGCCGGCTCGTGCCCCGCAAGGGCTACGACCAGGCCATCCGCGCCCTGGCCCAGATCCCCGACACCGAACTCCTCATCGCGGGCGGCCCGCCCGCCGGCGCCCTCGACGCCGACCCCGAGGCACAGCGCCTGACCGCGCTCGCCCACCGCACCGGCGTCGCCGACCGGGTCCGGCTGCTCGGCGCCGTCGACCCCGAGGACATGCCCGCCCTGCTCCGCAGCGCCGACCTGGTGCTGTGCACCCCGCTCTACGAACCCTTCGGCATCGTGCCGCTGGAGGCGATGGCCTGCGGCGTGCCCGTCCTCGCCACCGACGTCGGCGGCCACCGCGACTCCGTGGCCGACGGGACCACGGGCCGCCTGGTCACCCCGCAGGACCCCGAGGCCATCGCGGACGCCGCCCGCGAACTCCTCGCCGACGAACGGCTGCGCCGCCAGTACGGCAGGAACGGCCGCGAACGCGTCCTGCGGCACTACACCTGGGCGCGCGTCGCCGACGGCGCGGAACAGGTGTACCGCCTGACCCTCGCCGACCACGCACTGTCAAAGGAGGTGGCGTGATGACCGTGCACCCGCCCGTCGTCGGGCACTGCGACGAACTCCAGGAGGCGCTGGAGGCGTTCCGGGGCTCCGCGCACATCACCGAACGCTGGGGTTCGCGGCTCGCCGCCGTCCTCTCCGGCGGCGGCCGGCTGCTGGCCGCGGGCAACGGCGGCAGCGCCGCCCAGGCGCAGCACCTGACCGCCGAACTCGTCGGCCGCTACCGCGACGACCGCCCGCCGTTCTCCGCCATCGCCCTGCACGCCGACACGTCCTCCACGACCGCCATCGCCAACGACTACGGCGTCGACGAGGTGTTCGCCCGCCAGGTCCGCGCCCACGGCCGCGAGGGCGACGTCCTGATGCTGCTCTCCACCAGCGGCGCCAGCGCCAACCTGCTCTCCGCGGCCGACGCCGCCCGCGCGGCCGGCGTACGGGTGTGGGCGCTCACCGGCTGCGAACCCAACCCGCTCATGGCGGGCAGCGACGAGTCCCTGTGCGTGGACGCCCCCTCGACGGCCACCGTCCAGGAGATCCACCTGGTCGCCGTGCACATGATCTGCGCGGCCTTCGACGCCGCCCTGGAACGGGGCGTACCGGGTGTACGTGACAAGGGAACGCGGAGGTGACCGGACACATGGCTGACAGGACCCCTCTGGTCGTGGTCGGCGACGCCCTGCTGGACCGCGACCTGACCGGCTCCGCCGACCGGCTGGCGCCCGACGCGCCGGTCCCGGTCGTGTCGGAGTGCGCCGAGCGCGTACGCCCCGGCGGCGCCGCGCTCGCCGCCTACCTCGCCGCCCGCGACGGCCGCGAGGTCACGCTGATCACGGGCGCGGGCGACGACCCGGCCGGCCTGGCCCTGCGCGAACTCCTCGACCCCTGGCTGACCCTGATCCCGCTGCCCCTCACCGGGACGCTGCCCGAGAAGACCCGCGTCCTGGCGCAGGGGCGCCCCGTCGTCCGCCTCGACCGCGGCGGCGGCCGGGTCCGCGAGGCCACGGACGAGGCCCGCGACGCGCTGCGCTCCGCCCGGGCCGTGCTGGTCTCCGACTACGGCCGCGGCACGGCGGACGCCCTGCGGGACGTACTGGCCGCCCGCCCGCCCCTGGTCTGGGACCCGCACCCGCGCGGCGGCCCGCCGGTGCCCGGCACCCGGCTGGTGACACCGGCCGAGAAGGAGGCGCACGGCTTCGCACCGCGCGACGGCCACCCGGTCGGGGGCCTGCGCGCCGCCGCCCGCAACGCCGCCGCCCTCGTACGCGACTGGCGGGTGGCCGCCGTGACGGTGACCCTCGGCTCGCGCGGCGCCCTCCTCTCCTACGGCGAGCACCCCCTGCTCGTCCCCGCACCCGCCGCCCACCACGGCGACTCCTGCGGCGCGGGGGACCGGTTCGCCGCCACCGCCGCCGGGCTGCTCGCCGACGGGGCGCTGGTGGGGGAGGCCGTCGAGGGCGCGGTGGGCGCCGCGACGGCGTTCGTCGCCGCGGGCGGCGCGGGCGCCCTGCCCCCCGCCGGCGCCGGTCCCGCGTCACCCTCGTCGCCCGACACCGACGACCCGCACGCCCTGGCCGACCGCATCCGCGCCCAGCACGGCACGGTGGTCGCCGCGGGCGGCTGCTTCGACCTGCTGCACGCCGGGCACGTCGGCCTCCTCCAGGCCGCCCGGCGGCTCGGCGACTGCCTGGTCGTCTGCGTCAACTCGGACGCCTCCGTCCAGCGCCGCAAGGGCGACGGCCGCCCCGTCAACCCGCTCGCCGACCGCGTCCGCGTGCTGCGCGCCCTCGCCTGCGTCGACGCGGTCGCCGTCTTCGACGAGGACACCCCCGAACGCCTCCTCGGCGACCTGCGCCCCGACGTCTGGGTCAAGGGCGGCGACTACGCGGGCGCGGACCTCCCCGAGGCCGCGCTCCTCCAGGAGTGGGGCGGCCAGGCGGTCCTGCTGCCCTACCTGGACGGCCGCTCGTCCACGGCCCTGATGGCCCGGGCCGCAGAGGGGGTGCGATGACCCACGGCACCCCGGCCACGGGACGCGGCCGGGCCGCCGCCCCACCGTCCGCCGATGCCCTGCCGACCAGCGGCACCGCGTCCCGGACCTCGTCCGACGGCCCGGCGACGGGCGCCCCCTCGCCTCCGCCGTCCGCCGGGACGGCGCGTGTGGGGCCAGGCGTGGCTGCTGGCGGAGGTCGCGGTGGTGCGGAGCCTGCTGCGGCTGTGGCCGTGGCCGTGGCCGTGGGTGCGGGTGTGGGCGCAGAGCCTGCTGTGGGCGCGAAGGACCCGACGCCTTCGGCGTCCGAGGGTGGGTCGGACGGGGGTGACCGCGTGCCCCCGACGACCGCCGGTGGGCCCGTGACGGGCGACCCCGTGCATCCGCCGTCCGCCGGGACGGCGCACTCGCCCGGTGCCGGGCCGGCGCACGCCGCGTCGGACGCGGTGCTGTCCGGCACCGCGTCGGACGCGGTGCCGGACAGCGGGCCGGGGGAGCGCGAGGCCCGTGGCGGGACGCGGCCCCGGGTGCTCGTCCTTCGGGCCCTCGGGCTCGGGGACCTGCTGGCCGGGGTGCCCGCGCTGCGCGCGCTGCGCCGGGCGTACCCCGGGCACGAGGTGGTGCTGGCCACCCCCGCCGAGCTGGCGCCCCTCGTCGCGGCGACCGGTGCCGTGGACCGGCTGCTGCCCGCCGCCGAACCCGGCCGTGCCGTCCCGCGCACCCTCGACTGGACCGGACCGCCCCCCGACGTCGCCGTCGACCTGCACGGCAACGGACCGCCCAGCCACCGCCTGCTGGCACGTCTGCGCCCACTGGAACTCCTGGCGTTCGCGCACCCGGAGACGCCGGAGGTCGACGGGCCGCCCTGGTACGCCGAGGAGCACGAGCGCGACCGGTGGTGCCGGCTGCTGCGGGCGTACGGCATCGACGCCGACCCGGCCGACCTGCGGCTGCCGCGCCCGGACGCGCCGTCCCCCGCCCCCGGCGCCGTCGTCCTGCACCCCGGCGCCGGCGCCCCCTCCCGCTGCTGGCCCGTGGAACGGTATGCGGCCGTGGCGGAAGCGCTGCGCGCACGGGGGCGCAGGGTCGTCGTCACCGGGGGAGCGGACGAGTCGGACCTGGTGGCCAGGCTGGCCAAGCTCGCCCACCTGCCCGACACGGACGTGTTCGGCGGCGGCCTGCCCCACGACCGGCTCTCCGCCCTGGTGGCCGACGCCCGCGCCGTCGTCAGCGGCGACACCGGCATCGCCCACCTCGCCGTCGCCCACGCCACGCCGTCCGTCACCCTGTTCGGCCCGGTCCCGCCCAGCCGCTGGGGCCCGCCCGACCACCCCCGGCACCGCGCCCTGTGGCACCCGGACCCGGACGGCGACCACGGCGACCCGCACGGCCACGAGACCGACCCCGCGCTGCTGCGGATCACCACCGACGACGTCCTGGACGCACTCGACGCCCTGGACGCCCTGGGAGAGGCACCATGAACCACGCCACGAACCGCGGCCCGTCGATCACCCGCGAACGGCCCCACGCCGACCCCACCGAACCCGCCCCCGTCGGCATCGTCATCGCCACCCGCAACCGTTCCGCGAGCCTCGCCGTCACCGTGCGGCACCTGCTCGCCCTGCCGGAGCGGCCCGAGATCCTCGTCGTCGACAACGCCTCCACCGACGACACCCGCGCCATGCTGGCCCGCGACTTCCCACAGGTCCGCGTGGTCTCCCTGCCGTTCAACCGCGGCGCCCTCGCCCGCACCCACGGCGTCCGCGCCCTCGACACCCCGTACGTGGCGTTCAGCGACGACGACTCCTGGTGGGCGCCCGGCGCCCTGCGCGCCGCCGCCCGGCACTTCGACGAGCACCCCCGGCTCGGCCTGCTCTCCGCCCGCACCCTCGTCGGCCCCGCCGACGCCGCGGACCCCCTCAACGACCTGCTCGCCGATTCCCCCCTCGGTACGGCCACCGACCTGCCCGGCACCCAGGTGCTCGGCTTCCTCGGCTGCGCGGCCGTCGCCCGCCGCACGGCCTACCTCGACGCGGGCGGCTACCACCCCCTGCTCTTCTTCGGCGCCGAGGAGACCCTCCTCGCCTACGACCTGGCCGCCCGCGGCTGGGGCGTCACGCACTGCCCCGACGTGACCGCCCACCACCACCCGGACCCCGGCCCCCGCACCGACCGCCCGGCCGTCGTGCGCCGCAACGAACTGCTCACCGCCTGGCTGCGCCGCCCCCTCCCGCACGCGCTGGCCCGCACCCGCGCCCTCGCCGCCGACGCCCGCCGCGACCCGCACGCCCGGCGCGCCCTGCGCGAGACGCTCACCCGCCTGCCCGCCGCCCTGCGCGCCCGCCGACCCCTGCCCCCGCACGTGGAACGCGCCGCTCGCCTCCTGGACACGGCGAACGGAGGGACGTCATGACCGACACCCGGACCACCGTCGTCGTCATCACCCACAACCGGCGCCCGGAACTCCTGCGCACCCTGGACCGCCTCGCCGAACTCCCGGAAAAGCCCCCGGTGATCGTCACCGACAACGCCTCCACCGACGGCACCGCCTCCGCCGTCGCCCGCCACCACCCGGGCGTACGGCTCCTGCGCCCCGGCCGCAACCTGGGCGCCGTCGGCCGCAACCTGGCGGTGCGTCAGGTCGGCACGCCCTACGTCGCCTTCTGCGACGACGACTCCTGGTGGGCGCCCGGCTCCCTGGCCGGGGCCGCCGACCTGCTCGACCGCTACCCGGCGGTCGGCTCGGTCACCGCCCGCATCCTCGTCGAACCCGACGGCACCGAGGACCCGATCGTCAAGGAACTGCGCGACTCGCCCGTGCCCCGCCCGGACTGGCTCCCGGGACCGGCCCTCGGGTCCTTCCTGGCCGCCGCGACCGTGCTGCGCACCGACGCCTTCCGCGCCGCGGGCGGCTTCCACCCCCGGCTGTGGCTGGGCGGCGAGGAGGAGCTGCTCGCGGCCGACCTCGCGGCGAACGGCTGGTGGCTGACGTACGCCGATCACCTGACGATCCACCACCACCCCTCCAAGGCGCGGGACTCGACACTGCGACGGACGCACGGCATCCGCAACACCCTGTGGTTCACCTGGCTGCGCCGCCCGGCCGGCCCGGCCCTGCGCCGCACCCTCCACCTGGCCCGCACGGTCCCGCGCGACGCCACGTCCCTGCGCGCCTTCGCCGAGGCGACGGCCGCCCTGCCGTGGGTGCTGCGCGAACGCCGGGTGCTGCCGCCGGAGGTCGAGGCCCGCCTGCGCTCCCTGGAACCCGCCCAACGCGACTCGACGGCCCGCAGCTACACGGGCTGACCGACGCCACCGCCCGCCTCGCCACCGCCCGCCTCCCCTGACCCTGGGTCTTCGCTAACCCTCCGTCCACCGGCACAGCAACCGGAACGCCGCGAACAGCGTCACCGGCCACACCGCGGCGAAGGCCCAGATCACGCCGGGCTCGGACGTGACGATGCCGGTGACCATGAGGGTCACCGAGAGCGCGAGCAGCAGGAGGACGGTCAGGGTGCGCGGGCGGTAAGCGGCCAGGCGGCCCAGGTCGGGGCGGCGGCCGAGCCGCAGCGTGCGCAGGCGCCGGTCCAGCCGGCGGTCGCGGCGCAGTACCCGTTCCACCTCGTCGAGTACGCGCTGCTCGTGATCGGGGAGCCGGCCGATGCTCACGATGTCTCCTCCCGGGGGCGGACCGACGGGCCCCCGAGTGCCCCCGCCCCGGGGAGTCAACCGGCCGGCCGCACTCCCGGCGCCTCCAGCGCCCGCACGAGACCGTCCGCGGCGTCCGCGACCGTCTCCGCCGCCCGGAACCCGGCACCGATCCGCCGGGCCTCGTCCCGCCCGCCGGTCAGGCACCAGTCCCACCAGTGCTCCAGCACGTCCGCCGCCAGCCGCTCGGCGGGCACCAGCGCCGGCCAGCCGCAGGCACGGGCCTGCGCCGTCACCTTCGCACCGCCCGCGACCGGGTCGACCGCCAGCGCCGGCGTCCCGGCGCGCAGCGCCAGGACCAGCCCGTGCAGCCGGTCGGTGACGACCAGGTCCAGCCGGGCCAGTACGGCCTCCAGCTGGGCCGGCGTGCCGCACAGCCGCCAGTCGTGCGCGTCGAGCCGCGTCTCCAGCTCCAGCCGGGCACAGTCCTTGCCGGCCAGCCAGCGCGTCAGCTCCGCGGCGACCTCCTCGTGCCGCCGCTGCCCCCCGTACTCGTGCTGCCCGTGGGTGAGGACCACTCCGACGACCGGCCGGGCGGGCAACGCGGGCGCGCGGGCCGCGAGATCCAGGGTCGGCACGGCGCCGGCGGAGTCCCGGGCCAGCACCTCGTGGAAGCCCGTGACGGCCGGCGAGCCGGGGTCGACGACGGACACGCCGACGGCGATCCGCACACAGTGCGCGAACCGTCGGTGCAACTCCTCGACCTGCGGCCCGTGCGCCGGCCCGCACACGAAGACCAGCCGTGAGTACGCCGCCGGGTCCACGTCCGCGAAGTGCGGCCCCTCCGCCCGGAAGCCGGGGCTCCATACGACGTCGTACGCGAGCCCCGCCTCCCGCAGCACCTCCTCCACCCGCCGCAGCGCCAGCACGTCCCCGGCGGTCGCCTCCCCGTGCAGGAAGCTGAACCAGCCGGTCACCAGGGTCTTGTCTCGTCCGTGCACAGTGCGCACGGGTGCCCCGGCGCCGGCGCGGCAATCACCGCCGGTGGCCGGTCAGCGCTTGACCACCGGCTCGAAGGCGTCGCGCACGTTCGCGTCCGAGGGCGTGACGGACCGCTGCGACGGCGGGCTGCCGTAGTACGAGATGAAGTACGGGCAGCTGGCGCCGCTGATCTGCAGCTTGCGGTCGGTCACGAGCTGCCCCGTCCGCAGCGCGTAGGCCTTCACCCGGACCTCGACCTTGTGGAAGGTGACGCTGCGGACGCGCTGGTCGTCGTCCCGGTACCGGCAGGTCTGGACGGTGTTCCCCACGCCCGTCGAGTCCACGCACACCACCAGCGCCGCCTTGGCCGCGTCGGTGACGGTCACCGTCACCTGGTCGCCGGGCGCCGTCCCCGTGAGGGCGGTGCGCACCGCGTCGGCCGCGACCGGGCGGCCGACGGCGTCCCGCGACTCGACGCGCGGGGGCACGATCGACGTCCGGCGTCACGGCCGCGGGGGAGACCCGCCGTGCCCCCGCCCCGTACCGGCCCCACGGGCGCACCCCGTACCGGTGGCGGCGGCGATCCGGGGCAGTCGTAGGACGGACGTCCGTGAAGGAGACCGACTCGTGAACCCGTCGCGCACCACCGTCGACCGCACGCTGCTCGCGCTGACCGGGGCCGCGCTGCCGGCCGGCGGTGGATGGCTCGTCCTCACCGCGGTCGCCGAACGGCTGCCCGGATGGTGGCCCGGCCCCGGTTCCGGCACCGTCTTGCTGGACCGCGCGGGCCTCGCCGACTCCCGTGGCCGCGGTTGGTGCACCCCGGCGGTCGTCGCCGGCCCGGCCTCGGCGCCGCTGCTGTGCCTCACCTGGTTCCCGGCCCTCCACCCGCCGGGCACCCACGTCCGCGTGGGCGTGCGGTCCCGCCGCGAGCGGTGTACGCGATGACGACGTACCTGGAGGCCCGGCTGACCCGGCTCAGGGACCGTTCGGTGCCGTGGACCGGTGCGCTGCGCCGGGTGCCCCGGGCGATGTGGGACGACAACGTCTCGGACTGGGCGGCGGCCCTCACCTACTACGCCGTCCTCGCCCTGGTACCCGCTCTGATCGTCACCGCGTCCGTCATCGGCCTGGTGGCCCCCGACCTGACGGACCGTCTCATCGCGGACGTGACGTCCTGGGCGCCCGCCCAGTCCGGCGCCGAACTGCACCGCACCCTGCACGAGATGGCCGGGCAGCGCTCCGCCGCCCTGACCGTGGCCGTGGCGGGCGGCGTCAGCGCGCTCTGGTCGGCCTCCAGCTACCTGGCCGTCTTCCGGCGCGCCCTGCACGACATGCACGGCGTCCCCGACCGGCGCCCCCTGTGGCACCGGCTGCACCGCATCGTCCTGACCGCGCTGAGCCTGCTCGGTCTGCTCGTCGCCAGCGCCCTGGTGCTGCTCCTGACCGGACCGCTGGCGCAAGCGCTCGGCCGGTCGGTCGGCAGTGGTGCGACGGCGACCACCGCATGGTCCGTGCTGCGCTGGCCGGTCCTGCTGTGCCTGGTCGCGCTGCTCGTCCTCGTCCTGTTCCGCACCGGCCCCGCAGCGGCCCGCCGAAGCCGTCAGGCCCTGCCCGGCGGCGCCCTGGCGGCACTGCTGTGGCTGGCCTCCTCGGCGGCCTTCTCCCTCTACGCCTCCAGCATCGGCACCTACGGCAGGCTGTACGGCTCCCTGGCCGGCGTCGTCGTCTTCCTGGTGTGGCTGTGGGTGTCGCACCTGGCCCTGCTGGCGGGCGCCCGTTTCGCGGTGGAGCTGAGCCGGGCCGAGGACTGAACGCGCGGTGCCCCGCGCACCGGACCGCTCGCGGACAGCGGCTGTCCGCGAGCCCCGCTACCGTGCACAGCATGACGACCAAGGCACGAATGACGGCCCCCGTCCTCGGCACCCGCGCCCTGAACCGCGCGACCCTGGCCCGCCAGTTGCTGCTGCGGCGCGCGTCGATGTCCGCGGAGGCCGCCGTCGCGCACCTCGTCGGACTCCAGGCGCAGAACGTGAAGCCCCCGTACTACGCGCTCGCCGCCCGCCTCGACGGTTTCACGCCCGACGACCTGTCCGGGCCGATGGCCGACCGCCGCGTCGCCCGTCTCGTCACCATGCGTTCGACGATCCACACCCACACCGCCGACGACTGCCTCACCCTGCGGCCGCTGGTGCAGGCCGCCCGGGACCGGGAGTTGGGGAACTTCCGCAAGGGCCTCGTGGGCGTCGACCTGGACCGCCTCGCCGTCCTCGCCCGCGCACTCGTCGAGGCCGAGCCGCGCACCATGGGCCAGTTGCGCGAGGCACTCCTCGCCGAGTGGCCGGACGCCGACCCTCAGGCGCTGGCCGTCGCCGCCCGCTGCCGGCTCCCGCTCGTGCAGGTGACGCCGCGTGGACTGTGGGGGAGGAGCGGCCAGGTCACGCTCACCACCGCCGAACACTGGCTCGGACGCCCCGCCCGGCCCACGCCGGCACCCGACGACACCGTGCTGCGCTACCTCGCCGCCTTCGGTCCCGCCTCCGTGCGGGACATGCAGACCTGGGCGGGCCTGACCCGCCTCCGGGACGCCTTCGAACGGCTGCGCCCCCGGCTCGTCACCTTCCGGAGCGTGGACGGCACCGAGCTGTTCGACCTCCCGGACGCGCCCCGCCCCGCCCCGGACACGCCGGCCCCGCCGCGCTTCCTCCCGGAGTTCGACAACCTGCTCCTCTCCCACGCCGACCGCACCCGCGTCGTCCCGCCCGAACACAAGGGCCGCACCTGGAAGGCGAACCAGGCCTACCGCGTCCTCCTGGTCGACGGCTTCGTGGCCGGACTGTGGAAGCCGGCCGACGACGCCCTCGTCGTCGAGCCCTTCGACCGCCTCACCAAGGAGCGGAAGGACGAGGTCGCGGCCGAGGGGGAGCGGATGCTGGCGACGATGCACCCGGGGGACGCGTACGACGTCCGCTTCGGGACGGTACGCGAATGACACGGTGACGGGCGTGGAGGAGGGCATGAGGAGGGGCGGGAAGGGGCGTCGGGAGGGACGGGAAGGGGCATGGAGAGGGGGCGCTGCGGGCCGCTCGTGGAGGCTCGCAACGCCCCCCGGTCTTTCACCTGAGAGGTACTCAGGAGATCAGGAGAGCCGCCGGACCGGGGCTACGAGGTGACCTGCGCGGTCACCAGGTCCGAGAACCTGGTCAGCCGGGAGTAGACACCCGGGTAGCCGGCCCGCGCGCAGCCCTCGCCCCAGGAGGTGACCCCCGCGAGGACGCCCCCGACGAGCAGGGGCCCGCCGCTGTCGCCCTGGCAGGTGTCCACACCGCCGGAGGTGTATCCGGCGCACACCATGTCGCTCGCGACGAAGTCGGCGCCGTAGGAACCGCGGCAGCCGCTGTCCGACACGACCGGTACGGTCGCGGTCCGCAACTGGTTGGAGGAGCTGCCGTTCTCCCGGGTGGTGCCCCAGCCGAGGACGCGGGCG
The DNA here is from genome assembly GCF_044763415.1 of Streptomyces sp. NPDC096048. Classification (NCBI taxonomy): domain Bacteria; kingdom Bacillati; phylum Actinomycetota; class Actinomycetes; order Kitasatosporales; family Streptomycetaceae; genus Streptomyces; species Streptomyces sp. NPDC096048. The sequence continues at coordinate 99,679 of NZ_JBIWGG010000015.1, forward strand.
GTGGTGCCGGCCGCGTAGACGGAGGTGTCCGAGGAGGAGACGTACTTCGCCGGGGCGTACGGCATGGACCTCGACAGGGTCAGCACGGCCACGTCGTCGCCGCTGGTGACGCGGGTGTAGTCCGGGTGGATCCAGATCCTGCTGACCTGGGCGACCGTACCGTTGGTGCCGTTGAGGTAGGTGCGTCCGCCGACCACGCGCACGCTGCGGGTGGTCTCGCCGACCATGCAGTGGGCGGCGGTGACGACCTTGGTGGGACTGACCAGGGTGCCGCCGCAGAACTGGTTCCGCGAGGCGTCCGTGATCTGCATGACGAACGGATACGCGCTCGTCGTGGTGGTCGTACCGCCGACGATCGGCTGCGGTGCGGCGACGGCGGAGGGGGCGGCGAGCAGCGCGGTGGCGGCGGCGGTGGCCAGGGCGGCGGCGGCCGATCTGGCCCGGGTGAGCCCGAACATGAGTCTCCTCAAGGGGTTGCCGGTGGGGGGTCGCACGGGCGTGGGGGGAGCACGGGGGTCTCGGGACAGACCCCCGTATGCCCGGGCGAGCGGCACGTGCTCACGCTAGAACCGGCGGTACGGACCGCCCAATGAGGGAAGCCCCTAGGTGAGTCGGGCAGGGAAAACCCTCGGTTCACCGCCGGTAAACCCGGCCTTTCTCAGTCGGGCCGCCGGCCCGCCGCCAGTCTGACGATGTCGACCCGGGACCGGATCCCGAGTTTGCGGTAGACCCGGGTCAGGGTCGCCTCCACGGTCTTGACGCTGACGAACAGGCGGGCGGCGATCTCCCGGTTGGTCGCGCCCTCCATGACGAGCGAGGCCACCTGACGCTCCATCGAGGCGAGCCCGGCCAGGCCGTCCGGCACGGCGGGCGGCGCGGGCGGCGGCCCCGCCGCCTGTGCCGCGACCGCCGCCTCGACCTGCCGCAGCCAGGGCAGTGCCCGGCAGCGCCGGAACAGCCGGGCCGCCTCGTCGTACGACGCCGGTCCGGGCCCCCGCCCCGGCCGTCCGGCGTGCAGCGCCGCCAGCGCGAAGGCCGCCCGCGCCTCCTCGAGGCCGTAGCCCAGCCCGGCGAGCCGCTCCCGCGCCGACGCCAACCGGGTGACGGCGGCCCGGTGTTCGCCCCGTGCCGCCCGTACCCGTGCCTCGGCCCGGTCCAGCACGGCGAGCACACTCTCCCGCCCGAGCCGGAGCGCGTGCGCGCGCGTGACCTCGATGACGTCCTGGGCCTCGGCCGGCTCCCCGGTACGCACCAGCGCCTCCGCCAGGTCGCCCTGCCACCGGCCGCGCGCCGGGTCGGTGATGCCCGCGCCGGCCTCCAGCTCCCGCACCCGGCGCAGCGCCCGCACGGCCGCCCCGGCGTCGCCCGCCACCAGGCTCGCGTGCCCGAGCGCGGCCAGCGCCCGCGACAGGTACACGGCGTCGCCGTCCTCCTCGGCCCGCCGCACCGCCTCCCGCGCCAGCGCCAGCGCCCGTTCCACGTCGCCGCCGGCGGCCTCGGCGAGCGCCGCCTGCATCGCGCCCGCGCCCTCGCCGATGCCCGCGTCCCGGGCCAGCGTCAGGCTCTCCCGGGAGAGTTCGAGGGCCCGGCGGCAGTGCCCGGAGTGCAGTTCGGTCTCGGCGAGGAAGCGCAGGTAGTGGACCTCGCTCTCGGCCATGCCGCGCCGGCGCACCTCGCGCAGCAGCGCGGTGACGGTGGTCCGCGCCTCGGCCAGCCGGTCGCTCATCACCAGCCACCGGAACCGCGACGAACCGGCCCCGTTGTGGTGGCACGCCACCCGGGGGTCCTGCGGCTCCTCCAGCGCCCGCCGGATGGTCGCCGGGGCGCCCGGATGCCCCATCAGCGTCTCTGCCTGCGCCTGGAACGCGAGCGCGAGCACTTCGGTGCGCCGGTCCCCGGCCCGCGCCGCCAGCCCGGCCGCGTGCGCGGCCTCCTCCCGGCCCTGCGCGAAGTCGCCCTGCACCACCAGGGAACGCCAGGCCAGCTGGTAGTGGACCAGGGCGAGCAGCCGCGGGTCGTCGCCCGCGTCGGCCAGGGCCTGCGGGAAGACGGCGTCGACCTCGCCGATGGCCTGTCCGGCCGCCTCGATCACCACCATCCAGGCGCGTACCCGCTCGCCGGGCGCGCCGGTCCGCTTCAGCACCTCGCGGGCGATGTCCCGGGCGAGGTCCGGCTCGCCGGCGGTGATCGCGTCCTCGGCGGCCGTCAGCCGGCGCTCGTCCGGTCCCGGTGCGCTGTCCGCCGGGGTGTGCCGGGCCGCGAGCAGCCCCAGCGACGCGGCCACCGACGGCGCCCCGCGGTCCCGGGACAGCGCGGCGGCCTCCGCCAGCCGGGCCGCCACCTCCGGGTCGGTGCCGGTGGTGGCCAGGGCCAGGTGCCGGGCGCGCTCGATCGGGTCGGAGGCCGCCGTGGACAGCGCGGCGTGCGCCGCCCGCCGCTCCGGTGCCGGTGCCTCGGCGTACAGCGCGGCCGAGATCAGCGGATGCGCGAACCGTACGGTCGGCCCCTCCGGGTCGGTCGCCAGCAGCCCGAGCGTCGCCGCCTGGGCGGTCTCGGCCTCCGCGTTCTCCCGGCCGGCCGCGTGCAGCAGCGCCGGGGTGGGGCGGGCGCCGGCGCTCGCGACCAGGAGGGTGCGGCGCGCCTCGTCCGACAGCATCTCCAGCCGGGACAGGACCAGGGCGCGCAGCGAGGTCGGCACCGGCAGCGGCTCGCCCGGCCGCGGCGGGGTGGGGCTCTCGGCCAGCGCCCGGCCCAGCTCCAGCGCGAACAGCGGATTGCCGCCGCTGGTGCGGTGGATGTCGCGGACCGTGGAACGGGGCAGGCCCGCGTAGCCGCGCTCGTCGAGCAGCGTCGACACCTGGGCGCGGGTCAGCGGGCCGAGGCGGATCGCGCGGGTGTCCGGCGGGGACGCGCGCAGATGGCGGCCGTACTCCGCGCCCTCGGTCTCCGGTCCCTCCGTCCGCACCGCGCACAGCAGCCGTACCGGGGTGTCGCCCAGGCGGCGGGCGGCGAAGCCGAGGAGTTCGGCGCTGGCCGGGTCGAGCCACTGCAGGTCGTCGGCGACGACGAGGACGGGCCCGTCGGCGGCGAGCGCGCGCAGCGCGGAGAGCACGGCCAGACGCAGCGCGAGACCGTCGCGCTGGAGCGTGGACTCGCCGCGGCCGGTGAGCGCCGACTCCAGCGCGGTGCGCTGGGCGGCGGGCAGCCCGTCCGACACGTCGTCCAGGACCTGCCCCAGGAGGTCGGCGAGGGCCAGGAAGGGCAGATGCGATTCGGACTCGGTGGCCGAGCAGCGCAACACGGTGTGTGCCGTGCGGGCATATTCCGCGGCCAGGGTCCGCAGGACGGTCGACTTTCCAATTCCGGCGGGCCCGTGCAGCAGCACGCTCCCGCCTCGGGCGAGCTGCTCACGCGCCGCGCCGAACGACTCCTCCCGCCCGATGACCAGGTCGGAACGGCTCCCGGCAGACTCCGCGAAGTCCCGTCGCACGGTGACCGCTCCCCTCCGTATGTCGTGTCCCGGCCAATGTTAGGCATCGGTTCATCGAATTACGGTGGCACGAGCAGGTGAGGCGAATAACAAACGGCGGCACCGAAAACAAAGGCCCCGAAAAAACACCGCGATCGGCCGCCCACGGCAGCGGTACAGCTCCCTGCGCGGGCTACGGCAGCCACCCCGCCCTGCGCGCCGCGACGACCGCCTCTCCGCGCGTCCGGGCGCCGAGCTTGCGCATGGCCGAGCGCAGGTAGCCCTTGACGGTCTCCGGCCGCAGGCCGAGCCGCTCCGCGGCCACCGCGTTCGTCGCGCCCGCGGCCACGCAGGCCAGCACGTCCATCTCGCGCGGAGCCGGCCGGGGCCCCTGGGCGGCGGGCCCGCTCCCCACCGCCAGCAGCCCGCACGCGCGCAGCAGCTCGTCCCGCAGCGCCGGGTCCGCGATCCTGGGAGCCAGTGCCCGCAGCGCCGTGTGCGCCTCCCGCACCTGTTCCCAGGCCGCGGCGCCCGAAGGGTCGCAGGCCGGCTCCGGCCGGGCCGCCGCCAGCAGTTCGCCCGCCTCGTCCCGCAGCACCAGCGCCTGCTCCACGTCCCGCGCCGCCGCCACGGCCGCGCTCAACGTGCGGTCGCCCAGCGGCTGGGCCGTGCGCAGGGCGCCGTACAGCACGCCGCGCACCCGGCGCCGTACCACCACCGGCACCGCGAGCACCGAGCGCAGGCCCTCGGCGGCGACGGGGAGGTCGTACTCGTGGCTGATCTGCCGGGAGACGGAGTAGTCCGTCACGGCGCACGGCCGGGTGAGCTGCACGGCCCTGCCGCCCAGACCGTTGCCCGAGGTCACCGCGAGGGCGCTGAGCGCGGTCGTGGCGGTGCCGCTCAGCTCGCTGATGCGCACCCGTCGCCGCCCGGACTCCACCAGCCCGCCGAAGGCGACCGGCAGCCCGGTCGTGCGCCGCATCCTCACCAGCGCGTTCCGGATCTCCACCACGTCGGCCGCGTCCACCGCCACTCGTTCGCCCTCCTCCGTTCCCCTCCCGGGACGCACACCCCCGTTCGGGGGTAGTGAGACCTGCATCACGGATTACACGATGGCACAGAGCCGCCCGGCAAGGTCCGGCACAGAGGAGGACAGATGACGACGGCCACGGAGCTGTTCCGCAGCGCACGGGACTTCCTGCTGGAACACCGCGAGGACTACACCGCCGCCCACGAGGGCTTCACCTGGCCCCGCCCCGAGAACTTCAACTGGGCGCTGGACTGGTTCGACGTCATCGCCGACGGCAACGAGCGCACCGCCCTGCACATCGTCGAGGAGGACGGCTCCGAGGTCCGGGTCTCCTTCGCCGAGATGTCCGCCCGCTCCGACCGGGTCGCGAACCGGCTGCGCGAGTGGGGCGTCGGCCCCGAGGACCGCATCCTCGTCATGCTCGGCAACCAGGTCGAACTGTGGGAGACGGCGCTCGCGGCGATGAAGCTCCGCGCCGTCGTCATCCCGGCCACCCCGCTGCTCGGCCCCGCCGACCTGCGCGACCGCGTCGACCGCGGCCGGGTCGGCCATGTCGTCGTGCGCGCCGAGGACACCGGCAAGTTCGCCGACGTGCCCGGCGACTACACGCGCGTCGCGGTGGGCGGAACGACGCCGCCGCACTGGCAGCCGTACGAGGACGTGTACACGGCCTCCGACGCCTTCACCCCCGACGGGCCCACCGCCGCCGACGACCCGCTGATGCTGTACTTCACCTCGGGCACCACCGCCCGGCCCAAGCTGGTCGAGCACACCCACGTGTCGTATCCCGTCGGGCACCTGGCGACCATGTACTGGATCGGGCTCAGGCCGGGCGACGTCCACCTGAACATCTCCTCGCCCGGCTGGGCCAAGCACGCCTGGTCGAACCTGTTCGCGCCGTGGAACGCCGAGGCGACCGTCTTCCTGTACAACTACACCCGGTTCGACGCGGCCCGGCTGATGGCCGAGATGGACCGGGCCGGCGTGACCACGTTCTGCGCCCCGCCGACGGTCTGGCGGATGCTCATCCAGTCCGACCTGAGCCGGCTCGCCACCCCGCCGCGCGAGGTCGTCGCCGCCGGCGAGCCGCTGAACCCCGAGGTGATCGAACAGGTCCGCCGCTCCTGGGGCAGGACCATCCGGGACGGCTTCGGCCAGACCGAGACCGCCGTCCAGGTCTCCAACAGCCCCGGCCAGGTACTGAAGACCGGCTCCATGGGCCGTCCCAGCCCCGGCTACCGCGTCGAACTCCTCGACCCGGTCACCGGCGCGCCCGGCGCCGACGAGGGCGAGATCGCCCTGGACCTCTCCGACCGTCCTGTCGGCCTGATGACCGGCTACCACGGCGACCCCGACCGCACCGCCGAGGTGATGGCCGGCGGCTACTACCGCACCGGCGACATCGGCGCCCGCGACGCCGACGGCTACCTCACCTACGTCGGCCGCGCCGACGACGTCTTCAAGGCCTCCGACTACAAGATCTCCCCGTTCGAGCTGGAGAGCGCGCTGCTGGAGCACCCGGCGGTCGCCGAGGCCGCGGTCGTGCCCGCCCCCGACGAACTGCGCCTCGCGGTGCCGAAGGCGTACATCGTCCTGGCGGCCGGCTGGGAGCCGGGCCCGGACATCGCCAAGGTGCTGTTCGAGCACTCCCGCGAGACCCTCGCCCCCTACAAGCGCGTCCGCCGCCTGGAGTTCGGCGAGCTGCCCAAGACCGTCTCCGGCAAGATCCGCCGCATCGAGCTGCGCGAGGCCACGGCGGCGGGCTCGGACGCCGAGTACCGCGAGGAGGACTTCCGGTGAACTCGTACACCCACGGGGTCGGCGACACCCCGCTGCTCGGCGACACCATCGGCGCCAACCTGGACCGCGCGGTCGCGACCTGGCCGGATCGCGAGGCACTGGTCGACGTGGAGACCGGGCGGCGCTGGACGTACGCCCAGTTCGCCGCCGACGTCGACGAGTTGGCGTACGCGTTGCTCGCGAGCGGGATCTCCCGGGGCGACCGGGTGGGCATCTGGGCGGTCAACTGCCCCGAGTGGGTGCTCGTCCAGTACGCGACCGCCCGGATCGGCGCGGTCATGGTGAACATCAATCCGGCCTACCGCACCCATGAGGTCGAGTACGTCCTCAACCAGGCCGGTGTCTCGCTCCTGGTCGCCTCCCTCAGCCACCGGACGAGCGACTACCGGGCGATGGTCGAGCAAGTGCGGGCCAGGTGCCCGCGGTTGCGGGAGACGGTGTTCATCGGGGACCCGAGTTGGGAGGCGCTGACCGCGCGCGGGACGCCGGTGCCGTTCGAGGAGCTGTCCTGCGACGACCCGATCAACATCCAGTACACCTCCGGGACGACGGGCTTCCCGAAGGGGGCGACGCTCTCCCACCACAACATCCTCAACAACGGTTACTTCGTCGGGGAGTTGGTCGCCTACGGCGAACAGGACCGGATCTGCATCCCGGTCCCGTTCTACCACTGCTTCGGCATGGTGATGGGCAATCTCGCCGCCACGTCCCACGGCGCGTGCATGGTGATCCCGGCCCGCTCGTTCGACCCGAAGGCCACGCTGGATGCCGTCCAGCGGGAGCGCTGCACCTCCCTGTACGGCGTCCCCACCATGTTCATCGCGGAGCTGAACCTCCCCGACTTCGCCTCCTACGACCTCACCTCCCTGCGCACCGGCATCATGGCCGGCTCGCCCTGCCCGGTGGAGGTCATGAAACGGGTGGTCGCCGAGATGCACATGGAACAGGTCTCCATCTGCTACGGCATGACCGAGACCTCCCCGGTCTCCCTCCAGACCCGGATGGACGACGACCTCGAACACCGCACCGGCACCGTCGGCCGGGTCCTGCCCCACATCGAGGTCAAGGTCGTCGACCCGGTGACCGGCGTGACCCTGCCCCGGGGAGAGGCCGGTGAGCTGCGCACCCGCGGCTACAGCGTGATGCTCGGCTACTGGGAGGAGCCCGAGAAGACCGCCGAGGCGATCGACCAGGGCCGCTGGATGCACACCGGCGACCTCGCGGTGATGCGCGACGACGGCTACGTCGAGATCGTCGGCCGCATCAAGGACATGATCATCCGGGGCGGTGAGAACATCTACCCGCGCGAGGTCGAGGAGTTCCTGTACGCCCACCCGAAGGTCGCGGACGTCCAGGTCGTCGGCGTACCGCACGAGCGCTACGGCGAGGAGGTCCTCGCCTGCGTCATCCCGCGCGACGCGGCCGACCCGCTCACCCTGGAGGAGCTGCGCGCCTACTGCGACGGGCGGCTGGCCCACTACAAAGTGCCCAGCCGCCTGCGGATCCTCGACGCCTTCCCGATGACCGTCTCCGGGAAGGTGCGCAAGATCGAGCTGCGGGAGCGGTACGGCGCGTGACCGTACGGAGGTGACACGTCAGCCGGCCGTGGCGTCCAGCGCCACGGCCGGCGCGTTGACCGGGCGCGGCACCCCCGCGGGGTCGAGGACGAAGAGCGGGACGCCCAGCAGGTCGGCGCGGGCGCGGGCCTCCTCGGCGTACCCGGCGAGGGAGAAGTAGACGCAGCCCGCGGACTCCGCCATGGCGGTCAGCCACAGGCACTCCACGTCCCGCACCGAGGCCGGGCCCACCGTCGGATCGACCTGGACGACGATGCCGGGCGCGGCCAGCCCGATGCCGGACATGGGCCGCTGCTCGGCACGGTGGACGTCCCGGTGGCCCAGCCCGCGCAGATACAGGACGGCGGCGGTGACCGCGTCGCGGGCGGTGCGGATCGGGACGGACCGGTGGGCCGGGACCCGCGAACCGGGGGCGCGCCCGGACCGGCCCGTCGCCGCGGGGTCCACCGGCACGCACAGCACCGTCCCGCACGAGCAGCCCAGTTCCGGCCGCGGCCACCGGCTCTCGTCACCGCAGGCGGCGCAGCGCACGCCGATCCACTCCTCGTCCCACGCCCGGTGGGTGACAGCGGTCGGGGACCCGCGCGGATCGAGCGCCGGGGCGACGGGCGCCCCGCACACGCAGGGATACGACGGTGCCGTGTAGCGGTGCCGGCGCCCGCAGGCGGTGCAGCACACCGAGATGGTCTCGGACATGTCCCCATCGTCCTCTCTTGACGACCCTCGGCTGCCCACTTACATTACTTCCAGATCGTAGAAAAGAAATTTCGCTATACGGAAGTTGCTACGGAAGAAGCTCACCGCGGGGCGCGACGGGAGTGCGAATCCGACAGCCGGAGCAGGAGTACTCGATGGCTCGTATGACCGCTGCCCGAGCGGCAGTTGAGATCCTCAAGCGCGAAGGCATCACCGACGCGTTCGGTGTGCCGGGCGCGGCGATCAACCCCTTCTACGCGGCGCTCAAGGCCTCCGGCGGCGTCCAGCACACCCTCGCCCGCCACGTCGAGGGCGCCTCGCACATGGCCGAGGGCTACACCCGGACCCACCCGGGCAACATCGGCGTCTGCATCGGCACCTCGGGGCCGGCCGGCACCGACATGATCACCGGCCTCTACTCGGCGATCGGCGACTCGATCCCGATCCTGTGCATCACCGGCCAGGCGCCGACCGCGGTGATCCACAAGGAGGACTTCCAGGCCGTCGACATCGCCTCCATCGCCAAGCCGGTCACCAAGATGGCCGTCACCGTCCTGGAGGCGGCGCAGGTCCCCGGCGTGTTCCAGCAGGCGTTCCACCTGATGCGTTCCGCCCGGCCGGGACCGGTCCTGATCGACCTGCCGATCGACGTCCAGATGACGGAGATCGAGTTCGACCCGGACACCTACGAGCCGCTCCCGGTCTACAAGCCGGCCGCGAGCCGCGCCCAGATCGAGAAGGCCATCGGCCTGCTCAACGCCTCCGAGCGCCCGCTGATCGTGGCCGGCGGCGGTGTCATCAACGCCGACGCCGCCGACCTGCTGGTGGAGTTCGCCGAGCTGACCGGCACCCCGGTCGTGCCGACCCTCATGGGCTGGGGCCTGCTGCCCGACGACCACGAGCTGAACGCCGGCATGGTCGGCCTCCAGACCTCGCACCGCTACGGCAACGCGACGTTCCTGGAGTCCGACTTCGTCCTCGGCATCGGCAACCGCTGGGCCAACCGCCACACCGGCAAGCTCGACGTCTACACCGCCGGCCGCAAGTTCGTCCACGTCGACGTCGAGCCGACCCAGATCGGCAAGATCTTCGCCCCGGACTACGGCATCGCCTCCGACGCGAAGGCGGCCCTGGAGCTGTTCGTCGAGGTGGCCAAGGAGCTGAAGGCGGCCGGCAAGCTGCCCGACCGCTCCGCGTGGGCCGCCTCCGCGCAGGAGCGCAAGGCCACCCTCCAGCGCCGTACCCACTTCGACGACATCCCGATCAAGCCGCAGCGCGTGTACGAGGAGATGAACAAGGCCTTCGGTCCGGAGACGCGGTACGTCTCCACCATCGGCCTCTCCCAGATCGCCGGCGCCCAGATGCTGCACGTCTACCGGCCGCGGCACTGGATCAACTGCGGCCAGGCGGGCCCGCTCGGCTGGACCGTCCCGGCCGCGCTCGGCGTCGCCAAGGCCGACCCGGACGCGCAGGTCGTGGCGCTCTCCGGCGACTACGACTTCCAGTTCATGATCGAGGAACTGGCCGTCGGCGCGCAGCACAAGATCCCGTACGTCCACGTCCTGGTCAACAACTCCTACCTGGGCCTGATCCGCCAGGCGCAGCGGGCGTTCGAGATCGACTTCCAGGTCAACCTGGAGTTCGAGAACATCAACTCGCCCGAGCTGGGCGTCTACGGCGTCGACCACGTCAAGGTCGCCGAGGGCCTGGGCTGCAAGGCGATCCGGGTGACCGACCCGGGCGAGCTGGGCGCGGCCCTGGAGCAGGCGAAGAAGCTCGCCGCCGAGCACCGGGTGCCGGTCGTGGTCGAGGCGATCCTGGAGCGCGTCACCAACATCTCCATGTCGGGCACCAACGACATCGGCAACGTGGTGGAGTTCGAGGAGCTGGCGACCGAGCCGGGGCACGCCCCGACCGCGATCCGGACCCTGAAGGCCTGACCCGCACGCAGCACACCGAGAGCGGCCCGTCCCACACGGACGGGCCGCTCTTTCGCGCGCCTACCGCGGCCGGGGGACGGGCCGGGTGCCCCGGAGGCGGGCCGACCCCCGCCCGGAGTTGCGCCGGGCGCTCGGAGGGCGGACTCACCGCCCGCATGCGCGCCGGCCCACCGGGAGGCGGGCCGGCCGCCCGGAGACGGGCCCGCCGCCGGAGCGGTGCCGTCCGCGCCGGGGCCCCGGCGGGCCTCAGCGCCACCTCCCGGCAGTGGTCGCGTCGGCGGGGCGCCGGGCGGCGCGGGTGTCGTGCCGTGTCCGGACGAGTGTCCGCCGGGCCGGCTCCCGCCGGGCCCGGCCCCGCTCAGTCGCCGCCGCCACCCCCGCCCCCGCCGCAGTAGTACGCCATGCCGCCTCCCGAGCCGCTTCCGCGTCCGGGCGGGGAGTGCTTGAGCAGCCCCTTGTCCGCCACCTCCACCCGTTCGATGAGCCCGGCCCGCAGGGCGAAGCGGGGCAGCAGGACACGCAGGGCGGCCACGTCGTGCAGGGCGACGGCGAACAGCCTGTCGTCGGCCGTCAGGCCGCGTCGGCCCGTGGGCAGCGGGTGCGCCTCCTGGAGGGCCCGCACCCGGCGGCGGGCGGCGCGGGTCGGACCGAGCAGCGGGTAGCGCAGCAGCCCGGCCTCCGCCAGGGGGATCCGCATCAGCGCCACCGCCAGGCGAACGTCCGTGTGCCGGGTCAGCCTCCGTACCGCGAGGGGCTCGCGGAGACACCCCCGCACCGTCTCCGCCAGCGCCGGGAGGGGAACCGCGGCCGCCCCCGGCTCCGACGCCAGGGCCCGTACCGTGCCCGGTGGGCCGCAGTCCAGGGCGCCCCGCAGATACAGGTCCACCACGGCGACCGTCACGGCGGCACGGGGGCCGCCGCGCAGCAGCGCGGCCTCGTGCGGTGCGAGCCGGACCGTCCTGTCGTCGTCCATGAGACCACCCCCGAGAGCACCCCGTGTGCCCGGGTTGTGCCCGCTGCCGGGGGCGCCTACGCGCGTTCAGCCCTCATGGTGCCCGTGGTGCTCGTGCAGCCCCGGCCAGTCGTCCGGGCCGCCGCCCTGCCACTCGACCAGCTCGCTCTCCGCCACGTCGGTCACGTACAGGTCGGCCAGCCGCAGCAGCTCGGCGACGTCGTCGACGTGCGAGGCGACGCCCAGCGTCTCCTCGCCGGAGGTGACGCGGCGGGAGCCGTCCAGGGCCGGGGCGTGGACCACGATGTGCGGGTCCTCGGGTGGGTGTGCCATGACTTCAGGCTGCTGCGCGGGCAGGGAATCCGCACCCCGGCGAACGCCGAGAAGCGCCGGATGCGGGACCGTCCGCATCCGGCGCTTCTCAGCCGGTGAAGGTTCTTCACATGGTGTCCGTCCGACAGCGCGAGGCTGGGCGCGACAGGTCGTTCGCGCCGCCGGACGGAGTCGCGGGGCCCCTTGCGAAGGGGCGGGTGATGGCTGGGACCGCGGCGGTGCGACGGGTCCGGAACGCCTCTCCCCTCAGGTCGTAGGAGAAGCTCCCGGGCCCTTCACCACCGCACTGGCTCGCATGCCGCCGCGGTCCTCGCCCTGCCCGTGCGCACCGGGCGGCCACCCCTCATCCGGGCCGCTCCGGTGCCTCCACGGGCCGCGCACAGTCCCGGCCTCCCCGCCGGGTCCCGTGCGCGAGCTGGTGGATCAGTCCTCGCGCAGGGCGCGGACCGCCTCCTCCACGCGCTTGCCGTACTCCGTGTCGGCGGCGTGGAAGTGCGCGAGGTTCTTCTCGACCACGTCGTTGCGGGAGACCTGGGACAGGCCGCCGGCGATGTTCGCGATCAGGCGCTTCTTCTCGTCCTCGGACATCAGGCGGAACAGCTCACCCGCCTGGAAGAAGTCGTCGTCCTTGGTGTGCTGCGGCGCCTCGTGGGTGCCGGTGTGGCCGGACACCGCGAGCGGGGCCGCCAGCGGGCGGCCGGTCTCGACCGGGCCGTCGTAGGAGTTCGGCTCGTAGTTCTTGGCGCCGCGGCCCTGCGAGTTGGCGGCCATCAGACCGTCGCGGCCGTAGTTGTCCGCGCCGCCGGGCACCGCCTTCGGGGCGTTCACCGCGAGCTGGGTGTGGTTGACGCCCAGGCGGTAGCGGTGCGCGTCCGCGTAGGCGAACAGGCGGCCCTGGAGCATCTTGTCGGGGGAGGGGCCGATGCCGGGAACGAAGTTGTTCGGGGAGAACGCGGCCTGCTCGACCTCGGCGAAGACGTTGTCCGGGTTGCGGTCGAGGACCAGCCGGCCCACCCGGCGCAGCGGGTAGTCGGCGTGCGGCCACACCTTGGTCACGTCGAACGGGTTGAACCGGTAGTTCGCCGCCTCGGCCACCGGCATCAGCTGCACGTGCAGCGTCCACGACGGGAACACGCCCCGCTCGATGGCCTGCACCAGGTCGGTCTGGTGCGAGGTCGGGTCCTGGCCCGCGAGCTCGGCCGCCTGGTCGGCGGTCAGGGTGCGGATGCCCTGGTCCGTCTTGAAGTGGTACTTGACGAAGAAGGACTCGCCCTTGCCGTTCGTCCACTGGTAGGTGTGCGAGCCGAAGCCGTCCATGTGGCGGTACGACGCCGGGATGCCGCGGTCGCCCATCAGCCAGGTCACCTGGTGCGTGGCCTCGGGGGAGTGCGCCCAGAAGTCCCAGACGTTGTCCGGCTCCTGACGGCCCGAGAACGGGTCGCGCTTCTGCGAGTGGATGAAGTCGGGGAACTTGATCGGGTCCTTGATGAAGAACACCGGGGTGTTGTTGCCGACGAGGTCGTAGTTGCCCTCCTCGGTGTAGAACTTCAGCGCGAAACCGCGCGGGTCGCGGACCGCGTCCGCGCCGCCGAGCGAGTCGGCCACGGTGGAGAAGCGCAGGAAGACCTCGGTGCGCTTGCCGACGGTGTTCAGGAAGTCGGCGTGCGTGAAGCCCGTGACGTCGTCGGTCACCTCGAAGTGGCCGTAGGCGCCGGAGCCGCGGGCGTGCACCACGCGCTCCGGGATGCGCTCGCGGTTGAAGCGGGCGAGCTTCTCCAGGAGGTGCTGGTCCTGGATGAGGAGGGGGCCGCCGATGCCGGCGGAGGCTGAGTTCTGGTTGTCGGCGACCGGGGCGCCGGACTCTGTCGTGAGCACGCGCTGCGACATCGGGGACCTTCCGTGCGAGGGGTCAGCGGAAAACTGTTTCCGCTTCGTGGAGCCTAAGTTCGGGTGACGAACACGTCAACAGTTTGTTGAAGTGGGTTCCGGGCGGCGCCGCCGCTCGGGCGCGACAGGACAGGTGTCAGCGACGGCGCCGCCCGGAGGTCTCATGAGATGCCTGCGGTCAGACCTGGGCGCCGGACAGGCGCTCCACGGCCCGCAGCAGGGCCGAGTGGTCCAGACCGCCGTCACCCTGGGTGCGCAGCGAGGCGACCAGCTGGGCGACCACGGCACCGACCGGCAGCGCGGCGCCGACGTTGCGGGCGGCGTCGGTGACGATGCCCATGTCCTTGTGGTGCAGGTCGATGCGGAAGCCCGGCTTGAAGTCGCGGTTGAGGAAGTTGTCCTTCTTCCGCGTCAGCACCGTCGAGCCGGCCAGGCCGCCGTTGAGGACGTCGAGGGCGGCCTTGAGGTCCACGCCAGACTTCTCCAGGAAGACCACGGCCTCGGCGCACGCCTGGATGTTCACGGCGACGATCAGCTGGTTGGCGGCCTTCACGGTCTGGCCCGAGCCGTGCGGACCGCACAGCACGATGGTCTTGCCCAGGGCCTCCAGGAGCGGCTTGGCCTCGTCGAAGTCGGCCTGCTCACCGCCGACCATGATGGACAGCACGGCCTCGATGGCACCGGCCTCGCCGCCGGAGACGGGGGCGTCCAGGACGCGGATGCCCTTGTCCTTGGCGGCCTTCGCGAGGTCGATGGAGGTCTGCGGGGTGATCGAGGACATGTCGACCAGCAGGGCGCCGGACCTCGCGTTCTCCAGGATGCCGTCGGGGCCGTAGGCGATGGCCTCGACCTGCGGCGACGCGGGCACCATGGTGACGACGACGTCGGCGTCGCGCACCGCCTCGGCGATCGAGCCGGCCGCGGTGCCGCCGGCGGCGGCCAGGCGGTCCAGCTTGTCCTGCTCCAGCGTGAAGCCGGTGACCGGGTAACCCGCCTTGATCAGGTTCTCCGACATGGGGGATCCCATGATGCCGAGACCGATGAAGGCGACCTTGGGAAGCGTGCTCATGGTGGGTACCTCTCTGGAAAGTTTCTGCGGGTGGCGCTCAGCGGGCCGCGCGGGCCTCGGCCGGCAGCCAGGAGAAGGCTTCGGTGCTGGGGTTGTCGCCCGGCTTGTACTCCAGGCCGACCCAGCCGTCGTAACCGGCCTTCTTCAACTGGTCGAGCAGCTCCTCCAGCGGGAGGGAGCCGGTGCCGGGGGCGCCGCGGCCGGGGTTGTCGGCGATCTGCACGTGGCCGGTCTTCGCGGCGTACCGCTCGATCACCTGCGGCAGGTCCTCACCGTTCATGGACAGGTGGTAGAGGTCCATGAGGAACTTGGCGTTGCCGAGCCCGGTGGCCTCGTTGACCTTGTCGACGACGGCTACGGCGGCCGGTGCCGACACCAGCGGGTACAGCGGCGACTCGGGCTTGTTGAGCGCCTCGACCAGCAGGATCGCGCCGATCCGGTCGGCCGCGCGGGCGGCGAGGACCAGGTTCTCCAGCGCGAGCTCGTCCTGCTCGGCCGGGTCCACGCCCTCGACGCGGTTGCCGTACAGGGCGTTGAGCGCCGTGCAGCCCAGCGACTTCGCGAAGTCGGCGGCCACGTCGATGTTGGCGCGGAACCGGTCCGACTCCTCACCGGGGACCGACAGGGCGCCGCGGTCGGGGCCCGGCAGCTTTCCGGCGTAGAAGTTCAGCCCGGTGAGCTGGACGCCCGCGTCCTCGATGGCCTTCTTCAGGCCGTCGAGCTCGGACTGCTCGGGGGTGGGCGAGTCGATCCAGGGCCACCACAGCTCGACCGCGGTGAAGCCGGCCGCGGCGGCGGCCGCGGGACGCTCCAGGAGCGGGAGTTCCGTGAAGAGGATCGACAGGTTGACGTTGAAGCGCTGATCTGCGGCGGTGCTCAACTTGAAACCTGGCATCGGGTGCCGCGCTCCCTTCCGTTTCGATCGTGTTCCGCATTACGGAAGTTTGTTTCTGCTTAATGGAAGATTGCCGTCGGGTGGTGGAGCTTGTCAAGAGGGCTCGGCGGAAACGGTCACCGCGCGTTAGGTTGACCGGGTGCGATTGAGAGTGGAGTTCACGACCGAGCCCTTCGACCTGGACGAGGCACCCGCGCACGCGGTGGTCGCCCGGGAGGTCGTCGAGGCCGCGGAGCTGGACGAGGTCGACGTCGGCCCGTTCGGCAACACCGCCGAGGGCGGTGCCGACGCGGTGCTCACCGCCGTGGACGCGCTGCTGCGCCGGTCCCTGGAGGCCGGCGCCACCCGGATCTCGCTCCAGGTCAACGTGGTCGAGGAGAGCGCGGCCGGGGAGGGTGAGCGGTGACCGGCCCGGGGGAGGAGTCCTTCATCGCGGCCGTGAAACCCCTGGTCGACGCCATCGGCGGCGAGATACTCGCGCCCGACGAGGCCGGCCGGGACGATGTCGTGCTCTCCTGGGAGGGCGCCGACGTCATCGCCGTACGCCTGCCGCAGCTCGCCGACTCCCTGGACCACATCCTGGCGGCCATGGAGCGTCGGCGGGGCAGGCCGCTGGCCGAACTCGACCGGCGGTCCAAGCAGGAGGTCGTACGGACCCTGGAGGCGCGCGGTGCCTTCTCCGTGCGGCACGGCGTGGAGACCGTCGCGGGCGCCCTCGGCGTCAGCCGCTTCACCGTCTACAACTACCTCAACCGCGAGAAGGACGCCTGACCGGAGAGCGGGTCTCCGACCAGGCACAACCTCCTGAACGGCAAGCCGCCGTCCGGCAACCGGACGGCGGCTTTTGTTACCCCGAATTTTCAACAAAGTGTTGACGGCTTGTTTCCGAGGGCGTTAGCTATCGGCACGCCCGTTCAGCACAAGGCCACGGAGGCTCCCGTGACGTCCACTTCCGCGTCGGGCCTGGCCCGTTTCAACACCCTCGAGGAGACCGCGGCGCTCGCGGAACTCCACGAGGCGTGTGCCTCCACGGCGTGGGCCCGGCAACTGCTCGCCGCCCGCCCCTTCGCCACCCCCGAGGACCTGTACACCGCCAGTGACGCCGCCATGGCCGAGCTGACGGCGGAGGACCTCGCGGAGGCGATGGCCGGGCATCCGCCGATCGGCCGCCCCAAGCCGGGCGACCCGACCTCGTCCCGCGAACAGGCGGGCATGGCCGGCGCCGCGGAGGAACTCAAGACGGAGATGCTCGAACTGAACCTGGCCTACCAGGAGAAGTTCGGCCATGTCTTCCTCATCTGCGCCACCGGCCGGACCGGCGAGCAGATGCGGGACGCGGTCAAGGAGCGGATCGGCAACTCGCCCGAGCAGGAGCGGGAGATCGTCCGCACCGAACTGGGGAAGATCAACCGTATCCGCCTTTCCCGACTCGTCGAACAGGACGCCTGACCATGAGCACCAGCACCACCGCCTCCGTGTCCACGCACATCCTGGACACCAGCGTCGGCCGCCCCGCCGAGGGCGTCGCCGTCCACCTCGCCGCCCGCGCGGGCGGCGAGGCGGACTGGCAGAAGCTCGGCGGCTCCGCGACCGACGCGGACGGCCGGTGCAAGGACCTCCCGGCGCTGCCGGAGGGCACCACACACGTACGGCTCGACTTCGAGACCGAGACGTACTTCGCCAAGAAACAAGCCGCGGCCCAGCAGGACGCCCCCGCGCTCCGGGACAGCGAGAACGGCCGGCCCGTGTTCTTCCCCGAGGTCACCATCACCTTCGCGGTGGTGCCCGGCGAGCACTACCACGTTCCGCTGCTGCTCAACCCGTTCGGCTACTCCGTTTACCGAGGGAGCTGACCGACACATGACCCGTTTCGTCCTGGGACAGAACCAGTACGGCAAGGCAGAGAACCGCGTCGTCAAGATCACGCGTGACGGCGACACGCACCACATCAAGGACCTGAACGTCTCCGTCGCCCTCTCCGGCGACATGGAGGAGGTCCACCGCAGCGGGTCCAACGCGAACGTCCTGCCGACCGACACCACCAAGAACACGGTGTTCGCCTTCGCCAAGGAGCACGGGATCGAGAGCGCCGAGGACCTCGGCGTCAAGCTCGCCCGTCACTTCGTGGACAACAACGAGCCGATCCACCGGGCCCGCATCCGCGTAGAGGAGTACGGCTGGGAGCGGATCGAGACCTCCAAGGGCGGCGCCCGCTTCGTCGGCTCGGAGGAGATCGCCCACTCCTTCGTCCGCACGGGCCAGGAGACCCGCGTCGCGCAGATCACCTACGACGGCCACGGCATCCAGGTGCTCTCCGGCTTCAAGGACCTGACCGTCCTGAACTCGACCAACTCCGAGTTCTTCGGCTACCTGAAGGACAAGTACACCACCCTCAAGGAGGACTACGACCGGATCCTCGCCACCACCGTCTCCACCTGGTGGCGGCACAACTGGGACGGCGTCGACTCGCACGCCCCGGACTGGGACCGCTCGTACAACGGTGTGCGCAAGCACGCGCTCCAGGCGTTCGCCGAGACCTACTCGTACTCGCTCCAGCAGACCCTCTTCGAGATGGGTGTGCGGGTGCTGAACTCGCGCGACGAGGTGGACGAGATCCGCTTCTCGATGCCCAACAAGCACCACTTCCGCTCGGACCTGTCGCCGTTCGGGATCGACAACGAGGCCAAGGACGGCGCCGTGTACTACGCCGCCGACCGCCCCTACGGCCTGATCGAGGCCACCATCCTGCGGGACGGCGCCGAGCAGCTGATCCCGGTCGACATGACCAACCTCTGACGCGGGACGCGCGCCACCGGCCCGGCCGCTCGGGCCGGTGGCGCGCCACACCGGAGGGAACACCATGGCACAGCCCGCAACGGAGCCGGCGAAAGGCTCCAGTTCCACCCCGTCACCGGAGCACACCGAGGACGCCGTCACGTCCGTGCACCCCGTGGACGAGAAGCTCCACCCCTCGCGGCTCGTCCCCGCCGCGCTCCAGCACATCGCCGCGATGTACGCGGGCGTCGTCACTCCTCCGCTCATCATCGGCCAGGCCGTCGGCCTCGACATCGAGGGCCGCACCCGGCTGATCGCGGCGAGCCTGCTCATCGCGGGCGTCGCCACCCTGATCCAGACCATCGGCGTCAAGGGCTTCGTCGGCAACCGCCTGCCCTTCGTCAACGCCGCCTCCTCGGCGGGCATCGCGCCCATCCTCGCCATCGCCGAGACGAACAGCGAGGGCGGCCAACTCCCCGCCATCTACGGCGCGGTGATGGTCGCCGGTGTCTTCTGCCTCGCCGTCGGCCCGTTCTTCGGGCGGCTGCTGCGCTTCTTCCCGCCCCTGGTCACCGGCGTGGTCATCACCCTCATCGGCGTCACGCTGATGCCGGTCCCGGTCGGCTGGGCCCAGGGCGGCGACAAGGCCGCCGCCGACTTCGGCTCGATGCGCAACCTCGCGCTCGCCGCCTTCACCCTCGGCGTCATCCTCGTCATGCAGCGCTTCGGCAAGGGCTTCCTCAAGCAGGTCGCCCTGCTCTTCGGCCTGTTCATCGGCACCCTGGCCGCCATCCCCTTCGGCATGGCCGACTTCAGCGGCATCGAGTCCGCCCCGGTCGCCGCGCTGCCCACGCCCTTCGCCTTCGGCGCCCCCGAGTTCCAGCCCGCGGCCATCCTGTCGCTCTGCATCGTGATGCTGGTGCTGATGACCGAGTCCAGCGCCGGCATGCTCGCCCTCGGCGAGATCTGCGACCGCCGAGCCGACTCCAAGGTCATCACCCGCGGCCTGCGCACCGACGGCCTCGCCACCCTGGTCGGCCCCGTCTTCGGCGGCTTCCCCACCTCCGCCTTCGCCCAGAACGTCGGCGTCGTCTCCCTCACCCGGGTACGCAGCCGCTACGTCGTCGCCGTCGCCGGCGCCACCCTGCTGGTCCTCGGCGCTTTCCCGGTCCTCGGCGCGGTCGTCTCCCTGGTCCCGATGCCGGTCCTCGGCGGTGCGGGCATCGTGCTCTTCGGCTCGATCGCGGTCAGCGGCATCCGTACGCTCTCCGAGGCCGGACTCGACGACAGCTCCAACATCATCCTGGTCGCCGTGGCGCTCGGCGCGGGCATCATCCCGCTGGCCGCCCCGACCTTCTACGCCGAGTTCCCCGCCTGGGCGCAGACCGTCCTCGGCTCCGGCATCAGCGCCGGCGCGCTCGTCGCGGTCTCGCTCAACCTGTTCTTCCACCACCTCGGCACCCGGAGCCGCCAGACGGCGGCGGCACTCAAATCCTCCTAGGGTCCTGCCGTGCCCTCCCCGTGGGTACTCACTTCCCGCCCATGGGCCCCACTGAAAGAAGGAAGCAGCATGGCAGCATCATCGGCAGCCGAGCGCGTGGTGATCGAGAACTGCGCGATCGCCACGGTGGACGCGGGCGACACCGAGATCGCCTGGGGGTATCTCGTCCTCGCCGGCAACAGGATCGAGTCCGTGGGCGCGGGACAGGCGCCCGAGGGCCTGGAGAACGTGGTCCGCCGGATCGACGCGACCGGTCACCTGGTCACGCCCGGCCTGGTCAACACGCACCACCACTTCTACCAGTGGATCACCCGGGGCCTGGCCACCGACCACAACCTCTTCGACTGGCTGGTCGCGCTCTACCCGACCTGGGCACGCATCGACGAGCCGATGGCGTACGCGGCGGCCCAGGGCTCCCTCGCCATGATGGCCCGCGGCGGCGTCACCACCGCCATGGACCACCACTACGTCTTCCCGCGGGGCTCCGGCGACCTGTCCGGCGCGATCATCCGCGCCGCCCGCGAGACGGGCGTCCGCTTCACCCTCGCCCGCGGCTCCATGGACCGCGGCGAGTCCGACGGCGGGCTGCCGCCGGACTTCGCGGTGGAGAGCCTGGACGACGCGCTCGCCGCCACCGAGGCCACCGTCAGGGAGCACCACGACTCCTCCTTCGACGCGATGACCCAGGTCGCCGTCGCCCCCTGCTCCCCCTTCTCCGTCTCCACCGAACTGATGCGCCAGGGCGCGGAGCTGGCCCGCCGGCTCGGCGTGCGGCTGCACACCCACGGTTCGGAGACCGTGGAGGAGGAGAAGTTCTGCCACGAGCTGTTCGGCATGGGCCCGACCGACTACTTCGAGTCCACGGGCTGGCTCGGCGAGGACGTGTGGATGGCGCACTGCGTCCACATGAACGACTCCGACATCGCCGCCTTCGCCCGCACGAGGACCGGCGTCGCCCACTGCCCGTCCTCCAACGCCCGGCTGGCCGCCGGGATCGCCCGGGTCCCCGACATGCTCGCCGCCGGCGTCCCGGTCGGCCTCGGCGTCGACGGCACCGCCTCCAACGAGTCCGGCGAACTCCACACCGAACTGCGCAACGCCCTGCTCGTCAACCGCCTCGGCGCCCACCGCGAGGCCGCGCTGAACGCCCGCGAGGCGCTGCGGCTGGGCACCCACGGCGGCGCCCAGGTCCTGGGCCGGGCCGCCGAGACCGGCTCGCTGGAGCCGGGCAAGCTGGCCGACCTGGTGCTGTGGCGGATGGACACCCTCGCCCACTCCTCCATCGCCGACCCGGTCACCGCCCTGGTCTTCGGCGCCGCGGCCCCGGTCACGGCGTCGTTCGTGAACGGCCGCCAGATCGTCGAGAACGGGCGGCTGCTCACGGTCGACGAGGACGCCATCGCCCGCTCCACCCGGGACGAGGCGCGCCGCCTGGCGCGGATCACGGCGCAGAGCTGACCAACCGCACAACCACACAGCCGCACAACCCAGCAGCCGGTCCGCCGGCCTGCCGGTAGCCGCCTTCGCACAACTGAACACCACTAGAGCTCCGGCCGGGAGGGACGGCTTCCGGCCGGTAGCCGTGGACCCGAGCGGGGTCCACGGCGGCCGTCTCCGGGGCGTGCGCCCATGCGCACGCCCCCGGAGCGGTCACCGTTTCCCCGAACGGTCCGTCACGGTCCCGCACGACCACCACCAGCACCACCTCCCTGACACCCGCGTCAGAGCCGACGTGTAACCGACCGGAGGAACGCCGCCGTGGCCGACCACCCTGTTGACGAGAAACTCCCGCCACTGAAAATGGCGACGACCGGCCTGCAGCACGTGGCCGCCATGTACGCCGGAGTCGTCGCTCCACCCCTGATCGTCGGTGCGGCCATCGGCCTCACCGCCACCGAACTGACCTTCCTCACCGGCGCCTGCCTGTTCACCGCCGGCCTCGCCACCTTCCTGCAGACCCTGGGCATCTGGAAGATCGGTGCCCGGCTGCCCTTCGTCAACGGCGTCACCTTCGCCGGTGTCGCCCCCATGACCGCGATCGTCGCCTCCACCGAGGACAAGTCCGACGCGTTGCCGATCATCTTCGGCGCCGTCATCGTCGCCGGACTCCTCGGATTCATCGCGGCTCCCTTCTTCAGCAAGGCGATCCGGTTCTTCCCACCGGTCGTCACCGGCACGGTCATCACCCTCATAGGCATATCCCTGCTGCCGGTGGCCTTCGGCTGGGCGCAGGGATCCAGCCCCGAGGCCGACGACTTCGGGTCCGGGACCAATCTGGGACTGGCCGCGATCACCCTGCTCATCGTCCTGCTCCTGCGCCGTTTCACCCGCGGCTTCGTCAAGCAGATCGCCGTGCTGCTCGGCCTCGTCGCGGGCACGATCATCGCCATCCCGTTCGGTGTCACGGACTTCGGTCCGGTCGCGGACGCGAGCGTCGTCGGCTTCCCGACCCCGTTCCACTTCGGTGCTCCGCAGTTCCAGGTCGCCGCGATCCTCTCCATGTGCGTGGTGATGGTGGTCTCCATGACGGAGTCCACCGCCGACATGCTCGCCCTGGGCGAGATCGTGGACCGCAAGGCCGACGAGAAGGTCATCGCGGCCGGCCTGCGCGCCGACACCCTCGGCTCGGCGATCAGCCCGCTGTTCAACGGCTTCATGTGCAGCGCCTTCGCCCAGAACATCGGCCTCGTCGCCATGACGAAGATCCGCAGCCGCTACGTCGTCGCCGCGGGCGGCGGCTTCCTGGTCCTGATGGGCCTGTGTCCGATGGCCGCCTCGCTCATCGCCGTCGTGCCCCGCCCGGTCCTCGGCGGTGCCGGCGTGGTGCTGTTCGGCTCGGTCGCGGCCAGCGGCATCCAGACCCTGGTCCGGGCGAGCCTGGACAAGGACAACAACGTCCTGATCGTGGCGGTGTCCCTGGCCGTCGGCATCATCCCGATCGCGGCGCCGGAGTTCTACCACTCGTTCCCGGAGAACGCGAAGATCATCCTCGACTCGGGCATCTCGACCGGCTGTCTGGCCGCCGTCCTGCTCAACCTGGTCTTCAACCACATCGGCGGCCGGGGGCGGGAAGCGGAGGACGTGACCCACCCGATGGAGGCCGGAAACGAGATCAGCGAGGCGTCCCGGGCCCCGGCCACGCCGTGACCCCGGGATCCTGACGCGGGTGGGCCGGTGCCTCTCGGCTGATCGAGAGGCACCGGCCCACCCGCGTTCGACGAGCCGGAAGAAACCGGAGAGGCGGCGTGCGCGCGGGCACCGATGAGTTCCGCCCCGCCGCGTCGTCTGCACGTAGGGAACGTAATCTTCCGCGCCTGCGGGAGGCCCGACGTGAGGCGAAGAGGAGCGTGCGGACCATGGCCGAGGAGAGCGTGAGCGCCACCCTGACGGTCGCCGTGCCCATCGCGAGGGTGTTCGCGGTGCTGGCGGACCCGACGACCCACTCGGCGATCGACGGCACCGGCTGGGTCCAGGAAGCCGCCGACCGGGCACCGCTGACCGAGGTGGGGCAGGTCTTCCGGATGGACATGTACCACCCCGGCCATCCGGACGGCGACTACCAGGTGGCCAATCAGGTCCGGGTACTCGACCCGCCGCGCGCCATCGGCTGGCTGACCGGGCAGGAGAAGGACGACGGGCGCCTGGAGTTCGGCGGCTGGATCTGGCGCTACGACCTCGCGCCGCTCGGTCCGTCCGAGACCGAGGTCACGCTCACCTACGACTGGTCGGCGGTGCCGCGGTCCATCCGGGAGTACCTTCACTTCCCGCCGTTCGGCCCCGAGCATCTCACCCGCTCGCTGCATCACCTGGCCGAGCTAGCCGCACCGGCACCCCGGGCCCGTACGACGGGCGTTGAGCGTCCCGGGCCTCCTCAGAAGACGGGCGGCCCCGCTCGCTCATTCCCCGAACAGCCCGGTATCCGAAGCCAGTTCCCTGAGCCGCTGCCGCGGATCGGCGACCAGCTTGCGCGCCTTGAGGTCCATGAGCCCGCCGACGCCCTCGACCTCCGCCGCGACCGTGCCGTCCGCCTTGCGGATGACCTGCCGGATGCCGAACGTCCTGCCCTCACCCCACTCGAACGCGCAGGTCACCTCGACCTCGTCCCCCGCGAGCAGTTCCCGCCGGAAGCGGATGGTCGTCTCCAGGGCCACGGGCCCCACGCCGCGGGCCACCAGGTCGGCCTGCCGGATTCCGGCCGCCTGGAGCAGTGACCAGCGGGCGTGCTCGGCGTAGTTCAGGTACACCGCCTGGTTCAGGTGGCCCTGCGTGTCGGTCTCGTACCCGCGGACGGTCACCGGGACGGAAAACGGCTCGCTCACCGCTGCTGCCTCTCCTCGTGGACATGCTGACGCCCGATCCTGACACGGCCGCGGCGTCACACCTTGCGCGGGGACGCCAGCAGATAGCGCACCCTGGTCCGCGGCTCCGTGTACTCACCGACCTGCCAGCCCGCGCCCTCCAGGGTGGCCCCGCAGTCCCGCAGCGCGGTGCCGTCGGGCTCGTACACGGCGACGGCCTCCGGCTGCGGCGTCGCGCGCACCCGGTACCCGTCGGCGCCGTCCGGACCGGCCGGACGGTGTCCCGCCGCCTCCAGGGCGAGCGCGGCGGCCCGCACGAGGTGCGTCCGCTCCCACCCGCAGGGCCGGTCCGTGCTCCCGTCCGAATGCGTCATCCGGCGCAGCTCCAGCAGCCCCTGCCAGGCGCCGCGCACCTCACGCAGCCGGGCCGGCCCGGTGTCGCCCGGCACAGCCTCCTCGCCGCCCACCCGCGCGGCGAACACGCCATCGGCGGCCGGCGCGGCGGCCGGCGCGGCGGACGGTGCCGCGGGCCCGGAGGCCGTCGGTGTCCGAGGCTCGGCAGGGGACTCCCGTATCCGGTGCCCGGCCGGCGTCAGGAAGTGGTCGTGCGGCGGGCGCGGATGCCGGAAGGCGAGCCCCCGCTTCACCAGCGCCGCGAGCTGGGCCTCCGTCCCCCGCAGACGTCCGGTCGCGGGGTCGGCGGCGTCGATGACATGCCGCTGCGCGGCGGTGGGCGACAGTGCCACAGCGTTCTCCCTCCCTCACCGGTGACGCCTTCGAAGAAGGCGACTCCTCAGAAGGCTAGGACGGAGGTCTGACATTCCACGCGGCGATCACCGGCCGCCCGTGCTCGGTACCCAGCCGGCACAGCGTCCCCGTGCCCAGCTGGAACAGGGCGCCGTCCGATGCCGGAAGCCCCAGGTGCCGCGCGGTCAGCACCCGCAGGAAGTGCCCGTGTGCCACCAGCACCACGCACCCCTCGGTGTTCGCGAACGCGGCCTCCACCTTGGCGAGCACCCGGTCGGCCCGCTCCCCGACCTGCTCCGGAGTCTCCCCGGGGTGGTTCGGCGGTCCGGGCGTGACGCCGTCCGTGAAGAGGAACCAGTCCGGCCGGCTCCGGTGGATCTCGACCGTCGTGATCCCCTCGTACCCGCCGTAGTCCCACTCGTGCAGATCCGGTTCGATCCGCACCCCGTGCAGACCGATCAGTTCCGCCGTCTCCCGGG
Organism: Streptomyces sp. NPDC096048; assembly: GCF_044763415.1. Taxonomy (NCBI): domain Bacteria; kingdom Bacillati; phylum Actinomycetota; class Actinomycetes; order Kitasatosporales; family Streptomycetaceae; genus Streptomyces; species Streptomyces sp. NPDC096048. The sequence goes on from NZ_JBIWGG010000015.1 coordinate 125,127, forward strand.
CTCGCTGGAACGGGCTGACGAAGGCGGCCCCGATCCGGTGCGACCGGATCAACGGCACCAGACCGCGCGCCTGCTCCCGGCCGTGCTCGGTCAGCGGGACGTCCGTCAGCCCGGTGTGCCGTCCGGACCGCGACCACTCGGTCTCACCGTGCCGGACCAGAAAAAGATCACCCATGCCGCTCAGGCTACTTGTCCGTGCCGTCCGGCCCGCCCAGGAAGGGCCACGGGCTCGCCCTACTGCCGGTACCCGCCCAGGAACCGTCCGATCCGCCCGATGGCCGCCTCCAGGTCGTCCGCGTGGGGGAGGGTCAGGATGCGGAAGTGGTCGGGGGAGGGCCAGTTGAAGCCGGTGCCCTGGACCACCTGGATCTTCTCCCGCAGCAGCAGGTCCAGGACGAACCGCTCGTCGTCGTGGATCTTGTGCACCTTGGGGTCGATACGCGGGAACGCGTACAGCGCGCCCTTCGGCTTCACGCACGACACGCCCGGAATCTCGTTCAGCTTCTCCCAGGCTACGTCCCGCTGTTCGCGCAGGCGTCCGCCCGGCGCCGTCAGTTCGCGGATCGACTGGCGGCCGCCGAGCGCCGCCTGGATGGCGTACTGGGCGGGCGCGTTGGCGCACAGACGCATGGAGGCCAGCATCGTCAGGCCCTCCAGATAGTCGCGCGCGTGCTGCCGGGGCCCCGTGACCACCAGCCAGCCGGAGCGGAAGCCCGCCACCCGGTAGGTCTTGGACAGGCCGCAGAAGGTCAGGACCACCAGGTCGGGGGCGAGCGCGGCGGCCGAGTGGTGCACGGCGTCGTCGTACAGGATCTGGTCGTAGATCTCGTCGGCGAAGACCATCAGGCCGTGGCGGCGGGCGAGGTCGAGGATGCCCTCGACGATCTCCTTGGGGTAGACGGCGCCGGTGGGATTGTTGGGGTTGATGATGACGACCGCCTTGGTGCGGTCGGTGATCTTGGACTCCATGTCGGCCAGGTCCGGGTACCAGTCCGCCTGCTCGTCGCACAGGTAGTGGACCGCCTTGCCGCCCGCGAGGGTCGTCACCGCCGTCCAGAGGGGGAAGTCGGGGGCGGGGATCAGGATCTCGTCGCCGTCCTCCAGCAGGGCCTGTACGGCCATGGAGACCAGCTCGGAGACGCCGTTGCCGAGGAAGACGTCGTCCACGTCGACCTCCAGACCGAGGGCCTGGTAGCGCTGGGCGACGGCGCGGCGGGCGGAGAGGATGCCGCGCGAGTCGGTGTATCCGTGCGCCCGCGGCAGCATGCGGATCATGTCCTGGAGGATCTCCTCCGGCGCCTCGAAACCGAAGAGTGCCGGGTTGCCGGTGTTCAGGCGCAGCACGCTGTGCCCCGCCTCCTCCAGCGCGTTGGCGTGCTCGATGACCGGGCCGCGGATCTCGTAACAGACCTCGCTGAGCTTGTTCGACTGCCGGAACTCCATTGCGGCGCTTCCCCTCCGGTATCTGGTGTTGCTTGGTTTTACCAAGTGCGAGCTTGGAAAGTCCAACAACTTGTCTACACTGCGTCGCATGTCACCTCGCCGAAGCTACGACCAGTACTGTTCCGCCGCCCGCGCGCTCGACGCCGTCGGCGACCGCTGGACCCTGCTGATCGTCCGGGAGCTGCTCGCCGGTCCGCGGCGCTACACCGACCTGCACGCCGACCTCCCCGGCGTCAGCACGGACGTACTCGCCTCGCGGCTGAAGGACATGGAGCGCGACGGGCTGACGACCCGCCGCCGGCTGCCCCCGCCCGGGGCGGCGTACGTCTACGAACTGACCCCTCGCGGACGCGAGTTGCTGCCGGTGCTGGAGGCCCTCGGCGCGTGGGGCGCCGGCGAGCTGGGAGAGCGGAGGCCGACGGACGCCCTGCGTGCGCACTGGTTCGCGCTGCCCCTGCTGCGGGCCCTGCGCGAGGCCGGGGCGGAGGAGGGACTCGTCGAGGTCCGGCTGGAGGAGGGGAACTTCCACCTCTACGCGGGCGGCGGCGAGGAAGACCCCGTCTACGGCGACGGGTCCGCGCCGGGAGAGCCCGACGCCCTGCTCGTGCTGGACGCCGGGACCTGCGCCGCGCTCAGCCGTGGGGAGTTCGGCCTGCGGGACGCGGTGCGGGACGGGCGCGTCGCGGTGACCGGTGACGGAACGGCGGCCAAGGCGCTCCGCGAGGGCTGAAGCCGGCTGAAACGGCGGAAGGCCCGCCAGGGGGCGGGCCTCCCGGGACGGTCGGGCCCTCCGGTCGGGCCTTCCGGGGCGGCCGGCCTTCTCCGGTTCGGTCGGTCCTTTCGGGGCGGCCGGCCTTCTCCGGTTCGGTCGGTCCTTTCGGGGCGGCGGGCCTTTCCCGGTTCGGTCGGGCCTTCCGGGGAGGCGTCAGACGCCCGGCGGCACCCGCCCCGGCCGCCCCCGTCCCGCCCCGCGGGTCAGCGCGTATCCGCCGATGCCCGCCAGTGCGGCCAGCACACCGCCGATCCCGGTCCACACCCACCGGTCGGACCACCAGCCGGAGGACCAGCCGTCATCGGGCTCGATCGCGGACAGCACCGCGCCGCGCTCCGAGTCCTCCTCGTCCGCGCCGGACCTCACCGCCACGCCCGGCACCAGAGGCTCGGCCAGCGAACCGTCCACCGCCGCCGCTCCGCCGATGTCCTTCGAGTCCACCTGGACCCCGGCGGAGACCGGGACGCCCAGGTCCGACGTCGGGAGGTCCACCGCCGTCAGCCGGATGTAGTACGTCCCCGGCAATGGATCGTTGGCCCACGGCTCCGACCACGCGCGGACCGTGCGCAGCACGCAGGCCAGCTCCACGGAGGAGGTGCCCGCCGCCGCGGTGCGGGACTGCGCGCCGTACTGACAGGCCTGGCGGCGGCGCAGACCGTCGTACACGTCGATCCGCCAGGTCTCGGCGGCGTGCGTCTCGGGCAGCTTCACCGTGGCCTTGACGGTGGGGCGCTGCCCGGCGTCGGCCGGGAACGACCAGTACAGGTAGTCACCGGCCGAGCCGTTCGCCGTGGCCTGCCGGCCCTGCTCGATCTCGGTCGCCGTACGGAAGGCCGTGCCCGCCTCGGTCGGCGCGCCGGTGTCGTCCGACGGGCTCGCGGAGGGCGAGGAGTCGGCCACCGCGGGGGAGACGGCGAGGCCGAGCAAGAGCGCGACGGCGCCCAGCACTCGTATCGAACGCATCAGTTGGTCCTCCAGACCGCGAACCGCCAGCGTGAGAGCCAGCCCCACAGCAGACCGGCGAGGAACCCGGCCAGGATCAGCGCGCCGAGCAGCCACCAGCCGCGACCGAGGCCGAAGGAGGCCACGTCACCGGCGTCGCTCGGACCGTCCACGACGTCGACGGTCAGCTCCAGCGGCAGTCCGGGCGTGGTCTGCACACCGGCGGCGACGGAGAAGGAGTTGGTGACCTGGAGACACACGGTCTCGGCCGGGGCGTCCTCCTCGTCGCTCTCCGCCTTCGGATACCGCAGCCCCGTGGAGAGCACATCGGTACGGCCGTTGCCCGCCGCCTCGCCGCGCACGATCTCCCGGCCGTGCACCGTCACCGCCCGCAGCAGCACCCCGTAGGGGGGGTTCACGGCGCGGTCGGCACCCACGCTCACCGAGGCGCGCAGCTCCTGGCCCGGCTCCACGTCCACCCGGTACCAGCGCTGCTTACCGAACTCCTCGCGGTCGGTGTACAGCCCCGACTCCAGCGTCGGCGCCTTCGCGCACGCGTCCGCGCCCTCGGTGGCGACCGGGGTCACCACCGGGTCGGCCGCGCGGTCCACCAACTGGTTCACCCTGTCGGTGAGTTCGTCGGTGTGCTCGACCGAGGCGTACGTCCCGCCGGTCGCCTCGGCGATACAGCTGAGCTGCTGCCGCATCTTGGCGTTGGGGACCAGCCCCAGCGTGTCGATGGTCAGCCCGATGCCCTTGGCGGCGATCTCCCGGGCCACCTCGCACGGGTCGAGCGGGGCGCAGGTGTCCTCGCCGTCACTGATCAGCACGATGCGCTTGGAACCGTCGCCGCCGTCGAGGTCGTCGGCCGCCTCCAGCAGCGCGGGGCCGATCGGCGTCCAGCCGGTGGGTGCCAGCGTCGCCACCGCCGTCTTGGCCTCGGTGCGGTCCAGGGGGCCGACCGGGTAGAGCTGCGCGGTGTCCTTGCAGCCGGTCTTGCGGTCGTCCCCCGGATAGTCGGCGCCCAGGGTCCGGATCCCGAGCCGCACCTCCTCGGGCGTCGCGTCGAGCACCTCGTTGAACGCCTGCTTCGCCGCGGCCATCCGCGTACCGCCGTCGATGTCCCGCGTCCGCATCGAACCGCTGACGTCGAGCACCAGGTTGACCTTCGGCGCGTCCTCGCCCGTGGGTTCACCGGCGGCCGCTCCGGCCGGGAAGGCGATCCCGGCCGTCAGCGCGGCGAGCAGGGCACAGGCACCCGCCGCCGACCGTGTTCTTGTGATCATCGGCGGATCTTATTGATCAGTGGTGCCGGGCTCCAAAACGAGACCTCGACGACGCCCCGACTTCACTTCCCATGCAGCGGATTGGGCAACTCCGCCCACAGGTCCCCGGCGCCGCCCGACGAAGTACGCATCGACGTCAGGGCCTTCACCGGCAACGGCTCCCCGCACAGCGCCACGACGTCCGCCGTGCGCGGCAGTTCGTCCACGGCCGCCTCCATCGCGTCCCGCAGCGCCGCACCCGAGCCCGCCGTCGCCGCCAGCGCCCCTCCCACCAACGAGCCGAACAGCTTGCGGCGCAGCCCCGGCGGGTCGTCGGTGAGCATCCGGGCGGGCAGGTCCGGGGCGTCGACGCCGTGCCGTGAGAGTCGGGCCGGGCTGACGCGGATGTCGGCCAGGTCGCGGTAGACCAGGCGCAGCGGATCGCCCGCCGGGGACAGCACGACGAGGAGGTTCTGGCCGTGTGCCTCCAGGGCCACGCCCAGTTCCAGCGTGCGCAGTCCGACGGTGAGCGCGAGACGCGCGAAGGAGGCCAGCCACGCCGGCGAGCGGGGCAGCCCGGTGGTCGCCAGCGCGGCCACCGGTACGACGTACTCGCCCGGCGCCGCGTACGCCTGCGGAGACTCGCGCAGTACGGCGGCCAGGTCGGGGGAGTGGGCGGTGGCCGCGCCCAGCGTGCGGGTGACGTGCAGCAGGCCGTCCGTGCGGGCCGCCAGATCCTCGCCGAACGACGACAGGGTCGCCGACGCGGCGATCGAGGCGACCGAGATGTCCCGTACGGAGGACGTCAGCCGGGTGCTCAGCGCGGTCTTGACGTGCGGTCCGCCGGGCACGGCGAGCGTGCGCAGCGACATCAGCGGGTGGGCGGCGAGCTGTCCGTCGCACGGCCGCTCCAGCACGTGCGCGGCCTGCCACGGGTGCACGGGCAGCAGTACGTCCGCCCCGTCGCGCAGTTCCCGCGGCCACCCGCCCGTCATCAGGCACTCGGCCGCCGGGACCGGCACCAGCCCCAGCCCCACCACCGGCCCGTGCTCGGGACCGTACGCGAGCTGCTCCGCCACCGAGAAGCCCGGTCGGGAACGGCAGCCCGGGTGGTACGGATGCCCGTCGACCACCCGCTGCTCCCAGGCCCAGTCGCTGTCCGGCCACTCGTCCGGGTGAACCTCACGCCCCGCCCGGGACAGCGCCAAGGACGCGACGCTGTGCCCGAGTTCGGCCGCGAACCCCGCCGAGTGCGGTACGGCGAGGTCCGTCACCAGCCGCGCCGGATCGCCGTACGGGACCTCGTCGAGCCGTACGACGCGGACGTAACCGTCCGTGCGGTACGGGTCGGCGGCCGGACCGGCCAGCAGGCGGCCGTCCCGAAGGCACAGGACCAGTCCCTCCCCGGCGGGCTCCCGGCCGGCGATCCACGGCAGTGGTTCATGGGCGAACGCGCGCCACAGCCGGGACAGCACGGCCGCGCGGGCACCGGGCAGCTCGGCCGTGAACCGGTCGACCAGACCGGGGCGGACGGCCGCCAGCTCGTCGGCGACCTCGGCCTCTGCGCTGGGGGGACGATGCACGGGCGGGCTCCTCGGGTACGAGTAGGACGTCACGGCACACGGGCGACGACAGACATACTGATCGTCCCCGCCATCTCCGCCATGGACAGACCGTAGGGAACGAGTGGAACGCGTGGATCTCCTGCCCCCGCCCACCGGCGCCGACGCCGCCTCCCCGGACGGCGCCGCGGAACGTGCCGACGCCTATGCGGCGGTGCCGCTGCTGAACTGCCTGCTGCGCGAGGTCGCCGAACCGCTGCCGGGCCCCGGCACCCGGCCGGTGTACCGGCTGCCCGGCGGCAGACTGCTGCGCGTGCGCGGAGGCCGGCGCCCCGCCGAGCCGGAGGTGCGCGCGGCGGGCCGCTGGCACCGCGTCGGCCACACCGAGCTGGTGAAACTCGTCGCGGAGGAGCTGCGCCGGCACACGGGTCTGCCCAACCACGAACTGCCCACCGAGATGACCGACAGCCGGGACGCGGTGGCCGCGCTGCTGACGGCACGCGCGCGTGCGACCCCGCCCGAGGACCCGTACCTCCGCTCCGAGCAGTCCCTGCTCACCGGCCACACCCACCACCCCGCCCCCAAGGCGCGCGGCGGTGGCCCGCACGCGGACTGGCTGCCGTACGCGCCCGAGGCGCACGCCCGTTTCACGCTGCCGCTGCTCGGCGTGCGCGAGGACACGGTCGTCGACGAGGGCGACACCGCCGCCCTGGACGCCCTGGGCGAGGCCCCGCCCGGCTACCGGCTGCTCCCGGCCCACCCCTGGCAGCTCGACCTCACCGGAAGCGCCCTGGCCCCGGCCCTCGCCGACGGCCGCCTCGTCCACCTGGGCACGACCGTCTTCCCTGCCTGGCCGACCGCCGCGATCCGCACGGTGTACGCCCCCGACTACCTCCCGGGGCGCGACCTGTTCCTCAAGTTCAGCCTCGACGTACGCATCACCAACGACATCCGCCGCCTGTGGCGCCACGACCTGATGAGGCTGCGCCGCACCGACACGGCGGTCACCGAGGCCTTCGCCGCCATCGGGTCCCCGGCGGCCTGGCTCGGCGACCGCGGTTACCGCACCGCGGACTTCGCCTTCGAGGAGCTGGCCGTCGTGGTCCGCGACGGACTGCGGGACCGCGTGCTGTCCGACGCGACCCCGCTCCTCGCCGCCGCACTCGTCGAGGGCTTCCCGGGCAGCCCGCTGGAGGGCGCCACGGACCCGGCGGCCTGGTGGGAGGCCTACCTGGCCGCCGTCGTCCCACCCGTGCTGACCGCCTTCGCCGACGACGGCGTCGTCCTGGAGGCACACCTGCAGAACACGCTGATCGCCGTGGACCCCGGCGGCACACCGGTACAGGCCCTGTTCCGGGACGCCGAGGGCGTCAAGCTGCTGCCGGACACCTCCCGGGCGGCCGGCTGGGAACGGCTGGTGTACTGCCTGGTCGTCAACCACCTCTGCGAGACCGCCGCCGCCCTGGTCGAGCACCACCCCGGCCTCGACCCGTGGCCCGCCGCCCGCGACGCCCTGGCCGGCCACGACGACCTGCCCGAGATCCCCGCCCTCCTCGCCTCGTCCACCCTCCCCGGCAAGACCAACCTCCTGCTGCGCTGGACCGGCGCGGACGGCGCCGCCGCCCGCTACCGGCCGCTGCCCAACCCCCTGCGCGGGGCGTGAGCGCCGGCGGCCTGGATCAAGACGGAGACTCAGGCGGCGCGAGAGGCGGATCGGGCGCGGCAGTGTCGTCATACCGTGAGTCCATCAGGTCCGCGCTCGGCCGCCGATGCCGCCGCATCGGGCGCGTCGCGCCGGACGCCTGGACCACCGTGCCCCACACGTCTTCGCCGGGGCCCACGGATCGACGTCACTCGATTCCACGCCACCCAGGTCCCTGTTCGCCGAAATCTGTGCGAGTCGCTGGAACGCGGCCTCGTGGCCCATAGAACCCTAGGTCGATCAGTCTGCTCCCCGCACCCGCGGGGACGGCGAACCAGTCTCCGCCTGTAGACCCACAGCGACCCCGGCACACCTGACCCGCACTGGACTGATCCCCCGTCACCCCGGCTCCCAAGTACTCGGCCCAGCCTGCCCGCACGACACCGCCGTGCTGACCGGCCCTCCCGGACACGGCCTGTGCGAAGCGGTGGCTCCGGCCGCAAGGAGCCCCTTCTCCTCGAACTTCTGTGCCTAGTAAGTTCACGCGTGCACATGAGTTGTTGATGTCACCGGCAGGTGTCGACGGGGGTTGCGTGATGGTGGGCCACAGGCCGACGGATTGGCATGTCCTGGACCTGGACAAGGACCCGACCCCCGGCGACCCGCAACGGGTACGCACGCTCGCCAAGACCCTGCACGACTTCGCGGACGACGTGTCGGACGCGTTGCGTCTGGTGAAGGGCATGGCGGGGGAGTCCACGCTCGCGGAGTGGGCGGGCAAGTCGGCCACCGTCTTCAAGGAGGAGTTCTCGGGCGTACCGAAGAACCTGAAGAAGCTCGAGAAGTCCTACGGCATGTGCGGCGACGCCCTCGCCGACTTCTGGCCGAAGCTGGAGCGGGCGCAGGCCCTGGCCGACAAGGCCCTGGTCAAGGCACGGGAGGCCCGCGAAGACCTGTCCTCGGCGCAGTCGAAGCTGTCCTCGGCCGATTCCTGGGTGACGCGGGCGTCGAAGGAGGCCGACAAGTACAAGGACGACCCGACGGGCAGCAAGTCGGACGCGGACAAGCCGGACGAGGGCAAGGTCCGCGCCGCCACCCGTGACGTCCAGCACGCCAAGACCGCCCGGACCAACGCCCAGTCGGCCGTCGACTCCGCCCAGAGCGCGCTGGACGCGGCGAAGAAGATGGCCGAGGACGCGCGCAAGATACGCGAGGATGCCGCCCGCGACGCCAAGAACAAGATCGACGAGGCGTCGGACGCCGGTATCCAGAACCGGTCGTGGTGGGAGGACGTCGGCGACTGGTTCACCGACAACTGGGACTCGATCGTCGCGGTATGCAAGGTCGTCGTCGCGGTCGTCGGAATCGTCGCGATGATCATCGGCGGGCCGATCCTCGCCGCGATCGTCGTCGTGGCCGCACTCGTCGTCCTTGCCGACACCCTCAACAAATACCGGAAAGGACAGGCGTCCCTGTGGGACGTGGGGTTGGCGGCCCTGGACTGCATACCCGGAGTCAAGGGCCTCACCTCCCTCGGCGCCATCGCCAAGGGCATGAAGGGGATGGCCACCGCCGTGCGGGGCGGCCTGAAGACGCTGCGCTCCGGGGCCAAGGACCTTCTGGCGAAAGCCAAGCCCTACAAGGGCCGGTGCCGGGGCGGCGACCCGATCGACATGGTGTCCGGCGAGATGCTCATGGAGCAGGTGGACCTGCAACTCGGCGGGCTCCTGCCTCTGATCGTCCGGCGCACCCACGTCTCCACCTACCGCTGGGGACGCTGCTTCGGGCCGAGTTGGGCCTCGACGCTGGACCAGCGCCTGGAGATAGACGATCAGGGGGTGGTGTTCGCGAGCGAGGACGGCATGCTCCTGGCCTATCCGATTCCCGCGCCCGGCACCGCGATCCTGCCGCTGGAGGGGCCTCGACGGCCGTTGACGTGGACCGGTGACGACGGAGGCACGATCACCGTCCACGACGACGAGACCGGACGCACGCACCACTTCGCTCCCGGTGCGCGGCCCGACGCCGGCACCCCCGCTTACACCCTGCCCCTCGCCGCGATCACCGACCGCAACGGTCACCGCATCGACTTCCGCTACGACGAGGCGGGCGTCCTCGCCGAAATGCGCCACTCGGGCGGCTACCGGGTGGCCATCGCCACGGAGCAGGGCCGGGTCACGTCCCTGAGCGTTCTCAGTGCCCCGGAAGACGGGTACGGCGCGGAAGCCCACTCACCGTGGGCGGTCGTGCGACGCTACGGCTACGACGCGGAGGGCAATCTCCGCACCGTCTCCGACGGGCAGGGACGGGACTTCCAGCTCACCTACGACGCCGAGTCCCGCATCACCGGCTGGACCGACCGCAACGGCGGCTGGTACCGCTACACCTACGACGAGCGGCACCGGGTCACGGCCGGCAGGGGAGCGGACGGCTTCCTGGACTGCTCCCTCACCTACGACGACGCGGCGCGCGTCAACACGTACCGGAACTCCCTGGGCCGGGCCACCACCTACCGGTTCGACGAGCGTCTGCGACTCGTCCAGGTCACCGATCCCCTGGGAGCCTCGACCCGCCGGGAGTGGGACGAGAACGGACGCCTGGTCTCCTGGACCGACCCGCTGGGCCGCACCACTCGCCAGGTCTTCGACGCGGCCGGTCACCTGGTCGAGGTGGTCCGGCCCGACCTCAGTTCGATCCGGGCCGAGTACGACGAGGCAGGCCGCACCCGCCGGCTCACGGACCCCGACGGTTCGTTCTGGAGCTACACCTATGACGAGCGAGGCAATCGCCTGTCCGTCACCGACCCGTCCGGCGCGACCACCCGCTACGGCTATGACGCCATGGGGCGGCCCGTCTCGGTCACCGACGCGCTCGGTCACACCCGGCACATCCAGACCGACCCGGCCGGCCTGCCGCTGGCCCTCACCGACCCGGAGGGCCGGACGACCCGGGCGCGGCGCGACTCCTTCGGACGCGTGACCGCGGTGGCCGACGCCGCCGGCGCCACCGACCGATTCGGCTGGACCGTCGAAGGACTGGCCTCGTGGCGCACCTTCCCGGACGGCGCGACGGAGGCCTGGAGCTGGGACGGCGAAGGCAACCTCGCCTCCCACACGGCCCGCAACGGCGCGGTCACCACGTACGGGTTCACCCACTTCCACCAGCCGACCTCCCGCAGCACACCGGACGGCCGCCGCTACACGTTCGCCTACGACACGGAACTGAACCTGACCGGTGTGCACGCCCCGGACGGCCGCACCTGGGAGTACGCCTACGACGCGGCCAACCGCCTGGTCCGGGAGACGGACTTCAACGACCGCACGCTCACCTACACCCACGACGCGGCCGGGCAGCGTACGTCGTGGACCAACGGCGTCGGACAGACGACGGACGTGACCGTGGACCTGCTCGGCAGGCCACGCCAGTACCGCACCGCGGACGAGGTCACCACCTACGAGTACGACAGCGCCGGCTCACTGCTTCGCGCGGCCAACCGCGACACCACGGTCGAACGCACCTACGACCTCATGGGCCGCACCCTGACCGAGACGGTCAACGGACGGACCACCGCCTACACCTACGACGCCCTCGGCCGCCGCGTCGGCCGACGCACTCCCTCGGGGATCACCTCGACCTGGACGTACGAGGCGACGGGCCACCCGCAGACCCTGAGCGGTGCCGGCAGCGAACTGCGCTTCGACTACGACACCGCCCAGCGTGAGGTCCGCAGGACTCTCGGTACAGCAGCTGTGCTCCACCAGAACTGGGACGGCTCCGGCCGGCTGACCGGGCAGTCGGTGACCGCCCCGGGCCGGGGCGACGGCGACGTGGGCGGTGAGCTGCTCCAGCGCCGCACCTACGAGTACGACCTCGACGGGGCGCTCAGGGAGATCGACGAGCTGCTCGGCGAGAGCCGCCGGTTCGACGTGGATCCGGTCGGCCGGCTGACCGCGGTCAGGACCGCCGACCGCGAGGAGAGGTACGGGTACGACCGCGCGGGCAACCTCGTCGCCGCCTCCCCGCACGCCGGCGCCGCGGACCCGGAGCCGCGTGAGTTCGACGGAACCAGACTGCACCGTGCCGGACGCACCACCTTCACCTACGACGGCCAGGGACGCCTGATCCGCAAGACCGTCCGTCTCCTCAGTGGCGGGCGGCGCACCTCCCACTACGGGTGGAGCCCGGAGGACCGCTTGGTCCGGACCGTCACGCCGGACGGATCCGAGTGGCGCTACACCTACGATCCGGACGGCCGACGGGTCGGCAAACAGCGCCTCGGCACCGCCGGGGACGTGCTGGAGGAGACGACGTTCAGCTGGGACGGAACGCGCCTCGCCGAACAGATCGAGACCGACGGCACCGTCACCACCTGGGACTACGCGCCGGGTTCGCACCGGCCGGTCGCCCAGACAGTGAGCGGCGGCCGCGAACGGCCGGCAGCGGACGCCAGCGGCAGCGGCAGCGGAAACGGCAGCGACCCGGGCGACATAGACGCCCGCTTCTACGCCATCGTCACCGACCTCGTCGGAACGCCGACCGAACTCGTCTCACCGGACGGCCGCATCGTCTGGCACCGCAGATTCACGGCCTGGGGGCGACCGACCGGCGTACCGTCCCCGTCCTCGGAGGCCGACTGCCCCCTGCGCTTCCCCGGCCAGTACGCGGACGCCGAGACCGGCTGGAACTACAACTACTTCCGCTACTACGACCCGGAGACCGCGCGCTACGTCAGCGCCGATCCGCTGGGCCTGGCCCCGGACCCGAACGACTACGCCTACGTCACCAACCCGCTCCTCCTCCTCGACCCGCTGGGCCTCATCCGCGTCCGCGGCCAGGGCGGCCGGTGGGAGAGGGACCCGAACTCGCCCGCGCAGACCCACAACCGCGACAGCGAGTACCCCGGCAGCTATCGCCAGTCCACCCATGACGCCATGGCCGCCGCATGGACCGACGAGGGCATCGCCCAGGGCGGCACACCGATGCGGCCCACCGGACGGCTCGACTCCCAGGGCCGTCAGATCATGGAACGCACTCCCCGGTCCGAGCTGACCTGGCGCAACTCCGCGGGCGAGATCATCCCGTTCGACCAGCTCACGTACGAGCACCTGACACCGGTGGTCGATCACTGGAACCAGACGGGCTACCGTTCCGACCGGGCCACCCGCAACGACTTCTACAACCACCCCGACAACATGGAGCCCATGACGAGAAGCGAGAACTCCCGCGGCGGTGCGCTCATGGACGCCACCTACCGCCAGGACGTCCACCCCACCCTCTACTCATGCAGCTGAGGCCCCCTCTTCGAGCACAGGAGCCACCCCGATGAACCCTGGATCCGTCCTGCCCGCCATGCCCGGCGCCGCTCCCGTTCCCGGCCTGGCCTCCGCGTGGCGATGGTCGCCGAACCCGATGTTCACCTTCACCGCCGCACTTTCCACCGACGGCGCGCACAACCTGCAGGTCAACGTGCGAGGCCCCTACGACGAGGCCCTTGTCTCGGCACTGCTCGCCCACGCGCGCGCCCATGACGACACCTTCGTGGGGAAGGGGCGGCCCCTGGTGGCCATCGGCGACTTCCACCACGACGGGACGGAGTTCGACACCGTGGGGGTGGCGGCCTCCGAGGTGCACGGCTACCACGCCACCGAGAACCCCGAGCTGTCCGCCGTCACCTATGCCGTCTTCCCCGCCTACGCCAGTGAGATCTCCGGCAGGGAGAACGAGGAAGAGGCCTGGGGCAGGTTCCGCAAGATGCTCCAGCCGAACAAGCTCGACCGTACCGAGGTGCCGTTCGTCAAGATGCGCTACGACAACACCCGTACCCAGAGCATGAGCAAGGGCGACGCCCGTGGACTCGCCCCCCTGGACACGCTGGTGCGTGAGCTGGAACTGCTCGACGGCGCCCCCGGCAGCTTCGTCGAGTGGGAGAACCGGCACGGCGCCGTCTGGCGGGCGGAGAGCACCGACGACGGACTCGAACTGACACATGACGCAACGCGGGAACCGGTGGACCCCGGCCGACTGCGGGCCATTGCCCGCACCAGCGTTCGATAACACGCCGGTGCGGCGCGCTCACCGGTCGAGCAGATCCATGGAACTCCGACCGGCAGCGCGACGTGCGGTCACGGCTCCGCGTCGGCTCCCGCGGGGCATGGGTGCGGCTCTTGACCCTCACGTGACGTCAGGCTCCATAGTCGGTGCCGTGGAAGATCACTGGACCGTGGGGCGCGTGGCCGAGCTGGCCGACGTGAGCGTCCGCACGCTGCATCACTATGACGAGATCGGGCTCGTGCGTCCGTCGGCGCGGACCGCGGGTGGGTACCGGGCCTACTCGGCGGGTGACGTCGAGCGGCTGAGGGAAGTGCTGGCCTACCGGCGGCTGGGCTTCGGGTTGCGGGAGGTCGCGGAACTGGTCGGCGACTCGTCCACCGACGCGGTCGCGCACCTGCGCCGACTGCGTGGCCTCCTGCTGGAGCGGCGTGATCGTGCTGACGCCATGGTGGCGGCCATCGACAGGGAACTCGAGGCACGGGAGAGAGGGCTGAAGGTGACACCGGAGGAGCAACTGGGGATGCTCGGTGCACGGCTGTACGACGCGATCGGCGGCGCTTACACGGCGACGCGGCGTACCGAGCCGCGGATCGCAGCACAGATCCTGGACGCGCTCGGGGACGCGCGGACGGTGTTGAACGTCGGGGCCGGCACCGGCTCCTACGAGCCGGCTGATCGCGAGGTGACCGCGGTGGAGCCGTCGGAGGTCATGCGGCGTCAGCGGCCTGCCGGCTCGGCGCCGTGCGTGGCCGCCGCCGCGGAGAGCCTGCCGTTCGCGGACCACTCCTTCGACGTCGCGATGGCCGTCTCCACTGTTCACCACTGGAGGGACCCGATAGCGGGGCTGCGCGAGATGCGGCGCGTGGCCCGCCGCGTGGTGGTGCTGACGTTCGACACCGACGAGCCCGGATGGCAGGACCGGTTCTGGCTTACCCGCGACTACCTGCCCGAGTTCGCCACCGTCCTCGCGGACTTTCCCTCGCTTGCGGGGATGGCCGACGCCATCGGCGCCCGCGCTGAGCCGGTGCCCGTCCCGTGGGACTGCGCTGACGGCCTGTTCGAGGCGTACTGGCGCCGACCGGGGGCGTATCTGGAGGATCACGTCCGCCGTGCGATGTCGGTGTGGACGAGGGTCGGGCCGGACGCCGAGCAGCGGGCGGTGCGAAGCCTCCGCGACGACCTCGAATCCGGCCGGTGGGCTGAGCGTAACGGCGACCTCGCCCACCTCGACACGGCAGACCTCGGCCTCCGCCTGCTCATAGCTTGACTGGGCACCGGGCTTGAATGGGTACCGGTCCGGGCTGACCCGGGTTGCTCCTGCGCTGGTCGTGGCCGACGTCGTCGCACCACGGGGCGACGAGGTGGGTGCATCGCCGGCACACGAGGTCTTCGCGGACCGAGCGCGTCCGCGTCGCTCACCACGCCTCCGTGTCGTCCGCTGTCCTCGGGGCGGGCCGGGGCTCGTCCCGGCCCGCCCCGCCGCGTGCCGACCGCAGCCGCATCGCGAGCAGGGGCAGGACGAGCACGGAGATCATCGCCGCGCCGACCAGCGAGGCAGCCCGTTCCGTGCCCAGAATCCGCTGGTCGACGCCGATGGTCGTGATGGCGACGACGAGGGGCAGGCAGGTGGAGGCGAACAGCGCGAGGGCGGCCCGGTCCGGCCGGGACAGGTCCTTCGGGGCGAGGACGTACACGGGTCCGCCTCGCACCAGCAGGCACAGCAGCAGGAAGCCCGGCACGAGCAGCAGGGTGACCGGGTCGTCGAGCAGTGCGTCGAGGTCGAACTCGATGCCGGTGACCACGTAGAACAGCGGCACGAGGAACCCGAAGCCCATGGCCTCCACCTTGCCGAGGACCTCACCGCCGGCCGCCGGGGCGGCCCGGTGCAGGACGAGCCGGGTCAGGACGCCGGCGGCGAAGGCGCCCAGCAGTACGTCGAGACCGAAGACCTCGGCGAGGCCCAGCATGCAGGCCAGCAGCAGCATGACGAACCGGACCGCGAACTGCCCGCTGCTGTGCAGGGTCTGCTCGGTCAGCTCACCGAACCACGGTGGCCGCGGGCGCAGCGCCCAGAACACGGCCGCCGCGGTGATCACCCCGAACGCCGCGAGCAGGGCCGCGGACTCGGCGGGCCGGCGTCCGCTGAGCAGCAGCGCCATGGCGACGACGGGACCGAACTCGCCGACCGCGCCGAACGCCGACACCACCGTGCCGAACCGGCCCTTCAGTTCCCCCCGGTCGCGGAGCATCGGCAGGACCGTGCCGAGGGCCGTACTGGTCAAGGCGGTGCCGACGACGAACGCCTCGAACACCTCGCCCCCACTGATGAGGAAGCCCAGCCCGATCCCGAGGACGAGTGAGACCGGCCAGGCCCACAGGGACCGGCGCAGGGTGTCGCCGCGGACGGCGGCGAAGTCGATCTCGTAGCCCGCCAGGAAGATCAGCATGGACAGCCCGAGATCGGCGAGCGTGTCGACGACCTCGTCGGGGTGCGCCCAGCCCAGTACCTGAGGGCCGATGAGGATGCCGAGGGCGATCTCGAAAATGACCAGCGGCACGCGGGCCCGGCGCCCGGTGAAGTGGACGAGGAGCGGCGCCAGTACGGCCACCGCCAGGATGAGGACCAGCGTGCCGGGGTGGGTCATGAGCGGCCGCCGGTCGCCGGGTCAGGGGGTGACGACGGCGAAGTGGGGGTCCGGTGCGCTGAGGTGGCCGAGGAGCGCGGACAGCCTCTCCGGATCGCCGGCGATCGTGACACCGGCCTGTCCGGCCGGTTCATCGGGTGCTGTGACGCCGAGGAGGACGGCGCGCCGCAGGGTGGTTTCGGCGAGGGTGATCTCCACGTCCGGGTCGGTCACCGCCGTGGGCGCGATACAGGGCGAGGCCCGCGGCAGCGGTCTCGGCACACGGCAGCGGGCCGATGACGAGGACGCCCCGCTCGCGGACCGCCTTGCCGGCCTCCGCGATCACCGGCTCGGCCGGCTCGGGATCCGTGTTCCGGGACATGGGCGTCTCTCTCGCGAACGGCGTGCGGCGGCCGTCGGTACGCGCGGCCACTGCCACTCTCGCCCGCCGGGCCGGCCCGGACTACCGGGCGTACGCCGTCGGAGGGTACGGCTACGCGCGAGGGCGGCCAGGCTGCCTCACACGGGCGGCTCCCCGCCGGCTCGCACGAGCGCCCGTGCCGTCGGTTGCGGCGACCGGCCCTTCAGGTGGCTGCCTGCATCCGCTTCGGCCCCAGCCGCACTGTGGAGCAGGACGCCCCGTACGGGGTCCGTCTTCTCGCGGACATCGCCATCAGGGCGCTGTCGCCCGCGGTCGACGACCCGACCACGGAAGTCCAGGCCGGCCGCGTGTGCACGGCCCGGCGCCTGATCGGTCCGACCTCGGCTCACTCGTCCTCGGCGAAACGCTCCTGTACGGCTCGGCCGACCCACGGATCCCCCGGATCCTGAGCGCTCTGCTCCGCGTCCGATACCCGATCACACTCGGTTACGATGCCCCCTTCATGCCAGACGCCGCGAGCAAGGGGCGGACGGCCATCGAAGTGCTGCCGGGGAGGCGGGGAGATCACCATGCCGGTCCGAGACACTCCGGAGGGCAGCCGTGGAAAGCAAGGCCAAGAGGACAGGTTGGCTTCGGGAATGCTGAGACAGGTCACCGTCACCCGCTACGTCGAGCCCCTGCGCTCCGGCGGCTCCGTCCCCGGCGTCGTCGAGGCCGACGACCTCGGCACCTACGTCGTGAAGTTCACCGGCTCCGCGCAGGGCCGCAAGGCGCTGGTCGCCGAGGTGATCGTCGGCGAGCTGGCGCGGGAGCTGGGGCTGCGGGTGCCCGAGCTGGTGCTCGCCCACTTCGACCCGGCGATCGCCGCCGACGAACCGCACCAGGAGGTGCGGGACCTGCTGGACGCCAGCGCGGGACTCAACCTCGGCATGGACTGCCTGTCGGGTGGCGCCGACTTCACGCCCGAGGTCGCGGAAGTGTTCCCGGTCGACGCGGGTGAGGCGGGCCGCGTCGTCTGGCTGGACGCCCTCACCGTGAACGTCGACCGCACGGTGCACAGCTCCAACCTGATGGTCTGGCCGACCTTCGGCACCGCGCCCCCGCGCCTGTGGCTCATCGACCACGGGGCGGCCCTCGTCTTCCACCACCGCTGGGACGCCTCCGCCCCGGACAAGGCGTACGACTTCCGACACCACGCCCTCGGCCACTACGCGCCGGACGTCCGCGCCGCCGACGCCGAGCTGGCGCCGAAGGTGACGGAGGAGCTGCTGCGCGAGGTGGTGGCGCGGGTGCCGGAGGCCTGGCTGACCTGCGAGGCCGGCTTCGACACGCCGGACGAGGTCCGGGGCGCCTACGTCGGCTATCTGCACGCGCGCGCCCGGGCCTCCCGGGACTGGCTGCCCACCGACTTCCCGACCCGCGAGGAACTCGCCGCCGAGAACGCCGCCCGTGCCGCGCGCACCCGGCGAGGCCGTCCCGACTGGCTCAAGCGCGTACCCGACCTGCACGGCAAGCCGCCCGCCGAGCAGGACTGGACAGTGCACCTGGGCTGACCGCACGACCGCGCCCCCGGTGCTGTGCGGTACCGGGGGCGCGGGCGTCGTGCGTCGAACGGAGCCGGGCGTCAGCCCTTCAGCTGCTCGTACGCCGGCAGCGTCAGGAAGTCGGCGTAGTCCTCGTCGAGGGAGACGGTCAGCAGCAGATCGTGGGCCTGCTGCCAGTTGCCGGCCGCGAAGGCCTCGTCGCCGATCTCGGCGCGGATGTTCGCCAGCTCCTCGGCGGCGACCTTGCGGGCCAGCTCGGCGGTGACCTGCTCGCCGTTGTCGAGGACGACCTCCGCGTTGATCCACTGCCAGATCTGCGAGCGGGAGATCTCGGCGGTGGCCGCGTCCTCCATCAGGTTGAAGATGGCGACGGCGCCGAGGCCGCGCAGCCACGCCTCGATGTAGCGGATGCCGACCTGGACGGCGTTGACCAGGCCCGCGTACGTCGGCTTGGCGTCCAGGGAGTCGACGGCGATCAGGTCGGCCGCCTTGACGTCCACGTCCTCGCGCAGCCGGTCCTTCTGGTTCGGCCTGTCGCCGAGGACCTTGTCGAAGGACTCCATGGCGATCGGGACCAGGTCGGGGTGGGCGACCCAGGAGCCGTCGAAGCCGTCGCCGGCCTCGCGGTCCTTGTCCGCGCGGACCTTCTCGAAGGCGACCTTGTTGACCTCGGCGTCCCGGCGCGAGGGGATGAACGCCGCCATGCCGCCGATCGCGTGCGCGCCGCGCTTGTGGCAGGTGCGGACGAGGAGTTCGGTGTACGCGCGCATGAACGGGGCGGTCATCGTCACCGCGTTGCGGTCCGGCAGGACGAACTTCTCGCCGCCGTCACGGAAGTTCTTGACGATGGAGAAGAGGTAGTCCCAGCGGCCGGCGTTCAGGCCGGAGGCGTGGTCGCGCAGCTCGTAGAGGATCTCCTCCATCTCGTACGCGGCCGTGATCGTCTCGATCAGGACGGTGGCGCGGACGGTGCCCTGCGGGATGCCGACGTAGTCCTGCGCGAAGACGAAGACCTCGTTCCAGAGGCGGGCCTCAAGGTGCGACTCCGTCTTCGGCAGGTAGAAGTACGGGCCCTTGCCGAGGTCCAGCAGACGCCGGGCGTTGTGGAAGAAGTACAGGCCGAAGTCGACCAGCGCGCCGGGGACCGGGCGGCCGTCGACCTGGAGGTGGCGCTCGTCGAGGTGCCAGCCGCGGGGGCGCATGACGACCGTCGCCAGCTCCTCGGCCGGGCGCAGGGCGTACGACTTGCCGGTGCGCTCGTCCGTGAAGTCGATGGTGCGGGTGTAGGCGGAGGCCAGGTTGAGCTGACCGAGGACGACGTTCTCCCAGGTCGGTGCGGAGGCGTCCTCGAAGTCCGCGAGCCAGACCTTCGCGCCCGAGTTGAGGGCGTTGATGGTCATCTTGCGGTCCGTGGGGCCGGTGATCTCGACGCGACGGTCCTGGAGCGCGTCCGGAGCGGGGGCCACCTTCCAGGAGTCGTCCGCGCGGATCGCGGCCGTCTCCGGGAGGAAGTCGAGCGTGCAGGTGCGGGCGATCTCGGCGCGGCGCTCCGCACGGCGGGCGAGGAGCTCGTCACGCCGGGGCGTGAACCGCCGGTGCAGCTCGGCCACGAAGGCGAGCGCCGCATCGGTGAGGACCTCCTCCTGCCGGGGCAGGGGCTCGGCGTCGACGATGGCCAGCGTGGACGGCGCTGGTGCGGACATGAGCTGTCACTTCCTTCAGCGGTGGCACCGGGTGCCAGGGGGCGCGTATGGGGGCATAGCGCACTCGCTGTGCGGTCGAGTGCTTCTGGTCAGTGGATAGTAGTTTCCTCATTGTGGAACTTCAATGGTTTGTTGACGTCGAGATTCTCTGAGTCGAGGGACAGTGGCGCCCAGTGCCACCCCCCTCACTCAAGGTGGCGCAGGTCGGCCTCGGTGTCGATGTCGTCCGGCCGCGCCACGTCCCCGCACTCGACGAGCGTGATCTCCGCCATGTGTTGCCTCAGGTAGCCGCGTGCCCCCCGATCCCCGGTGGCAGTCGCCATCACGCCCGCCCAGTGGTCGGCGCCGAGGAGGACGGGGTGGCCGCGCGCGCCCGCGTACGCCGCCGACACGAGGGAGGTCTCGTCCCGGAACCCGCCGCGCACCCGCGCCATCGCCTCGGCGCCGATGCCGGGCTGGTCCACCAGGGAGACCAGGGCCGCCCGCGTTCCCGTCCCGGCCAGCGAGTCGAGCCCGGCGCGCAGAGACGACCCCATGCCCTGCTCCCAGTCGGGGTTGTCGACGACGACGCACCCGTCGAGCGCCGCCCGCGCACGTACGGCCTCGGCGCGCGCCCCCAGCACGACGTGCACGCGGGCGCAACCGGCCGTGCGCAACGCGGCGATCGCGTGTTCGACGAGTGGATGTCCGCGGTGTTCGAGCAGTGCCTTGGGGCGTCCGCCGAGTCGCCGCCCACCCCCGGCGGCGAGCAGCAGCCCCGCTACCTGGACTTCGTTCTCCGTCATGCGTCCTGCATACCTGACCGCCCGCCAAACGCTCCGGCGTGCGCGGGGTTTCGGGAGACTGAAATTCGGTCCGCGTGGTGGCGCGTCCGGTGCGGGGTGGCGTTTACTGGCCCGCGTCCCCGGCGCCGGACCAGTGGCAGGGGGCGCTCGGCGCGATCACCACGTAGGGGCGCACGACGGGGTGCGAGGGGGAGGGCTGTGTTGCGGAGCTTGGGGCAGAGGCAAGTGACCGTGGGTGACGAGGACGTGAGGGTGGCGGCACTGCGGACCGCGGTGTCCCGGTTGCGCCGCCAGCTCGCCCTGTTGCCCGCCGATTTTCCGGACCGGGCCATCGCCGAGGACGAACTGGCCGACCTCGCCGCGATGACGAGCCACGGTGTCCCCGAGGTGGCGCGGCTGCACCGCGCCCTGCTGCTGATAGCCGGTGCGATCGGCTCCGTCAGCGCCCTGTCCCGGGGGCTGACGGAGGTCCGTCACGCCGTGGAACTGTTCGGCGACCCCCCGCGCCGCTGAGTCCCCCGACGACGGGCCGCGTCACGCGGTCGGGTTGCCGTTCGAGGTGAGCAGGGCCTCCGACAGCTCCGCCGCCACCTGCTGGAGCAGGGGCACCATCCGGTCGGTCGCGGTCTCCGTGACCCGGCCGGCCGGGCCGGAGATCGAGATCGCCGCCGCGGTGGGGGAGTTCGGCACGGAGACGGCCAGGCAGCGCACGCCGATCTCCTGCTCGTTGTCGTCGATCGCGTACCCCTGGCGCCGCACGTCCTCCAGCGCCGCGATGAAGCCGTCCGGCGTGGTGATCGTCTTGTCGGTCGCGGCCGGCATGCCGGTCCGGCCCAGCAGGGCCCGCACCTCGTCCGCCGGGAAGTCCGCGAGCAGCGCCTTGCCGACGCCCGTCGAGTGCGGCAGGACGCGCCGGCCGACCTCGGTGAACATGCGCATCGAGTGCTTGGACGGCACCTGTGCGACGTACACGATCTCGTCCCCGTCGAGCAGTGCCATGTTCGCCGTCTCGCCGGTCTCCTCGACCAGGCGGGCCAGGTGCGGGCGGGCCCAGGTGCCGAGCAGCCGGGCGGCGGACTCGCCGAGGCGGATCAGGCGGGGGCCGAGCGCGTAGCGGCGGTTGGGCTGCTGGCGTACGTATCCGCAGGCCACGAGGGTGCGCATCAGGCGGTGGATGGTCGGCAGCGGCAGTCCGCTGCTCGCGGAGAGCTCGCTGAGTCCGACCTCGCCGCCCGCGTCCGCCATCCGTTCGAGCAGGTCGAAGGCGCGCTCCAGGGACTGGACGCCGCCTGTGGCGGACCTGGCGGAGTCGGTGGTGCTGGCGCTGGACGTCGGCACGGCACGTTCCTTTCGGGGCTGGCGGGAGGAAAGAAGCGTACCCGGCGGCCGGTTGACTACCGGCTTGTACGTAGCTACGTTCTGCTTGCTGGAATTCTAATTCCGCTTTGTGGAAACGTCCAGGGTGTGCCCGCTGGGCATGCCCGCACAAAGGGTGCCTCTTGACGGCTCGGAGGCGGGAATGAAGACTTCTTCAACAGAACGTTGAAATCTGCGGCAGAAAGTGAGGTCCGGGTGTCCGAAGCTGAACTGGTGCTGCGCTCGACGCGCGTCATCACTCCCGAGGGGATACGCGCCGCGTCGATCGCGGTGTCCGGGGAGAAGATCACGGCGGTCCTGCCGTACGACGCCCCCGTCCCGGCGGGCGCCCGGCTGGAGGACGTCGGCGACCACGTCGTCCTGCCCGGCCTGGTCGACACCCACGTGCACGTGAACGACCCCGGCCGCACCGAGTGGGAGGGCTTCTGGACCGCCACCCGCGCCGCCGCGGCCGGCGGCATCACCACCCTCGTCGACATGCCGCTCAACTCCATCCCGCCGACCACCACGGTCGAGAACCTGCGCACCAAGCGCGACGTCGCCGCCGACAAGGCGCACATCGACGTCGGCTTCTGGGGCGGCGCCCTGCCCGACAACGTCAAGGACCTGCGTCCGCTGCACGAGGCCGGGGTCTTCGGCTTCAAGGCCTTCCTGTCGCCGTCGGGCGTGGACGAGTTCCCGCCCCTCGACCAGGAGCAGCTCGCCCGGTCACTGGCGGAGATCGCGGCCTTCGACGGCCTGCTCATCGTGCACGCCGAGGACCCGCACCACCTGGCCGCGGCCCCGCAGCAGGGCGGTCCGAAGTACTCCCACTTCCTCGCCAGCCGCCCCCGCGACGCCGAGGACACCGCGATCGCCACGCTCCTCGCACAGGCCAAGCGGCTCAACGCGCGCGTGCACGTGCTCCACCTGTCCTCCAGCGACGCCCTGCCGATGATCGCCGAGGCCCGCGCCGAGGGCGTACAGGTCACCGTCGAGACGTGCCCTCACTACCTCACCCTCACCGCCGAGGAAGTGCCGGACGGCGCGAGCGAGTTCAAGTGCTGCCCGCCCATCCGCGAGGCCGCCAACCAGGAATTGCTGTGGCAGGCGCTGGCGGACGGCATGATCGACTGCGTGGTCACCGACCACTCGCCGTCCACCGCCGACCTCAAGACCGACGACTTCGCCACCGCCTGGGGCGGCATCGCCGGCCTCCAGCTCAGCCTGCCCGCCATGTGGACCAAGGCTCGTGAGCGCGGTCTGGGGCTGGAGGACATCGTGCGCTGGATGTCCGCGAACACGGCACGCCAGGTGGGACTCGACGGACGCAAGGGCGCCATCGCGGCCGGCCACGACGCCGACTTCGCGATCCTCGCCCCCGACGAGACCTTCACCGTCGACCCGGCCGCCCTCCAGCACCGCAACCGCGTCACCGCGTACGCGGGCAAGACCCTGTACGGCGTCGTGAAGTCCACCTGGCTGCGCGGACGGCGCGTCGTGGCGGACGGCGCGTTCACCGAGCCGAAGGGACAGCTCCTCACCCGGACCTGAACCGTCCGGACCCCCTGAATCCAGATCACCTCGAACGACCCCGAAAGGAACACCTGATCACCGTGACGGCCCAGCAGAACCCCTCGTTGGCCAGCTTCACCGGAGACGCGAACCCCTACGGAGGCGGCGACCCGTACGCCGACTACCGCACCGCCGACCTCCCCTTCACCCAGTACGCCAACCTTGCCGACCGGCAGCTCGGCGCGGGTGTCGTCGCCGCCAACGACGAGTTCTTCGCCCAGCGAGAGAACCTGCTGGTGCCCGAGCCCGCCGAGTTCGACCCCGAGCACTTCGGGCACAAGGGCAAGGTCATGGACGGCTGGGAGACCCGCCGTCGGCGCGGCGCGTCGGCCGAGCACCCCTGGCCCACCGAGGACGACCACGACTGGGCGCTGATCCGCCTCGGCGCGCCCGGCGTGATCCGCGGCATCGTCGTCGACACCGCCCACTTCCGCGGCAACTACCCGCAGGCGGTCTCCGTCGAGGCCGCCTCGGTCGCCGGTTCCCCGTCGCCGGAGGAGCTGCTCGCGGACGACGTGAAGTGGACGACCCTCGTCCCGCGCACCGCGGTCGGCGGCCACGCGGCCAACGGCTTCTCCGTCTCCGCCGAGCAGCGCTTCACCCACCTGCGCCTCAAGCAGCACCCGGACGGAGGCATCGCCCGCCTGCGCGTGTACGGCGAGGTCGTCCCGGACCCGGCGTGGCTCACCGCCCTCGGCACCTTCGACGTGGTCGCCCTGGAGAACGGCGGCCAGGTCGAGGACGCCTCCAACCTCTTCTACTCGCCGGCCACCAACACCATCCAGCCGGGCCGCTCCCGCAAGATGGACGACGGCTGGGAGACCCGCCGCCGCCGCGACCAGGGCAACGACTGGATCAGCTACCGCCTGGTGGACCGCGTCCAGATCCGCGCGATCGAGATCGACACGGCGTACCTGAAGGGCAACTCGGCCGGCTGGGCGTCGGTGTCCGTGAAGGACGGCGAGTCCGGCGAGTGGCGCGAGGTCCTGCCGCGCACCCGCATGCAGCCCGACACCGACCACCGCTTCGTCCTGCCCGAGGCGGCCGTCGGCACCCACGCGCGCGTGGACATCTTCCCCGACGGCGGCATCTCCCGCCTGCGCCTGTTCGGCTCCCTGACGGAAGACGGCGCGACCCACCTGGCCGCCCGCCACCAGGAACTCGGCGGCTGACTCGACAGGGGACCGGCCGCCGGTCACCGGGAGTTGGACGGCCGACCCGTCAGCGGACCGGCCGCCTGCCACCAGGGACTCGGCGGCTGACCTGATCGCGGACCGGCCGCCGGCCCACCAGGAACTCGGCGGCCGACCCACCAACGGACCGGCCGCCCCACCGGAACGGGGCGGCCGGCCCTCCATGACCCGCGGGGCGCACCGGCTGGACAGCACCGGTGCGCCCCGCGCGTGTGACAGCGCCGGTGCGCCCGCGCGTGTGTGCGCCGGCGGGCGCGTCACCGGCGCCGCGTGCCCGCCGTCACGCCGCGTGCCCGCCGTCCACCGCGAACTCCGCGCCCGTGACGTACGAGGCAGCCGCCAGGTACGCCACCGTCGACGCGACCTCGTCCGCCGTGCCGAAGCGGCCCAGCGCCGTCAGGGCCGCCTGCCCGTCCGCGTAGGGACTGTCCGCCGGGTTCATGTCGGTGTCGATCGGCCCGGGGTGGACGATGTTCGCCGTGATCCCCCGCGGGCCCAGCTCCCTGGCCAGGGCCTTGGTCAGCCCGATCAGCGCCGACTTGCTCGTCGCGTACAGCGTCCCGCCCGGTCCGGGCACCCGCTGGGTCATGCAGGTGCCGATCGTGATGATCCGGCCGCCCTCGGACATGTGCGACGCGGCCGCCTGCGAGGTCAGGAACACCCCGCGGACGTTCACGGCCAGCAGCCGGTCGACGTCGGCGAGCGACATGCCCTCCAATGGGCCGAGCAGGCCCATGCCCACGTTGTTGACCAGCACGTCGAGGCGTCCGCCGAGCGCCTGCGCCGACCGCTCCACCACCCCGGCCGCCTCGCCGGCGTCGGCGGAGTCCGCCCGCAGGGCCACCGCCCGTCGCCCCAGCGCCTCGACGGCCCGTACGACGTCCTCGGCCGCGTCCTTGCCGTTCAGATAGGTGAAGGCGACGTCGGCGCCCTCTCTCGCCAGCCGCAGCGCGGTCGCCGCGCCGATACCGCGACTGCCGCCCGTCACCAGGGCCCTCCGGCCGGTCAGAGGCGCCGAGGGCTGAGCAAGTGTCTCCGTGTTCGTGTTCATGGGTCCATCCCAGCGGGCCGGGCTCCCGCACGCTGGCGGTGAACGGACGTCGACCTGACCGATGAGTCGCGGGCGCCGGCGGAGTCTGATCCATCGACAGCGAAACGACGGCACCGGAAAGCAGGCACCCCTCATGGGCAAGCTCGTACTCACCACGTTCCTCACCCTCGACGGCGTCTACCAGGCCCCCGGCGGGCCCCGGGAGGACACCCGCGACGGCTTCGAGCAGGGCGGCTGGAGCGTTCCGTACGGCGACGAGGACTTCGGCCGGTTCGTCGACGAGGTCTTCGGCCGCGTCGGAGCGTTCCTCCTCGGCCGCCGCACGTACGACATCTTCGCCTCGTACTGGCCGAAGATGACCGACCCGGCCGACCCCGTCGCGTCCAAGCTGAACGGTCTGCCGAAGTACGTCGCCTCCACCACCCTCACCGACCCCGGCTGGGCGGGCACGACCGTGCTCGGCGGCGACCTGGCCAAGGAGGTCACCGCGCTGAAGGAGCGCACCGACGGAGAGCTCCAGGTGCACGGCAGCGGAGCCCTCGCGGGTTCGCTGCTGGCGCTCGACCTCGTCGACACCGTCCACCTGCTGACCTTCCCCGTGGTGCTCGGTGCCGGGCGCCGCCTCTTCGTGGAGGGCGCCCTGCCGACGGCCTTCCGGCACACCGGCGGGCGGGTGACGGCCGCGGGCGTCTCCATCCAGTCGTACGACCTGGCCGGGCGCCCCGAGTACGGCTCGTACGAGCTGTGAACTCGCCGAAAACACATATGACCTCCCGGTGAACTCCACGGCCTTGTCATTGACATGCCACTGTCTACGCGCGTCATCATGAGGGCATGCGATTCCCTCCACGCGCCGCTCGGCTCGGTGCGGCAGCCGCAGCCCTGTCCGCCCTTCTGGTGGGCGGCACCCTCTCCGCGACCACGGCGGGCGCCGCCCCCGCGGCGGTCGGTGACATCTGCTACAGCGACCTGCCCTCGCAGGCGCACGACACGCTCGGCCTGATCGAGCAGGGCGGTCCCTACCCCTTCGAACAGGACGGCACCGTCTTCCAGAACAGGGAGGGCATCCTGCCCAGCCGGACCACCGGCTACTACCACGAGTACACGGTGATCACTCCCGGCTCCGACACGCGCGGTGCCCGCCGGATCGTCACCGGCGACGCCGCCCAGGAGGACTACTACACGGCCGACCACTACGCCTCGTTCGACCTCGTCGACCACGGCTGCTGAAGGCGGCGCACACAGGGTCCGGGGCCCGGCTCACCCTGACTTCCGGCTCTCGGCGGCGGCGAACAGCGCGCCGCCGAGAGCGAGCAGCACGGCACTCGCGTAGACCTCGTAACCATCGAGGGGACCGATCCGCTGCACCAGGCCCCAGTTCCAGTCGGTGAACTCGTGCACCAGGCCCGCCACGCCCTGGATCACGGCCATCAGGCCCAGGAACTCCAGCAATTCCTTCATGCCCCCGACTCTCGCCCCGCGGTCCCCCCACACACATCGGCCGCGGGGCGAGCCCTGTCCGACGGAAGGCGCCGTCCTGTGCGACCCGGCGCGCCGAAAGTCGCCGGTCCCGCGACTTTGGTCGCTGATCCCGTCCTCCCGGCCGTCGCGTCAGCCGTCGCTGCGTAGATTTGTCGACTGTGAACAGTGACAAGCAGGCCACGACACCCCCCGCCTTCGAGAGGCGGCGCTGGGTGCTGCCGGCGGCGCTGGTCGAGGATCTGTACCCGGAACCGCGGCGGCCCGGCGGGCGGCCCCGGCGCACCGCGCGCGACTGGATCGTCGACTTCGCGTGCTTCCTGCTCGCGGTCGTCATCGGCCTGCTGGCAGCCGACGCCCTCCAGGAGGAGCCGGGCCTCTCACCGCCGAGGGAGGCCGCCGACCAGGTGGTCGGCGCCCTGGCCTGCGCCGCCGTCTGGCTCCGGCGCCGGTGGCCGGTCGGGCTGGCCGTGGTGATGGTGCCCGTCTCCCTCGTCTCGGCCACCGCGGGAGGCGCCGTCCTCGCCTCCCTGTTCACGCTCGCCGTACACCGGCCCTTCCGGTACGTGGCCTGGGTCGGCGGAGCGAGTCTCGCCGTGACACCCCTGTACTACTGGATGCGCCCGGAACCCGGCCTGCCCTACCTGGCGTCGCTCGCCATCGCCTTGCTGCTCGCGATCGCGGTCGTCGGATGGGGCCTGCTCGTGCGGTCCAAGCGCCGGCTCCTGCTCAGCCTGCGCGACCGGGCCCGACGCGCCGAGACGGAGGCGCGGTTGCGGGCCGAGCAGGCGCAACGGCTGGCCCGGGAGGCCATCGCCCGTGAGATGCACGACGTCCTCGCGCACCGGCTGACGCTGCTCAGCGTCCACGCGGGCGCCCTGGAGTTCCGGCCCGACGCGCCCCGCGAGGACGTGGCGCGGGCGGCCGGTGTCATCCGCGAGAGCGCGCACGAGGCCCTCCAGGACCTGCGGGAGATCATCGGCGTCCTGCGCGCCGGGGAGTCCGACGACGCGGGCCGCCCCCAGCCGACGCTCGCGGCACTGGACGCGCTGGTCGCCGAGTCCCGGGAGGCCGGCACGAAGGTCGCCCTCGCCGGCCGCGTCACGGACCCCGCCGCCGTGCCCGCCTCCGTCGGCCGCACCGCCTACCGCATCGCCCAGGAGGCCCTGACCAACGCGCGCAAACACGCCCCAGGCGCCGAGGTCACCGTCTCCGTCACCGGAGCGCCGGGCGAGGGTCTCGCCATGTCCGTGCGCAACGCGCCGCCCGAGGGCGAGGTGCCCCACGTGCCCGGCTCGGGGCAGGGCCTGATCGGGCTGACCGAGCGCGCCACACTCGCGGGCGGCACCCTGGAGCACGGCCCCACGCCGGAGGGCGGCTTCGAGGTGCGGGCACGGCTGCCGTGGGGGTGAGCCGGGGGCCGGCGCACGGACGGCCGTCGCCGAAGCCGTCGAAGTGGCCGAAGCCGTCGAAGTGGCCGAAGTGGCCGAACCCGTCGAAGTGGCCGAACCCGTCGAAGTGGCCGAAGCGGTCGCAGTCGCCGAAGGACCCGAATCGCCTGCCGCCAACCGTGATTTCGTAAGGGTCATGACTGCGATCAGACTGCTCCTCGTCGACGACGACCCGCTGGTGCGGGCCGGGCTCTCCCTCATGCTGGGCGGCGCCGAAGACGTCGAGATCGTCGGTGAGGCCGCCGACGGCGACGAGATCGAGGCGCTCGTCGACCGCACCCGCCCGGACGTCGTCCTCATGGACATCCGGATGCCGGTGGTGGACGGCCTGACGGCCACCGAGCGGCTGCGGGGCCGCCCGGACGCCCCGCAGGTGGTCGTGCTCACCACCTTCCACGCGGACGAGCAGGTGCTGCGAGCCCTGCGCGTGGGCGCCGCCGGGTTCGTCCTCAAGGACACCCCGCCCGCGGAGATCCTCGACGCGGTGCGCAAGGTCGCGGCGGGCGACCCCGTCCTGTCGCCCGCCGTGACCCGGCGGCTGATGGAGCACGCGGCCGGTACCGCCGCCGACACCCGGCGTACGCGCGCGCGTGAGCGCGTCAGCGCCCTGAACGACCGTGAGCGCGAGGTCGCCGTCGCGGTCGGCCGGGGCATGGCCAACGCCGCCGTCGCGGCGGAACTCTTCATGAGCGTCGCCACCGTCAAGACCCACGTCTCCCGCATCCTGGCCAAGCTCGACCTCGACAACCGGGTCCAGGTGGCCCTGCTGGTCTACGACGCGGGGCTGCTCGACGAGGACGGGGAGGACGGGCCCTAGCCGGGAGGTACAGGCGTCGTTCGGGAACGGGAGGCACGGGCGTTGTCGGGAAGAGCGGGCATCGGAAAGCCGCTCACCCCGCCACGGACGCCTCGGCGCCCGGCACCTCCGCCAGCCGCACCGGCCTGCGCTCGCGCCGGGAGATCTCACAGGCCTCGGCGATCCGCAGCGCCTGCAGTGCCTCGCGCCCGTCGCACGGGTTGGCCCGCTCGCCGCGCACGACCTCCACGAACGTGGCCAGTTCCGCCTCGTAGGCGGGACCGAACCGCTCCACGAAACCGGTCCACGGCTTGTCCGCGGCCGGCGGTCCGGTGGGTTCCGTCGAGGCGATCGGCGTACGGTCGTCCAGGCCGACGACGATCTGGTCCAGCTCCCCGGCCAGCTCCATGCGCACGTCGTACCCCGCGCCGTTCAGCCGCGTCGCCGTCGCCGTGGCCAGCGTGCCGTCGTCCAGAGTGAGGAGCGCCGCGCCCGTGTCCACGTCGTCCGCGGCGCGGAACATCGGCGGCCCGGCGTCGGACCCGGCGGCGTAGACGACGGTGATCTCCCGGCCGGTCACCCAGCGCAGGATGTCGAAGTCGTGGATGAGCGTGTCCCGGTAGAGCCCGCCGGACTGCGGCAGATACGCGGCCGGCGGCGGCGCCTGGTCGCTGGTCACCGCCCGGACGGTGTGCAGCCTGCCGAGCCGCCCGGACCGTACCGCCTCACGGGCCCCCTTGTAGCCGGCGTCGAAGCGGCGCTGGAACCCCATCTGCAGGATCGTCCCGGCGGCTTCCACCTCGGCGATGGCCTGCAGTGTGCCCGGCAGGTCCAGGGCGATGGGCTTCTCGCAGAACACCGGTAAACCCGAGCGTGCTGCCCGACCGATCAGTTCGGCGTGGGCCGGCGTCGCCGTGGTGATCACCACGGCGTCCACGCCCCACTGGAAGATCTCGTCCACTCCTGGTGCCGCCGTCTCGCCCAGCCGGTGGGCCAGATCCTGGGCCCGCGCGATGTCGGCGTCCGTGAGGATCAGGGATCCGACGTCGCGATGACGGCTGAGCGTGTTGGCGTGAACGGTGCCGATGCGGCCCGTTCCGATGACCCCGATGCGCATGGAATCAAAGTGGGCTCACAGCCCGCGCGCTGTCAATGCGTATGTCCGGACAATCGAACTACACAACTTCCCGTCAACTGCGCACGGAGCTACGCTCGGCCCGTGCCGAAACCAGAAGTGGACCCCACCGTGTCGCTGGACCTCAGCGTGGATCGCAGCAGCCCCGTGCCGCTGTACTTCCAGCTGTCGCAGCAACTGGAGGCGGCGATCGAGCACGGCGCGCTGACCCCCGGCAGCCTGCTGGGCAACGAGATCGAGCTCGCCGCGCGGCTCGGCCTGTCCCGGCCCACCGTCCGCCAGGCCATCCAGTCGCTCGTCGACAAGGGTCTGCTGGTGCGCCGTCGGGGCGTCGGCACCCAGGTCGTGCACAGCAAGGTCAAGCGCCCGCTCGAACTCAGCAGTCTCTACGACGACCTGGAGGCGGCGGGCCAGCGTCCGGCCACGAAGGTCCTGGTCAACACAGTCGTCCCGGCGACCGCCGAGGTCGCCGCCGCGCTCGGCGTCGCCGAGGACAGCGACGTGCACCGGGTGGAGCGGCTGCGGCTGACGCACGGAGAGCCAATGGCGTACCTGTGCAACCACCTGCCGCCCGGTCTCGTCGACCTGGCCACCGAGCAGCTGGAGGCCACCGGCCTGTACCGGCTGATGCGCGCCGCCGGGATCACGCTGCACAGCGCCCGCCAGTCCATCGGCGCCCGCGCCGCCACCACCGACGAGGCCGAGCGGCTCGGCGAGGCCGAGGGCGCCCCCCTGCTCACCATGGAGCGCACGACGTTCGACGACACGGGACGCGCGGTCGAGTTCGGCACGCACACCTACCGGCCGTCCCGCTACTCCTTCGAGTTCCAGCTACTCGTACGGTCCTGACCTGCGCCGACCGGCGGCCCGGGGCGCCGTGCGGTTCCCGCGCGGCTCGCCTGCGGCGCGCCTGCGGCTCCCCGCGCGGCGCGCCGTGCGAGTTCGTGCCAATGTCCGGACAATGTGACCGACGCCTGCTCCCCGGCGCCGAGTGATCGATTGCCATGTCGGACAATGGGGCGTTTGGGGTTTCGAGAACCCGGCCGGGGTTCCCGCGGAGCCCCGGCACGCACAGCACGGCACAGCAAGAAGGGCACGGCCTCGTGGCACGGTTTCGGACATGGGTGGGCATCGCGCTGGCAGGGGCACTGTCGGTGTCCCTGGCCGGCTGCAGCAGCACCGGCGGCAAGCGCGCCGAGGACGCCCGCAAGGCCGCGTCGGTCCAGGGGAAGGCGGCGGTGGACACGCCCCGCTGGACCTTCGCGATGATCACTCACTCGGGTGACGGCGACTCGTTCTGGGACATCGTCCAGAGCGGCGCCGAGCAGGCCGCGGTGAAGGACAACATCAACTTCCTGTACTCCCAGGACGACGAGGCCCAGCAGCAGGCCCAGCTCGTGAACGCGGCCATCGACAAGAAGGTCGACGGGATCATCGTCACGCTCGCCAAGCCCACCGCGATGAAGTCCGCCCTGGACCGCGCGCGGAAGGCCGGCATCCCGGTGATCACCGTGAACTCCGGCTCCGCGGAGTCCAAGGAGTTCGGCGCCCTCACCCACGTCGGTCAGGACGAGACCGTCGCCGGCGAGGCGGTCGGCGAGGAGCTGAACGAGCGCGGGCGCGAGAAGGCGATCTGCGTCCTGCACGAGCAGGGCAACGTCGGCCACGAGCAGCGCTGCGACGGCGTCGAGAAGACCTTCGACGGCAAGGTCCAGCGGCTCTACGTCAACGGCACCAGCATGCCGGACGTGCAGTCCGCCATCGAGGCCAAGCTGCAGACCGACAAGGCCGTCGACGCCGTGGTCACCCTCGGGGCCCCCTACGCCGACACCGCCGTGAAGGCCAAGCAGGGCGCGGGCAGCAAGGCCGAGATCGACACCTTCGACCTCAACGCCAAGGTGGCCGCCGGACTGGAGGACGGCACCCTCGGCTTCGCCGTCGACCAGCAGCCCTACCTCCAGGGCTACGAAGCGGTCGACCTGCTGTGGCTGTACAAGTACAACGCCGACGTCCTCGGCGGCGGCCGGCCGGTGCTCACCGGTCCGCAGATCATCACCAAGGACGACGCCGCCGAGCTGGCCGACTACACCAGGCGGGGCACCCGATGAGCGCGGGCACGGACGTGGCGGTCGTTGACGAAAGGATTCTGCAGACCTCTCCGCTGCGGAGACTCCTGGGCCGTCCCGAGCTGGGATCCGTGGTCGGCGCGATCGCCGTCTTCGTCTTCTTCGCGTTCTTCGCCGACAGCTTCCTGCGCGCCACCAGCCTCAGCACGGTCCTCTACGCCGCCTCCACGATCGGCATCATGGCCGTCCCGGTGGCGCTGCTGATGATCGGCGGCGAGTTCGACCTGTCCGCGGGCGTCATGGTCACCTCGTCGGCCCTGGTGTCGTCGATGTTCAGCTACCAGATGACCGCCAACGTCTGGGTCGGTGTCGGTGTCTCCCTGCTGGTCACCCTGGCGATCGGCGCCTTCAACGGCTTCATGCTCACCCGCACCGAGCTGCCCAGCTTCATCATCACGCTGGGTACCTTCCTCATGCTGACCGGCATGAACCTCGGCTTCACCAAGCTCATCGACGGCACCGTCTCCACCAAGACCATCGCCGACATGGAGGGCTTCGAATCCGCCCGCGAGGTCTTCGCCTCCACGATCACCATCGGTGGCGTCGGCTTCAAGGTCACCATCCTGTGGTGGCTCGCCCTGGTCGCCGTCGCCAGCTGGATCCTGCTGCGCACCCGTGCCGGCAACTGGATCTTCGCCGTCGGCGGCAACAAGGACGCCGCCCGCGCGGTGGGCGTCCCGGTCGACAAGACCAAGATCGGCCTCTACATGGGCGTCGGCCTCGGCGCCTGGATCTCGGGCCAGCACCTGCTCTTCTCCTACGACGTCGTCCAGTCCGGCGAGGGCGTGGGCAACGAGCTGATCTACATCATCGCCGCCGTCATCGGCGGCTGTCTGATCACCGGCGGCTACGGCAGCGCCGTCGGGTCGGCGGTCGGCGCGTTCATCTTCGGTATGACCAGCAAGGGCATCGTCTTCGCCGAGTGGAACCCCGACTGGTTCAAGTTCTTCCTCGGAGCGATGCTGCTCCTCGCGACCCTGCTCAACGCCTGGGTCCGCAAGCGCGCGGAGGCCACCAAGTGACGCAGACCGAAAGCGGTACGCCGCGCAGCCGCACGGCGCTCGTCGAGCTGTCCGACGTCAGCAAGAACTACGGGAACGTCCGCGCCCTCGAAGGCGTCTCGCTGGAGGTCCACGCCGGTGAGATCACCTGCGTGCTCGGCGACAACGGCGCCGGCAAGTCGACCCTCATCAAGATCATCTCCGGGCTGCACCGGCACGACGGCGGCACCCTGAGCCTCGACGGGGAGGAGACCCGCCTCTCCTCCCCGCGCGAGGCCCTGGACCGCGGCATCGCCACCGTCTACCAGGACCTGGCCGTCGTCCCCCTCATGCCGGTCTGGCGCAACTTCTTCCTGGGCTCCGAGCCGCGCAAGGGCGTCGCCCCGTTCAAGCGCATGGACGTCGACCACATGCGCCGCACCACCCACGCGGAGCTCCTGCGCATGGGCATCGACCTGCGCGACGTCGACCAGCCGATCGGCACCCTCTCCGGCGGCGAACGCCAGTGCGTGGCGATCGCCCGCGCGGTGTACTTCGGCGCGAAGGTCCTGGTACTGGACGAGCCGACGGCGGCACTGGGCGTGAAGCAGTCAGGCGTCGTCCTGAAGTATGTGGCGGCGGCACGCGACCAGGGTCTGGGTGTTGTCTTGATCACCCACAACCCGCACCACGCGTACCTGGTGGGCGACAGGTTCGTGCTCCTGAAGAGGGGCACGATGGTGGGCAACCACGAACGTGAGGACATCACCCTGGACGAGCTGACGAGGCAGATGGCAGGCGGGAACGAGCTGGACGGTCTACGCCACGAGCTGCAGCGCACCCAGGGGCGCGGGGCTGTGTATTTCGCGGCTCCGCCGCGTGGGCGCGAGTGACCACGACGCACCCGCACCCGGCGACGAACCGTTCACGCCACCCCCTGTCCCATTCGGCACCCGGCGGAGCCGTGCGGCACAATCGCACCCGATGAGCACCTACCGCGACTTCACCGCCCCCATCGGCTCCCGCCGCGCCCCGGTCCTGCGTACCGTGGGCACGAGGGAACGCCGCTCGCACCTCACGGCACCCCGGGTGCCGACGGTCGGCATCGACATCGGCGGTACGAAGGTCATGGCGGGCGTCGTGGACGCGGACGGCAACATCCTGGAGAAGCTCCGCACGGAGACCCCGGACAAGTCCAAGAGCCCCAAGGTCGTCGAGGACACCATCGTCGAACTGGTGCTGGACCTCTCCGACCGGCACGACGTGCACGCCGTCGGCATCGGCGCGGCCGGCTGGGTCGACGCCGACCGCAACCGCGTGCTGTTCGCCCCCCACCTGTCCTGGCGCAACGAACCGCTGCGCGACCGCATCGCCGGCCGGCTCGCCGTGCCCGTCCTGGTGGACAACGACGCCAACACCGCCGCCTGGGCCGAGTGGCGCTTCGGTGCCGGGCGCGGCGAGGACCACCTGGTGATGATCACGCTCGGCACCGGCATCGGCGGCGCGATCCTGGAGGACGGGCAGGTCAAGCGCGGCAAGTACGGAGTGGCGGGAGAGTTCGGCCACATGCAGGTCGTCCCCGGCGGCCACCGCTGCCCGTGCGGCAACCGCGGCTGCTGGGAGCAGTACAGCTCCGGCAACGCCCTGGTCAGGGAGGCCCGGGAGCTGGCCGCCGCCGACTCGCCGGTGGCCTACGGGATCATCGAGCACGTCAAGGGCAGCATCGGCGACATCACCGGCCCGATGATCACCGAGCTGGCCCGCGACGGCGACGCCATGTGCATCGAGCTGCTCCAGGACATCGGGCAGTGGCTCGGCGTCGGCATCGCCAACCTCGCCGCGGCCCTCGACCCGTCCTGCTTCGTGATCGGCGGCGGGGTCAGCGCCGCCGACGACCTGCTGATCGGCCCCGCGCGCGACGCCTTCAAGCGCCAGCTCACCGGCCGCGGCTACCGCCCCGAGGCCCGTATCGTCCGCGCCCAGCTCGGCCCCGAGGCCGGGATGGTGGGCGCCGCCGACCTGTCCCGGCTGGTCGCCCGCAGATTCCGCCGCGCCAAACGGCGCCGGGTGGAGCGGTACGAGCGCTACGAGCGGTACGCGGAGGCCCGCCGCACGCCCCGGGAGTCGCTGTGACGGACTCCCTGCCCCACCAGGCCGGGCCCCCGGACGAGCCCCGGCCCCTCGCGGAGGACCGCCGGCACATGATCCGCCGCCGGTCGCTCACCCTGCTCATCATCGTGCTGCTCATCGGCATCCCGGCCGGCTACCTCATGATCTCCGCCAACCAGAGCCGCGACAGCGGCAGGGAGAAGGAGGCGAAGTACGCGGCGACCGGCATGACCGAGGGCTGGCCGTCCAAACTGCAACGCCGCGTCTACGAGGTGCCCGTCCCGGTCCCGTCCGAAGAGGTCGCCTACTACGAGACGAACAACTGGAAGACCAGTCGTCTCTACGTCCAGTTCGAGACCACCGGCGCCGGCCTGGACGCCTTCCTGGCGGGGCTGGGCGTCGACCGGGACGCGCTGGAGCGCGACAAGATCGCCATCAGCGACCGCGCCCAGCGGGTCACCGGCTGGGAGTTCGGCGGGTCCGGCTCCTGGTACGGCCTCGTCAACGAGCAGCGGAACCCGGCGCCCACCCAGGACGTCGTGGTGAACATGGACGACCCGGACTATCCGATGGTGTACGTCGTCTCGCGCACGGTTCCCTGACCGCGCACGTGCGCCGACTCCGCCCCGGCAGGGCGCCGGGGGCCGATTGTCAGACCCCGCCCGTAGAGTCGAAGACATCTGATCCGGCACACGGGCGGGAGGTGACAGGACGTATGAGCGGCATGGCCGTGGCGGGCACGATGGCCGCCGGGCGAGCGGGGGAGCGGGAAGCGGCGACGCGGCCGGAGGGCACCACTCCGTCCGTCCCCGCCCGGCTCGCGGCCGTCTTCCTGCCCGCACCTCTTCCGCGCGACGGGCGGATCGCCTTCTGGGACCCCGAGGATGGGGCCGTGGCCACCGCCTTTCCCGAGTACGGGGCTGCCGCCGCGACGCCGGGGGACGGGATCGCGGCCGCCGGGCCGTCCGCCGGCCGGCCAGCTGCCGTCGGGCCGTCCACGGGCTGGTCCGCTGCCGTCTCGACTCCCGAGGACGGGGCTGCCGCCAAGTCATCGGAAGGCGGGGCTGCTGCCGCCTCCCGTACCGGGGGCGGCGGGTCTGCTGCCTCGCCGCCCGGGCACGGCGCCCGGGTGATCGCCGGGCTCACGGACCTCACCGTCGTGCGACGGCACGGCGCCGGAGTGCGACGCCGGACGACGCCCGCGTTGTCCCTCCCGCTCGGCGAGGCGCTGCCCCTGCTGGTGCGCGCCCGGCACGACCCGGCCGCCCATCCGGCCACCGCCTGCTGGGGCGCCGCGGCCCTGCACGCCCTGCGGCTCGCCGCGCGCGGCCGGCTCCTGCCCGGCCTGACGGCGACCGGACACGACGCCTGGCGGGCAGGCCCGCTGGACCCCGACGACGTCGCACACCTGCGGTCGGTGGCCGCCGCGCTGCCCCCGGAGGGCCACGCGGTCCCGCTGGACGGCCCCGGCCCGATCCGGCTGCCGGAACCGGAAGCACTCGTCCGCGCCTTCCTGGACGCGGTCGCCGACACCCTGCCCCGCACCCCGGCCGCGCCGCACGCATCAGGCCGGCCCTTCGCCGCACGCGGGGCCCAGCGCCTGCCCGACGCCCACGACTGGGCCGCGGAGGTCGCCGCCGGCATGGACGCGGGCGTGCGGATCTCGCTCCGCCTGGACCTGTCGGCGTACGACCTGTTCGACGGGGACGAGGGCAGCGGAGGCGCGCGCAGCGCGGGGGCGGCGGTCGTCCAGGTGCACAGCCTCGCCGACCCCACCCTCGTGGCCGACGCGTCGGACCTGTGGTCGGGAGCGGCAGACGGGGCGTTCGGTCCCCGTGCGCGCGTGGACGCCGCCCTCGCGGTGCGGCGCGCGGCGCGGGTCTGGCCGCCCCTCGACCGGCTCGCCGAGCAGGACGTACCCGACGTCCTCAGCCTGTCCGAGGAGGAGGTCATCGACCTGCTGGGCGTGGCGGCCGGCCGGCTCTCCGCCGCCGGGGTCGCCGTGCACTGGCCCCGCGACCTCGCCCAGGACCTCACCGCGACCGCGGTGGTCCGGCCCGCGCCCGGCTCCGCGACCGACGGCACCGGCTTCTTCGAGAGCGAGGACCTCCTCCAGTTCCGCTGGCAGCTGGCGATCGGCGGCGACCCGCTCACCGAGGCCGAGATGGACACCCTGGCCGAGGCCCACCGTCCCGTCGTCCGGCTGCGCGACCAGTGGGTGCTGGTCGACCCGGCCCTCGTTCGCCGCGCCCGCAAGCGCGACCTCGGCCTGCTCGAACCGGTCGACGCCCTGTCCGTCGCCCTCACCGGCACCGCGGAGGCCGACGGCGAGACGGTCGAGGTGGTGCCGGTCG
Source organism: Streptomyces sp. NPDC096048 (assembly GCF_044763415.1). Taxonomy (NCBI): domain Bacteria; kingdom Bacillati; phylum Actinomycetota; class Actinomycetes; order Kitasatosporales; family Streptomycetaceae; genus Streptomyces; species Streptomyces sp. NPDC096048. Next base: position 163,447 of record NZ_JBIWGG010000015.1, read on the forward strand.
GCGCGCTGGCCGCCCTGCGAGACCGGATCACGGCCGGTGTACGCCCCGCCGAACCGCCGCCCGGCCTGCACGCCACCCTCCGCGACTACCAGCTGCGCGGGCTGGCCTGGCTGGACCTCATGACCTCCCTCGGCCTCGGCGGCTGCCTCGCCGACGACATGGGCCTCGGCAAGACGGTCACCGTGATCGCCCTGCACCTCAAGCGGGCCCGCACCGAACCGACCCTGGTGGTCTGCCCGGCCTCACTGCTGGGCAATTGGCAGCGGGAGATCACCCGCTTCGCACCCGGCGTCCCCGTCCGCCGCTTCCACGGGCCCGACCGCACCCTGGACGACCTGACCGGCGGCTTCGTCCTCACCACGTACGGCACTATGCGGTCCGCCGCGGCGACACTGGCCGAGCGGCCCTGGGGCATGGTCGTCGCGGACGAGGCGCAGCACGTCAAGAACCCGTTCTCGGCGACGGCGAAGGCCCTGCGCACGATCCCGTCCCCCGCACGCGTGGCGCTGACCGGCACACCGGTGGAGAACAACCTCTCCGAGCTGTGGGCACTGCTCGACTGGACCACCCCCGGGCTCCTCGGCCCCCTGAAGTCCTTCCGCGCCCGGCACGCGCGCGCGGTGGAGAACGGCGAGGACGAGGAGGCGGCGGAGCGACTCGCCGGTCTCATCCGTCCCTTCCTGCTGCGCCGCAAGAAGTCCGACCCGGGCATCGTCCCGGAGCTGCCACCGAAGACCGAGACGGACCACCCCGTCCCGCTCACCCGCGAACAGGCCGCGCTGTACGAGGCGGTGGTGCGCGAGTCGATGCTCGCCATCGAGTCGGCCGAGGGCATGGGCCGTCGGGGCCTGGTGCTCAAGCTCCTGACCTCGCTGAAGCAGATCTGCGACCACCCGGCACTGTTCCTCAAGGAGGAACACCCGCCGGGCGGAGCGGACCGACTGACCGCCCGCTCCGGCAAACTCGCCCTGCTGGACGAGCTGTTGGACACACTCCTCGCGGAGGACGGTTCGGCGCTCGTCTTCACGCAGTACGTCGGCATGGCCCGCCTCATCACCTCCCACCTGGCCGCCCGCGCGATCCCCGTCGACCTGCTGCACGGCGGTACGCCGGTGCCGGAGCGCGAGCACATGGTGGACCGTTTCCAGAGCGGGGCCACCCCGGTCCTCGTCCTCTCCCTGAAGGCCGCCGGTACCGGCCTGAACCTCACCCGCGCGGGCCACGTCGTGCACTTCGACCGCTGGTGGAATCCGGCGGTCGAGGAACAGGCCACCGACCGCGCCTACCGCATCGGCCAGACCCAGCCGGTCCAGGTCCACCGCCTCATCACCGAGGGCACGGTCGAGGACCGCATCGCCGAGATGCTCCAGTCCAAGCGTGCCCTGGCCGACGCGGTCCTCGGCTCCGGCGAGGCGGCCCTCACCGAACTGACGGTCCGTGAACTGTCCGACCTGGTGTCCCTGCGGAGGCCGTCATGACCCCCCGGCCCGCCGACGAGGCCCGCCGCGCCCTGCGCGAGGCACGCGAGCGAGGCGAGGGGGCGCAGGGCCCCACGGCCGGGACCGACGCCGAAGCCGAAGTCGAGGCCGGAGCGGACGCCCTCCGACGCGAGCCGGTGCAGACGCAGACGCAAGAGCATGGCCAGCACGAGGACAGGCACCAGCGGGACCAGCACCCTGACCGAGACCCTGACCTGGGCCTGGGCCTGGGCCGGGATCGGAAGTCGGAGGAGCGCACCGGGCGGTCCCGCCCCGGGGACGTCGCACGCGCGGCGCTGCGCAGCGCTCGGACCGCACGACAGGTGGGGGAGGACGACGGAGCGGGCGGCGCGACGGGGGAGGATGCCGACCGGCCGGAAGAGGTGACTCGCTCCGCTGGGCTACCGAGTGTTTCTGACGGGGCGACAACCGCCGTCCCGGCGGATCACTCCACCGACGTGGCGGCCCCTGCCTCCGACCCGACGCCCCTCCCCGGTGAGGCGCCACCCCTCCCCGGTGACGTGACCGCCCTCGCTCCGACGCCCGGTCCCGCCGATGCGGCCCCCACGGCACGCCCCCGCTCCGCGGACGCGAGCGACAGCCGGCCGGGGGATGTGGCGCGTGAGGCGTTGCGGGCGGCTCGGCGGCAGGCGACGGCGGACACCGCGGCCAAGGGAACGAAGGGCACGCGGCGGCTGTCCCGCCCGGTCCGTCGTCCGCAGAGCGGCGGTGGTTCCCGCACCGCCGACGCCCGCGCCCGGGCCGTACGGGACTTCGCGGCGGACGCGTTCCGGCTCCCCCCGGAGGCGGACCCCGAAGGGGAGCCCCCGACCCCGGACGAGCCCGCCTCAGATTCCACTGCCACGCCGTCTCGCTCCGCGCGTTCAGGGGGCCCTGCCGAAGGCCCGACCCCTGCCGCCGGGGGGCCGTGGCTTCCGTCCACGTCGCCGTACGAGCCGCCGCCTCCACATCAGCAGCCGGCATCGCGCCCCGGGCGCGCCCCGGCGGCGCAGGGAGAAGCTCCGCCTCCGGCGGCGCACGCCCAGACGTTCCCCCCGCCGCCCGCGAACCCCCGCACCCCCCGCTCGATGGCCGCGCCGGGCCGTGACGGCGAACTCCGCCGCACCTTCCCCGCCCTTCCGCCCCGCACGGCGGCGGACGGGAGCCTCGCCGGGACCTGGTGGGGAAACGCGTGGGTGACCGCGTTGGAGGAGGGCGCCCTGGACGCCGCGCGGCTCGCGCGAGGGCGCGGGTACGCCGAGCGGGGACACGTCGACGCCATCACCGTGACGCCCGGCCTGGTCCTCGCCTATGTGCAGGGCAGCCGGCCCCGGCCGTACCGGGTGCAGATGCGGCTGCGCACGCTCGACGACGCCGACTGGGAGCGGTTCCTGGACGCAGCCGTCGAACGCCCCGGCCACATCGCCGCGCTCCTCGGCAAGGAGCTGCCCCACTCCCTGGCCGACTGCGGTGTCCCCCTGCTTCCCGGCCCCGGCGACCTCGCCCCCCGGTGCAGCTGCCCCGACTCCGGGCACCCCTGCAAACACGCCGCCGCCCTCTGCTACCAGACGGCACGTCTGCTCGACGCCGACCCCTTCGTCCTGCTCCTGCTGCGCGGCCGGGGCGAACGCGAACTGCTCGACGCCCTGTCCCGGCTGAACGCGGCCCGCGCGGCCCGAGCCGCCCAGGACCGGGGACCGGCGCCCCTGCCCGGCGTCCGGGCCGCCGCGGCACTGACGGCGCGCGCCCTGCCGCCCCTCCCGGCGCCGCTGCCCCCGCCCCCGCACCCCGAACAGCCCCCGGCCTACCCGGCGGCGCCGGGCGGCCCCGACCCCTTCGCGCTGGACCAGCTGGCCACCGACGCCGCCGCCCGCGCCCACGCCCTGCTCACCACGGGCCGTGACCCGGTCGGCGGGCTGACGCTGTGGCAGGACGCCGTCCGCCTCGCCGCGGCCCGTCCCGGTTCCGGCCTCACCGTCGGCACCCGAGCGCTCTACGCGTCCCTCGCGAAGGCCGCCGGCCGTGATACGGCGGAGCTGGCGCGCGCCGTGGCCGCTTGGCGCCAGGGCGGTCCGGAGGGCCTCGACGTCCTGGAGGAGCCCTGGGACCCGCCGGCCGGCCGCTTCGACCGAGCCCGGCCGCTGCTGCTCGCCGCCGACCTCCCCGCCTTCCGCCCCTGGCGCAACCGCCTCACCCACCCCCAAGGCCACGTCCAGCTCAGACTCGGCCGGGCAGGGCTCTGGTACGCCTACGAGTCGGAACCCGGCCGCGACGACTGGTGGCCGCGCGGCACCCCCGACCTCGACCCGGTCGGCGCCCTGACGGGCCTGGGCGGCACCGGCGACCTCTGACCGACGGCCCACCACCGCCACCTGCCCGTAGGTCCGACTCCAGCGGGTACCCGGGTCCCGGACCCGCCGCCCCCACCCCGGACCCGCCGCCCCCACCCCGGACCCGCCGCCCCCACCCCGGACCCGGCGCCCCCACCCGAACTCCGGTATCCGGACTCCGCACAGCTCAGGGGAGATCAGTGCTCATGGTCTCGCGGACCGTCTCGCAAACCGCGAAGGTCCCCTCAGGAGACGCGAGGCTGGACGGCGACCTGACGCTTCCCGCCGGGGCGCGGGGGGTGGTTCTGTTCGCACACGGCAGCGGCAGCTCACGCCTCAGCCCCCGCAACCGCGCGGTCGCCGCCGGTCTGCACCGGGCCGGGTTCGGCACGCTGCTGCTGGACCTGCTGACCGAGGACGAGGAGCGCGAGGACGCCGCCACGGCCCGGCACCGCTTCGACATCGCCCTACTGACCCGGCGCCTGGCGGACGCCGTCGACTGGCTGGAGCGGTGCCCGGACACCGCGGACCTGTCCGTGGGACTGTTCGGGGCGAGCACGGGAGCGGCGGCCGCGCTGACGGCGGCCGCGAATCGGCCGAAGCGGGTGTCGGCCGTGGTGTCGAGGGGCGGGCGGCCGGACCTGGCCGACGCCGTACTGCCCCTGGTCACAGTCCCGGTCCTGCTCGTCGTCGGTGGCAGCGACACGGCGGTCCTCGAGCTCAACCGGGAGGCCGCCGAAGAACTGTCGGCGCCCCACCGCATCCATGTCGTACCGGGTGCCACGCACCTCTTCGCGGAACCCGGCGCCCTGGAACAGGTGACCGAGGCCGCTGCCGGCTGGTTCCGTGACCACCTGCCCGATTCCGGCTGAGGGAGCGGCCCGCCCGCCACGGTTTCACCGGCGACCGGCAGGAAACTCCGGAGAGTGACGCGCGCTCTTCGCCTCGCGTGAGAAGGGCGGACACCAGGCCATGCGATTCCACGACCGCAGGGCGGCCGGCCGGGAACTCGCCCTCCGGCTGGAGATACGGGCCACCGACGGCGAGTTCCCGGACACCGTCGTCCTCGCGCTGCCCCGAGGCGGTGTCCCCGTGGCCGCCCAGGTCGCGCGGGCACTCGATGCGCCCCTGGACGTACTGGTCGTACGCAAGATCGGCCTTCCCGGCCGCCCGGAGGCGGGCATCGGCGCGATCGTGGGCGACGACCCGCCGCTGTTCGACCGGCGGGCCCTGGAGATGCTCGGCCTGAGCGAGAACCGCCTCGCACCCGATGTGGAACGCGAGCGCGCCGAACTGCACCGTCGCGCCCTGCTCTACCGGGGCGACCGGTCCGCACCCGACGTGAGGGACCGGACCGTCATCCTCGTCGACGACGGTCTGGCCACCGGCGCCACCGCCCGCGCCGCCCTGCGGCACCTGCGCCGCCTGGCCCCCGCACGGTTGATCCTCGCGGTTCCCGTCGGCGCTCCCGAGTCCTGCGCCGAGATGCGGTCGGAGGCCGACGACGTCGTCTGCCTGTACCAGCCGCCGGACTTCCGAGCGGTCGGCCTCTGGTACGAGGACTTCGAGCAGGTGAGCGACGACGAGGTGACCGGAACACTGCGCGAACTCAGCACGTCGACGCGCGACGGCTGAAGTACGGAGCCGGACCGGCGCAGGACCGCACGGAGCACGGTCTCCCCCCGTACACGCCATACATGCCGGAGCCGAACCAGGACCATGGACCACCGTCACACACGGTCCACGACCACCCTGGTGGTTCCGACCATGCCAACAGCGGCACGGGCGCCGGATGATGCGCACACAGCGCACACACCGATGACCAGGCACCAGCCACCAGGTACCAGGTACCAGACACCAAGGACCAGCCAGCAGACACCCGGTGCCAGGCATCGCTCCGAGCGCGTCCCCTTCCAGGAGGCAGCCGACATGGGACAGCCGCACCCTCCGCTCCGCGCCCCGCAGGACCGCCGCCCCCTCCTCGGCGGCGTCCGCCGCTGGATCACCGTCGCGGCCGGCGCCCTCGCCCTGACCGCCGCGCTGGTGGCCGCCGGCCCCCCGGCGTCCGCCGCGAGCCTGACCCCCGTCACCGGGTTCGGTACCAACCCCGGCAACCTGTCCATGTACGCGTACGTGCCCGACGCCCTGCCCGTCGGCGCTCCGCTCGTGGTCGCCCTGCACGGTTGCACGCAGAGCGCGAACGACTACTACACGCACTCGGGATGGCCGAAGTTCGCCGACCGCTACGGCTTCGCGACGGTCTTCCCCCAGACGAGCGGCGCGAACAACGCCAACTCCTGCTTCAACTGGTTCGAGCCGGGCGACAGCGCCCGCGGCCGTGGCGAGGCACTGTCGATCAAGCAGATGGTGGACGAGGCGATCGCGCGGTACGGCAGCGACCCCGGGCGCGTCTTCATCACGGGCCTGTCGGCCGGCGGCGGCATGACGGCGAACATGCTGGCCGCCTACCCCGACGTCTTCGCGGGCGGCGCCGTCGACTCCGGACTGCCCGCTTCCTGCGCCGACAGCGTGACCGCCGCCTACATCTGCATGTACAGCCCGCCCGACAGGACACCGGCCCAGTGGGGGAGCCTGGTGCGTTCCGCCGCTCCCGCGGGCACCACCTCCTGGCCGCGTGTGGCGATCTGGCAGGGCACCGCCGACACCACCGTCCGGCCCGCCAACGCCACCGAGCTGCGCGACCAGTGGACCGACGTGTGGGGCACGGGCCAGACCCCCTCCCGCACCGAGAGCCTCCCCGGGGGCACCACGCGAAGCGTCTACGTCGACGCCGCCGGCCGGCCCGCGGTCGAGGTCTACTCGATCTCAGGCATGGCCCACGGGCTCGCGGTCGACCCCGGCAGCGGTGCCGAGCAGTGCGGCACCGCCGGCACCTACTACCTCGACACCATCTGCTCCAGCTACCACACGGCTCTCTTCTGGGGGCTGGACGGTGACGGCGGCGCCGAGGAGCCCGGTACGCTGCCCGCCCCCACCGGGCTGACCGTCACCGCGACCACCGGCTCAACGGCCTCCCTGAGCTGGACCGGCGTCGCGGGAGCGACCTCGTACGCCGTCCTCCGGGACGGCACCAAGGTGGCGACCACCAGGTCGACCGTCTACACCGACACCGGCCTGACCACCGGCACCGCGTACGGCTACACCGTGGCCGCCGTCGACTCGGCGGGCGCGGCGGGCCCGGCCTCGGCCGAGGTCACCGCGACCACCACCGGGTTCACGCCCACGTGCCACACGGCGAGCAACTACGCCCACACCGTCGCCGGACGGGCCTATGCGGACGGCGGGTACGCCTACGCACAGGGCTCCGGACAGGCCATGGGCCTGTGGAACACGTTCACCACCCGCACCCTCCAGCAGACCGCGCCCGGCCACTACGTGGTCACTGACTCCGGATGCCCCGCCTGACCACAGTGCCGAGCGGCCCCGACCAACGCACCTGGACCAAAGTCGCATCACTACCTCGCCCAGGGTCGAAGACGCATCGAGCCATCGGGACGATGTGCCGGCCGCGCCGCACGGACAGACTCGTTCCCGTTCGTCGAGCTCGTGGCAGACCGCGAGAGCCGGCAAGCGGAGGGAGTGGGAGGCATGTTCGAGGAGACGCGGCGTCGACGGGCTGCGAGGCGGGTCGTGCCCGGGGACGGACGGGCACTGAAGCGGTTCCGCTGGTGGCAGATGACTTTCCGGGCACTGTTCTATCTCCGGCTGACGAACGATGACGGCCGGCAGACGATCTACGCCGTCGACGTCAGGCATGGGCAGAACAATTCTTCCGGCAACGTCAAAGCCGACCTGTACCTCGACGACAGGCAACACGCCCGCTCCGGGCTCCCTGCCGCCTTCCCCGTCCCCGGCGGCACCATCGAAGTGAGGATGAGCGCGTTCGGGCTCAAGCGCTGCCACTACATCACCGCCGAGGGGGTCGCGTACCAGCTCGTCCCGGACCGCGACTCGGCCGAAGGGCGTCGCGCGCACTTCGACCGCAGGCACCCCGCACTGAGCCGCGGGATCGGGTTCCTCTCGTCGATCGTGCTCGTCGTCGCCCTGTTCCTCCTCCTCGCCCAGCTCATCGAGCAGCTGACCCTTTCACCAGGCATCGCCCAGCACGTCGGGACCTTCACCTCCCCGGTCGATCTGGCGGCGTGGACCAACACCGTGATCGGGCTCATCACCGTGACGGCCAGCACGGAGCGAGCGCTGCGGCTGCGCTACAGCCGGCTGCTCGACGGCGCGGCGGGCTGACCCGACTGCCTCGGACCGGTCCGGGTGAAGGTCGTCCGTCGCCTCCGTCGCCTCCGTCGCTCTCTGGTACACCGACAAGGAGACCGAATGCGAAAGTACGTCGTGGCCGTCCTCGCCACCGTCATGATGGCGCTTCTCACCTGGCAGGGGGCCTCCGCCGAAACGGCGCCGAGCGCGTCACCCGAGCGGGTGAGCTGGGGCGCATGCCCGGACGGCACCTCACTGCCGGGCCTGGAGTGCGGCACGCTCAAGGTTCCGTTGGACTACCGCGACCCCGAGGGCGAGAAGATCGATCTCGCGATCTCGCGTATGGCCGCCCCCAACCCCCACAAGCGCCGCGGCGTGCTGCTGACGAACGCCGGCGGACCGGGCGAACCAGGCCTGAACTATCCGTTGGTCCTGAAGTACTACGGCGTGCCGCAGAGCGTCCTGGACACCTACGACGTGATCGGCTTCGATCCGCGCGGGGTCGGCCACAGCGCTCCGGTGACCTGTGACCTGGAGGGCGAGTCGACGGCGACGGCGAACATCCCGGAGTACGCACTGGACTCGGCGGACGTCGCCGAACGGGCCGAGTACGCGGCCGAGGTCGCCGAGAAGTGCGGATCCGCCGCGACAGCGCCGATGCTGCCGCACATCAGCACGGCGAACACCGCGCGCGACATGGACCGGATCCGCGCGGCGCTGGGCGAGCCGAAGATCTCCTACCTCGGCATCTCCTACGGCACCTACCTCGGTTCGGTCTACACGACACTGTTCCCGCGCCGCAGCGCCCAGTTCGTCCTCGACAGCGCGATGGGTCCGGAGGGCAGCGCCCCGTCGGCCTCCCGCGGCTTCGGGGAAGGGGTCGAGGACAGGTTCCCGGACTTCGCGAAGTTCCTCGCCGAGCGTCCCGAGTACGGGTTCGGCACCTCGGTGGAAGGGATCAGGGCGAAGTACTTCGAGATCGCCGCCCGGCTGGACGCCGAGCCGAGGCCGGACGGCTTCGACGGCAAGCGGTTCCGCAAGGTCACGTTCGAGAAGCTCTACCTGGACCAGTGGCTGCCCGAACTGGCTGAGATCTGGCGTGCCGTCGAGACCGGGCAGCCCCTCCCGCCGACCTCACCGTCCGAGGTGCCCGCCCGGCAGCCGGCGGACAACGCCGTCGCCGGCCAGCTCGCCGTGCTCTGCAACGACCGCGACTGGCCGGAGTCCGTCGCCACGTACCAGCGCAACGTGGAGGTCGACCGTTCCCGTCACCCGATGTTCGGTGCGGCCGCGGCGAACATCTGGCCCTGTGCGTTCTGGCCGACGGAACCGTCCGAGCCCCCGGTGAGGATCAACAGCCGAGGGCCGTCGAACGTGCTGATCGTGCAGAACCTGCGCGACCCGTCGACGCCGCTGTCCGGCGCCCGTGAACTGCGCAGGGCTTTCGGTGAGCGGGCGCGGATGATCACGGCGGACCAGGGCGGACACCTCGCCTACCTCTTCCTGAAGAACCGCTGCCTCAACGACATGACGACGAACTTCCTCGTCACCGGGGAACTCCCGCGTACCGACGTCGCCTGCGCGGCCGAACCGAACCCGAACTGAACCGAACCCGAACTGAACCGAACCCGAACTGAACCGGAAGCGGCGAGTGCCTGATCCCGCCGCCCGCTCGTCGCGGCTCCGCTGGAACGACTATTTGCACATCAATGTGCAGGCAATTAGTCTGCTCATTGATGTGCAAGTAATGCGTCCCCTTGGAGTATCCGTGCCTCTGCTGGCCAACACACCTGTCGACCGGATGGCAGGGCCGTATCACCGGCGCTGGTGGGCGCTGGGCATTCTGTGCCTGAGCCTGCTGATCGTGGTCATGGCCAATACGTCCCTGATCGTCGCCGCCCCCGACATGACCCGGGATCTGCGGCTGACCAGCAGTGACCTGCAGTGGGTGATCGACGGTTACACCGTTCCGTACGCCGCGCTGATGCTCGTACTCGGTGCGATCGGCGACAAGTACAGCCGCCGTGGCGCCCTCGTCGCGGGCCTGCTGGTCTTCGCCGGCGGTTCCGTGATGGGCAGCGTGGTCGATGAGACCGGCCTGGTGATCACCGCGCGCGCGATCATGGGTGTGGGAGCCGCGGTGGTCATGCCCGCCACGCTCTCCCTGCTGGTGGCCATGTTTCCGAGGCGCGAGCGGGCGAAGGCCATCACGGCCTGGACCGCCACCTCCGGTCTCGCCATCGCCGTCGGCCCCGTCGTCGCCGGTTGGCTGCTGGAGAAGCACGCCTGGGGCTCGACCTTCCTGATCAACGTGCCGATCGCGGTGGCCGCCGTCATCGGCGCCTTCCTCCTCGTGCCGCCGTCGAAGGCGGAGGGCATGGGCCGGATCGACTACGTGGGCGGTCTGCTGTCGATCGTCTCCGTCGGCGCGCTCGTCTACGCCATCATCGAGGGACCGCACTTCGGCTGGGGCGCCGCCCCGGTCGCCGCGGCCGCGGTCGCGGGCGTGGGTCTCGTCGCCTTCGCCCTGTGGGAGCTGCGGCATCCGCACCCGATGCTGGACGTGCGGAAATTCAAGCTGCGCGGCTTCAGCGGCTCGATGCTCGCGGTGCTGTTCTTCTTCTTCGGTATCTTCGGCTCGATCTACTACGCCACCCAGTTCCTGCAGTTCGTGCTCGGTTACGACGCCCTGGAGACCGGTGTCCGGCTCCTGCCGCTGGCCGGAGCCGTGTTCGCCGGCGCCGCCGTCACCGGGAAGCTGACGCCGAAGCTCGGGGTGAAGGCCGTCATCGTGCCCGGCATGGTGATCGGGACCGTGGCCGTGTTCCTGCTCACGCAGATCGACAAGGGCTCGGCGTACGGCGACTTCCTGCCGTCGCTCCTGCTGCTGGGCTTCGCGATCGGCCTGAGCGTCTCCCCGGCCACCGACACGATCATGGATTCCTTCCCCGAGTCCCAACTGGGCGTCGGCGGCGGTGCCAACGACACCTCGCTCGAACTCGGCGGCTCCCTCGGCATCGCCGTACTCGGCTCCCTGCTGGCCACGGCGTACGAGGACAAGCTGGGCGATCTGGTCGGCGGCCGCCTGCCGGGCCCGGCGCTGGAGGCGGCCCAGGACTCGGTGGGCAGCGGGCTGGCGGTCGCCGAGCAGGTGGCCAAGGACCCGGCCGGTGGCGCCCAGCAGGCGCAGACGCTCCTCGCCGCCGTGCACGAGGCGTTCGCCCACGGTGTCGCGCAGACCAGCCTCATCGGCGGCCTCGTCATGGCCGCCGGAGCGATGATCGTCCTCGCGGTCCTGCCCGGCCGCCGCCGCCCGGCTCGCGAGCAGGCGGAGCGGGCCCAGGTGGCAGCCAAGGACGCGGAGCACGACGAGTCCCGTGTGCACCACGCCGGTCGGTAGCCGACCCGGGCGCGCTCCACGCGCCGGTGAGGTCACCGCAAGGGACTGAACACCGAGGCGCCCATCGCCGCCCTGCGCGCGTCAGCCAACGGCGGCGATGGCGCGGCCCGCCCAGTCCGGAGCCGGTTCGGTCAGCTCCGTGAAGCGGCGCCGGACCGCCTCCGGGAACTCGGTGGCCCGGCCCGCCTGCTGGTCGACGTGGACCGCGAGCAGTTCCGTCGTCGCCACCGGGGCCGCGTCGGGCGCCGGCGCCGACTCCGGTTCGGACACCACGTACATCTCGTGCGCGAAGCGCGCCTTGCGGGCCGCCGCTCCCCACACGCGTGTACGGATGGCCAGACGGGCGCCCTCGGGCACGTCCCGGAGGAAGCGGATGTGGGACTCGACCGTGTAGAGGGAGCAGCCGGTGGACTCGCGGTAGCCGGAGTCCAGACCCGTCTCGATCATCAGTGCGTCCGTGGCGTGACCGAAGACGAGGACGTAGAACGCCTCGCTCATGTGGCCGTTGTAGTCGATCCACTCCTGGCGGACCGTGCTGTGGAACAGCGGGAGCCCCGTCACCGGGAGTCCTCCTCGCGGTCCAGGCGGCCGGTGGCGCGCAGCACTTCGATGACGCCCCGGTCGCGTTCGGCCACCAGGTCCGCGATGGAGCGGCCGTCCGCCGCCTCGTCACAGCCCGTCACCACGGCGTCGTACAGCTCCTTGTCCAGCTCCGGCGCTTCGAGGCGCGTCCACGGCGACTTCAGGGACGGGCCGAAGTGGTCCAGCATGTGCGCCATGCCGCCCTCGCCGCCCGCGAGGGCGAACGTCAGCATCGGCCCCATCACCGCCCAGCGCAGCCCGGGGCCCTCGGTGATCGACAGGTCGATGTCCCGGACCGTCGCCTCGCCGTTGGCGACCATGTGCAGCGCCTCGCGCCACAGGGCTTCCTGGAGGCGGTTCGCTATGAAGCCCGGTACCTCGTTGTCCATCGTGATGACGGACTTGCCCGCGGCCTCGTAGAAGCGGGAGGCCCAGGCGACCGCCGCCGCGTCCGTGCGCTCGCCGCCGACGACCTCGACGAGCGGGATGAGGTAGGGCGGGTTGAACGGGTGGCCGACGACCAGCCGCGACGGGTCCGCGGCCGTCGTCTGCATGTCGGTCATCGGATACCCGGAAGTGGAGGAGGCGATGACGACGCCGGGCGGTGTCGCCGCGTCCAGGCGGGCCAGCAGATCACGCTTGAGGGCGAGCTTCTCGGGTGCGCTCTCCTGGACGAACTCGGCGTCGGCCACGGCCTCTTCGAGGGTGTCGGTCACGGTGAGCCGTTCGGTCGACGCGCCCTCGGCCAGGCCGAGCGCGGTGAGCGCCGGCCACGCCGCGTCGACCAGGCGGCGCAGCTTCCGCCCGGCGTCGGGCGCCGGGTCCCAGGCGGTCACGTCGTAACCGCGCGCCAGGAAGTGGGCGACCCAGCCGCCGCCGATGACTCCGGCGCCGACGCAGGCGACACGGCGGACGTTCTCGGGTGAGGTCGTCTCGGGTGAGTTCATGAGAGGGATCCTTCGTCGTCGCGGCGGACTACTGGCGCGGCTCGAGGCCGAGAGTGGCGCGGGCCTCGTCCGGTGTCGCGACGCGTGCGCCGATCGACTCGGTGAGGGTCACGGCCCGCTCGACGAGCTGGGCGTTGGTCGCCTTGTTGCCCTTGCCGAGGTAGAGGTTGTCCTCCAGGCCCACGCGGACGTGTCCGCCGAGCAGGATCGACTGCGCGACCCACGGCATCTGCATCCGCCCGAGCGCGAAGCTCGCCCAACGCGCCCCGTCCGGGAGCATGTTGACCATCGACTGGAGCACTCCAGGATCCGCCGGCGCGCCCCACGGAATGCCCATGCACAGCTGGAACACGGTCGGGTCGTCGAGCAGGCCCTCCGCGAGCAACTGCTTGGCGAACCAGAGCTGACCCGTGTCGAAGATCTCCAGCTCGGGCCGCACGCCCAGCTCCTGGATGCGCCGCGCGCCCGTGCGCAGCATGTCGGGGGTCGAGACGTAGAGGTTCGAGCCGTCGCCGAAGTTGAGCGAGCCGCAGTCCAGTGTGCAGATGTCGGGAAGCAGGTCCTCGACGTGCGGAAGACGCTCCAGACCGCTGACGAGGTCGGTGCCCGGGAGGTGGGTGAGCGGGTCGTCCGGATCGATGACCAGATCGCCGCCCATGCCGGCGGTGAGGTTGATGACGACGTCGGTGCCGGTCTCCTTGATGCGCTCGACGACCTCCCGGTACAGCTTCGGGTCGCGGGACGGATCGCCGGTCTCCGGGTCGCGTACGTGGATGTGGACGACGGCCGCTCCGGCGGCGGCCGCCTCCACGGCGTTCCTGGCTATCTGTTCCGGGGTGACGGGAACGTGGGGACTCTTGCGGACGGTGTCGCCGGCGCCGGTGAGCGCGCAGGTGATGATGACGTTCTCGGTCACGGGCATGCGGGAGCCTCCCGAAGGGCAGGGCAGGGCAGGGCAGGGCAGGGCAGGGGCGGGTACGGGACTTCGGTGGTCTCTGGCCTACTGGGCCAGGATCGTGTGGGTGACGTGGGTGGTCAGCGCCGCGTGCATCGCGTCCGCGGCATCGGCGGACGAGGGCCCGCTCACCGAAAGGACGTGTGTCGCCAGGCCGTCGATCAGCGCGGTCAGCGTCAGCGCCGCCGCCTGCGGATCCACCTCGGCGCGGAACACGCCCTGTCCGACACCTCGGCGTAGGACGTCGGCGACGGTCTCCCGCCACTGCCGGTAGTACTCGGAATGCAGCCGGCCCACCGCCGTGGAGCGCGCGGCCTCGGCCCAGAGGTCGAGCCACACCGCCCACTGGCGGCGCTGCTGCGCGGTGCGCGGCGTCTGCAGCGCGATGAGCTGGCGCAGCTCCGCCGCCGCGTCGTCCGCCTCGGCGAGACGGGCGGCACGGCGCGAGGTGTCCTCGTCCATGCACCAGCGCACGGCCGCCTCCAGGAGTTCGGCGCGGCCCGGGAAGTGGTAATGGATCGCGGCGCTGCTGGTGGCGCAGGCGCGGGCGATGTCGGCGACCCGCACCGCGTGGAAGCCGTGCTCCGCGATCAGCCGGACCGTCTCGCGGACGATCTGCAGCGGTCGCCCGCCCTCGACGCCGGCGGCCGGCGCCCTGACCTCCTCGCGGGGACGGATGCCGAGCAGCCAGCCCGCGTCGACCCGGCCCTCGTCGGCGATCCGCGCCAGCTCCGCGGCCGTGAAGCGGCGGGTGCCGCTCAGCGAACGCGAGAGCTTGGACGGATCCATGACGACACGGCGCGCGAACTCGCGCTGGCTGACCCCCGCGTCCGCGATGACCTCGCGGACGCGGACGCGGACGCGGGCGGCGGCGTCGGCGGTCGGTGCGTCTTCGAGGACATCGTCGGTTTCCACGGCCATGACCCTAGAGGCGCGTTGCGAAAAACTCAACAGCAGCGACGGAGAAGGCGATGATGAAGGGCATGATTGAGATTCTGACTGACGTGCCAGTCAGAAGTGCGGCCCGTTGAGTGTCCGGGCGCCCCCGGCCGCTGACGCGACCCGCTTGGTGCGCACCTGGGCGCTCCCGCAGCGCGGCGCCGAGGGAATGCCGGTGGGCGAGCCACCTGCTTCAAGGACGACTTCACCGGCTCGCGGTGCGATGACGTGTCCGCGGACAACGCCCACCGGCGGAGTGGCCGGCGCAGACCTCAGCCGTCCGGTCCAGGCGGTGGGAGAACTGCGGAGGGCAGTGGAGGAACTCGGCTTCGTGGCGCTGCGGATCGTGCCCTGGCTGTGGCAGCTTCCGCCCACTGACCGGCTGTACTACCCGTTCTACGCCGCCTGCGTCGACCTCGGCATCCCCTTCTGCACCCAGGTCCGGCACCAACTACCCCATGATCACGCCCTGCCAGGCGCTGGAACACCTCGGTGGACTGGGCCTGGACGAGGAAGCCACCGAGCTGTTCCTGTCCGGCAACGCACGACGGACCTTCAACCTCTGACCCCACTGGTGCACGGGCCGTCCTGCGACCGAGTCGGGCTGTGAGTTCGGCGGTCGGGTGGCCGGGTGGCCCGCTGGGCTGTTCGGGCGGAGACCGACCGACGCCTGGCGCCGTATGCCGCCCGAGAGGGCGTCAGCCTCGGTCAGCCGGCCTGCACTCGGGCGGCGGAGAGGTTGTCGAGAATCGACGCGACCGTCTGGGCCGGGGTTTGCTCCGACGTGTCCAGCCACAGCCCGATACGCGGCGTCTCCTCGCGGAGCGTCCGGTCGAGGGCGTCGACCGTCCAAGCGGCGCCGTATCCGGTCTTCGGGCGCTGAGCCTCTCTGCTCTGCACGGCTGCCGTGGAAGGTGTCAGCACCACAACGTACAAGGGTCGTGTACGCACCCTGGCGACATACGCGTCCAGGTCTTTGCCCAGGACGATGTCCTGCACGACCGCGGTCCAGCCGTGGTCCGCGTACTCGTCGGCCACCAGCGCGGACAGCCGGTGGCGTAGCTCCAGTTGGGCTCTGGCCTCCGCGGTCTCCTCCGGCAGCAGTTCCTCCCGGCCGGACACCACCATCCGCCGGAAGACGTCGCCGCGCACGTGGGCGGCGCGAGGCAGGTGCCCGGCCAGCAGTTCCGCCACGGTGGACTTCCCTGCGGCCATGACACCGGTGATCAGGACGACTGCGGAACCCAGTTCGATGCCCACGGGAACCTCTCGTGTACAGACGGCGGTCCCTCTTCCGGAGGGGGCGTGAAGTCCCTGGTAGGGCAGGTCTCACCACAAGACCATGTCCGAACCGCCAAAGGCTTCACGTTGGTCATCTATGCTGCCACGCTCGACGGGCCGAGCCGTACGTCGCCAGGAGGGTGGCGTCGTCCGAGAAGATCCAGGTAGTCGACGCTGGACTGCGCGCGGGCGAGGCTGTCGCCGAGGCACGCGATGCGTGTCGTCACGGCGCCTCCTCCGGGCTGGGCGTGCCGACGCGTTCGGTCGGGCGGGTGTCGGTCCGAGGACGGTGGTCGGTGCCGAGGACGGTGGTCGGTGCCGAGGATCGCGATGACGGCCAGGATGGACGTCGGCCCCTCCATGTCGACCACGTGCCGTACCCCGGCCGGGTTGATGGTGGCCTCGCCCGGCCCGGGCGCAACGTGGTCGGGCACCCCGTCCACGGCACGGGTGACCGTCACGGACCCGCTGAGGCAGACGACCAGTTCGTCGCCTGCAGGGTGGCATTCCCAATGGTCGCCGAGCCCGTCGCCGTCGAAGATCGCCACCGTCCGGCCCTCGGGACCGGCTGCGCGACCGCGGCGCTGTAGGCCTGGAGCACTTCCGGGTCCCAGGTGAAACCCTCGACGGGTTTCGCTGTCGATCCCAGTCCGAGGTGCACGGGGGTGGCGCGCAGATCCATACCGCTGACGCGGTTCATACCGGCACCCCGTCACGCGGCGCTACATGTCCGTCGGCCGTAGCTGTACGAGAAGCGCGCCGAGGCTCACCAGATGGACACACATGCCGGGAAGCCGTCCAGGAAGTGTTCCGGCTCGCGCTCGGAGCGGCGGTGCGGACGGCGGCACCCGGACGGCCAGGACGCGGTCCGTTCCAGGACTCGACGGTGTCGACCCAGGTGCCGGTAGTCGTAGGCCTCGTCACCGTGCGGCTTCCCGGGCCGCCGGCGCCGAGGGCCGCGACGATGCCTACCTCGGTTGACCGCCCTACAACTGGTCCCCCCTGCTGGGTGGTTCCGGAGGATGTATCCCGCCACCGTCTTTGAGGTCCACTTCACAGGTGCGTCGGTCATAGGACTGGTCATTGGGGATCAACAGCACTCCGGCAACCTGCTCAGGGTGCTCGACGGCGAGCCACTCGTCGCCCGTGAGGGGATCGTCGGCCGGCCCGAACGCCTGGTCGGAGTAGATCGTCTGACACCCCAACGCCACACGCTCTTTGTCGACCGCGCAGGCGTCCACTGCGGCGCCGGTATATTCGTCGGCGCCGTCGAAGCGGAAGCGAAAGTGAACCCGGTCACCTTCGGAGGGCACCTGCGGGTGGGGCTCGAGGCGCCAGTCGACGACAGCGGCGGTGACGCCGAGAGGCTGCTCATACGTGTTCACGACATGCACCCTGGCACCGGCTTCACCGCGCTCCGCCGTCGTGTCGGTGCACCCCATGGAAGAGCAGCCGGACAGGGCGAAAATCACCAGAGCCAGCGGGGGAACGGCGATTACCCGTGCAGGTACCACAGAGATGACCTCCGGTTTGGGCTGGGGGCGCGGCATCACGTCACGGATTCTGTCAGCCGCGGGTGACGGCGACGAGCGCGTGCGGCGGCGAAGTGCGACCGCTGAGCACGGCCCGTGCGGCGGCTGCGCGTCGAGCGGGTCCGACTTCCCCAGCGGCCGACGGGCCGACCGGTCGGGCCGGTCCGGCGGGATCGGGGCTGAGTCCTTGGACAGCTCGCTCGGAGAAGTCGCCGGCACCCATCAGGAAGGCCGAGGGTGCGCCGCTGCCGGCCGTCACCCGGAAACACCCCGAGGACCGGCGAGGCCTCAGCGCCTCGCGCACCGCCGACGGCGCCGGCAGCCGCTCGGTGGGCACCATGTCGTGGGGGACGCCGGCGACCGGCCGGACGTGCTCGGGGGCACGCACCCACACCCGGTACTCAGTGGCCTGGACGTCGTCGTCCTACTGGTGAAGAGGCGGTATTCCAGTGGTGCGCTGCTCCTGGTTGTCGCGGTGGGCGAAGAGTGCCGGGAGGCTGCAGGCGGGTAGGCGGGCGTCCGCTGGTTGGCGGGTGACGGCGGTGCCCAGCTGGCTGGTCAGAGGGGGGGGCCATGTGCCTGTTGCTCGGCCAACGCCTGTCCGACGAGACGGGTCAGTTCGGTCAGCTGGAGACGTTCGGTGGGGTGGAAGTCCTGGGCGTCGATGGTGGCACGCAGCCGGGTGAGTGCGGAGTGAACGGGAGACTGGTGGGCGGGGGTGCTGGTCCAGGCGAGTTCGCGCAGCAGCATGGCGATGCGGGCGAGGACGGCGGGTTCGGCGGCGCCGTAGCGCATTGGCTGGGTCAGCGCCAGGTCGAGCAGCTCTTCCAGGTTCGGGCGTTGGAGCACGACTCTGACCTGCTGGTCGTTGTCGAGCAGCAGGTGGGGGCCAAGGCGGCGTTGTGCCAGTTCGCACAGCAGTGCGGAGGAGTGGGAGAGGGCGTGGACGGCGGTCGTGGGGTCGTTGACGCCTGGGGAGAGTGCTTTGGCGGCGATGTCGGTGAGTTGCCGCAGGCTGAATGCGATGTCCTGGTGGTCGGTGCGTTCGGGGCCGGTGGTCACGCCTTCGGCGGCTGCTTCGGTCAGGCGCGCCCGTGTCTCGGGGGTGAATCGCTCACTGGTGCGTGGCCAGGCCGCGCCCATGGGTGTGCCGGCGATCAGAGAGCTTCCGGGGTGGCGGTCGATGAGCAGGATGGCGTCGGCTGCTACGGTAGCCTGGAGCAGGGCTTTCTCGTCCACGGAGGTCAGGAAGCCGGACGCGCCGGCCGTGAGGGTCAAGGCGTTCGGGGGCGGTCTGTGAGGGGCGCCCTGGTGTGCTCCGGCAGCGAGGCCCCTGTGTGGCGCGTCCTCCCTGTGGGGCAGGAGCCGCTGAATGGTGCGGTCGGCGGCGGAATGGACGCTGCTCATCATTGTCTCGACGCGGATCTCGCGTGCCAGGTGTGACAGGAAGAGCACGAGGCCGAGGACGCTGGCCAGGGTGAGGAGGAAGGCCACCGTGACCGACACGTGAGGGACAAAGCCGCTTCGCTCGTCCTGGCCGGTGCGTACGGTGCGAAGCACGGTCAGGGCGTAGGTGAACGTGGCGAGGAAGAGTGCCAGAGTCGTCTGGACGTACCGGTCCGCGGTGAAGGTCCGCAACAGGCGCGGGGAGAACTGGCTGCTGGCCAGTTGCAGTGTCAGCACGGTGAGCGAGAAGGTCAGCGCCGTGACGGTGACCAGGGAGCCGGCGATCGCTCCCAGCACCGAGCGTGCCGCGTCCGCGTTGCCGCTGAACAGGTAGTCACTCAGCCATGGCGGGATGTCGTGCTGAAGCTGTTCATCCAGCCGCGGCAGGCCCACGCCCGCGACGACGGCGAGGACGACGCCCAGCGTCGGAAGAGGCCAAAGCTGCGCCCGGAGCGTGTCACGCATCAGTGCGGAGTGTGCGTGGCGGCGGCCCGGCCTGGCGGGCCGCTGAGGCGAGAAGGGGCAACGAACGTTCAAGTGTCAACACGGTCTTACGTTACATACCAAGCCAAATGGTGCAACGCTGAAGCACTGTCGAGTGCCGTAAGGTCCCGGCGCGCCGGATGCGTTCGGCCTGAAAAGCCGCTGTTGTGAGATTTGGTGTTTTGGTCTGTTCGGTCGGGTGAGTCGGCCTGCATGAGAGTGACAGGTGTGATGCGGGACGAGGGTGGATGGGTGTGGCGACGGCTCGCTGTGGCTCTGTGCGTGCCAGTCATGGCCTTGTCGCTGCTTGCGGGCTGCGGCCGGGATGATCCGCTGAATGAGCCCGCCGAGCGGTTCGAGATGGTGGAGGTCGACTATGCGCGTGCGGTTCGACTGTCCGTGGCCGAGGTGAGCGCCGGAAAGCTGGTGGCTCTGGAACTCCAGAAGCCTGAGTCGGTGTCGCCGGTGTGGGAGAGCCGGGTCGCGGATCAGGATGGACAGCTGCGGACGGTCCGGCTGGGTGCCACCCGCGGCGAGGTGCTGGGCACGAGTGCCGGTCCCGACCTGACGGACTCCGAACGGCGGAACCTCCTGCGATCGCTGGAGCAGACTCGGGTCCTTCCGGACCAGGCAGCCCGTGAAGCGGCCGATACGCCGAACGGCGAGGTCGTCACCGCCATCGAACTGGAGCGGCAGGACGACCGGCCGGTCTGGTTGGTCAGCGTCCTCGGGGTAGGCGATGATGCGGCAATGGTCCACGTGGTGGACGCGAGAACCGGCGAGATCCTTGACCGCCGCCCGGCCTGACACGAGCGCGGGGGCGGCGCCCGGTCTTGGCAGACGCCGCCAGGCGCCTACTGCCTGTGCGAGGTGGTGGCCTGCTGCCGTGATCGGCGCTCGTGCCGAACGAATGCCTCACCGATGGTGCCCGTGAGCATGCCCAACGAGCCGATCACAAACAGCCACAGCGCGATTCGTTCCAGGCTGGGAAAGAGGAAGAACACACTTCCGACCAGGAATGTCGTGTTGCCGAAGCCGCCGATGACCAAGTGGAGGAACGGGAAGTCCTGAAGCAGGTACCGTTCGAGTCGGGTCAGCAAGCCGTCACCCTTTCCAGCGTCGGGTCGTCCAGTAGCTCCGTGAGGTGACGGAGTACCGTTCGCGACGACGGCGAAACACCTGGCCGACATCTCATCGCCGTACGCAGGTCCCATGCCGGGAAACGAGACACCTCGCCCCGGCGGTGCCGTGCCAGGACCCGCCCCTGCAACCTCTGTCGCTCTCCGCCCCGCTGACCGACGCGACGGCGTACGACAGATGCGGTGCCCCTCGATGTCCGTGGCGTGTTCGGCCTGCGCAGAATGAGAGAGCATGGTGGCTCGGAACGTGACGTGGCTGGCTGTCCTGGTGCTGGCCTGCAGTGCCGTCGTGGTGGGAGTCCTGGGCGAGGAGTTCTCCGCTCTCCGTTTCCTTTCCGGCGTCGTACTCCTTGCCGTCGTGAGGAGGCTGCGGGTACCGGCGCCCTTTGAGGCGGTCTTCTCCGTCGTCGTGACGGTGGCTTTCTGGTGCGACGTCGGTCGCTGGTACCAGCGGGTCCCGGAATTGGACACGGTGGTGCATTTCCTGCTCACCGGAGCAGGCTCCGTAGTCGCCTTCTTCGCCCTGCTCAGAGGCGCGGGACCGGAACTGAGGCAGGCTGCCGCGAATACTCCGCGTTGGACGCTGACCCTCCTGGTCGGCATGGCCGGGACCAGTGCTGCCACTCTGTGGGAGCTCTATGAGTGGGTTGTGGAGCAGGTCTCGCCGAAAACCATGCAGGTCGGCTACGGCGACACCGTCGCCGACCTTGCCGTGGGCGTCACGGGCTCTCTTCTGGCCGGCGCACTGTTCGCCGGGTCCTCCCGCACCGTCCTGGCGCCCGCATCGTCAGCGAGGCGTGGGAAGGGCTCCTGACGATGCGGGCGGGACGAAGAGGACCGCAGAGCGTGGAAAGGACCGATGAGGGCGAGGAGTGGCACACAGTCCGCCGCAAGCGGACTGGCCTGGACCTCGACGGTCAGGTCCGGCGGCCTCCTGGCGGGTGCCTCCGCGCACGCGTGCGCGGCTCATCCGGTCGGGGATGGGCTTTCGTCGTAGACGGGAACCTGCGCCTGGATGTTGAAAGTGGCTGTTCCGGCGTCTTCGAAGCGCATGGTGAACTGCATGAAGTCGCCTCCTCTGATCTGCCGACGCACGTCGCGCAGCACCAGGTGGGGCTTGCCCGACTCCAGCTCTACGAGCTTGTTCGCCGGCAGATCCACCCCGCCGGGCAGCGTTTCGCCGTCTGAGCCGACGATGTCCACCGAGGCCGCGTTCGGCGTGCTGGCGCCCACCAGCTTGTCGTCCTCGTCGCCCTTGTTGTAGAGCCAGACATACGCGGGGACGTCGTCTCCCGGCTGCCACGGTTCGCCTTGCGGCTCCGCCACGTGCGCGTAGCGGATCATGATGTCGCCGACGCGGCCGTTCTGGCCCGGCGCCTCCCAGTCCGGGAGCGAGAAGTCGTCGTCCCCGCCGCATCCGCTGGCGGTCAACGCGACGGCAAGCGCGGTCGCCACAAGGACGCACCGGCCACGCCCCGCGAAGAGAACTGACATGATCGCTCCTTCTCACCGACCCAGCGTTTCCACCTTGCGTACCCCAGGGGGCCCGGGCAAACGGTGCAGAGCCGATCGGGGGGCGGAAGGCGGCCCTCAGCGACCGCCCCTCTGATGTCGTCGCAGGTCACCGCGCTGGCTGGTCTCTTCCGGGACAATCCCGTACCTCGTCGGCGTTGGTGATCTCCGAGCCGAGGAGGGGAAGGTGTCGGGCCTGTGAAGCTGTTCCGCACGGATACGACGAACAGCGGCAGGGAACAGCGGCATGACTGAGGTCATGTCGCCTCTCGGGCTGGACGAGAACGGATCGCCGGTCATCGTGGAGTACAAGCGCGGCACGGACGCCGGCGTCTTCTCTGGACTTGGCCATCGGGTCGTTGCCGCGAAGGCCGGACTCCCCACCGTGCGCGACAACAGCCGTGCCCCGCGGCCGGGGCGCCGGACGGGACGGGCTCGGAACCGTCACCACTCGATGTCAGGCGACCGCCGCGCCGTGCCGGGTGAGCCAGAAACCGAGGAGGGCGGAAGCCACTTCAGCGGGTTTGTGCACATTGGGGGAATGCCCGCCGCCCTCGATCCGGACGAACTCGGCTCCCAGTTGACGGGCCATCCGCTCCACTCCGTCTGGGTCCCACGTCTCGTCGGGAGTACCGGAGATCACCGACACGGGAACGGTCATTCGGGCCAGGTCAGCCGTGGTGTCCGTCTCGTCCAGCATGTGTTGCGCGGCGGCCGCCAACTGGCTCGGGCTGTTGCTCAACCACCTGCGCTCCAGGAAGCGTTCGACGTCCTCAGGTACGGTCTCGTCCTTGCTTCGCACGAACGGCCAAATCTCGGCCAGGGACATCGATTCCACGACGGAGAGCAGCAGGTGCAGGCGTTCCCGCTGCCAAGAAGAGACTGCGCCGGGGCCGAAGTTCATCAGAGTGACCGACGCCCAGAGGGAGGGGTCTCCCTGAGTCGCGATGACCGCCGCGCGGACGAGGCTTCCCCCGTACGAATGACCCAGCAGATGCACCGGACCAGTGCCCAGGGAACGAGAAACGGCTACCAGATCGCCGGCCAGGTCGTCCTGGGAGTACGAGGGTGTCGGGGAGGCGTCGCCGGTCTCGTACTGACCTCGGCAGTCCAGGGCCAGTACACGTACGCCGTCGGCGCTCAGGGCGGGCAGCACGGGGAGGAAGTCCTCTTTGCTGCCCATGAAGCCTGGTACGAGCAGAGCCGTCCCCCGCAGGGGGGCGTTCCCAGCAGGGGGGACATCCAGGGCGGCGAAGACACCCCGCTCCGTTCGAAGACGCACCGGGCGCGCGTGGTCCGGGGTTTCCAGGCTCAGCAACTGGCTCATGAACAGCATGATAGGCACGGCCGCCGAGCACATGGGGACACTGTTCTGAGCGGCGGCGAACACACAACCTGTCTGCTTTGAGAGGCAGTTCGAGGGTCGTTCTACCCTTCGGATTCTCCGCGTGGTTCAGGTACCCGCGCCTGCGGGTCATCGCGGTGCCAGCCACCGAAGCGCCCGAGGGCCTTCCAGAACTTCTTCTCACCATTCCGCTCGGTCTGCCTACTGGACTCCCAGGTGAGGATCTCCCGCCCGTACACGCTGCGAGCCAAGTCGTTCACGTCGTTCTCGATGAGCCGCAGGTGTCTACCCAGCCTCTGGATGCCGTCGTTGCTGTCCCGCAGGTAGAGGTAGGCGATCAGGAGTACGAGCCCGACCACAAGGATGCGCCAGGCCCCGAGGCCACTGCCGAGCGTTGCTGCGATGGCGGTGGCCGCACCGGCGTATCCGGCCAGTTGTTGTCGGGCTCCGATTCGCTGGACCACCTCGGACCGCAAGGATTCGTACTCCTTCATCCGGAGGCCGATGATCTCGACAGTCTCCTCGTGCTCCCTTGTGCTCCCGCTCACGGCACCCCCCTTGTCGCTGTGCATGATGCCCAGTCCTGAAGACAGCCACGCCTGCTCCGCAGCAGGGACCGTGCGGTGGCCCTCGTTCCGGGTTCGTGCCAGGCGTGGCCTGTCTTGCGAGATCCGCCTCCCCCAGGGGGGGGCGGACGCTGCCCATGACCCTGCCGGGTGCCGGTGCGGTCCGGTCAGGAGAGGTCGGAGACATGATCGTGCGCGTGGTCTGTTGTCCGGCCGGGCTGGAACCGGCGGCGGACGAGCGCGATCAGGGACGGTCCTCCGCGGAAG
Source organism: Streptomyces sp. NPDC096048 (assembly GCF_044763415.1). NCBI lineage: Bacteria > Bacillati > Actinomycetota > Actinomycetes > Kitasatosporales > Streptomycetaceae > Streptomyces > Streptomyces sp. NPDC096048. The sequence continues at coordinate 187,879 of NZ_JBIWGG010000015.1, forward strand.
CACCACAGGGCGATGACCGGATCGCAGATGGCACATGCCAGAGATGCGTCATGGTAGAAGGGCAGGATCGGATTGCCCTTGAGGTGGTGGGCCATGTCCCAGGCCGTGTGGAGCAGCCAGCCGACGCCGATGAAGGCCCAGGAGTCCAGGCCGCGGTAGGCGACGTAGGCCGTGAGTGCGACGAATGGCAGCTCCCACGGGCCGAATCCGCCCCCGCTCAGGTAGGCGGCGCCGGCTCCGCCCACCATGATCGCGTTGAAGTGGCGTCGGTGCGGTTCTTTGATCAGGGACATCAGCAGGCAGTAGATGATGCCGACGATCACGGGTGACACAAGGTTCATGAGGGGGTGGCTTCTTCTTCCTGGGCGGGCCGAATCGCCGCGGCGACGGTGCCTTCGACGGACATGCTGATGTTCTTCCTGCTGTGCAGGGGGGGCGATGAGCGACTGATCGGCGAAGGGCCGGGCGCTCAGGGAGTGTGGGGCGCTGGACCCTGCGCGCGCCGGACGGTGCCGCGCCGCTCGTGGGAGAGGAGTTCTTCGACGGCGTGCGCGACGCGGGGCCCACCTCGCGCTCCAGTAGATACAGAATTGGATCGAGACCGGAGGTCACGCCGGCGCCGGTGAACAGGTCGCCGTCGTCGACGATGCGGCGCGGACCGCGTGGGCGCCGACGGCGCGCAGCGTCAGTCCTCCGATGCCGCTGGCGACCTCACGAGGACCCTCTGCGGTGACCGGCTCGACGGTCACCGCGCCGTCCGCCGCCGAGCCACCGGCGTACAGGACCTCGTAGGGGGCAAGGGCATCGAGCGGGTCGAAGCCGTCGAACAGGACGACGTGCGTGTGCATGGGTGTCGGGTTCCTTCGGCGTCGGTTTCCATCGGGACGCCACGAAGTCAACCGGCTTCCTGGGTGCTCGCCCAGTGGCACTAGTGACATGTTGCAACGGGATAGTGCCAACACTGTCCTGGAGCGTGTGTACTGCGATGACGTGGACCTTCCGGAAGGGCGGCCCAGGTCTGTCAAGCTGGCGGGGAGGTAAGTTCTGGCCATGCATACGGTTGCCGTGCTTGCGTTGGATCAGGTGATCCCGTTCGACCTGTCCACCCCGATCGAGGTCTTCTCCCGGACCCGCCTGCCCGACGGGCGTCCCGGCTACCAGGTACGGGTGTGCGCCGAGCGCGACGAGGTCGACGCCGGAGCCTTCACCCTGCGTGCCCCCTGGGGCCTGGAGGGCCTTCAGGGCGCGGACACGATCATCGTGCCGGGCGTCGCCGATCTCGCTGCCTCACTTCCTCCCGCCGTGCACGACGCGCTGCGGTCGGCCGCTGCCGACGGCACCCGGATCGCTTCCATCTGCGTGGGCACCTTCCCCCTGGCTGCCACGGGGCTCCTCGACGGACTGCGCGTCACGACCCACTGGCGCGCGGCCGGTCTGCTGGCTGCCGCCCACCCGGACCTCGACGTCGACCCGGACGTCCTCTACGTCGACAACGGCCAGTTGCTCACCTCGGCCGGTGCCGCGGCGGGCATGGACCTGTGTCTGCACATGATCCGTCGCGACTACGGCTCGGCCGTCGCCGCCGACGCCGCCCGCCTGTCCGTGATGCCTCTCGAACGAGAGGGCGGGCAGGCGCAGTTCATCGTCTACGACCACGCACCCACACCGCAGGGCTCCGAGCTTGAGACGCTGCTCACCTGGCTGCGGGAAAACCTGGCCCGCGACCTCACCCTTGCCGACATCGCCGAGCGGGCCGGAACCAGCACCCGAACCCTGATCCGGCGCTTCCGCGAGCAGACCGGCGCCACGCCGCTCCAGTGGCTCCACCGGGCCCGCATCCGCCAGGCACAGCACTTGCTGGAAACCACGGAGCACTCCGTGGAGCGGATCGGCGGCCAGGTCGGCTTCGGCTCACCCACCACCTTCCGTGACCGCTTCAAACGCACCACCGGCGTCAGCCCGCAGACTTACCGGCGCACGTTCAGTTGAACAGCCAAATGAGACGTCGTCATGGCCGGCGCGGCGCAGCCGCTTCCGCAGCGGTCCCCGCATGTGAGAAGGCTCGCGCTCTGTCGACCGCGGTCGGGAACTCCCGAGCCACCGTTGACCGACCGGATTGCTACGGTGACGGGAGGAACTGACAGCTCGGCTGTCCCGCGCGGGAATCACATGGACGGGATGCACAACATGCAGGAACTGTGGCGCCGATTCGAAGAGTGGCTCCGGGAGAACGCACCGGGCGACTATGCCACGCTCCGCCCAGGATTGTCCGCCGGTGATGTGTCCAGGTTGGAGAGCGGAGTTGGTTTCCCGCTCCACGCCGAGCTGAAGTCGCTCCTCTCGGAACGCAACGGTGTCACACCGCCCAGATCCAGCATGTCGCCCGGCGCCTTTGTTCTCGGGTACAGCCTCTTGGATGCCGAAGGAATCATGGAATGGCATCAGAACCTTTCCGCCATGGCGCACGAAGCGGTCGAGGAAGGTTACGAGGAAGAAGTGGTCGGGCGCACCGCACACACCCAATGGGTTCCCTTCGCTCAGGCTCTCACCGGTGATCTGCTGTTCGTCGACCACCGTACGCACCACTACGGAGAAGTCGGCGAGATCTCGTTCGGTGATCCCGAGTACCTGTCGCTCTGGCCGTCGATGACTCTTATGCTGACTGACCTGTACAACGCGGTGGAGGGATCGCTGCCGCTACCCACCGCACGGCGTCGTCCCTCGGTCCATGAGGGGCGCATGCTGCAGTGGGTCACGGACTGACCGAAAGCGAAGCGTCCTGCCGGATCAGCATGATCCGGCAGGACGCTTCGTTCGGTCCCGCTGTCAGCTGATGTTGCAGACCGACTTGATGTCGCAGTACTCGAACCCGGTCTGGACGAAATACGCGTCATTGTCGAGCAGGCGAATCTCGGACGTGAACCGTCCAAGGTCGCCGCCGGCATCCGTGTTCTGCTTGGCAGGAACCGCGGCGCGGCCGCAGATCTCGTTCCATGTCGGATACGGGTAGTTGTTGTCGAGCTCCAGCATCCAGCTGCCGTCGGACTGCTTGTCCGCGTAGAACTGCGCGCAGGACTTGCCCGAGGACAGTGTCATCCCGCCGCTCTCACGGGACTTCGCGAACGGGTACTCGTCGCAACTGGTGCCGTCCGCGTTCGGGTGCGGATTCCACTCCGCGACCGCGAGCATGCACATCTTGTCCCGGTTCTCCTTGGCCTTCGTGTCATCCGCCAGGCGGTGCAGCGGCTTGTTGTGCTGCTCGCTACCCGGGTGGGAGGCCAGCTTCTCCATGAGCACCCAGTAGTACGCGGCAGCGGCCGGGTACTTCTTCGTGTTCAGCTGAAGCGTCGGAGTGTAGTTGGGGAACACGCAGCCGGTGTTGCCGCCCACCTTGTTGTCACAGCGGACATCGAAGGCCCTGTTGCTCCACTTCGGAACGGCCTGGACTCCGGCGCTGGGTGTGGACCACGTGGTGTCCCAGGTGAAGTCCAGCTTCGTTTCGCCTCCGGTGGTCTTCTTCCAGGTGTAGGTGTTGGTCCGGGTGGCGACGTGCATGTCACCGGGGGTCCAGGTGGTGCTGCCGATCCAGGAGCCCGGGCTTTCGGTGCAGTCACCGGTCGGCCAGCAGTCCTCCGCGAACGATGTCAGCGTGGTGGAGGTGAGCCCCGTCATGTTGACCAGGGACAGCTCGGTCCACGTGGTGAACTCGTTGGACTTGGGGTTGAGGTTGATCTCCTGGATGACCTTCATCGTCGCGTTACCGACGGGCGCGCCGTCGCGTGTCGCGGTCAGTGGAAGCAGGCCGCGCAGACATCCTTGCGTTCTGGTCTGCATGGCCGCGCCGTTGACGTTCGAGCACCATCCGACGGGCCCCGCGGTCGCTGCGGCGGCGCTCTTGAGCATGTTCGGGGTCTTGGCCTTCTCCTCGTCCAACGGGACGTAGGAGCCGCACCATCTGATCCCGTCCCGACCGGTCGCGCACGTCGGCTCACTCGGCTCGGCGGCCGCCAGCGACTTCAGAGTGGCGCCAGCGGGGACTTCCTTGGCGTCTTGAGCGGCCACGAAGTCGACGTCGGACGCGTTCGGGTCCGCCTCGGGGAAGATGATGTCGTTCAGGCCGTCGTAGTCCCCGGGCACGAACGCTATGGCGTCGAACGCGATGTCCTTGGAACCGTCGCCGCCGTTGAAGTTGTTCAGGCTCACCTCGGGAACGGTGTCGTTGAACCGGTAGGCGCCCAGGTCGACCCACTTGTTGGACTGGTTGGCGTCCTGGGAGATTGCCTTGACGCTGGTGCCGTGTGCGTGCTTGATGCGGTATTCGGCCTTGGAGGTCTGCGCCCCGTGGTCGGGGATGTGCGCGTAGACCTTGGCCTGGCCGCTGTGCTCGGTGATCTTCTGACCGAGCTTCCAGGTGCCGGTGACCTTCATCCGGTCGCCGGGCTCCGGGAAGGATTCGGGGGAGCGGGTGTGGGTGAACCAGAAGTGGTTCCCGTACCCCGCGCCGATCTGGTGCGTGTCGATCTTCCCCGGATAGGTGCTTATCGTCTGCCCGGTGTCGGCATCGATGATGTCGGAGGGCTGATAGGTGAAGGTGAAGGTGCCGTCCGACTGCGCTGCCCCGCAGCCGCGTGAACCGGATCCTGCCGGGGTGGTTCCGTCGGGCACGTCGTCGACGATCAGCGCGTTCGAGGGCAGGCCGCTGCTGCAACGCGGCGGGTAGGAGTTGGCATCCGGCTGTTCCGGATACGAGGTGTTGAAGCGGTGGACCTGGTGGCCGCACTCGGCCAACCGGTCGCAGTCCTTCCACTCGGCCGGCTTGTCCCACCAGCAGTGCAGCCAGTGGGGGTTGGTGTCGGAGTCGCCCGCATCGAGCTTGCAGGCGCCCAGGCCGGGGTCGTTGGAGTCGCCATCCGCGATCTTCGACGGGTCACAGGAGTTGGACTCGTCGCAGAACGTGTCCAGTGGCGGCTTCACTGTGGAGCGCTGTTCGTTGCTGTTCCACCAGGCGGCCAGGTATCCGGGCCGGAAGTCGCCGGGCGCGAACATCGCGGAGATCGGTCGGGCGGCCCAGCCCAGCACCTTCTCCTCGTACGGCCAGTCCTGCGGGTGCGCGGCGTGGGAGTAGTCGTCTCCAGCCGGATCGACCGCACTCTGCAGGAACGGGACCCGGTTGGCCTTCCACAGCGGGTTGGCCGGGTTGTTCGTCCAGCCCAGCCCCTTGTGGCCGGCGGAGTCAGCGGCCGGATAGAAGCCCGAGTTGTACGCCCACAGGGCAAAGAACCAGTTCTCGATCCACTGCGGATGACCGTCATTGATCACCATTTCCTGGCCGTGGAGATCGTTCCACTTGCGGGAAAGAATGGTGACGCCGTAGGCGATGTTCGCGGCGTAGTCCAGAGCGACGGCTTCCTGCGTAGCGGGAGGCAGTGCCGTCTCGCCCTCCTTGGTCTTCCCGGCGAGGCGCATGCCGTCGGTGGCCTGCGTGATGCCGTAACCGCAGTCCGCCTCGGAGAAGTTGATCCGCCAGGGGTCTGCCTGCGTCCCGTCCGAGGCGTACTGGGTGCCGTAGTAGTTGCCGATGAGGCTGTTGGCTGTGACGCCGGGTACGGCGAAGCGGGTCGCCTGCCACATGTTGGATTCCTGTGCGGTGATGCCGAGCATCACCTGCGAAGGTATGTGCCAGCGGTCGGTAACGTCCGGGTCCTCGTTGTCGAGGGTGCCGTTGGGGTCACCCGCCAGCGTGACGGGCGGGAACAGTCCCTGCGGCGTGTAGGAGTCCATGCCGGCGTTCTTCCAGTTCGCCGGCCGGGGAACGTGCAGCTCCCCGACGACGGCCTGGTCCACAGCCCATTCCACCTGTCGCGGGGTCGGCTGGAACGCCTGCCTTTTCACGTCGTTGCGGGCCACCGCGCAGTAGCGCTCGTCGGTGCCCTCGCTGGGACCGGTCGGTGATGCCGCGAGTGCCTGGGCACGCGTCGTCTGCGTGGACAGGCCCTCGCTGTCGCTGCTGACCGACGGCTTCGCGGATGACTGCTTCCCTGAAGGGACGCCCAGCGCCGGAGAGAGTCGGCTGCCGGCTTCGGCACGCTCGGCGGACAACTGCGGTGTGGCGTCCAGTTCGGCGTGTTCGCCAGTGGCGACCACGTCCAGAGTGATCCGCGCGTCACGGACCTGCTTGGCTTCCTTGGGCGTGATCAGGCTGCTCTTGCCGTCCGCCCAGGATGTGGAGACGCCCACGTGGCCCAGACGGGACATGCGGGCGCCCTTGGCAAGGTGTCCCGGATTCTTCACCGGGCCCGGCAGAATCCCCTTGCTCTTGGCCTTGCCCGTGAGGAACACCGTGCCGCCGGGAGTGGCGGACAGGTCCCAGTCCGCGAGGTTTCCTTCAGCCACCGTCTTCGGCGTGGTCTTCTTGCCCTTGACCTGAGCGGCGTCCAGGCGCTTGGCCCACGACTTCGCCTTGGCCTTCTCGCTGTCGCTTTCCCTGTCGATGAAGGTCACGCCATCGCCGCTGTCAGCCGCAATCTGGAACGGCACATGCTCCGTTACGGCTAGGACGGTCTCCCTCTGTCCGTTGATGCGGACGAGTCTGTTGCCGTGACCGGCGACGATGCCGTGCCGGGTCGGGACAGCCGAGGTGACCTGACCGGGAAAACCGACCGGCCGGGACTGCTTGCCTGTGGCTGCGTCCACGGTGATCAGCCGGGTCTTCTGTTCCTTGTCCCCGTCGTGAGTCAGCTGAGTGAACACCACATCGTCCCCAGTGCCGCAGCCCGGAGAGAAGTAGGCCAACGACGCGGTGAACGGCAGCTTGGTAACCTGGCCGCTACCCAGGTCGACAACCGCGGTGAACGCCCCACGCACCATCAGCTCGGGGTTGTTGGTGAACGTCCGGGGCGCATAGGCGACAGCCGCGTACTTCCCGGACTCGGTCACGCACGCGTTGCCCAGCCAGGTGTCCGCGGCAAAGCCGTCTTCACGCAGGGTGGCTACGGTGGTGAACCTGTAGCCGTCCTTCTCCTTACCCGTGAGAACATGGAACCCCGTGCCATCGCCGGACGTGGAAAGGGCCACGTCCTTGGAGGAGCGATAGTTCTTCCCCAGGACGGCGGCGCGGTCCTTCTCGCCGACCTGACGGGGTTTACTCTCGACTTTCGGTAGACTCTTTCCTCCTTGAACAGCATTGTCAGGGACTTTCGGTCCCTGAGCCTGCGCAGAGATGGTCAGCGAAGAAGCGAGAATCGCAGTCACTGAGCCGTTTCCATCTTGTTCAGATGGCGAGTTCGAGGGCGACGACGGCTCGGACTATGGCGGTGATTCGGGTGGTGCTGCAGCGGAGCTTGCGCAGGAGCCGCCAGCCCTTGAGGACTGCTATGGCGCGTTCGCCGAGGCTGCGGATCTTGGCGTGGTCCCGGTTGTGACGCCGGCGATAGCCGCGCAGGTTCCTGCCTCGGAACGGGACGCGGATTGCGGGGCTCGCCCCTTGATACGCCTTGTCCGCCCAGCACTTGATGCTGTCGGCGGCCAGAGCGGCCGGGATGCCATGGGACCGGGCCGCGGTCAGGTCGTGCGTGGCTCCTGGCAGGGCGTCCGACGCCCAGACCAGGCGACCCGCGGGGTCAGCGAGGACCTGCACGTTCATACCGTGGTGCTTCTTCTTCCCCGAGTAGTACGGGCGGTCGGCGGCGATGCGGTCGATCAGCAGGAGCGTGCCGTCGACGATCACGTACGCCTTCCGACGGACCGTCTCCATGGCTTGCTCCAGCGTCGGGGCGAGCGGGGCCAGGAGGTCGACGGCCTCGCGTATGTAGCGGTAGACCGTCGCGATCCCGATGCGGAAACCGGCCGCGAGGCGGGCGTAGGTGTCACCGCAGCGCAGGTGCGCGAGGACGAGCAGAGCCTGCCGGCCGCAGGTGAGGCGGCGCCAGCGGGAGCCGATCCGACGCCGGTGCCCCGCGAGCAGACCGGCAAGACGCTGCAAGGTGCGGCTGGACAGATCGATGGCAGACGGGTAGACAAGCACGGAAGCTCCTGGCGGACTGGTGATCTTGGTCGTGAACCCGTCTACCAGGAGCTTTTTTCATGCCTGCCACCGGGGCATAGGCCCGACCACCCGTCAGGTTGGAAGAGGCTCACTGCCGTCACTACTACTGCGCGTTTTCTTTGTCTGACACGCACGTGCATGTGTTTCCTTTCCTTGGCTCGCTTGAACTCGGCGCACACACCGCTGATTTCCGGTGACGCTTTCGATGACGTCTCTATGTGCGGGTCAGGCTTGCGGTCTTCGGGGCGCGCCGCAGCCACAGACGATGGACGCGCTCGCGGACCGAGAGAGCGGGTCGGGGGCCGGAGTGGGGCCCGACTCGCGAGCGATGATCTACAGGTTCGCCGCGCCCAAATACCGACCTTGGCCCACTGGGCTCGCTCCTGCGCAGAACCGATGCACGGTCGCTCTACGCTGTCGTCCCCTCCCTGAAGAACAACTGTCAACTGCCCTGCGCTACACGGCTTTGAGCAGGGTGCGCCACGATGTCTTCGCCCCCCCCACGGGGTGATCATTAGATCATCACGACAACGGGATGAAGCGGACGTACGCCCCTTACGTGCATGTCACAACTACATCACAAGAGGCTTTGCAATCCATTTACCAGGGCCTGAATTCAACTGCGCAGCAAGCAATGGAGGGGCTCTTCCGCCGGCCGAGAAGATGCGTGATGCGAAGAGGAACTGGCCGCGCTGCGGGCGGAGTTGACGCGTTGCTTTCGCGCGAGGGCGAGAGGTGAGTCGCTTGGGGCCGACACCGACGACCAGGAGCGATGGGGAGCACAAGGTTCAGCTGATCAGTGTCAGGATCGCCCCTGCTCCCCCCGGTGGCCGCGCTGGAGTCCACTTCTGGACCGCGCGAGGACGCGGTCGTGGACGGTCGAAGTGCGCGTCAGCTGACCCGAAGACCGAGCGCCAGCGTCAGTTCGAGGACCCGGTGTGGCGATGCGAGATCCGGAAACAGTTGCCGCAGCTGCGTCATCCGGTACCGGACGGTCTGGGGATGGACGAACAACGCCGCCGCCACCTCGTCCCGCCTGCCCTGGTGCAGCAGCCACGCCCGCAACGTCTCCTCCAGCCGCCGCGCGGTTGCGACGGACAGGGCCCGCAACGGTGCGAGGGCTCGGGCACGCAGGTCTGCGAACGCCTCCGCGTCGGCGCTCAGCACCAGCTCGGGCAGGTGGTCCTCGGTGTCGCGAATATCGGTGGAGAGGGAGCGTGCGCGTACGGCTCGTGCGTACGAGGCGGAGGCACGCGTCCATGGCCGGGCCGGGCCGACGACGGCGGTGCGGTCGGTCAGCTGCCGCAAGAGATGTGATCGGTCGGCATCGGGGACGAGCAGCACGCCCAAGGCGTCCGGCAGGTCGTCGAGGACGAGGGTGCTCGGGTCGAGCGCGCGGTAGGCAGGCCGGGCCTGGGCGGCGGGCAGCAGGACTGCGGTCAGCGAGACCGGAGGCTGCCACCCGGCCCGTTGCACAGAAGCCAGCAGCACGTCCGGGCTGGCACCGGCGAGGAGGTCGCGAGCCAGGTGTTCCAGGTGGCGCTCGTGGGCCCGGCCTCGGGCGGCCAGTTCGTCGGCGTGGCCCGCGGCGCTCGCGGCGGAGAGCTCGTCGATGTAGGCGAAGGTCAGCTCGGCGAACTTGGCGACCTCGGCGGCGGGCAGACCTGCGGATACGGCACCCGCTGCCAGGCACCGCCAGGCCACGCGGGCGCCGACGCGGTAGGCGCCGAGCAGGGCGTCCATCGGACGGCCGTCCCGGACCTCGCCGCGGCCCAGCTCGTAGGCTGCGTCACCGGCGTCTCCGCCCGTGGCGTTCCCGCTCGCGAGGTCCAGGTAGTGCCCCAGGGCGGTGCGGACGGCTCGGCGGATGGTGCCGCCCATGCGGCCCGAGAGGGCGCCTGCGTAGGGAGGGACCTCGTCGATGATCGCCTGGACGACCTCGTCGGCGGTGGTTTTCAGGGCGGCCCGCAGTGCGGTGACCGTCGTCTCGTCCAGGGCCAGCTCGCTGGCCCTCCGGATTGCATGGCTCATGTTTTGTTCCCTGCGAACAACTCAGCCGACCAGATTCACGTCCTGCGGTCAGGACTTTACGCCTTGAGGCGCAGCAAGCTGGAGTCATGACGAGTACAGCCCTCCGCAGGAGGGCCTGGAAACTGCTGGAGATGGTCACGACGCCGCTGCTGCCGTCGGACTATCTCGACCTGGTCAGCCCGCTGCGTGCGGGCGCCGACCTGCGTGGGCGCATCGCGGCCGTGTACCCCGAGACGGGGGACGCGGCGACCATCGTGATCAGGCCGGGACGGGGCTGGCGCGGCCACACGGCCGGTCAGTACGTGCGGATCGGGGTCGACGTCGACGGGGTGCGCCTGTGGCGTGCCTACTCGGTCACCTCACCGGCGAACCGCCGGGACGGTCGCGTCACGATCACCGTGAAGGCGATCCCGGACGGCAAGGTCAGCAACCACCTGGTCCGCAGGGCGAAACCGGGCACGCTGATCCAGCTCGACCAGGCGACGGGTGACTTCGTGCTGCCGGCGGCCAAGCCCGCCAAGGTGCTCTACCTGACGGCCGGCAGTGGCATCACGCCCGTGATGGGCATGCTGCGCGACACCGAGTTCGACGACGTCGTCATGGTCCACTGCGCGCCGCAGCCGCAGGACGTGATCTTCCGCAACGAACTGCACGAGCTGGTCGCGGAGAAGAAGCTGCAGCTCACCGAGGTGCACACCGACACCGACGGCATGCTCGACATCGCCCGGCTCGACGAACTCGTGCCCGACTGGGCCGAGCGCGAGACCTGGGCTTGCGGACCCGCGGGCCTGCTCGACGCCGCCGAAGAGCACTGGACCGAGTACGGCGTCCCAGAGCGCCTGCACACCGAACGCTTCCGCCCGAGCATCGTCGTCGCCGGTGACGGCGGCGAGGTCACGTTCAGCGCCACCGGCAGGACCGTCGGCGCGGATGGCGCCACGCCGTTGCTGGACGTCGGAGAAGAGGCCGGTGTGCTCATGCCCTCCGGGTGCCGCATGGGCATCTGCTTCGGCTGCGTCACGCCGCTCAAGGCGGGCGCCGTCCGCGACCTGCGCACCGGCGACATCACCGAGGCCGAACCGGGCGTCCTCATCCAGACCTGCGTGTCCGCTGCCGCGGGCCCCTGCGACATCGAACGGTAGGAACATCTTGACCGCAATCGACCCCACCGCCCACCTGACCGCTGAGCAGATCGAGGAGCTCGGCCGCGAGCTGGACGCGATCCGCGACGAGGTGATCGCCGGCCGCGGCGAGAAGGACGCCGCCTACATCCGCAAGGTCATCGCGGCACAGCGCAAGCTCGAGCTGGCCAGCAGGGGCGTACTGCTGTTCTCGTTCTTCCCGCCCGCGTGGCTGATCGGCACCGCCGGGCTGTCCGTGGCGAAGATCATGGACAACATGGAGATCGGTCACAACGTCCTGCACGGCCAGTGGGACTGGATGCGGGACCCGAAGATCCACTCCACCACCTGGGACTGGGATCACGTCTCGCCGGCCGAGCAGTGGAAGCACTCGCACAACGAGCTGCACCACACGTACACCAACGTGATCGGCAAGGACAATGATCTCGGCTACGGCATCATGCGCGTCGACGAGGACCAGGAGTGGCACCCGATCCACCTCGGCCAGCCGCTGTGGAACTTCATCAACGCCTGCTTCTTCGAGTACGGCATCGCGGCGTACGACCTGGAGCTGGGCAAGAACCTGCACAAGCGCCGCCGCAACAACCCGGAGTTCCGTGCGCGGGCCAAGGCCGTGGGCCGCAAGATCCGCAAGCAGGTACTCAAGGACTACGTGATCCACCCGCTGCTGTCGGGCCCGTCGTTCCTCACCACGCTCGCCGCCACGTTCACCGCGAACCTGGTCCGCAACATCTGGTCCCACTCGGTGATCATGTGCGGGCACTTCCCCGAGGGCGTACAGGTCTTCGAGCGCCGGTCGATCGAGGGCGAGACGCGCGGCCAGTGGTACCTGCGCCAGATGATGGGCTCGGCGAACATCAGCGGCAGTAAGGCCATGCACTTCATGACCGGCAACCTGTCGCACCAGATCGAGCACCACCTGTTCCCGGACCTACCGAGCAACCGGTACGCCGAGGTCGCGGTGAAGGTGCGCGCGTTGTTCGAGAAGTACGAGCTGGAGTACGTCACCGGGTCGCTGCCCAAGCAGGTGTTCTCCGCGTGGCACAAGGTCTTCCGGCTCTCGCTGCCGAACAAGAAGCCCGAGGTCAAAACGCCGGTCCGCGAGCAGGAGCTCGTCGCGGCCTGATTCCCCGTATGGGTTCAGATGTCTCGGCCATAGCGGCGGCACCGCCGGGTTCGGTGAGATCGGCGAAGTCCCGCCGCGCCCTCGCGAACGCTCCGGTCCCGGACAGCCGATGACACCGGCGTCGCCACCGTCCCCGCCGTCCGACCTGCCCGCCTGGTGCCCCACGACTGGCCGTACCTACCTCGGCCCCAGCCCCGGCGGGCAGCCGGTGTACGTCCTGCGGCTCACCGTCGGTGCCCGCACCACCGGCCCTGACGCCCCGGTGGTGAACCCGGCCCGGGTGCAGCGGGGTTTCACACCCCGGAGGAGACCTCCGCCTTCTCCTTGCCGCCGTCTCCCCCGGCCTCGGCGAGCCGCTTGTTGCGGCGCACGGAGGAC
>NZ_JBIWGG010000016.1:0-200372 GCF_044763415.1 Streptomyces sp. NPDC096048
TTCCCTTTCCGGCGGTTCCGACTCTATCAGATCCTTTCGGGCTCTGATTCCCCGTCAGAGGGGGTTGTCTTCGCGGCTGTTGGGCCGTTCCGACGAGGTGAGACTCTAGCGGATTCCCGGCTCCCGAGCTAATCGGGGGCCGCGTCCTGGCGGACGTGGATTCCTCATTCCGTAAATACGCGCACCGACAATACGACGACGCCGACAGCGCGACTGTTCGTCGAGGAGTGGTTGGTACTTGCGGAATCGCTGTCCGGGGACCGACCGGAGTCGGCGCTCACGTCGGACAACTCGGAGAACACTACGAGCGCGGGACGGGTGTGTCAAACGCCGGGCGGGACGGGCTCCGCACACGTACTGTGGGAGGCGTGATGACGCGTACGTGCACCGGGCACTGGTGGGCCGCCTGACGGCGGCCGTACGCACGTATGCACTCAACGGCCGCCGCTTCGGCGGCCGTTCTCGTATCTCCCTCCAGGAGGGGCGGCCGGCGGGTGGCGGCGGCCCTGACCAGGAGGTGGAGAGATGACGCGGGTCTTCAGTGGGGTCAAGCCGACCGGGCATCTGACGCTGGGGAACTATCTGGGAGCCATGCGGCAGTGGGCCGCGGCGGACCAGCACCGATCGGACGCCCTGTTCTGCGTGGTCGATCTGCACGCGCTGACGGTGGACCACGATCCGGCGCGGGTGCGCAGACTGAGTCGGCAGGCGGCCTCGTTGCTGCTGGCGGCGGGGTTGGATCCGCAGCTGTGCACCGTGTTCGTGCAGAGTCACGTGGACGAGCACGCCCGGCTGTCGTACGTACTGGAGTGCGTCGCCACCGACGGGGAGATGCGGCGGATGATCCAGTACAAGGAGAAGGCCGCGCGGGAGCGGGAGCGGGGCGGGAGTGTGCGGCTGTCGCTGCTGACGTATCCCGTGCTGATGGCGGCGGACATCCTGGCGTACGGGACGGACGAGGTGCCGGTCGGGAACGACCAGACGCAGCACGTGGAGCTGGCGCGGGATCTCGCGGTGCGGTTCAACCAGCGGTACGGGCACACGTTCGTCGTGCCGCGGGCCACGAATCCCGCGGTGGCGGCTCGGGTGATGAATCTGCAGGAGCCGGCGTCGAAGATGGGGAAGAGCGACGACGTCGGGCCGGGGATCGTCTATCTGCTGGATGAGCCGGACGTGGTGCGGAAGAAGGTCATGCGGGCCGTGACCGACAGCGGGCGTGAGGTCGTGTACGACCGGGAGGAGCGGCCGGGGCTCGCGAACCTGCTGGAGATTCTCGCCGCCTGCACAGGCGGGGATCCGGCGGAGCTGGCGGGTGGGTACGACTCGTACGGCGCGTTGAAGAAGGACACGGCGGAGGCCGTCGTCGAGGTGCTGCGGCCGGTGCAGGAGCGGCACAAGGAACTGTGCGCGGACCCCGGGTATGTGGAGGGCGTGCTCCGGGAGGGTGCCAAGAAGGCGCGGGCCATGGCTCGGCCGACCGTGGACACCGCTTACCGGGCGATCGGGCTGCTGCCTCCCGTGAACGCGGCCCGGTAGGCGCGGGGGCTGGTGGCGAGGCGCGATGCGAAGTGCTGGCGCATCGTGACCTCGCTGCCGAAGCCGGAGCGGCGGGCGACCTCGGGCATAGGCAGGTCGGTGCGTTCGAGGAGCTTCTGGGCCGCGGCGATGCGCTGTTCCAGGAGCCAGCGGAGGGGGGTCGTGCCGGTGACCGCGGTGAAGTGGCGGGCGAAGGAGCGGGGGGACATGCCGGCGCGGGCGGCCAGGTCGGCGATGGTCAGCGGCTCGTGCAGGTGGCGCAGGGCGTGTTCGCGGACGGCGGCGAGGGCGTCGGCGTCCCGGGCGGCCCGGGGTGTGGGGTGCTCGATGAACTGGGCCTGGGTGCCGGCGCGGAAGGGCGCGGTGACCATCGAGCGGGCGATGGTGGCGGCGGCTTCGGCACCGTGGGCCAGGCGGACCAGGTGGAGGCAGAGGTCGATGCCGGCGGCCGTGCCCGCGGCGGTCCAGATGTTGTCGTCCTCGATGAAGAGGGCGTCGGGGACGACGGTGACGTGGGGGTGGTGGGTGCGCAGGAGGTCGGTCAGTCGCCAGTGGGTGATGGCACGGCGGCCGTCGAGCAGGCCGGCCTGGGCGAGGGTGAAGGCGCCGCCGCACAGGGCCGCGACGGTGGTGCCGCGGGCGTGGGCGCGGCGGAGGGCGTCGAGGACCGGGGCGGGGGCCGGGGTGAGGTGGTCGTCGAGGCCGGGGACCAGGACGAGGTCGGCGCCCTTCAGCCAGTCGAGGGTGCGGTCGGGGTGGAGGGCGAGGCCGCCGCGCATGGGGACGGCGGTGGTGCCGTCGGCGGCGACCCGGCGCAGGTCGAAGGCGGGGGCGCCGCGGTCGGTGCGGTCGGTGCCCCAGACCTCGGTGATGACGGAGACGTCGAAGGCCCGGATGCCGGGGAAGGCGACGAGGGCGACGCGGTAGGGGGCTGCCATGAGTGGCAGTAAAGCATCGATCGCTGGCTTCTGTGCCTCTGGGGCCTGGTGCTGTCCGGCGGCACGATCGAGGGCATGGACATCGCTGAGAACGCGGCACTGGTGGTCGTTGACGTGCAGAAGGGCTTCGAGGAGGTCGACTTCTGGGGAGTGCGCAACAATCCGGCGGCGGACGACAACATCGCCGCCCTTGTCGACGTATGGCAGTCGACCGGGCGGCCGGTCGTCTTCGTGCGGCACGACTCCGTCAAGCCCGGGTCGCCGTTGCGGTCCGGGTACGCGGGCAACGGGTTCAAGGAGTACGTGGAGGGGCGGCGCGGGAAGGGGGGCGGGGCCGAGCTGCTGGTCACGAAGAGCGTGAACTCGGCGTTCCTCGGGACGCCCGACCTGGGGGCCTGGCTGCGGGAGGCGGGGATCTCGCAGCTCGTGCTGGCCGGGATCCAGACGAACATGTGCGTCGAGACGACGGCACGGATGGGCGGGAACCTCGGGTACGAGGTCGTCGTCGCGTTCGACGCGACGTACACCTTCGGTCTGGAGGGGCCTTTCGGCTGGCGGCAGAGCGCGGACGAGCTGGCGCGGGCGTCTGCGGTGTCGCTGCACGGGGGCGGGTTCGCGTCGGTGGTGACGACGGGGGACGTGGTGGCGGCGGCGAAGTGAGCCCCGCGGACGTACGTCCTGTCAGTCCTTGGTGCCGGAGGCGAGTTCGCGGCTGCGGTCCCGGGCGGCTTCCAGGGCGGCGATGAGGGCGGCGCGGACGCCGTGGTTCTCCAGTTCGCGGATGGCGTTGATGGTGGTGCCGGCGGGGGACGTGACGTTCTCGCGGAGCTTGACCGGGTGTTCGCCGCTGTCGCGGAGCATGGTCGCGGCGCCGATCGCGGACTGGACGATCAGGTCGTGGGCCTTGTCGCGGGGCAGGCCGAGGAGGATGCCGGCGTCGGTCATGGCTTCGACCAGGTAGAAGAAGTACGCCGGGCCGGAGCCGGAGAGGGCGGTGCAGGCGTCCTGCTGGGACTCGGGGACGCGGAGGGTCTTGCCGACGGCGCCGAAGATCTCCTCGGTGTGCGTGAGGTGGTCGGCGGTGGCGTGGGTGCCGGCGGAGATGACGGACATGGCCTCGTCCACGAGGGCCGGGGTGTTCGTCATGACGCGGACCACCGGGGTGCCGGGGGCGAGGCGCTCCTCGAAGAAGGCGGTCGGGATGCCCGCGGCGCCGCTGATGACCAGGCGGTCGGCGGGGACGTGCGGGGCGAGTTCGTCGAGGAGGGTGCCCATGTCCTGCGGCTTGACCGTGAGGATCAGGGTGTCGGCGGACTTGGCGGCCTCGGCGTTGGTGACCGGGGTGACTCCGTGGCGGGCGCGGAGCTCGTCGGCGCGTTCCTGGCGGCGGGCGGTGACCAGGAGGTCGGCGGGTGCCCAGCCGGCTCCGATCATTCCGCTGAGCAGGGCTTCGCCGATCTTGCCGGTGCCGAGGACTGCGACTTTCTGGGTCATGGCTTTCGGTGCCCTCCGTGCCCTGTCTGGCGTGCGTCGTTTCCGTTGTCGTCATCCTCGCATCGAGGAGGGCGGGTGGGGCGTCGCGTCCAGTCCGCGGGATGCCCGGACGGCCTCGTCCGCGAACGCCGGACGGGCCGGCTATGCCGTTCGGCGTTTCAATGTCGCCGCTCCCAGGGCGAGGACCAGGAGGGCGCAGCCGGCGACGATCAGGGCGTCCCGTACGAAGGCGGCGGTCATGTCGGTGTGGCGCAGGACCTCGTTCATGCCGTCGACCGCGTAGGACATGGGCAGTACGTCGGAGACGGCCTCCAGGGCCGGATGCATCTTGTCGCGCGGGGTGAACAGGCCGCAGAGGAGGAGCTGGGGGAAGATCACCGCCGGCATGAACTGCACCGCCTGGAACTCGGAGGCCGCGAAGGCCGAGACGAAGAGGCCGAGCGCGGTGCCGAGGAGGGCGTCGAGCAGCGCGACCAGGAGGAGGAGCCAGGGGCTGCCCGTCACGTCGAGGCCGAGGAACCAGACCGCCAGGCCGGTCGCGAGGGCCGACTGGACGATGGCGAGGGCGCCGAAGGCGAGGGCGTAGCCGGCGATGAGGTCGCCCTTGCCCAGGGGCATGGCGAGGAGGCGTTCGAGCGTGCCCGAGGTGCGCTCGCGCAGGGTCGCGATGGACGTGACCAGGAACATCGTGATCAGCGGGAAGATTCCGAGGAGCGAGGCGCCGATGTTGTCGAAGGTGCGCGGGCTGCCGTCGAAGACGTAGCGCAGCAGGAACAGCATCACGCAGGGGATCAGCATCAGCAGGGCGATGGTGCGGGCGTCGTGGCTCAACTGGCGCAGGACGCGGGTGGCGGTGGCTGTGGTACGGGAGAGGGTGAGGGGGCGGGTGGGAGCCGGGTGCGGGGCGGCGGGGGTGGTCGTGGGGGCCGTGGGGGTGGTCATTTGGCGGTCTCCTTCGTGCGGGCCGTCGCCGTCGCCTCGTCGACCAGGTGCAGAAAGGCCTCCTCGACCGTTTCGGAGGCGGTGCGGGTGCGCAGGGCGTCGGGGGTGTCGTCGGCGAGGACCTCGCCCTCGCGCATCAGGAGGAGGCGGTGGCAGCGCTCGGCCTCGTCCATGACGTGGGAGGAGACGAGGAGGGTGGCGCCGCGGTCGGCGGCTAGGGAGTGGAACAGGGCCCACAGGTCGCGGCGCAGTACGGGGTCGAGGCCGACCGTCGGTTCGTCGAGGACCAGGAGTTCGGGGGCGCCGAGGAGGGCCACGGCGAGGGAGACGCGGCTGCGCTGGCCGCCGGAGAGGTTGCCGGCCAGGGCGTCGGCGTGGGTGGTGAGGTCGACGTCGGCGATGGCCCGGGTGACGTTCTCGTGGCGGCGGTCGGAGGCCGCGCGGCCGGGGGCGAGGACCTCGGCGAAGTAGGCGAGGTTCTGGCGGACGGTCAGGTCGTCGAAGACGGACGGGGCCTGGGTGACGTAGCCGATGCGGGTGCGGAGGGCGGGGTGGCCCGCGGGGTGGCCGAGGACGTCCAGGGTGCCGGTGACCTTGGCCTGGGTGCCGGCGATCGCTCGCATGAGGGTCGACTTGCCGCAGCCGGAGGGGCCGAGGAGGCCGGTGATCCGGCCGCGCGGGACGGTGAAGTCGAGGGCGCGCAGGACGGTGCGGGGGCCGCGTACGACGGTGAGGTTCTCGGCGCGGACGGCGGGTGGGGCGGGGGCGCGGCCTTGTCCGTCGGGGGGTGGGCCTTCGGGGGGCGGGGAGGAGTAATTCATCATGTGATGAATAATCCTCCCGGGGGCCGGACGCGTCAAGCCGTCGGAGTCGGTCGGGTCGCCGGGGCTGCCGGGGCTGCCGGGGCTGCCGGGGTCGTCGCGAGCAGGAGGCGGACGTCGTACGTCTCCTCGACGATCCCGTCCGGGAAGACGGTCAGGAGGTGCCGGCGCTCCTCGGCCAGGAAGGCCGTGCGGCGTTCCTCGGTGTCGGTCAGGAAGACCGAGTGGCTGCCGAGGTTGGCCAGGTGGGTGGCGAGGGGGACGCGTCGGCTCCAGCGGATGTCGCGGTGGGTGAAGTCGAGGCGGCCGGCGGGATCGGCGACGCGGGCGCCCGAGGTCGCGCTGCTCGGCGGAGATGTTCAGCCCGAAGTGCCGGTTCGCGCGCTCGGTGGCCGCCGCGATCCACGGCACGTCGAGGGCGCTGGTGTTCCACCACAGCGCGAGCGCGCCGCCCGGGCGCAGCACGCGCAGCGCCTCGGGGACCGCGAGGGCGGGGTCGGTCCAGTGCCACGCCTGGGCGTAGGTGAGGAAGTCGGCGCTGTGGTCGGCGAGCGGGAGGGCGTTGCCGTTGCCCCGGATCACGGGCACGTCGGGGAGGGTGCGCCGGAACTCGGCGGCCATGCCGGCGCCGGGTTCGACCGCGATCACGTCGGCGCCGCGTGCGTGCAGTCGGGCGGTGGCGATGCCCGTACCGGCGCCGATGTCCGCGACGCGGGCGCCCGCGAGGGGGCGTCCGGCGAGCTGCTCCAGCGCGTCGAAGAGGGCGGGCGGGTAGGAGGGGCGGTTGGCGGCGTACTGGGCCGCCGCCGCGTTGAAGGAGTGGGCTCGGGCGGTGCGGGTGGCGTCCTGGGCGGGTGCCGGCGTGTTCCCGGATGTCGTCATACGGCCATGGTGGCCGGGTGGGTGCGGAGTGCAGGGTTTTTTCGGGGACGAACCGGCGGTGCGGCAGGCGGGTGCCGGGGCGCTGAGCCGGCGCTACCGGCGGCGGCGCTTCTTGGACGGGTTGCCCGAGCGGCGGGTGGTGCGCTTCTCGTACTCCGCGCGGGCGTTCTCGTACTCCGCGCGGTGGAGCTTCTCGCCCGGGGCCTCGGTGAAGGTGCGGAAGAAGTAGGCGAGGAGCGAGCCGACGAAGCCGATGGCCAGCAGACCGCGCATGGAGGCCTGGCGGTCGGGGTCGGGGCGGCTGGTGAAGCCGGACCAGGTGTGGCGGAAGGCCAGGGCGCTGCAGATCGCGAACATCACGATCATCAGCAGCGAGACGAAGCTGCCGATGTCGGCGATCTGGAGGCCCTGGTAGGCGATGCGGAGGACGAAGCAGGCGGCGGCCGCCGCGGCGAGGGAGCCGACGGCCAGGCCGGCCCGGCGGGCGGGATAGCCGTTGTCGTGGTTCACCCAGGTCGTGCCGTAGAACCGGATGGGTTCGGGGCGGGGGCCGGCGGGGGGCGTGGAGCCCGCGGGGGTGCCCGGGATGCCGTTCGTACCGTTCTCTGCGCTCACGGGTCGATTATGGCGCCGGCGCGGCGCGGGCCCGGGGCGGGCCCGGCACACCGGCCCAGTGGCACGTGCGGAGCGGTCAGCCGCTCTGGCCGGCGCTGCCCATCGGGCCGACCCGCACCGGGGTGCCCGAGCCGTCCGTGACGGGGAGCGTGGCGGCGCCCGGCCAGTCGAGGGTGACCGACCTGGTCTCGTCCGGCGGGGTCACCACCAGTCCCGTGACGCGGACGCCGGAGCCGCCCGAGTCGTTCATCGGGTAGGTGATGCCGAAGGTCACCGTGTCCCCGTCCGCGAGGAGGACCGAGGGAGCCTGCTCGCCCGTGCGCTTCGCGGACAGGGAGCCCGCGTTCGTCTTCAGGTCGACACCCGCGTAGCCGGCGAGCGTGCAGTCCCGGCCGCCGCCGTTCCTCAGGTCCACCGCGACGGTGCCCTCGGTGTCGCCGCCGACGGTGGCGTCGGCCGCCGTGATCTCCAGCTCGTCGGTGCGGCACTTGGCGGCCTTGCCGTCCTCGCCGTCGCCGGAGCCGGAGCCGGTGCCCGTGCCTGCGGTGGTGCCCTGGCCGTTGGGGCTCTTTCCGCCGGTGTCCGTCCCGCCCTCCTGGTCCGAACCGGCCGATCCCGAGCCGCCGTTCGAGGAGGACGCCGTGGACGCGGCCGGCGGGGCGCTCCGGTCCGCGCCGTCGTCGTTCTGGCAGGCCGTGAGCGAGAGGCCGGCGGCGACGGCCAGGGCCGCGATGGTGAGCTTGTGAACGCGCATCGTTCCTACCTCGGTGTCGGTTGGCGTGCCCGCCCGCCGGGACCCATCGGCACCGGCGGGCGTCTCTGATCGCCAAGACCCGACCGGACCGGCACGCCGTTCCGCCCGACCCCCCGCTCATACACCCCTGTTACAGCGCGCGGACAGTCACGGCACTCCGCCACGACCGCGGTCCTCGGGGCCTAGCAGCGCGGCGCCACGTAACCGTCGCTGCCGGTGCGGATGTACGCGTCGGAGACGTACTGGCCACCGCCGATGTTGTCCCAGATGTTCGAGGTGCCGTAAGGGCCCTGCACCCACTCGCCCGGGCGCTGGCAGTTGATCGTGACCCTGGCGCCCTCGGACAGGACCCGCACCACGGAGTAGCCGGTGCCCGGGCCGCTGCGGACGTTGAGGCGGTAACCCGGCGCGACCGGGTAGGAAGCCGACGCCGCGGCCACCGTGGTCACCGCGCCCTCGGCCACCCTCTCGTCCTCGCCGTCACCTATGTTCCGGAGCTGGTCGACAGACATGGAAATCCTCCCCCGTTGAACCCCACGACTTTCATGGGGCACCGTTGATACCCCAAGAACAAGCCATGAAACACCAGTTCGCAAGTCGTACAGAATGCTCGGCAGGCCGCCTCTGTCCCGTACGCCCCATCGACTAGGCTCCGAGCATCGCTCGCGCGAACGAACAGCACGGGGGTGGTTCCATGGCGCCGCAGCGGGATGCCGGAGCGGGCGCGGAAGCGGAACTTCCGGAGTACGCCGGTCACTACCGTCTGGAGTCCTGTCTGGGTTCGGGCGGCATGGGCGTCGTCCATCTGGCCCGCGGCACCTCCGGGATGCGCGTCGCGGTGAAGGTCGTGCACGCGTCCTACGCCAGGGACCCCGAGTTCAGGGGGCGTTTCCGGCAGGAGGTGGCCGCGGCCCGGCGGGTGAGCGGAGCCTTCACCGCGCCGGTCGTGGACGCCGACCCGGAGGCCGGGCGGCCGTGGATGGCCACGCTGTTCATCCCCGGGCCGACGCTCTCCGAGGAGGTGAAGCGGAACGGGCCGATGGACGAGGACGGGTTGCGCCGGCTGATGGCCGGGCTCGCCGAGGCGCTGCGCGACATCCACCGGGTCGGCGTCGTGCACCGCGACCTGAAACCGAGCAACGTCCTGCTCGCCGAGGACGGTCCGAAGGTCATCGACTTCGGCATCTCCCGGCCGAAGGACAGCGAACTGCGGACCGAGACCGGGAAGTTGATCGGAACGCCGCCGTTCATGGCGCCCGAGCAGTTCCGGCGGCCCCGGGAGGTCGGCCCCGCCGCCGACGTGTTCGCCCTGGGCTCGCTGCTCGTGCACGCGGCGACCGGGCGCGGGCCCTTCGACTCCGACAGCCCGTACGTCGTCGCCTACCAGGTCGTGCACGACGAGCCCGACCTGACCGGCGTACCGGAGTCCCTCGCGCCGCTGGTGCTGCGGTGCCTCGCCAAGGAGCCCGAGGACCGGCCGACGCCGGACGAGTTGATGCGGGAGCTGCGGTCGGTGGCGGCGGCCTACGACACGCAGGTGTTCCGACCGGCGCGGCGGCCGCGGCGGGAGGACGGGGCCGAGGAGACGGACGACGCGTGGGCGGAGCACGCGGCCGGGGCCGACACCGTCGGGAAGCGGCCCGTGCGGCGGCTCGGCAGACGGACGGTGTCGGTGGCCGGCGCGCTCTGCCTGGCCGTGGCCGGCGGGCTGGTCTCGGCCCAGGTGTGGGGCGGCGGCAGTGCCGAGCCGACGCGGAAGGCGGGCGCCGTCCAGAGTGCGCCGGGCGGCTTCGGCGCGTGGGAGGCGACGCCCGCCCAGAAGGGCGGTGGCATGCCCCAGTGCTCGTACGCGGCGCCGCGGCTGCTGTGCGCGCGGCCCGGCCTGGTCTTCGCCGTCGATCCGGCCGACGGCGGCATCCTGTGGCGGCACGCCGTCGAGGAGGCCGTGCGGAGCGAACCGCCGGTCGTGTCGGGCGGGCTCGTGCAGCCCGAGGTCGGTCTGCTGGGCCCGCTGGAGGCGCTCGACCCCGCCACGGGCGAGCCGGCGTGGCAGGAGGACCTGCCCGCGTACGACGGGCTGCGGTGCGTCGGCGACACGCTCCTGCTGACCCGCGCCGACGGGATGGTCACCGGCGTGGACAGCGCCTCGGGGCGCACCCGGTGGGCGCACCGGATCCCCGGGCACTCGGTGCCGTACTTCACCTCGTTCGCCGGGGAGCGGCGGCCGGCGGCGTACGCGACGAGCCGGACCGCGGACGGGAAGCGCACCCGGGTCACCGCGGTGGACCCCGACAGCGGGGACGTGCGGTGGGAGGCGGAGCTGGAGGGGACACTGGCGCTCGTGGGGGCGGCGGACGGGTCCGTGTACCTCGTCCCCGAAGCGGTGGCCGACGGCGACGCGAAGGCCGTGGTCCGCTACACGCCCGCCACCGGGGAGACCCGCCGGGCGGACCTGCCGGTGCCGGTCGAGCAGGCGGCGGTCGGCGTGCACGGGGACACCGTCCACCTCATGGGAACGGGCGGCTCGCTGGTGGCCGTCGACATGGCGGCGGGGAAGCAGGAGTGGCGGCTGGAGACGGGGGTGAGCCGGGGTTCGGCACCCGTCTCCGACGGCCGGCACGTGTATGTCACCGCGCCCGACGGGCGGCTCCTCGGCGTCGACGCCCGCGAGGGCAAGCTGCTCGGGCAGACCCGGCCGCGGCTCGGTGCCGAATCCGACCGCGTCCCGGCGTCGCTGCCCCGGCCGGTACTCGCGGGCGGGCACGTCTACGCCGGGGCGCCCGACGGCTCCGTGTTCGGCGTGGACGGGCGGGACCCCGCCGCCTGGTAGGGGGGCGGGGTCCTCGGGCGGGGATCAGCCCAGCTTGGACACGTCGCGCACCGCGCCCTTGTCGGCGCTGGTCGCCATCGCGGCGTAGGCCTTCAGGGCGGCGGAGACCTTGCGGTCGCGCTTCTTCGGGGCGTACACGCCGTTCAGGGCCTGCTCGCGGCGGGCCAGCTCGGCGTCGTCGACCAGCAGCTCGATGGAGCGGTTCGGGATGTCGATGCGGACCCGGTCGCCGTCCTCGACGAGGGCGATGGTGCCGCCGGCCGCCGCCTCGGGCGAGGCGTGGCCGATGGACAGGCCCGAGGTGCCGCCGGAGAACCGGCCGTCGGTGACCAGGGCGCAGGTCTTTCCGAGGCCGCGGCCCTTCAGGTACGAGGTCGGGTAGAGCATCTCCTGCATGCCGGGGCCGCCCTTGGGGCCCTCGTAGCGGATGACGACGACGTCGCCCTCCTTCACCTGCTGGGTGAGGATCTTCTCGACGGCCTCCTCCTGCGACTCGCAGACGACCGCCGGGCCCTCGAAGGTCCAGATGGACTCGTCGACGCCGGCCGTCTTCACCACGCAGCCGTCGACCGCCAGGTTGCCGCGCAGGACGGCGAGGCCGCCGTCCTTGGAGTAGGCGTGCTCGGCGGAGCGGATGCACCCGCCCTCGGCGTCCTCGTCGAGGGAGTCCCAGCGCTCGGACTGGGAGAAGGCCTCGGCGGAGCGGACGCAGCCCGGGGCCGCGTGCCACAGCTCCACCGCCTCCGGGGACGGGGAGCCGCCGCGCACGTCCCAGGTCTTCAGCCAGTCGGCCAGGGACGGGCTGTGCACGGAGTGGACGTCCTCGTTGAGCAGGCCCGCGCGGTGCAGTTCGCCGAGGAGGGCGGGGATGCCGCCGGCGCGGTGCACGTCCTCCATGTAGTACGTGCGGTCCTTGGCGACGTTGGGCGCGACCTTGGCCAGGCAGGGGACGCGGCGCGAGAGGGCGTCCATCTCCGTGAGGCCGAAGGCGACCTCCGCCTCCTGGGCGGCGGCCAGCAGGTGCAGGATCGTGTTGGTGGAGCCGCCCATCGCGATGTCCAGCGCCATGGCGTTCCCGAAGGCCGCGGGGGTCGCGATGCTGCGGGGCAGGACCGAGTCGTCGTCCTGCTCGTAGTAGCGGCGGGTCAGGTCCAGCACCGTGTGGGCGGCGTTCTCGTAGAGCGCCTTGCGGGCGGTGTGGGTGGCCAGGACCGAGCCGTTGCCGGGGAGGGAGAGACCGATGGCCTCGGTCAGGCAGTTCATCGAGTTGGCGGTGAACATGCCCGAGCAGGAGCCGCAGGTGGGGCAGGCGTTCTCCTCGATGCGGAGGATGTCCGCGTCGGAGATCTTGTCGTTGACCGCCTCCGACATCGCGTCGACCAGGTCCAGCGTGCGGACGGTGCCGTCGACCAGGGTGGCGCGGCCGGACTCCATGGGGCCGCCGGAGACGAAGACCGTGGGGATGTTCAGGCGGAGCGCCGCGTTGAGCATGCCCGGGGTGATCTTGTCGCAGTTGGAGATGCAGATCAGTGCGTCGGCGCAGTGGGCCTCGACCATGTACTCCACACTGTCCGCGATCAGGTCGCGGGACGGCAGGGAGTAGAGCATGCCACCGTGGCCCATGGCGATGCCGTCGTCGACGGCGATCGTGTTGAACTCGCGCGGGATGCCGCCGGCCGCGACGACCGCCTCGCTGACGATCCGGCCGACCGGGGCGAGGTGCGTGTGGCCCGGCACGAACTCCGTGAAGCTGTTGGCGACCGCGATGATCGGCTTCCGCCCGATGTCCGCGCCGGGTACACCGGAGGCACGCATAAGGGCGCGGGCGCCCGCCATGTTGCGGCCGTGGGTGACTGTGCGGGACCTCAGTTCGGGCATCGTCGCTCGCTCCTTCGGAGGGTAATGACTGTCGTCGAGCGTACGCCGGTCATCCAGGGGCCGGGACAGGGTGTCCGTAATGCGGGATGCACGTCTCGCCGACGGCGACTGAAAGTGACCTCAGGGGCCGGTGAGGTGGCCCTGTACGACCGGTGCCAGGCGGGCGATGATCCGCTCCGGGTCCGCCGAGGCCAGCGGCTCCGCCTTGATCACGTAACGGAGCACGGCGCACCCCACCAGCTGCGCGGCCGCCAGCTCGGCGCGCAGCTCCGCGTCCGGCAGGTCCAGCCGGGCCGCGATGCGGCGCAGCAGCTGGGCGGCGATCAGGCGGCGGAAGACGGCGGCGGCGGTCTCGTTGTTCAGGGCGGAACGGACGATGGCCAGCAGTGGAGTACGGGTGGCCGGGTTCTCCCAGAGGCCGAAGAAGAAGCGGGTGAGCCGTTCGCCGACCCCGTCGAGAGGGCCGTCACCGATCGTCTCGGGGGCTCCGAGGACCGGTGCGAAGGCGACCTCGATCGCCGCCTCGAAGACCTGCTCCTTGGTGCCGAAGTAGTGGTGCACCAGTGCCGGGTCGACGCCCGCCGCCTTGGCGATGCCGCGTACGGACGTCTTCTCGTAGCCGCGCTCGGAGAACTCCTCCCGGGCCGCGGTGAGGATGCGGTCGCGGGTGCCCGCGGACTCCGTGCGCGGGGGGCGGCCGCGGCGGCGGGTCCCCCCGCCCGCGTCGCTCACCGCCGGTGCGCCTTCCCCGCCGGGCCCGGTGCGCCCGCCGACGCCAGGTGCAGGCGGGTGAAGGCCAGTGCCTCGGCGAGATCGGCCTCACGTTCGGCGCTGGACATCGCGCGACGGGTGTTGACCTCGATGACGACGTGGCCGTCGAAGCCGATGTGCGCGAGGCGTTCCAGTACCTCGGCGCAGGGCTGGCTGCCGCGGCCGGGGACGAGGTGCTCGTCCTTGGCGGAGCCCTTTCCGTCGGCGAGGTGGACGTGGCCGAGGCGGTCGCTCATCCGGTCGAGCATGTCGAGGGTGTCGGTACGGGAGGTCGCGGCGTGGCTGAGGTCGATCGTGAAGTGACGGTAGTCCTCCTTCGTCACGTCCCAGTCGGGGGCGTACGCCTGCATCTCGCGGTCGCGGTAGCGCCAGGGGTACATGTTCTCGACGGCGAACCGGACGTCCGTCTCGTCCGCCATCCGCCAGATGCCGCTGACGAAGCCCCGGGCGTACTGCCGCTGCCAGCGGAACGGGGGGTGGACCACTACGGTGCTCGCGCCGAGTCTCTCGGCGGCGGCGCGGGCGCGCTGGAGCTTGACCCAGGGGTCGGTGGACCAGACGCGCTGGGTGATGAGCAGGCAGGGCGCGTGCACGGCCAGGATCGGCATGCGGTGGTAGTCGCTGAGTCTGCGCAGCGCGTCGATGTCCTGGCTGACGGGATCGGTCCACACCATGACCTCGACTCCGTCGTAGCCGAGGCGTGCGGCGATCTCGAAGGCCGTCGCCGTCGACTCCGGGTAGACGGAAGCCGTCGACAGGGCGACCTTCGCATCCGGGATGCGGACTACGTCCCTTGGTTCTGCCACGGGGGTCAGGTTACGGGGTGCGGCCGGGTGTCTGCGGGGGGCCTCTTCGGCGTTGTGGTGATGGCCGTACGCGGGTGCGCGACGGTTCGTGGCCGCCCGCGCCCCTTCGGGCGCGTCATCCCTGGCCCATGTGGTCGAGCCGTCGCAGGATCACGCCCTCTCTGAGCGCCCATGGGCAGATTTCCAGGCTTTCCACGTGGAAGAGGTCCATCGCGGCCTCGGCGACCAGGGCGCCGGCCAGGAGCTGGTTCGCGCGGCCCTCGGAGACGCCGGGGAGTTCGGCGCGCTCGGCGGTGGTCATGGCGGCCAGGCGGGGCACCCAGGCCTCCAGCGAGGCCCGCTTCAGCTCGCGCTGGACGTAGAGGCCCTCGGCGGAGCGGGCGGCGCCGGCGATGCGGGCCAGCTGCCGGAAGGTCTTGGAGGTGGCGACCACGTGGTCGGGGGCGCCGAAGCGGCTGAAGTCGCCGACCGTGCGGGCGATCTCGGTGCGGACGTGGCGGCGCAGCGCCCTGACGTCGTCCGGGTGGGGCGGGTCGCCGGGCAGCCGGGCGGCGGTCAGCCGGCCCGCGCCGAGCGGCAGCGACACGGCGGTGTCGGGCTCCTCGTCGATGCCGTAGGCGATCTCCAGAGAGCCGCCGCCGATGTCGAGGACCAGCAGCTTGCCCGCCGACCAGCCGAACCAGCGGCGGACGGCGAGGAAGGTGAGCCGGGCCTCCTCGGCGCCGCTGAGGACCGCCAGCTCGACGCCGGTCTCCTCGCGCACGCGCGCGAGGACGTCGTCGGCGTTGCTCGCCTCGCGCACGGCGGAGGTGGCGAACGGCAGGAGGTCCTCGACGCCTTTGTCCTCCGCGGCCTGGAGCGCCTCCCGGACGACCGCGACCAGCCGGTCGACGCCGTCGGCGCCGATCGCGCCGTCCTCGTCGAGGAGCTGGGCGAGGCGGAGTTCCGCCTTGTGCGAGTGGGCGGGCAGCGGGCGCGCGCCCGGGTGTGCGTCCACCACCAGCAGATGCACCGTGTTCGAACCCACGTCGAGGACACCGAGTCTCATGTACGGAACGCTACTGCCAGCGGAGAGTGCGGCGGTGCCGTCATCCGGCCCGGGCGACTTACCCTGGAGCCGTGCCAAAGACGAAAAAGGCGAAGGACGAAAAGTCGACCAAGAAGGACAAGAAGCACAAAATGGGCGACGAGAAGGGCCTCGACTTCGCGCGCGCGTGGGTGGAGTTTCCGGATCCGGCGGACGACGAGCAGGTCTTCCGGTGCGATCTGACATGGCTGACCTCCCGCTGGAACTGCATCTTCGGCAGCGGCTGCCAGGGCATCCAGGCGGGCCGCGCGGACGACGGGTGCTGCTCGCTGGGCGCCCACTTCTCCGACGAGGACGACGAGAAGCGGGTCGCCGAGCACGTGGCGCGGCTCACGCCGGACGTCTGGCAGCACCATGCCGAGGGCACGCGGGACGGCTGGATCTCCGAGGACGACGAGGGCTCCCGGCAGACCCGCCCCTTCCAGGGCTCGTGCATCTTCCAGAACCGGCCCGGCTTCGCCGGGGGCGCGGGCTGCTCGCTGCACATCCTGGCCCTGAAGGAGGGCCGCGAACCGCTGGAGACCAAGCCGGACGTGTGCTGGCAGCTTCCGGTCCGGCGGACGTACGAGTGGATCGACCGGCCCGACGACACCCGCGTGCTGCAGGTGTCGATCGGTGAGTACGACCGGCGCGGCTGGGGGCCGGGCGGGCACGACCTGCACTGGTGGTGCACCTCGGCCACCTCGGCGCACGGCGCGGGCGACCCGGTGTACGTCTCGTACGGGCCGGAGCTGATCGAGCTGATGGGCAAGGCGGGGTACGACCGGCTGGTCGAGCTGTGCGAGGAGCGGCTGGCCTCGCAGCTGCCGCTGGTGGCGCCGCATCCGGCGGATCCGGCGCGCTGAACCTCGTGCGCTGAGCCCGTTCGCTGAACCTCGTGCGCTGAGCCCGTTCGCTGAGCCCGTTCGATGAATCCCGGGCTACGAGGTGGTCGGGGCCGGGTCGTCGCCCTCGCCGGGCGGCGGTGCCGAGCCGCCCGTGCCGCCGGTGGGCGACGGGCCGTCGGTGGGCGTCGGGTCCGGGTCGGGCGACGTGGGCGGCGGGTCGTCCGTGGGGGTCGGGTCGGGAGGCGCCGAGGTCGACGGGGACGGGTCCGGGTCCGGACCGGGGTCGGACGGGGGCGGGGAGTCGTCGGGCTTACTGGGGCGCGGGTCCGGGTGGGAGGGGCTGGGCGCGGTGCCGTAGCCCTCGATGGAGACGACGGCGCCGGCGGGTGCGACCGCCACCCGTGCGCTCCAGTGGCCGGACGGTTCCCGCAGGTGGTCGACGTACACCTTGATCGTCAGCGTCTCGCCGGGGTCGAGGGTGCCCGACGCCTGGCTCAGGTACAGCCATGAGGCGCCGGTGGACGCGGACCAGCGCACCGGTGCGTCGCCGGTCGCGGTCAGGGTGACGAGCGTGGTGTCGCCGTCGTGGCCGGCCGTGACCTCCAGGTGATCGGCGCCCTTCCCGCCCGCGCCGGAGACGCTGACGACCTCCACGGAGACGTCGGCCTTGCCGTTTCCGCCGAAGCGGGGGCCGGGGGCGGTACTCGCGTTGCCCGTGTTCTCGTAGCCGTGGCCGCCGCCCGCGGACTCGCCGTCCATGCCGTCGGGCCCCTGCGCCTCGCTGGCGCTGGCCGAGCGGCCGTCCTCGCCCTCGACGACCGGGGTGCCGCGGTAGGCCGCCCACAGGGCGAGCACGGGAGCGGCGACGACGGTGGCTACGACGGTCGTGGTGACGGCACGCGCGCGCAGGCGGTCGCGCCTGGCCGCGCGGTCCTTGGGGTCCATCGGGAAGCCGCGCCGGTCGAAGCGGGGTGCGGCGCTCCGCGCGCGCGGGAGGTGCGCCATGGCGACGTGCAGCGCCGCGCGGGGGGCCTCCAGGACGGGCAGCTCGGCGGGCGTCACGCTCGTGCCGGGCCAGCGGCCCGGAATCGCGCGCTCCGCGGTACGGCGGCAGCGCGGGCAGTCGTCGACGTGCCGGACCAGCTCGCGGCGCAGGGCGGTGCTCAGTACGTACTGGCTGTCGCCGGTGAGGCGGGCGACGCCCGGGCAGGTGCCGGTCTCGACGACGGCGAGGGCGGCGCGGGTGCGCTCGACCTCGCAGGCGGCGGAGGCGAGCAGTTCACGGGCGGCGGCCAGGTCCATGCCGAGGACGGCGGCGACCTCGTGGGCGGCGAGATGGTGGCGCACGGCGAGTTCGAGGGCCTCGCGCTGCTCCGGGGTGGTGCCGGCGGCCTCCGGCCAGGCGAGGAGGGCGAGTTCGCGGCGGTGGCGCTGCTGTTGGTCGTCGTTTCCGTCGCGTCCGTCGCGTCCGTCGTGCGCGTCGCGTCCGTCGTGCGCGGTGGGCGAGGGCGGGGGCGGGGGCGGGGGTGCGGGCTGTTGCTGTTGCTGCGCGGTGCGCTGGCGGACGGTGTGGGGGCGGCCCGCCGCGTGGCTGCTCGGACGTTTCTGCTTGGCCTCGGCCAGCTTGCGCAGGCAGGCCCAGCGGGCCAGCGCGTACATCCAGGCCCTGCGGTCCCCGGCGGCTGCCGGGCCGCGGTGGCCGCGGCGCTCGGCGAGCGCCAGGACGTCGCCCAGGGCTTCGGTCGCGGCGTCGTGGTCGCAGAGCACGGACAGGCAGTACGTGAACAGGCCGTCCAGATACGCGTCGTAGCGCGCGGGGGGTCGCTGCGCCAGCGTGCGCGCCGCGGTGCGGTCACGCGCTTCCCGGTGCGCCCGGTGTGCGCCGGTCGTGCGGGTCGTGGTCTCCGGACTGCTCCTCATCACCCGGCGACCGTAGGGGGCTATGGGTGGCGCGAACTGGCGCATTGGGCCCTTTTAATCCGTACGGGTGAAACGATCCCTCATAAGGGGACAGGAAGCTGATGTTCCGCGGCCGGTTCAGGGTGCCGGGTGGCCCGTACGGGGTGCCGGGTGGCCTGTGCGGGGCGGTCGGGCGGCGGGGTGGGTGCGGGGCTCGCGTGTCGGGGTCCGGGGTGGGTCGGGGCCGCGCCGGGACAGGTGCCCGTCAGCGGTCGTGGTTCCGCTCCGCCATCCCGCTGCGGGCCCGCTCCGCCTCGCCGCGGCAGGGGTTGTCAGTGGGGGCGGTTACGGTTCGTGCATGGCTGCCCGTGCGAAGTCCACCAAGGAACGGCCGTCCTACCGCTGCACCGAGTGCGGCTGGCAGACGGCCAAGTGGCTCGGCCGCTGTCCCGAGTGCCAGGCGTGGGGGACGGTCGAGGAGTACGGCGCGCCCGCGGTGCGGACGACCACGCCGGGGCGCGTCACCACCTCGGCCCTGCCCATCGGCCAGGTCGACGGGCGGCAGGCCACCGCCCGCTCCACCGGCGTGCCCGAGCTGGACCGGGTGCTCGGCGGCGGGCTGGTGCCCGGCGCCGTGGTGCTCGTCGCGGGCGAGCCCGGCGTCGGCAAGTCCACGCTGCTGCTCGACGTGGCGGCCAAGTCGGCGAGCGAGGAGCACAAAACCCTCTACGTCACGGGTGAGGAGTCGGCGAGCCAGGTGCGGCTGCGCGCCGACCGCATCAAGGCCATCGACGACCATCTGTACCTCGCCGCCGAGACCGACCTGGCGGCGGTGCTGGGGCATCTGGACGCGGTCAAGCCGTCGCTGTTGATTCTCGACTCCGTGCAGACGGTGGCCTCGCCCGAGATCGACGGCGCCCCCGGCGGCATGGCGCAGGTGCGGGAGGTGGCGGGCGCGCTGATCCGCGCCTCCAAGGACCGCGGCATGTCCACCCTGCTGGTGGGACACGTCACGAAGGACGGGGCCATCGCCGGTCCGCGGCTGCTGGAGCACCTCGTGGACGTCGTGCTGCATTTCGAGGGCGACCGGCACGCCCGCCTGCGGCTGGTCCGCGGCGTCAAGAACCGCTACGGCACCACGGACGAGGTCGGCTGCTTCGAGCTGCACGACGAGGGCATCACCGGCCTGACCGACCCCAGCGGACTCTTCCTCACCCGCCGCGCGGAGCCTGTGCCCGGCACCTGCCTGACCGTCACCCTGGAGGGCCGCCGCCCGCTGGTCGCCGAGGTGCAGGCGCTCACGGTCGACTCCCAGATCCCGTCCCCCCGGCGCACCACCTCCGGTCTGGAGACCTCCCGCGTGTCCATGATGCTGGCCGTCCTGGAGCAGCGCGGCCGCATCAGCGCCCTGGGCAAAAGGGACATCTACAGCGCGACGGTCGGTGGTGTGAAGCTGTCCGAGCCGGCCGCCGACCTCGCCGTCGCGCTCGCCCTCGCCTCGGCCGCCAGCGACACCCCGCTGCCCAAGAACCTCGTCGCGATCGGCGAAGTCGGCCTCGCCGGTGAGGTGAGACGGGTCACCGGCGTGCAGCGCAGACTCTCCGAGGCGCACCGCCTGGGCTTCACGCACGCCCTGGTGCCGACCGATCCCGGCAGGGTCCCCGACGGCATGAAGGTCCTGGAAGTCGCGGACATAGGGGACGCCCTGCGGGTGCTTCCGCGCTCGCGTCGGCGAGAGGCCCCACGGGAGGAGGAGGACCGCCGGTAGACTTTGCCCTGGTCTCGCCCGTCCGTACGACCGAGTGTGCGACAGGGGAGCGCCTGAAGAACCTGCGACCGGAGGAGTGCAGTGGCAGCCAACGACCGGGCAGCAGCTCCCGGAAAGTCCGGTGGGAGTGCCGGCGCCGATGGGCTGATGCGCGCCTCCCTGAGCGCCGTGGCGCCCGGCACGCTTCTGAGGGACGGCCTGGAGCGGGTCCTTCGCGGCAATACCGGCGGCCTGATGGTGCTGGGGTCCGACAAGACCGTCGAGTCGATGTGCACCGGCGGTTTCGTGCTGGACGTCGAGTTCACCGCGACCCGGCTGCGCGAGCTGTGCAAGCTCGACGGCGGCATCGTGCTGTCCTCGGACCTGTCCAAGATCCTGCGGGCCGGCGTGCAGTTGCTTCCGGACCCGACCATCCCCACGGAGGAGACGGGCACCCGGCACCGTACGGCGGACCGGGTCAGCAAGCAGGTCGGCTTCCCCGTGGTCTCCGTGTCGCAGTCGATGCGGCTGATCGCGCTCTACGTCGACGGCCAGCGGCGTGTGCTGGAGGACTCCGCGGCGATCCTGTCCCGCGCCAACCAGGCCCTGGCGACCCTGGAGCGCTACAAGCTCCGCCTCGACGAGGTCGCGGGCACGCTGTCGGCGCTGGAGATCGAGGACCTGGTCACCGTCCGGGACGTCTCCGCGGTCGCGCAGCGTCTGGAGATGGTGCGCCGGATCGCGACCGAGATCGCCGAGTACGTGGTCGAGCTGGGGACGGACGGGCGGCTGCTGGCGCTCCAGCTGGACGAGCTGATCGCCGGCGTGGAGCCGGAGCGGGAGCTGGTGGTGCGGGACTACGTGCCCGAGCCGACCGCGAAGCGCTCCCGTACGGTCGAGGAGGCGCTTGCCGAGCTGGACAAGCTCAGCCACGCCGAGCTGCTCGAACTGTCCACGGTGGCACGGGCGTTGGGATACACCGGCTCGCCGGAGACGCTGGACTCGGCGGTGTCGCCGCGCGGCTTCCGGCTGCTGGCGAAGGTCCCGCGGCTGCCCGGCGCGATCATCGACCGGCTGGTGGAGCACTTCGGCGGCCTGCAGAAGCTGCTCGCCGCCAGCGTGGACGACCTCCAGACGGTGGACGGCGTCGGCGAGGCGCGTGCGCGCAGCGTGCGGGAGGGTCTGTCGCGGCTGGCGGAGTCGTCGATCCTGGAGCGGTACGTCTGAGCACTGCCGTACGAGCAGTGCCGTGCGAGCAGTGCCGTGCGAGCAATGCTGTACGAGTCGGCGCGGCCGGGGCCGTGTCGGCGCCGGGCCTCGTCGGGGGCTCAGTCGCTCTTCAGCACGAACGACGTCCGCACCTTCTCGAACCCGGTCGCCTTGGCCTCCACCAGGTACGTCCCCGGCTTGGCCGACCCCGCCGGAGGCGTCCCGCACTCGGGGGCGCTCGGCTTGCGGTCCCACTTCACGGTGTAGGCGATGCCGCTGCCGGCGGCCACCCGGTACCGCAGGCTCCCCGCGCCCTTGACGCAGTCGTCGGAGGACCAGTACGCGTCGTCGCCCTCGGCCGGCGTGATCGTCAACACCGGGTGTTTCGGGCCGAGATCGATCTTGCAGTCGCCACCGGAGGTGTTCCGCGCGGTCAGTTCGAAGGTGGGGGTCTGACCGGGCGTGTAGTTGTTGCGGACGCTGCGCAGGCTCAACTTCACCGCGCCCGGGGTGCAGTTGGGCAGGCTGGAGCCATCCGGCAGCGCGTCACCCGCGCCCACACCGGTCGCCGCCCCGCCCGTGGAACCGCCGCCGGCACTGCCCGACCCACCGGACCCGTCGCCGTCGCCACCGGACTCACCGCCGCCGGAACCGGACCCGTCGCCGCCCCCGGAGCCCGAACCCGAACCCGAACCGCTGGAGTCACCACTCCCCGACTCGTCGCGCCCACCCGGCGCCTCACTGATCGCCGGCCCGGAACCCGAGGGTCCCGGAGTGATCGAAGGTGCCGGGTTCTTGCCGTCGGCGCCGTTCTCGCGGCCCTTGCCACCGTCACCGCCGCCGGCGACCACGATCCACGTGATCAATAGCGCCAACAGGGCGAACAGAGACAGCAGTACGGCCCTCCGTCGCCAGTAGATGGAGGAGGGAAGCGGCCCGACCGGATTGCGCAGAGATCCCACGGCGCAAACTGTACGAGAGATCGGCGCGTTCCCTTGTCCCACCCGCCGTTCAGGCCCGCAACTTTTACGGATCATCATTCCGGAGACCGCCCCGGACCCCTGCCGATCGTCAGGTGCCGCACGTGTCGATCGCAGGGTGTGACCGAATCGCCCGGCCGCCTACCGTCCGTGAGCATGACCTTCAAGGACGACGAGCTGTACCGCGACATCACCGGCTTCGCCCACGACACCCCGACGTGGGTGCAGCACACGGCGGAGGTGGGGACGGAGGCGGGGATCCTGGTGTTCGGCGCGCTGTTCGTCGTCGCGTGGTGGCGGTCGCGCCGCGACGGCCCGCGCGGGTTCGCGATCGCGGTCCTTGCACCCCTGGCCACGGCTGTCGCGTACGTGTGCAGCGAGCTGCTCAAGTCCGGCTTCACGCAGGAGCGTCCGTGCCGGGCGGTCGCCGAAGCGGTGCCGTCCCTGGCCGCGTGCCCACCGACCGGTGACTGGTCCTTCCCGAGCAACCACGCGACGATAGCGGGCGCTTCGGCCGTCACCCTGGCCCTGGTCCGGCGGGCGGTCATCTGGCTGACGGCCCCGCTCGCCCTGTTGATGGCCTTCTCCCGGGTCTTCGTCGGCGTGCACTACCCGCACGACGTCGCCGCCGGGCTGCTGCTCGGCGCCGTCGTCGCCGCCACGGCCGTACTCCTGGGCAGGCGACCGGCGACGCGGCTGGCCGAGGCGATGCGCGCGTCGTCGGCGCCCGCGGTGCGGTGGCTGACCGGGCCGGGCCCGGCAGCCGCTCCCACCGCCACGTACGTCACCTCGCACCGGCGGCGCTGAGGCGGTCAGGCGTCAGGCGGCCAGGCGTTCGCGCGGTCAGGCGTCATGCGGTCAGGCGGCCGGCGGTCGCGCGGTCAGGTGTCAGGCGTCCGTCTCGACCAGTCCCGCCTCGTACGCGACGATCGCGGCCTGGACCCGGTTGCGTACCTCCAGCCGGTCCAGGACCGCGCTCACGTACGCCTTCACCGTGCCCTCGACGAGATGCAGCCGGGCGGCGATCTCCGGATTGGACAGGCCGGCGCCGACGAGGCCGAGCACCTCGCGTTCGCGGGGGCTGAGGCGCGCCACGCGCGCGCGGGCGTGTTCCTCGCGGGCGAGCCGGCCGCCGCCCCTGCCGAGGTCCTCGACGACGTACCGGGCGACCTTCGGGGACAGGAAGGCGGCGCCCTCGGCCACGGCCCGTACGCCCGCCATCAGTTCGTAGGGGTCCCCGGACTTGAGCAGGAAGCCGGTGGCGCCGCCGGTCAGGGCCTGGGCCACGTAGGACTGTTCGGAGAAGGTGGTCAGCATGGCGACGGCCGTGCCGGGGACGGTCCGTGCGATCTCCCGCGCGGCCGCGAGTCCGTCCAGGCGGGGCATGCGGATGTCCAGCAGGGCGACGTCGGGGCGGTGGGCGCGGGCCAGTTCGACCGCCTCGCGGCCGTCCCCCGCCTCGGCGACGACCTCGCTCTCCCCGCCGCTCGCCAGGATGGCACGCACGCCGGCCCGCACCATCGCCTCGTCGTCGGCCAGCAGTACCCGGATCACCGTGCGGACTCCTCACGTCGCTCGTACGGCTCGTGTCCCTCGCCGGACGGTCCGGCGCGGGGGATGACGTCCTTGGCGGCCAGCCGCCCCTCCTCGTCGAAGCAGAGGCGGAAGTGGTCGACGGAGACGAGGAGTTCGCCGCTCGACCGGTAGTAGCGGCAGTCGGCGTCCTCCGGGGGCGCGGGGGCGCGTTCGACGGGCGGGTCGCCGACCGCGCGGTCCGGCAGTACCGGGGCGATGGCGTCGTAGGGCGTGCCCGGGCGCAGTTCCGCGTACGCGGCGGGGCTGAGCACCGAGTGCGTCTCGGTGTACGCGTACCAGCCGAAGGCGGCCCCGACCAGGACGACGCCCCCACCGGCGGCGGCGCCCAGGCCGAGGGCGACACGGCGGCGGGCGCGGGTGAAGGGCGCCGAGGGGGCGGGCCGGGAGGCGGGGGCGGGTGTCCGCTGTGCGGGGACGTACGCACGGACGCGGAAGCCGTCCCCGTGCGGCCCCGCGCTGAAGTCGCCGCCGACCGAGGCGACGGCGGCGCGCAGCCCGAGCAGTCCCGAACCGCCCGCCGAAGGGGACGCCTCCTGGGCGGCCGGTCCGTTGGTGACGGTGACCGTCGTACCGTGGGCCTGCCCGGTGACCGCCACGACCACGGGGGCGCCCGGCGCGTGCCGGGCCGCGTTGGTCAGGGCCTCGCGCACCACCCGGTGCAGCAGGCGTTCGGTGATGCCGCCGGGCTCCGGGGGCGGGGCGGCGGCGTCCCGCGGTTCCCAGCGGACGGGGAGGCCCGATTCCGCGGCCCGGGCGACGAGGTCCTCGACGCTCTCGCCCGCCGGGGTCAGCGGTGCGGGTTCGTCGTGGACGGACACGTCGCGCAGTACGCCGATGATGCGGTGCAGGTGGTCGGTGGCGTCGGCGGCGGCGACGCGCAGGTCGGCCGCGGCGGCGCGGTGGTCGGCGGCAAGGCCCGGTGCGACCTGGAGGGCGGCGGCGCGCAGGGCGAGCAGGCTCAGCTCGTGACCGAGGGAGTCGTGCATGTCCTGGGCGATCCGGGCCCGTTCGCGCAGCCTGGCCCGTTCCTCGGCATGCCGCTGCTCGTCCTCCAGCCGGGCGGCCCGGAGCCAGCCGGCCTCGGCGAGCGCCCGGCTCTGCCGCCAGTAGCGTCCGCCGAGCCAGGGGAACACACAGCCGAAGAGCAGGGTGCCGGTCAGGACCAGCCACTCGGGCGCCGGATCGACTCCGACCAGCGCGATCCGCGCCGTGCCGGCGACGCCGACACCGACGAAGCCGACCGCCGCGGGGCGCGGCCGCCGGGCGCGCAGGCCGAGCAGCAGGGCGAAGACGGCGAGGGCGGGGCCGTAGGAGACGCTGAACAGAGCCGGGGTCGCGATGAGGCTCAGGCCCGCCGTCAGCGCGAAGGCGGCGAGCGGCTGCCGCCGGGAGAGCGCGACGGCCGCGGCGAGCACACCCAGGCCGGCCAGCTGCTGCCACAGGGGCCGCGGCTCGTTCATCCCGAGCCGGTCCGCGGTGACCGCGGGGAGGGCGAGGGCGGCCCAGAGGAGGGCACCTCTGCCGAGCGGGGCGAGGCGGGCGGGCCCGGCGCCTCGGGCGACGCGCCCGCCGCCGGCCCTCGCGTCGTCGGCCGGGCGGGTTCCGTTCACGGAGCCGACGCTACAAGCGGGCGGCGGGGCGGCGCCCCTGCCGATCGTCAGGGGGCGTGGCCGATACCGGGTGGCGGTGCGCCCGTGCGGTGGTCCTCCCGTGGCAGGATCGGAGGGTCATGACTGCGCCCACGAAGCCCTCGCACAACGGCCCCTCCGACCCCGCCGCGACCCCGGCCACCGCCGCCGCCTCGGGTGCCCCGGCTCCCGCCGCCTCCGGTGCCCCGGTCCCCGCCGCCGCCTCGGGTGCCCCGGCTCCCGCCACCGCCTCCGGTGCCCCGGCTCCCGCCGCCGTCCCGGTCGGTGAGCGGGCCGCGTCCGGTGTGCCGCTGCACGCCCCCGTCATCGACTGGTTCGACGAGCACGCCCGCGATCTGCCGTGGCGGCGCCCGGAGGTCGGCGCGTGGGGTGTGATGGTCAGTGAGTTCATGCTCCAGCAGACGCCGGTGAGCCGCGTCCTTCCCGTCTACGAGCAGTGGCTGGCCCGCTGGCCGCGCCCCGCCGACCTCGCCGCGGAGGCGCCCGGCGAGGCCGTCCGCGCCTGGGGCCGGCTCGGCTACCCGCGCCGTGCCCTGCGCCTGCACGGCGCCGCCGCGGCCATAACGGAACGGCACGGCGGCGACGTGCCGGCGGACCACGCCCAGCTGCTGGCGCTGCCCGGCATCGGCGAGTACACGGCCGCCGCGGTCGCCTCCTTCGCCTACGGCCAGCGGCACGCCGTACTGGACACCAACGTCCGCCGGGTGTTCGCCCGGGCGGTCACCGGTGCGCAGTACCCGCCGAACGCCACCACCGCCGCCGAGCGGAAGCTGGCGCGGGCGCTGCTGCCGGACGACGAGGCGAGCGCCGCCCGCTGGGCGGCCGCCTCCATGGAGCTGGGCGCGCTCGTCTGCACCGCGAAGAACGAGTCGTGCCACCGCTGCCCGATCGCGGACCGGTGCGCTTGGCGGCTGGCGGGCAAGCCCGCGCACGACGGGCCGCCACGGCGCGGCCAGACGTACGCGGGTACCGACCGGCAGGTGCGCGGCCGGCTGCTCGCGGTACTGCGGGACACGCACGGGCCGGTGCCGCAGGCGGTCCTCGACCAGGTGTGGCACGAGCCGGTCCAGCGCGCCCGGGCCCTGGACGGCCTCGTCGCCGACGGTCTGGTGGAGCCGCTGGCGGACGGGCTGTACCGGCTGCCGCTGAGCTGACGTACAGCGGCGGCACAGCCGTGGCAGGGGTTTCTGTGACGGCCTCCGTTTCGGACAAATCGCCTACTATTATCCCCAAGTGGTCTGCCGTTTCACCCGGTTCCTGCTTCCGTTACACAACCGACGGACAGCCGAGGGCCCTCCGCAGGCTGCTTCGCACAGCGCCGTGACAACGCTTCCCTACCTTCGTTTTCGTGCCCCGCGGGCACAGCAGGGCTACGGAGCGGAAGGCGGTTGACCATGGGCGAGGTGCTCGAGTTCGAGGAGTACGTCCGGACCCGGCAGGACGCGCTGCTGCGCAGCGCCCGGCGACTGGTCCCGGATCCCGTCGACGCCCAGGATCTGCTGCAGACCGCCCTGGTGCGCACGTACCGTCGCTGGGAGACCATCGAGGACAAGCGGCTGGCCGACGCCTACCTGCGCCGGGTG
This sequence comes from Streptomyces sp. NPDC096048, assembly GCF_044763415.1. NCBI lineage: Bacteria > Bacillati > Actinomycetota > Actinomycetes > Kitasatosporales > Streptomycetaceae > Streptomyces > Streptomyces sp. NPDC096048. The sequence goes on from NZ_JBIWGG010000016.1 coordinate 26,845, forward strand.
ATGATCAACACCCGTACCGAGTGGTGGCGGGCGCGGAAGCTGGAGGAAGTGCCGACCGAGCAGCTCCCGGAGTCGTGTGTCGACGACGCCACCGAGCAGCACGCGGACCGCGCCCTGCTGATGGACGTGATGAAGGTGCTCGCCCCGAAGCAGCGCAGCGTCGTGGTGCTGCGACACTGGGAGCAGATGTCCACGGAGGAGACCGCCGCCGCACTCGGCATGTCGGCGGGAACGGTCAAGAGCACGCTGCACCGGGCGCTCGCCCGGCTCCGCGAGGAGCTGGTCGCCCGCGATCTGGACGCACGGGCGCTGGAGCGTGAGGAGCGGGAGCGTTGCGCGGCCTGACCGTCGGTCGATCACCCGGGGACGCCCGGAGGAGTACGCAGGCGGCGAGTACGGCGGTGGCCGTGTTCGTCGCCCTCGGCCTTTCCCTCTCCGGCTGCGCCGCGGGCGGCACCGGCGCCCGTGACGAGGGACCGGCCCACGCGGACGCGGTGGCGGGCGTCGCCTCCTCCTCGCCCGCGGCCTCCCCCTCCAAGGTTCCCGACCGCGTGGACGCGGTCCGGCTCGTCAAGGCCGACCCCAAGGTCTCCCCGGAGGTCAAGCGCGAGCTGAAGCCGTGCGTGGCCGACGAGTACCCCGTCGACGTGTCGTACGGGGAGCTGACCGGCGGGTCGGGATCGGCCGAGGACGTCGTCGTCAACGTACTGACGTGCGGTGACGCGGTCGGTGTGGGCAGTTACGTGTACCGCGAGGAAGACGGCGCGTACCAGAATGTGTTCAGGGCCGAGGAGCCACCGGTCTACGCGGAGATCGACCGCGGCGACCTGGTGGTGACCAAGCAGGTGTACGAGAAGGGCGACCCGGTGTCCAGTCCGTCCGGCGAGAACGTGATCACGTACCGCTGGGCCTCGGGCCGGTTCGACGAGGAGTTCCGCACCCACAACGACTACAGCAACGCCGCCGGGAACATGCCGACCCCGGCCCCGGAACCGGAGAGCTGACGCGCCCGGCGGGCCGACCGGCCGGGCGGCGTGACCGATCGGGCGGCGTGAACCGATCGGGCCGCTCGGACCGATGGAGACATGAAGACCCCGACGCAGACCCGACGCAGACCCGATGCCGCACACGAGGACTGAGAGCACCCGGATGGCAGACCAGACCCACGTCCTGTTCGTCGAGGACGACGACGTCATCCGCGAGGCCACCCAGCTCGCCCTGGAGCGGGACGGCTTCGCGGTCACCGCGATGCCCGACGGACTGTCGGGCCTGGAGGCGTTCCGGGCCGACCGCCCCGACATCGCGCTCCTCGACGTCATGGTCCCCGGCCTCGACGGGGTCAGCCTGTGCCGCCGCATCCGGGACGAGTCCACCGTGCCGGTGATCATGCTGTCGGCGCGGGCGGACTCCATCGACGTCGTACTGGGGCTGGAGGCCGGCGCCGACGACTACGTCACCAAGCCGTTCGACGGTGCCGTGCTGGTCGCCCGGATCCGCGCGGTGCTGCGCCGCTTCGGGCACGCCGGCGGCGGCGACCGGGGGGACGCGGGGGCCGCCACCGACACCGGGGGCGTGCTCGCCTTCGGTGAGCTGGAGGTCGACACCGACGGCATGGAGGTGCGCCGGGCCGGGCGGCCGGTGGCGCTCACCCCGACCGAGATGCGGCTGCTGCTGGAGTTCTCCTCCGCGCCGGGCACGGTGCTCTCGCGCGACAAGCTCCTGGAGCGCGTGTGGGACTACGGCTGGGGCGGTGACACCCGCGTCGTCGACGTCCATGTGCAGCGACTGCGCACCAAGATCGGTCAGGACCGCATCGAGACGGTCCGCGGCTTCGGCTACAAGCTGAAGGCCTGAGCGGGGATTCGGGGATTCGGGGATGCGGGACATGCGGGGGTTCTTCCGTAGGAGGCTGAGCATCCGTACCGGGCTGCGCTGGAAGCTGAGCGCGGCCATCGCGCTGGTCGGCGCGCTGGTGGCGGTCGTGCTGAGCCTGGTCGTGCACAACGCGGCCCGGGTGTCGATGCTGGACAACGCGCGTGACCTGGCGGACGACCGGGTCCTGATCGCCCAGCGCAACTACGAGCTGTCCGGGCGGCAGAACTTCCCGAACGCCAAGATCGACGACCCCGAGCTGCCCGAGGAGCTGCGCCGCAAGGTCGAGAACGGGCGGCGTGCGACGTACGTCTCCGAGCGGGCCGACGGGGTGACGAACATCTGGGCCGCCGTGCCGCTCAAGGACGGGCACGTGATGTCCCTGCACTCCGGGTTCACCGACCGGAGCGCGGACATCCTCGAGGACCTCGACCAGGCGCTGGTCATCGGCTCCATCGCGGTCGTCCTCGGCGGCAGCGCGCTCGGCGTGCTCATCGGCGGCCAGCTGTCACGCCGGCTGCGCAAGGCCGCCGCCGCCGCGCACCAGGTAGCCAACGGTGAGCCGGACGTCCGCGTGCGGGACGCCATCGGCGGAGTCGTGCGGGACGAGACCGACGACCTCGCGAGCGCCGTGGACGCGATGGCGGACGCCCTGCAGAAGCGGCTGGACGCCGAGCGCCGGGTCACCGCGGACATCGCGCACGAGCTGCGCACCCCGGTGACCGGGCTGCTCACCGCCGCCGAACTGCTGCCGCCGGGCCGGCCGACCGAGCTGGTGCTGGACCGGGCGAAGGCGATGCGCACGCTGGTCGAGGACGTCCTGGAGGTGGCCCGGCTCGACGGGGCCTCGGAGCGGGCCGAGCTGCAGGACATCATGCTGGGCGACTTCGTGTCCCGGCGGGTGGCGGCCAAGGACCCGGACGTGGAGGTGCGGGTGATCCACGAGTCCGAGGTCACCACCGACCCGCGACGCCTGGAGCGCGTGCTGATCAACCTGCTCGCCAACGCGGCCCGGCACGGCCGGCCTCCCGTCGAGGTCAGCGTCGAGGGCCGGGTGATCCGGGTCCGCGACCACGGGCCGGGCTTCCCCGAGGCCCTTCTCGCCGAGGGCCCCAGCCGCTTCCGCACCGGCAGCACGGACCGGGCGGGCCGCGGGCACGGGCTCGGCCTGACCATCGCGGCCGGACAGGCGCGGGTACTGGGCGCCCGGCTCACCTTCCGCAACGTGCGGCCCGCCGGGGCGCCGGAGCACGTACCGGCCGAGGGCGCGGTCGCCGTGCTGTGGCTGCCGGAACACGCGCCGACGAACACGGGGAGCTACCCGATGCTGCCGGACCGGGCCCGCAGCGGCTCCCCGGGCCGGCCCTAGCCCCGTTGTTCAGCCGCTCAGCCGCTCAGTCCCTCAGCCGCTCGGTCCCTCGGCCGCTCGGTCCCTCGGCAGGCGACGTCCCTCAGCAGGCGAAGTCCCGGTCCATGTCGAGGCCACCCTCGCGGGGCTGGGTGAAGGAGAACCAGTTGCCGGAGTCGTCGCGGAAGAGGGCCTCCGTGCCGTACGGACGCTCCTGCGGCTCCTGGAGGAACTCGACCCCGCGGTCCTTGAGCTTCTTGTAGTCGCCGTGGATGTCGTCGGTGGTCAGCACGCCGGCGCCGAGCGCGCCCTTGGCCACCAGCTTCTTGATCATCTCGGCCGACTCGGAGTCCATCGAGGGGCCGGACGGGACCATCAGCGTGAGTTCGACGTCGGGCTGGTTCGGGGAGCCGACGGTGAGCCAGCGCATGCCGCCCTCGCCCATGGTCATGTCGGTGCGGACCTCCAGGCCCAGCTTCTCGGTGTAGAACGCCTTGGCCCGGTCCTGGTCGAGGACCCAGACGGTCGAGATGGCGAGACCCTTGATCATGGCGTGCTCCTGTTGGTTCGCGCTGCTTCCGCGGCCGTTCCCGCTTGCCCTGTCACGGTAGGCAGCGGCGGCCTCAGTCCGCTTCTCCGGAATTGCGCCGCACGCCGCCCGCCCAGTGCATGACGTAACAGCCGGGTATGAGGGCGGTCCCCCGGCCCACGTGCTTCGTCCGGTACTCGCTCGGGGTGAGGCCGGTCCGCGCCTTGAAGCGGGTGGAGAAGGTGCCCAGGCTGCTGAAGCCGACCAGGTGGCAGATCTCGGTCACGGACAGGTTGGCGGTGCGCAGCATGTCCTCGGCGCGCTCGATGCGGCGGCGGGTGAGGTACTGGCCGGGCGTCTCGCCGTACGCCTCCTTGAAGGCGCGCAGGAAGTGATACCGGGAGTACCCGGCGTGCGCGGCGACCGCGTCGAGGTCGAGGGCCGGGTCGGACCAGTCGCGGTCCATGGCGTCCTTCGCCAGCCGCAGCTGCCGCAGCTTGTCCATACGCCGATGGTGGCACGGGGCACTGACAGCGGCCGGTGGAGGCGGAGGCGGTGTCAGTGGCCGTCCCCAGCCTTGGGCGCCCTGGGGATACGGATCGACGCAGAGGTGAGTCACCCGGTCGACGACGAGGTGGAGCGGGGTGCCCGGCCTGGCCGAGGCGGCTGGAGGAGCAGGCCCGCGAGGTCCGCCAGGGCTTCATGGACCCGAAGCGGAGGGTGGCGTTCGAGGAGTTCCTCGCAGGAGTCCCTCGCCCGGCGGGCAGCCCGGGGTGAGCGGTAGCGAGAGGGGAGTTCCTCTTCTTCGCGCCGGTCGGCGCGCGCCGGAACCGACGGGCCCATGAGGAGGGCCTCCGGGTGGCCGGAGCCGCCCGGAGGCCCTCGTGGCGGGCAGGCGTCACACCGCCTCGGTCACCGGCGCCTTCGCCGCGGCCCCGGATTCGTCGCCGTCGGCCGGGGCGTCGGCCGCCTTCGGGCCCGCCCCCTTCAGCGGCACCTCCTTCACGAAGACCGCCGCGACCAGGGCGATCACCGCCACCACGGCGCCGAGCAGGAACGCGCCGTGGGTGCCGGAGGAGACCGCCTCCTGGTACGCCACGCGTGCCGCCTCCGGCAGCTTGGCCAGGCTCGCCGCGTCCAGCTGCGCCGACTGCTCGGTGACCTTGGAGCCCAGCGCCCCGGCCTTCTCCGCCATGACGTCCTGGACCCGGTGGTTGAACAGGGCGCCCATGATCGCCACGCCGAAGGAGGAGCCGAGGGTGCGGAAGAGGGTGGTGGAGGAGGACGCGACGCCCATGTCCTTCATCTCGACGCTGTTCTGCGCCACCAGCATGGTGATCTGCATCAGGCAGCCCATGCCGAGGCCGACGACTGCCATGTACACCCCGGAGGTGAAGCGGCTGGTGTCGGTGTCCATGAGCGAGAGCAGGTACAGGCCGAGGGTCATCAGGGCGCCGCCCGCCACCGGGAAGATCTTGTAGCGCCCGGTGCTGGTGGTGACCCGCCCGGCGACGATCGACGTGACGAGCATCGCGCCCAGCATCGGCAGGAGCAGCAGCCCGGAGTTGGTGGCGGACGCGCCCTGCACCGCCTGCTGGTACAGCGGCAGGAAGAGGGTGGCGCCGAACATCACGAAGCCGACGATGAAGCCGATGAGGGACATCAGCGTGAAGTTGCGGCTGCGGAAGATGTGCAGCGGCATGACCGGCTCGGCGGCCCGGGTCTGCCAGAACACGAACCCGACCAGCGCGGCGACGCCGATGCCGATCAGCTCCATGATCCGCGCGGAGGTCCAGGCGTACTCGGTGCCGCCCCAGGTGGTGACGAGCACGATGGCGGTGATGCCGACGGTCAGCAGCGCGGCGCCCAGGTAGTCGATCCGCGCCTGGCCGCGCTTCTTCGGCAGGTGCAGTACGGCGCTGATGGCGACCAGCGCGACCGCGCCGAGCGGGAGGTTGATGTAGAAGGACCAGCGCCAGCCCCAGTGGTCGGTGATGGTGCCGCCGACCAGCGGTCCGCCGATCATCGCCAGCGCCATGACGCCGGCCATCATGCCCTGGTACTTGCCGCGCTCCCGCGGCGGTATCAGGTCGCCGATGATGGCCATGACGCCGACCATCAGACCGCCGGCGCCGAGGCCCTGGACGGCGCGGAAGCCGATGAGCTGGCCCATGTCCTGGGCCATGCCGCTGAGCGCCGAGCCGATCAGGAAGATCACGATCGACGTCATGAAGACGCCCTTGCGCCCGTACATGTCGCCGAGCTTGCCCCACAGCGGGGTGGAGGCGGCGGTCGCGAGGGTGTAGGAGGTGACCACCCAGGAGAGGTGCTCCAGACCGCCCAGCTCGCCCACGATCGTCGGCATCGCGGTGCCGATGATCATGTTGTCGAGCATCGCGAGCATCATCGCGATCATGAGCGCGAGCAGGACCACCCGCACGCTCCTCGGCTGCTTTACACCGCTGCCGTCGCCGGCTCGCGCCCCCGGCGCGTCCGCTCGTACTCCCGGTATGTCCGCCATCGCGCTCCCACTCCCCCAGCTACCGCTGTTCCGCCGACCTACTTACTTGCCGCCCGGCAAGTTGACTACACTCGGGAAGGTAGACGCGTAACTAGCCGGTCGTCAAGTAAGTTTTTCGGAAAGTGCGCGGATCAGGAGGTGCGTAGGAGGATGGGCGGCACGATGGACGGCACCAAGCAGCAGCGACGCCGCGGGGACACCCGCCAGCGCATCCAGGACGTGGCACTCGAACTCTTCGTCGAGCAGGGGTACGAGAAGACCTCGCTGCGCGAGATCGCCGAGCGCCTGGACGTCACCAAGGCCGCGCTCTACTACCACTTCAAGACCAAGGAAGAGATCCTGGTCAGCATCTTCGAGGATCTCTCACGGCCCATGGAGGCCCTGATCGCGTGGGCGCGGGAGCAGCCGCACACGCTGGAGACCAAGCAGGAGATCATCCGCCGCTACAGCGAGGCGCTGGCGGGGGCGGCGCCGCTGTTCCGCTTCATGCAGGAGAACCAGGCGACGGTGCGGGACCTGCGCATCGGCGAGACGTTCAAGGACCGCATGCTCGGCCTGCGCGACAGCCTCATCGACCCGGAGGCGGAGCTGGTCGACCAGGTCCGCTGTGTCAGCGCGCTGTTCACGCTGCACGCCGGGATGTTCGTCCTGAGCGACCTCGAAGGCGACCCCGAGGAACAGCGCGCGGCTGTTCTCGAGGTCGCCACCGATCTGGTCACCCAGGCCCACCGGGGCTCATCAGGCGCGTAGCCCTGCTCCTCAGACGGTCACGCCCTTGGAGCGCAGGAAGGAGACCGGGTCGACGGCCGAGCCGTAGTTCGGGGTCGTACGGATCTCGAAGTGCAGGTGCGGGCCGCTGGAGTTACCGGTGTTGCCGGACTTGGCGATGGACTGGCCGGTCTTCACGATCTGGCCGGCCTTCACGTTGATCTTGGACAGGTGCGCGTACTGGGAGTACGTGCCGTTGCCGTGCTTGATCACGATCGCGTTGCCGTAGGCGGGGCCGTCACCGGCGCCGTTGCCGCCGGCCTTGACGACGGTGCCGCCGTGCGCGGCGACGACGTTGGTGCCGATCGGCACGGCGAAGTCCTGGCCGCTGTGCTTGGAGGCCCACATGCCGCCGTTCTGGGCGAAGCTGGCGGTGAGCTTGTACTTCTTGACCGGGTCCACCCAGGAGGCGGCCTTCTTCTTGGTGGCCGTCTTCTTGGCGGCGACGGTCTTCACGCTCGTGGCCTTCTCGGCCTTCGCCGCCTTGGCCTGCGCCGCGGCCTGGGCCTCGACGGCGCTCGCGGCGGTGGAGGTGCTGGAAGCCGCCGTGGTGCCGGTGGCGGCCGCGACCCCGGCTCCCAGTGCGACCGAGGCTCCGAGGCCTGCGGCCATCACCGCGGCGCGGGTGCGGATGGTCGTACGGGAAGAACGGGACGTGACACGCGGGAACATTCGAACCTCATGGGGACGGGTGCAGAGGAAAGCCCCTCCGGCGGGACGCACAGGGCGCTCGTCGGGCGGGCTCCACCTTGGTAACCCGGCGGGCCCGAACCGCACAAAGGTGTGACCTACGACGCTATTTAGTACTTCAGCACGAAACTTCACGAGTCTCGACAGAGCCCTCATTTTGGACAAAACCAGCTCAGAGCCCCGGAAGCCGACCATCACTTCGGTCCGAAGTGTCCGTTTTCGTAGTTCTTGCGGCTTCCACTATTCCTCGTAGTACAGGCCGAATCGCCTGTGCGGCATGTCACCGGCGGGCATGATCGAAGGACCGGTGAATGTGACGGGGGCTACTCCCGTCCCGGCTAACCCGCCCCCCGCTCAAGGGCGTTCACCTAGGCTCGGAACATGGTCGACGTCACAGCACTCGGGGCCCGTGTCGCGTCCAGCGCGGTCGCGCCCCTCGTCCGCAGGCTCTTCGTCCGGGACGGGCCGGGGGCCGGGCTCGTCGACCGTCCGGTGCGGATATCGGCGCTGGTGTCCTTCCGGAGCGAGAAGCGGAGCGTCACGCCCAAGGACGTCGACAAGATCGCCGCGGAGCTGGTCCGCAGGGCGCTGGCGTCGGCCGGCCCGCGGGAGCGGCCCGTCGACGCCGCCGAGGCGACGGCCGTCAAGGACGCCCTGGCCCGCACCCTCGCCCGGCTCGGCGAGATCACCGTCGAGGACTACGAGGCCGTCGGGCTCGGACCGGACCGCTTCGCCCGCGAGCTGCGCGGGAACGTGCCGCTGTCCCCGTACGGCCTGGGCGAGGGCGGCCTGCTGCTGTACGAGCGGCTGCTGCACACCGCCTCGCTGCACATCCTGAACTTCCTCACCCAGCGCTCCACCTACGTGGCCCGCCGGCAGACCGTCCAGACCCAGCAGCTGGCCCGGCTGGTCCAGGCCGTCGACGTACTCCTGGAACGCCTGCCGTCCCAGACGGCCGAGGACGCCGGGTTCGAGGAGCGTTACGCCGATCACATCGCCGGCCGGTACGGCACGCTCACCATCTACGGGCTGGACGCCGGGACCCGCGAGTGGCCGCTGGACACGGCGTATCTGAGTCTGGAGGCGACCCGGCCGCAGGCGGCGGGACGGGCGGGCCGCCGGGACGCCGAGTACCTGACCGTGGCCGCCGAGCAGGTGCTCGCCGGCCAGGACCAGGTGTTCGTGCGCGGAGTCGCCGGCTCCGGCAAGACCACCCTGGTGCAGTGGCTCGCGGTGACGGCGGCCGGACACGCCTACGACCACGGGCTGACCCACCTCATCGGACGGGTGCCGTTCGTGCTGCCGATGCGCCGGATCGTCCGGCCGGGGGCCGAGCTGCCCTTTCCCGGCGACTTCCTGCGGGCGGTCGGCTGTCCCGTCGCCGGGGAGCAGCCGCCGGGGTGGGCGGAGCGCGTCCTGCGGGCCCGACGCGGGGTGCTGCTGGTCGACGGCATCGACGAGATCGCCGGCGACCGCCGCGCCGCCGCCCGGCGCTGGCTGCGCGAGCTGGTGCGGGCCTTCCCCGGGAACCTGTGGCTGGTCACCTCCCGCCCCTCGGCCGTACCGGAGGACTGGCTGGCCGCGGAGGGCTTCGGTGAGCGCGTGCTCGCCCGGATGTCCCAGGACGACATCGCCACCTTCGTACGGCGCTGGCACCGCGCGGCCGGGGTGGCGGAGTCGGTCGGCGAGTCGCTGCTGGGGGCCGTGCGGACCACGTCCGAACTGAACCGGCTGGCCACCAATCCGCTCATGTGCGGCATGCTGTGCGCCCTGCACCGCGACCGGCGCGGCTTCCTGCCGCAGGACCGCAGGTCCCTGTACGAGGCCGCCCTGACCATGCTCCTGGAGCGCCGGGACCGGGAGCGGGAGCTGCACGCTCCCGACGGGGTGCGGCTCGCGTACGCCACGCAGGTGCAGCTGTTGCAGAAGCTGGCGTGGTGGCTGATCCGCAACGGCCGCCAGGAGATGGACCGGGCCGAGGCCCTGCAGATCATCGGCCGTGCGCTGCCCGCGCTGAACCTGACCGGCGCCGACGACGAGGAGGTCTACCACGCGCTGCTGCTGCGCTCCGGACTGCTGCGCGAGCCCGCCGAAGGGCGGGCGGACTTCCTCCACCGCACCTTCCAGGACTACCTCGGTGCCCGGCTGGCCGTGCAGGAGATGGACTTCGGCCTGCTGGTCGACCACGCCGGCGACGACGCCTGGGAGGACGTCATCCTGCTCGGCCTCGCGCATGCCCGGCCGAAGGAGGCGGAACGGATGCTGGGCCGGCTGACCGAGCTGGGCACCCCGCGCGGCACGCTGCTGGCGGCGGCCGGACTGCGGTACGCGGCGGAGGTGGACCCCGAGGTACGGAAGCGGGTGGAGGAACAGCTGGCCGCCCTCGTCCCGCCGGCCACCTTCGAGCTCGGCAGCGAGGTCGCGCGCCGGGGCGGCGACCTGGTGCTCGGGCTGCTCCCGGGCCCGGAGGAGACCGACGACATCACCGCTGCCATCGTGGTCGGCACGGCCGTCGAGGTGGGCAGCGAGGCGGCACTGCACTTCCTGACCCGCTTCCGGACCCACCCCGGGCGGGACGTCCAGGTCATCCTGGCCGACTCCTGGCACCGCTTCGACCGGGAACGGTACGCCCGCGAGATCCTCGCCCACCTGCCCGAACAGTGGCCCGTGCAGGTGTCCACGCCCGACGACCTCCGCACGCTGCGTTCGATGGGCGGCTGGGAGCAGATCGTGGTCCGCGGCGCGTACCGGGTCGAGGACCTGACCGAGCTGATCGTGCCGGAGCGCCTCACGTACCTGGCACTGGAGGCTCCGCACCCGGTCGAGGGCCTGGCCTGGCTGTCGGCGTTCCCCGCTCTGGAAACGGTGCACGTGGCCGGTGACGTGGACACGGCCGTGGCCCAGGAGCTGCCGACCGGCATGGAATTCACCTGGGAACCCTCCCAACAGCCGTCCCACACCCACCACCAGGGGTAACCCACATCCATGGATCCCGTCGTCCGCACCCCCTCCCACCTCGCCGCCCCCCTCGTCAGCAGACTCTTCCGCGCCCCCGCCCGGCCGCCCGCGTTCTCCGAGCCGGTCCCCGGCCTCGTCAGCTGGCACGGCCGGGACGCGTCCGCCACCCCGGACGACGTCCACCGCACCGCCGCCGACCTGGTCCACCTCGCCGCCGCGCGGCACGCCGCGCCCACCGCCGAACTGGCCCCGGTCGTCGACGTCCTGGCCCGCACCCTGCTCGCGATCGCCGAGGTCGACGTCACCGACGCCGACGCCGTGCGGCTCGGCCCGCAGGACTACGCGCGGCGGCTGCGGGGCGCGGTGCAGGGCGCGGACCGGGAACTGTCGCCGGACGCCGCCTGGTTCCACGACGCGCTGCTGGTCTCCGTGTGCCTGCACGTCCTGCACCATCTGGTGCGGCGCTCCCCCTATCTCCAGCGCCACCTGGCGGGGCGGGCCGGCCGGATCGCCCAGCTGGTCGACCTGGGCGACGCGGAGGCGGCGGCCCGGCAGCCCGAACGGTCCGAGGAGGACGCGGCGTTCGAGGCCGAGTACGCCCAGTGGGTGGCCCGGCGGCACGGCTGGCTGACCATCGTCGGCGTGGACTTCCCCAACGCACCGGACCGTTGGCCGCTGGAGGAGACGTACCTGAGCCTGGAGGCGGAGGAGCACAGCGGCGGTGTGGGCGGCGCGGAGGACGAGCAGCGCACCGTACTGCTCGCGGACCGCGCCCTGGAGGACCACGAACGCGTGCTGCTGCGCGGCGGCGCGGGCTCCGGCAAGACCACGCTGGTCCAGTGGCTCGCCGTGGCCGCCGCCCGCCAGGGCTCCCGGGTCCCCTTCGTCCTGCCCGTACGCCGCTTCGCCCGCGAGGGCTTTCCGGCACCTGACGACTTCCTGCACGCGGTCCGGCACCCGCTGGCCGACCGGGCGCCGGAGGGGTGGGTGGTGCGAACCCTGCTCGCGGGCCGTGCGCTGCTGCTGGTAGACGGCATCGACGAGGCGCCGGAGAAGGCGCGCGGCGAGCTGCGCGACCGGCTCCGCCGGCTGCTGCGGGTCTTCTCCGGCAACGGCTGCCTGGTCACCTCCCGGCCCTCCGCCGTGTCGGACGGCTGGCTCTCGGGGGACGGGCTGGCCGAGGAGGACTTCGTCGAGCTGTCCCTGGCGCCGATGTCGCGGGACCAGGTGACGCGGTTCATCCGGGACTGGCACTCGGCGGCCCGCCTCGACGAGCAGAGCCGCTCCCCCGGGCCGCGGGAGCGGGGTGCGCTCGACGAGTACGAACAGCGGCTGCTGCACTCCGTACGGATCTACCGCGAGCTGCGCCAGCTCGCCACCAACCCCCTGATGTGCGGCCTGATATGCGCCCTGAACCGGGACCGCGCCGGCTCCCTCCCCAGCGGCCGCAAGGAGCTGTACGACGCCGCCCTGGAGATGCTGCTGCAACGCCGCGACCCCGAGCGGGACGTGCTGTACGCCGACGACGTGCGGCTCCAGCAGAGCACCCGGGAGCGGCTGCTGCAGAAGCTGGCCCACGCGATGCTGGAGGAGGACGCCTCCGAGCTGACGAGCGAGCGGGCGGTCGGCATCCTGGACGCCGCGCTGCCCGCCATGCCCGCCGCCCGTGCGCAGGGGGACGGTGCGAAGATCTTCCGCCATCTGCTGCACCGCACCGGCCTGCTGCGCGAACGCTCCGGAGAGTCGGTCGACTTCGTCCACCGCACCTTCCAGGACTACCTGGCCGCCAAGGAGATCGTGGCGCGCGGCCGCTTCCCCACCCTCGTGGACCACGCCCACCAGTCCGAGTGGGAGGAGGTCATCCGCATGGCCGCCGCCCACGCTCGCCCCGAGGAGTGCTCCCAGTTCCTGGAGCGGCTGCTCGCGTCCGCGCCCGGCCTGCGCCGCCCGCAGATCAACCACCGCCGGCTGATGGCCGCGGCCTGTCTGGAGCACGTCACCGAACTCGACCCGGCCGTCCAGCGGCTCGTCCACGACCGTACGAAGAACCTGGTGCGCCCCAGCACCGAGCCGGCCGCCCGCGGGCTGGGCTGGGTCGGCCCCATCGTCCTGGAACTGCTGCCCGACCCGGGGCAGGTCCCCGACGACCGGCAGGCACTGCTGCTCGCCATCACCGCCACCCGCGTCCAGGACGACGCCGCCATCGACTACCTGGTCCGCCTCCGGTCCCGCTCCGCGCTGCCGGTGCGCACCGAACTCGCCCGGGGCTGGCGGCACTTCGACACCGAGCGGTACGCCCACGAGATCATCGCCCACCTGGACCCGGACGGCCTCTACTTCCCTGTCGCCGACACCACCGAACTGGCGGCGCTGCGCGAACTCGGCGGGCGCCCGCGCATCCAGGTGGCCGGCGTGATGCGTGCCGAGGAACTGCTGGCGGGCCTGGCCCCCGACCAGCTGACCCACCTCTGGCTCAACGCGGAGCTCCCCGACACGGACGTCTCCTGGCTGTCCGGCTTCCCCCGGCTGCGGGTGCTGCGGGTCAACCCCCGGCTGCCGCGGGTGCGGAACGTGCCGAACGGGGTGGAGATCACGGCGTGAGGCCGCAGCGAGCCAGGTGACTACTACTCAGTAACCCAATCGTTGCCGTCCGGCCACTTGTTCGGGCAAGCATGCACGCGACAACTTTGTTGCCGTCAGGCATCCGCGCAGGCATGAGAGGACCCAACCCCCCATGACCGAACAGACCGGACAGACCAGACAGACCCAGCGCACCTGGAGGCGCGCCGCGGGCACGGCCGCCGTCACCGCGGCAGCGCTCACCGCGACGGTCACACCGGCCGTCGCCGCCCCGGCCGAAACTCCGCGCGCCACGGTGCCCGCGGCATCGGCATCGGCAACGGCGGCCGCGGATGTCGACTACGACACCTGGCAGAAGGACTGCCGGGCCGTGATGGACAAGGCCCTGCCCTACCTGAAGGAGCGGATCGCCGACGCCGGCCCCGGCGAGAAGCAGGCGATCGTCCTCGACATCGACAACACCTCCCTGGAGACCGACTTCGGCTTCAGCTACCCGCAGCCCGCCAACCGGCCGGTCCTGGAGGCCGCGCGGTACGCCCAGGAGCACGGCGTCGCCCTGTTCTTCGTCACCGCCCGACCGGGCATCATCGAGGCGCCCACCGAGTGGAACCTCGACCACGCCGGCTACGACTCCTCCGGCCTGTACGTCCGCGGCTTTTTCGACCTGTTCCGGAACGTCGCCGAGTACAAGACGGAACAGCGCGCCAAGATCGAGTCGAAGGGCTACACGATCATCGCGAACATCGGCAACAGCGCCACCGACCTGTCCGGCGGTCACGCCGAGAAGACCTTCAAACTCCCGGACTACGACGGCCAGCTGTCCTGACGCTCGATAGGCTCCCCCCGACGAACGACCACGGGGGTGGCGCATGGAACCGGCGGTACTCGGCGGGAAGTTGGCGTCCAGTCTGGTCGCCCCGCTGGTGAAGAAGCTCTTCGCGACGGGCGGGCCCGGCGCCGGACTGGTCGACAGGCCGGTCCGGCTGACCCGCCTGGTCGCCTTCCGGGGCGAGCAGCGCCACCTCGGTGAGGCGGAGGTGCGCAGGCTCGCCGGGCGGCTGGTCGAGGCGTCCCTGGACTCACCCGGCGAGCGGCCCTTCCCGCCGGACGAGACGGAGGCCGTCACCGACGCCCTGGCGTCCCGTCTGCTGGCCCTCGGCGACCTGGACATGGACGACGTCCAGGCCGTCCGGCTGGGCCACCGGGAGCTGGCCAAGCAATTGCAGCACCGGGCTCCCTCGGCCACCGCAGGTCTGTCCGCCGACGCCTGCTACTTCCTCGGCTCGGTGACGGAGTGGGCCTGCCTGCACATCCTGGAGTTCTTCACCCGGCGCTCCACCTTCGTCGCCCGGACACTGGTGGAACAGACCCGCGGCCAGGCCGAGCTGATCGCCAAGGTCGACGCGCTGATCACCCGGGTACCGCGCCCGGACGCGCGGGACACCGACTTCGAACGCCGGTACCTGTCCTACGTCGCCGAACGCCACAACCACCTCACCATCTACGGCATCGACCTGCGCGACTCTCCGGACCGGTGGCCGCTGGAGGTCGCCTATCTGAGCCTGGAGGCGACCGCCGACCGTGAACCCGTCCGGGACACCGTGCCGGGCGAAGGCGCACCGGCCCGCCCACGGCAGCTGCCCGCCGACGAGGCGCTGGACAAGGAGTCCCGCGTCCTGCTGCGCGGCGACGCGGGCTCCGGCAAGACGACCCTGGTCCAGTGGCTGGCGGTGACCGCGGCACGGGAGGGCACCCTCGTCCCGTTCATCCTCCCGTTGCGCACCCTGGTCCGCACCGGCCCGCTGCCCGCCCCTGACGCCTTCCTGAACGTGGTCGGCTGCCCGTTGTCGGCCCCGGACGGCTGGGCGGAACGCGTCCTGGCCGCGGGCCGCGCCCGGATCCTGGTCGACGGTCTGGACGAGATTCCGGCAGCCGACCGCCACTCCGCCCGGGACTGGTTGCGTGGCCTCGTCCACGCCTATCCGGGCAACCGCTGGCTGCTGACCACCCGCCCCACCGCCGTACGCGCCGACTGGCTGACGCAGGAGGGCTTCAGGGAACTCTCCCTGGCACCGATGGGCCGGGCGCAGGTCACCACCTTCGTCCACCGCTGGCATGAAGCGGCCGGTGCCCCGGAATACGAACAGCGGCTGCTCGACTCCCTGCGCACCAAGCGTGATCTCTCGCGCCTCGTCACCAACCCGCTGATGTGCGGCCTGATCTGTGCACTCCACCGCGAGCGGCGCGGCTATCTGCCGACCGGCCGCAAGGAGCTGTACGACGCTGCCCTCACCATGCTTCTCGCCCGTCGGGACCGGGAACGGGGCATGGGCGCGGTCGGCGGTCCGGAACTGGGTGAGGAGACCCAGCTGGAGCTGCTGCAGAGGATCGCGTACACCCTGGTGCTGAGCGGCCGGAACGAAACGACGCTGGAGACCGCCGAGGGCATCGTGGAGCGGGCGCTGCCCGCCTTGGGCCCGGCCTTCGGGCAAGGGGACGCCGCCACGGTGCTGCACGCCCTGTTGCTGCGCAGCGGCGTACTGCGCCGACCGGCCGAAGGGATCCTGGACTTCGTCCACCGCACCTTCCAGGACTATCTGGCAGCCCGGTACGCGGTCGAGGAGGGGCACATCGACGTCCTCGTCAGCCACGCCGACGACGCCCAGTGGGAGGACGTCATCCGCATGGCCGTGGCGCACGCTCGACCCCGCGAACGCGTCGTCGTGCTCAGGAACCTGTTGGCCGCGGGCACGCCCCGGCTCACGCTGCTCGCACTGGCCTGTCTGGAGCATGCCGCGGCGCTGGACCCGGGGGTACGGGCGGAGGTGGAGGAGCGAGCCGCCGGACTGATCCCGCCGCGTACGGCCGCGGCCGCGCGGCAACTCGCGGGCGCGGGACCACTGGTGCTGGAGCTGCTCCCGGGGCCGGAGGGGCTGTCGGCCGACGAGGCGCTGGGCGTCACGGTCACCGCGTCGATCCTGGGCCGGGAAGAACCCGACGGCGCGCTCGCCGTGCTGCGCCGTTTCCGCGACCACCCCGATATCGGGGTGCGGAGACAACTGGCGGGCACCTGGCACCGGTTCGACACCGAACAGTACGCCGCCGAGGTTCTGGACCACCTCGACCGTACGAGCCTCTTCCTCGACTGCGCGTCACCCGCCCAGCTCGCCGCCCTCGCATGCCTGCGACCGTGGACCAGGCTGCGCGTGCAGGGGCCGTTCCCGGCCGAGGAGATAGCGGCCGCCGTACCGGAACCCGCAGCGGTGACCGAGCTGGGCATCGGTGACAACCCCGCCCTGCGAGATCTGACCGCCCTGCGGCGCTTCACCTCACTCAAGCGGCTGACCCTGCACGCGTGCCCCCGTGCCCGCCGACTGGAAAATCTGTCGGAGCTGCCCCTCGCCGAACTAGTCCTCGCCTTCGACACCGACCTGTCGGGGATCGGTTCGCTGAAGTCCCTGTCCGTGCTCTCCCTGGCCTCGCGGCTGCCCGGCTCCGATCTCACCGAGACGCTGCCCGTAAAAGCCCCACTGAGGTTCCTCTATCTCGGCGACCACTGCACCGAGACCACCGGGCTGCGGGGGCTGGGCCACTGGAGGACGCTGGACACGCTCAGCCTCGGGGCACTGACCACGGAGCTGACGGCGGACGACTGGCGGGAGGTCGCCATGCTGCCCGGCCTCACCCACCTGTATCTGGACGCGTCGATCATCCGGAACCTGCCGGCCTCCATCGGCCGTATGCCCGAGCTGCCCGGCGTCGAGATCCTGGCGGTCGGCGAGATGGACGGCACCGAGCACCTCGCCGCGCTGGCGGCCCGGCTGCCGGGCCTGCACACCGTGTCGGTCGGGGCCCAGAGCGGGTACCACTTCGCCGCATCCGACTTCCAGCCGGTGTTCCCAGGCGCCGAAGTGGTCCTGAGCCCACGGTGACGAGGCATGCGAAAAGGGCTGCCCCGGGACCGAAGTCCCGGGGCAGCCCCTCGCTCGGCTCACCCCGGAGGGCTACGCCTCCTTGCTCAGGTTCGGCCCCGCGCCGCCGGCCGCCTGCTCGATCGGCGGGACGTCGGGAAGCGCCGACTTCTCCTCACCCCGGAAGGTGAAGATCTTGGCGTCGCCCTCGCCCTCGGTGTCCACGACCACAATGTGACCGGGGCGCAGCTCGCCGAAGAGGATCTTCTCCGACAGCGTGTCCTCGACCTCGCGCTGGATCGTGCGACGCAGCGGACGTGCGCCCAGCACCGGGTCGTAGCCCTTCTGGGACAGCAGCTCCTTGGCGGACTGGGAGAGCTCGATGCCCATGTCCCGGTCCTTGAGGCGCTCGTCGACCTTGTCGATCATCAGGTCGACGATCCGCAGGATGTCCTCCTGGCTGAGCTGCGGGAAGACGACCACGTCGTCGACGCGGTTGAGGAACTCGGGCCGGAAGTGCTGCTTGAGCTCGTCCTGGACCTTGTTCTTCATGCGCTCGTAGTTGGTCTTCTTGTCGCCCGAGGCCGCGAAGCCGAGGTTGAAGCCCTTGGAGATGTCCCGGGTGCCGAGGTTGGTCGTCATGATGATGACCGTGTTCTTGAAGTCCACGACCCGGCCCTGGGAATCGGTCAGGCGACCGTCCTCCAGGATCTGCAGCAGCGAGTTGAAGATGTCCGGGTGGGCCTTCTCGACCTCGTCGAAGAGGACGACCGAGAACGGCTTGCGGCGGACCTTCTCCGTCAGCTGGCCGCCCTCCTCGTAGCCCACGTAACCGGGGGGCGAACCGAAGAGACGCGACACCGTGTGCTTCTCGCTGAACTCCGACATGTCGAGGGAGATCAGCGCGTCCTCGTCACCGAAGAGGAACTCCGCGAGCGCCTTGGACAGCTCGGTCTTACCGACACCGGACGGACCGGCGAAGATGAACGAGCCACCGGGACGCTTCGGGTCCTTCAGGCCGGCACGGGTACGGCGGATCGCCTTGGACAGCGCCTTGACGGCGTCGACCTGGCCGATGACCCGCTTGTGGAGCTCGTCCTCCATGCGCAGCAGGCGGGACGACTCCTCCTCCGTGAGCTTGAAGACCGGGATGCCGGTCGCCGTGGCGAGGACCTCGGCGATCAGCTCGCCGTCGACCTCGGCGACGACGTCCATGTCGCCGGCCTTCCACTCCTTCTCCCGCTTGGCCTTGGCGGCCAGGAGCTGCTTCTCCTTGTCGCGGAGGGAGGCGGCCTTCTCGAAGTCCTGCGAGTCGATCGCGGACTCCTTGTCGCGGCGGACGCCGGCGATCTTCTCGTCGAACTCGCGCAGGTCCGGCGGCGCGGTCATCCGGCGGATACGCATCCGGGAACCGGCCTCGTCGATCAGGTCGATCGCCTTGTCCGGCAGGAAGCGGTCCGAGATGTAGCGGTCGGCGAGCGTCGCGGCCTGGACCAGCGCCTCGTCCGTGATGGAGACCCGGTGGTGGGCCTCGTAGCGGTCCCGCAGACCCTTGAGGATCTCGATCGTGTGCGGCAGCGACGGCTCCGCGACCTGGATCGGCTGGAAGCGGCGCTCGAGGGCCGCGTCCTTCTCCAGGTGCTTGCGGTACTCGTCCAGCGTGGTGGCGCCGATGGTCTGCAGCTCACCGCGGGCCAGCATCGGCTTGAGGATCGACGCGGCGTCGATGGCGCCCTCGGCGGCACCCGCACCGACCAGCGTGTGCAGCTCGTCGATGAACAGGATGATGTCGCCGCGGGTGCGGATCTCCTTGAGCACCTTCTTCAGGCGCTCCTCGAAGTCACCGCGGTAGCGGGAACCGGCGACCAGCGCGCCGAGGTCCAGGGTGTAGAGGTGCTTGTCCTTGAGAGTCTCGGGCACCTCGCCCTTGACGATGGCCTGCGCGAGGCCCTCGACGACGGCGGTCTTGCCGACGCCGGGCTCACCGATCAGCACCGGGTTGTTCTTGGTACGGCGGGAC
Organism: Streptomyces sp. NPDC096048; assembly: GCF_044763415.1. Lineage (NCBI taxonomy): Bacteria > Bacillati > Actinomycetota > Actinomycetes > Kitasatosporales > Streptomycetaceae > Streptomyces > Streptomyces sp. NPDC096048. The sequence goes on from NZ_JBIWGG010000016.1 coordinate 46,042, forward strand.
AGCACCTGCATGACCCGCTCGATCTCCTTCTCGCGCCCGATGACCGGGTCGAGCTTGGACTCACGAGCGGCCTGGGTGAGGTTCCGGCCGAACTGGTCGAGGACCAGGGACGTGGAGGGCGTGCCCTCCGCAGGACCGCCGGCGGTGGCGGTCTCCTTGCCCTGGTAACCGGAGAGCAGCTGGATGACCTGCTGCCGCACCCGGTTCAGATCTGCGCCCAGCTTGACCAGGACCTGGGCGGCGACGCCCTCGCCCTCACGGATCAGGCCGAGCAGGATGTGCTCCGTGCCGATGTAGTTGTGGCCCAGCTGGAGGGCCTCGCGCAGCGAGAGCTCCAGAACCTTCTTGGCACGGGGGGTGAAGGGAATGTGACCCGACGGGGCCTGCTGGCCCTGCCCGATGATCTCCTCCACCTGCTGGCGGACCGCCTCGAGCGAAATCCCGAGGCTCTCAAGGGCCTTGGCGGCGACACCCTCACCCTCGTGGATCAGGCCCAGGAGGATGTGCTCGGTGCCGATGTAGTTGTGGTTGAGCATCCGGGCTTCTTCCTGAGCCAGGACGACAACCCGCCGCGCGCGGTCGGTGAACCTCTCGAACATCGTTAATCGCTCCTCAGAGCGGTCAGGCAGTAAGGGGAACTTCCCCTCCCTGTCCTTCCGCAGCTTAGTCCCGCAAGCGGGGACCGCTCATTCCAACTGCCGACACCGTCGATGGCCTCCTGACCCCTGACGCCGACATCTGCCACAACCCGATGGTGCGAGACGATGTTCCCGCAGGCCAGGCACTTACCCCACTCGCCAGTACGCCGATGGCGAACGTGAGACGGCCCAATCCGCGCGTCGCCCCCTCCCACTAGGGATGTCTTACCCGCTGGGACTGACACTCCATGCCGCGCACCCCGGTTCCCTCCGCTACGGGCGAACAACCTTGCGCCTCCCCACGCCCCCGCACGCCCTCTCCTTCAGCACTCAGTGCATTCGCCGCGCCACCCAGCGTAACCCGAGTGCTCTTTCGACTGTTGCACTTGGCATGGTCGGCGCCCTGCCCTCGGTCCCTCCGGTCCCCTCGGCCCGGACAGCCCCTGCCCGTACCCCCGCCCCGGCGGCACCCGCCGAGCCCTCGGTGCCGTTCCCCCGCCGGCCGCTCGAAGCGGGCGGCACGTGGGAGCGGGTGCGGTGGTGGTACGAGAGCGTGCTCGGCTGGCCGACGGCTCCCGGGACCCCGGTACGGCTCCGCGCGGGCCTCCGCTTCGACGTACTGGACGTCCCGGCCGAGGCCGGTCACGCGGCACTGGAGCGGCTCGGACCGGCCCGGGGGCCCGGTCCGGCCCCGCGGCGGCCCGGCTTTCCGGTGGCCGTCCGGGGCGAGCGGATGCTGCTGCTCGTGGCGGCGGGTGGCGCGGAGGAGATGCCCGGACTGCTGGAGTGGCTGGAGTGGGGCTCGCTGCCGCTCGATCTGACGGCGGTCGGCGCGGGCGGCCTCCTGGAGGCGCCCCTGGCTCCCGAACCGGGCTCGACCGGCCTGCCGCCGCGTCCCCCGGGTCGCGACGGCCTGCAGGGCGCCGCCGTCTGGCTGCGCGCCCCGGAGCCGGGGTGCGAGGTCGAGGCCTCGCTGCCGACACTGTCGGCCGTGGGGGGTGCTGGAACCGCCCCCGATCTCGCGCGGCTGGTCCGGACGCTGGCGACTCAGTGCCACCGGGTCCGGCTCTCCCAGCCGCCCCCTCCGTCCTCGCCGCCCTCCCCGTCGTGCCGGATGGCGCTCTGAGGGGGTTCGGGGCGGAGTCCGTGGCGCGGGTCGGGTGATCAGCCGTTGGCCTTCTCGTACGCCTCGCGGATCATCGCGGGAACACGGCCGCGGTCGTTGACCTCGTAGCCGTTCTCCTTGGCCCACGCGCGGATCGCCGCGGTGTCCTGGCTGCCGCCGGAAGAAGCGCGCGCCTTGCCGCGTCCGCCCGAAGCGCGGCCCCCGGTACGACGACCGCCCTTCAGGTAAGGATCGAGAAGCCCACGGAGCTTGTCCGCATTGGCGGTGGTGAGATCGATCTCGTACGTCTTGCCGTCCAGCGCGAACGTCACGGTCTCGTCTGCCTCGCCACCGTCGAGGTCGTCGACAAGAAGGACCTGAACCTTCTGTGCCACCGGATTTCCTTTCATCGATAACTTGAGGGCCGGAGGTCGGTCGGCGTCGGCCGTATCGCCGTCCCTTGTTATATGCAGTACTGCAGTACGTCGGAAAGCAAACCGCTTTTGCCGGAAAAACACAAACCCTCGACGGAGACCGGTAGCCCGCCCCCGGGCCGGAAAGATGCGCGTTTCGGACATAGGGAACCCGCGAACGGTCCGTCGGTGGAATAAACCTGGCGAAGGGTTGCGAAGGCGCGAAGGCTACGGATGCCTGCCGTTGCCCGGCGATCACAGATGCAGAAGCATCCGGCTGTTGCCCAAGGTGTTCGGTTTCACTCGTTCGAGACCCAGGAACTCCGCTACGCCCTCGTCATAGGAACGCAGCAGCTCCGCGTAGACATCGGTGTCGACGGGTGTCTCCCCGATCTCCACGAAGCCGTGCTTGCCGAAGAAGTCCACTTCGAAGGTCAGGCAGAATACGCGGCGAACACCGAGCCAGCGTGCGGTCTCCACCAACTTCTCCAGCAGCCGGTGGCCGACGCCGTAGCCCTTCAGGCCCGGCTTCACCGCGAGAGTGCGTACTTCCGCCAGGTCTTCCCACATCACGTGCAGGGCACCGCAGCCGACCACCTCGGCGTTGTCGTCCCGTTCCGCGATCCAGAACTCCTGGATGCTCTCGTAAAGCGTCACCATCGCTTTGTCGAGCAGGATGCGGTCACGGACGTACGTGTCGAGGAGCCGGCGCACGTCGGGAACATCGCTGGTGCGGGCCCGCCGGACGGTGATGGCTTTTGACATGTGGGGACGCTATCGCTCGCCCGCATCCGGTACCGAGCCGGGGTTGGGCGCGGGGGTTTCCGGTCCCTGCACGATGCGGATGGCGTCGCTGAGTGCCTCGCGCTGTTCCTCGCTCATCATGCCGAAGAAGGCGATGAGGGCGGCGGCGGGGTTGTCGCTCTGGGACCATGCGTCGTTCATCAGCGCGGCGGCGTAGGCGGCACGGGTGGAGACCGCCTCATATCGATAGGCCCGGCCTTCCGACTCGCGGCGCACCCAGCCCTTCTGATGGAGATTGTCCAAAACGGTCATCACCGTGGTGTACGCGATGGACCGTTCCTGTTGCAGATCTTCCAGGACTTCTCGAACGGTCACGGGGCGGTTCCACTTCCACACCCTCGTCATGACCGCGTCTTCGAGTTCTCCCAATGGGCGAGGCACGCTCTGAACGATAGTGGGAGATCCGGGCGATGGCGTGCCGGACGTGCGGTTTTGCGAGCGAATGGGCACAAAAAGGGCGTACGACTCCTCGCGGTGGGTGCGGGGAGTCGTACGCGGGGCCGTGCGTGGGGCCGTGCGTGGAGTTGTCCGTGGCCCGGTCAGGCTTCGGGGCGGGCGGGCGTCTGGCGGGCGCCCTCCGCTCGCGCGAGGGCGGCGTCGACGGCCGCGTCCTCCTTGGCCTTGTTGGCGCCGCCCTGGGTCTTCACGATCACCCTGATCACGCCGATGAAGAACACGGCCATGACGGCCGGAGGCAGGAGCGCGGAGACGTAGTCCATGGATCCAGGGTAGCCAGGCCGTGTCAGCCGGCCGCGAGGTGGTGCCGGGAGCCGGGGGCGGGCGGGGCCGGCCTGCGGCGCGGGAAGACTTCGCCCGGGGTGGGGACGGGGCGCTTCGGGGCGGCCGGGGCGGGGTGGGGGGCCGGGTGCGGGGCCGGTTTCTGAGCGGGCTTCGGTGCGGGCTTCTTGTCGGGCTGCCGGCCGCCGGGGAGGGCGTGGAGGCGGGTACGCGCGGCGGGGAGGACGACCGTGGCCGCGGGGGCCGCCGTGGCCGTCGTCGGCCTGCAGCGGGCCAGGAGGGCGGCCGCGGCGGGGTTGCCGCGCAGGGCTCCGAGGGCGGCGAGGTCGTCCGCACCCGGGCGGTGCCCGGCGCCCAGCGCCTCGTCCAGGAGCGTGAGGTAGCCGGCGGCGGTGCCGGGGAGCGCGGCGCGGTACCGGGCGAGGTCGGCCACCAGGAAGGCGCGCAGCCGGGCGCTCTCCCGCATCGTCTCGTCGAGGGACTCTGCGAGGCGGAGACAGTCGTGGGCCTCCTCCGCCGAGACGGGGCTGGGGTTCAGGGCGAGGGCGAGGGCGCGCCGGAGCACACGCAGCTCCTGAGCACCGAACGCCATGCCGCCGCGGGATCCGTAGGGCGTGGGCATGCGGCGACGATACGCGCTAATCAGACAAACTCGGCATAGGGGGTGGGTGTGGCGTGGGGGGCCACTCGTATGCGGGTGCCTGCGGCGGCCTGTGCGGGTCGGTGGGGGTGCGCGTAGCGCCGTTTGTCGCGTGGTGGCTCGGGCCGCGCCGGGGGGTGTCCGTCCTCGGAACGGCGCGGAATCGGTCGGCCACAGAAGCAACGGCGCGGACGCGCCAACCGCTGCGGGCGGACACCCCCCGACACGTCCCTTCTCGCCGTACGCGGCTCTCCGCCCCCCAGCTGCGGGCAGTCGTGCCGCTGGGGCGGCACGGGTGGGCGCGGCGGCACCCCGCAGCGCCGGGCCGCGTCACCCACCCCCGGCCCGCACCCACGCCGGGCATCCCGCCAGCGCCGGGCCGCGTCGCCCGCCCCCGGCCCACAGGCACGCCGACTGCTACATGCGGGACACGTTCCGCTCGTACACCAGGCGGAGCCCCATCAGCGTCAGCCACGGCTCGTGTTCGTCGATGACCGAGGACTCGCCGAGGACCATCGGCGCCAGTCCGCCCGTCGCGATGACGGTGACCTCGTCGGGATCGTCGGCCAGCTCGCGGGCCATGCGGTTGACGACCCCGTCGACCTGGCCGGCGAAGCCGTAGATGATGCCGGACTGCATCGCCTCGACCGTGTTCTTGCCGATCACGCTGCGGGGGCGCGCCACCTCGATCTTGCGGAGCTGGGCGCCCTTGACGCCGAGCGCCTCGACCGAGATCTCGATGCCGGGGGCGATGACGCCGCCGATGTACTCCCCGCGCGCGCTCACCGCGTCGAACGTCGTCGCCGTGCCGAAGTCCACGACGATCGCCGGGCCGCCGTAGAGCTCGACGGCCGCGACCGCGTTGATGATGCGGTCGGCGCCGACCTCCTTGGGGTGGTCGGTGAGGATCGGGACGCCCGTCTTGACGCCCGGTTCGACCAGGACCGCGGGGACGTCGCCGTAGTAGCGGCGGGTGACCTCGCGGAGTTCGTGCAGGACCGAGGGGACCGTCGCGCAGATGGCGATGCCGTCGATGCCGTCGCCCAGCTCGTCGCCGAGGAGCGGGTGCATGCCCATCAGGCCCTGGAGGAGGACCGCCAGCTCGTCGGCCGTGCGGCGCGAGTCGGTGGAGATGCGCCAGTGTTCGACGATGTCCTCGCCGTCGAAGAGGCCCAGGACGGTGTGTGTGTTGCCTACGTCGATCGTCAGCAGCATGGGCTCTACTCCGCCGCTCGCAGGTCCAGGCCGATGTCCAGGATCGGGGAGCTGTGGGTGAGTGCGCCCACGGCCAGGTAGTCGACGCCCGTGGCCGCGTACGCCTTGGCGTTGGTGAGGGTCAGGCGGCCGGAGGCCTCCAGGGCGGCTCGGCCGGCGACCAGGGCCACCGCTTCCTCGCACTCGTCCGGCGTGAAGTTGTCCAGGAGGATCAGGTCCGCGCCCGCGTCCACCACCTCGCGGAGCTGGTGCAGGGTGTCGACCTCGACCTCGATGGGGACGTCGGGGAAGCGTTCGCGGACGGCCTGGAAGGCCGCTGCCACGCCGCCGGCGGCCACCACGTGGTTGTCCTTGACCAGGGCCGCGTCCGAGAGGGACATGCGGTGGTTGACGCCGCCGCCGCAGCGGACCGCGAACTTCTCGAGGGAGCGGAGGCCCGGGGTGGTCTTGCGGGTGTCTCGGACCTTGGCCTTCGTGCCGTCCAGGACGTCCGCCCACGCGCGCGTGGCCGTCGCGATGCCCGACAGGCGGCACAGGAGGTTCAGCGCGCTGCGCTCGGCGGTGAGGATGTCGCGGGTGCGGGTGGTGACGGAGAGGAGCTTCTGACCGGCTTCGACGCGGTCGCCGTCCTCGACGTGGCGTTCCACCTCGAACTCGTCCGTGCAGACGACCGACATGACCGCCTCGGCGACCCTGAGGCCGGCCACCACGCCCGCCTCGCGCGCGGTGAAGTCGGCGGTGGCCACGGCGTCCTCGGGGATGGTCGCGACCGTCGTCACGTCCACACCGCCCGCCAGGTCCTCCTGGATGGCGAGGTTCGCGAGGTCCTCGACCTCCACGGGGTCGAGGCCGGAGTCCAGCATCAGTGCCGCGAGTGCGGGGTCGAGGCCGCACCCCATGAAGGCGTCTTCGTCGTTGTCCGCGCCGCAGGCGCAGCCGTCGCCGCAGCCTCCGGTGGAGGCGAGGGGAAGGTCGGGGGTGTTCACTGCTGTCACTGCTCCTGGGGAGGCCGCGCCGGCTGGGGGCTGTGGGTGGTCGGGGGGAATTCTGGCGTGTCCGTGGGGTGCACGGCGAGGGAACGGTCCGGGTTCAGGCGTACGACGATGTGGCGGCGCCACGTCTGGTCGTCGCGGTCCGCGTGGTCCTCGCGCCAGTGGCAGCCGCGGGTCTCCTCGCGCTGTGCCGCCGCGGCCACCAGGACGCGGGCCACGCAGAGGAGGTTCGTGGCCTCCCAGGTGTCCACGCCCGGCTCGGACGTCTTGCCGTTCTCGTGCAGGGCTTCGCGGGCCTCGGTGTGGAGGTGGGACAGCCGGTCCGCCGCCCGCGTGAGGGAGTCGGCCGAGCGCAGGACTCCGGCGCCCTCGGTCATGATCCGCTGGATCGTGAGGCGGGACTCGGGCGGGAGGAGGGGGTGCGCCGGGTGCTCGGGGTGCGGGAGGGGCGCGGGCACGCGCGCGTGGAGGGTGTCGTCCGCGTGGCCGGCGGCTATGTCCGCGGCGATGCGCTCGGCGTAGACCAGGCCCTCCAGGAGTGAGTTGGAGGCCAGGCGGTTGGCGCCGTGCACACCCGTGCAGGCGACCTCGCCGCACGCGTACAGGCCGGGGACCGTCGTACGGCCGCGGGCGTCGGTGCGGACGCCGCCGGAGGCGTAGTGGGCGGCCGGGGCGACCGGGATCGGCTCGGTGACCGGGTCGATGCCGTGGGCGCGGCAGGCGGCGAGGATGGTGGGGAAGCGGTTCTCCCACATCCCCGCGCCGAAGTGGCGCGCGTCCAGGTACATGTGCTCGGCGTCCCGCTCCTGCATGCGGCGCGTGATGCCCTTGGCGACGATGTCCCGGGGGGCCAGTTCGGCCAGTTCGTGCTGTCCCCGCATGAAGCGCACGCCGTCGGCGTCCACCAGGTGGGCGCCCTCGCCGCGTACCGCCTCCGAGACCAGGGGCTGCTGGCCCTCGGCGTCCGGACCGAGGAAGAGGACCGTGGGGTGGAACTGGACGAACTCCAGGTCGCTGACCTCGGCGCCCGCGCGGAGGGCGAGCGCCACGCCGTCGCCCGTGGAGACGGCGGGGTTCGTCGTCGCCGAGAAGACCTGGCCCATGCCGCCGGTGGCGAGGACGACGGCGGGGGCGTGCACCGCCCCGACGCCGTCGTGCTGGCCCTCGCCCATGACGTGCAGGGTGACGCCGGCGGTGCGGCCCTCGGTGTCCGTGAGGAGGTCGAGGACGAGGGCGTTCTCGACGGTGCGGATGCCGCGTGCGCGGACCGCCTCGACCAGGGCGCGGGAGATCTCCGCGCCCGTGGCGTCGCCGCCGGCGTGGGCGATGCGGCGGCGGTGGTGGCCGCCCTCGCGGGTGAGGGCCAGGCCGCCCTCGGTGGACTCGTCGAAGTGCGCGCCGGTGGCGATGAGGCGGCGTACGGCGTCGGGGCCCTCGGTGACCAGGATGCGGACCGCCTCCTCGTCGCACAGGCCCGCGCCGGCGACCAGGGTGTCGTCCAGGTGCTGCTCGGGGGTGTCGCCCTCGCCGAGGGCCGCCGCGATGCCGCCCTGGGCCCAGCGGGTGGATCCGTCGTCGAGGCGGGCCTTGGTGACGACGACCGTGCGCAGGCCGGCCGCCTCGCAGCGCAGGGCGGCGGTGAGGCCGGCGACGCCGGAGCCGACGACCACCACGTCCGCGGCGATGGCCCAGCCGGGTGCGGGTGCGTGCAGTCGTATGCCTGTGCTGGTCACGAGGCGGCTCCGAAGGTGAGGGGGACGTTGTCGATCAGCCGGGTCGCGCCGACCCGGGCCGCGACGGCGAGGACGGCCTCGCCGGTGTGGTCGTCGCCGATCTCGGTGAAGTCGGACGGGTCGACCAGGGCGAGGTAGTCCAGCTCCAGCGGCGGGTCGGCGCGGGCCGCGTCGTCCAGCACCAGGTGGGCGGCGGCCCGGACGGCCGCGGCGCTGCCCGGGGCGGACGTGGCGACCGCGTGGGCGTCGGCCGCCGCGCGGGACTCGCCCAGGGCACTGAGCGCCTCGGCACGCGCGTGTGTGGCGGGCACTTCGCGTGCCCGCGCGCGCAGCGCCTCCTGGGCGGCGTGCCGGTCCAGGCCGGCGAACAGGGCCTGGGAGAGCGCGAGGGCGGTGCGGCGCTCCCGGGCCGAGAGGTAGCGGTTGCGGCTGGACAGGGCCAGGCCGTCCTCCTCGCGCACGGTGGGGACGCCGACGATCTCCACGCCGAAGTTCAGGTCGCGGACCATGCGGCGGATCAGGGCGAGCTGCTGGGCGTCCTTCTGGCCGTAGAGGGCGAGGTCGGGGCGGGTGAGGTGGAGCAGCTTGGCGACGACGGTGAGCATGCCGTCGAAGTGGCCGGGGCGGGAGGCGCCCTCCAGGCGTTCGCCCATGGGGCCCGCCGTGACGCGCACCTGGGGTTCGCCGCCCGGGTAGACCTCGTCGACGGCGGGGGCGAAGACGGCGTCCGCGCCCGCCTGCCCGGCGATCCTCAGGTCGGCGTCCAGGGTGCGCGGGTAGCGGTCGAGGTCCTCACCGGCCCCGAACTGCAGCGGGTTGACGAAGACGGTGACGACGACCTCGGCGTCCGGGCCGGCGAGGTCGCGCGCGGCGCGGACCAGGGTGGCGTGGCCCTCGTGCAGCGCGCCCATGGTCATCACGACGGCCCGGCGGCCGCGACGCTCGCGCGCGTGCAGCTCGTCGGCGGTGCGCAGCAGGGCGGGCGGAGCGGTGGTCATCGGGCGTCTCCCTCGGTGCCGTCGGTGCCGTCCATGCCGTCGGTGCCGCCCGTGCGGTCGGTGCCGGCCGTTCCCTCGGCGAGTACGCCGAGCAGGTCCTCGGCCAGTTCGGCCTTCAGCAGCCCGTGGTCCAGTGCCCGGTCGGCGGTCGCGCGGGCCATGGCCAGGTAGCCGGCGACGGCCTGCGGGGCGTGTGCGCGCAGTTCCACGATGTGCGCGGCGACCGTGCCCGCGTCCCCGCGCGCGACGGGGCCGGTGAGGGCCGCGTCGCCGGAGCGCAGGGCGTTGTCGAGGGAGGCGCCCAGCAGCGGGCCGAGCATCCGGTCGGGGGCCTCGACGCCGGCCGTACGCAGCAGCTCCATGGACTGGGCGACCAGGGTGACCAGGTGGTTGGCGCCGAGGGCGAGCGCGGCGTGGTACAGCGGGCGCTTGTCCTCGGCGATCCACTCCGGCTCGCCGCCCATCTCGATGACCAGGGCCTCGGCGGCCAGCCGCAGCTCCTCGGGCGCGGTGACGCCGAAGGAACAGCCGGCCAGGCGCTGGACGTCCACGGGGGTGCCGGTGAAGGTCATCGCCGGGTGCAGGGCCAGTGGCAGGGCGCCGGCCCGCAACGCGGGGTCCAGGACCCTCGCGCCGTACCGGCCGGAGGTGTGCACGAGCAGCTGGCCCGGTCGCACCGCGCCGGTCTCGGCGAGCCCGGTCACCAGGCCGGGCAGGGCGTCGTCGGGGACCGTCAGCAGGACCAGCTCGGCGCGCTCGAGGACCTCGGCGGGCCGCATGAGCGGCACGTCGGGCAGCAGCGCCGCGGCCCGCCGTCTGGAGGCGTCGGAGACACCGGAGACGGCCACCGGGCGGTGCCCGGCGAGCTGGAGGGATGCGGCAAGCGCGGGGCCCACGCGTCCGGCGCCGACGACGCCTACGGTGAGACGCGCGGGGCGGTCCCTGGGATCTGGCTGTGGGGTTGTGTTCACGCGACGGCGGCCTTCCCGTTCCAGTCCGCTCGGGGTACCGGACGATTTCTCGTCATGTTAACGCGATTGGTTCGCGGGGCGTCCGGTTGTCCACAGGCTGTGGGTTTCCGTGCGGCGACGCGGCACACCCACGCGCGCGTGGGACGAGCCGGGGCACACCCCCGACCCGCGCGGGAACGCGTGAAACCTGGGGGGAGACCGGATGCCCGCGCCGGCGTCCGCGCGGCATGATCCCGGCATGAGCGATATGGCGGAACAGGCGGACCAAGCACCTCAGGCGGAATCGGCGGAGGAGCGCGGTGCGCGGCTCCGGGAACGGCGCGTGGCCGCCCATCGTGGCGCCCGCCGCGTGCTCGTCGGCCCGGGGTTCTCGGCCACCCTGCGCGAGCGGCTCGCCCTGCTGGACGGGGCCGCCGAGCTGTACGACCTCGACGAGCCGTCCGACATGTACGGCAACGGCATCGTGGAGGCCCTGGAGGAGAAAGTCGCCGCCCTGCTCGGCGCCGAGGCCGCCGCCTTCTTCCCGACCGGCACCATGGCGCAGCAGGTGGCCCTGCGCTGCTGGGCGGGCCGCACCGGCGATCCGGTCGTCGCCCTGCACGGGCTCAGCCATCCCGAGAAACACGAGCGCAACGCCTTCAGCCGGGTCAGCGGGCTGCGCCCGGTGCGGGTGACCAGCGAGCCCCGGCTGCCGACCGCCGACGAGGTGCGCGACTTCGAGGAGCCGTTCGGGGCGCTGATGCTGGAGCTGCCGCTCAGGGAGGCCGGTTTCGTACTGCCCACCTGGGAGGAACTCACCGAGGTGGTCGAGGCCGCGCGGGAGCGCGACGCGGTGGTCCACTTCGACGGGGCGCGCCTGTGGGAGTCCACCGTCCACTTCGGCCGTCCACTGGCCGAGATCGCGGGCCTGGCGGACAGCGTGTACGTCTCGTTCTACAAGTCCCTCAAGGGCTACGGCGGCGCCGCCCTGGCCGGTCCCCGGACGCTGATCGAGGAGGCGAGGGCCTGGCGGCACCGGTACGGCGGCGCGGTGTTCCAGCAGTTCCCCACGGTGCTGTCGGCCCTGGCCGGCCTGGAGCGGGAGCTGCCCCGGCTGCCGGAGTACGTCGCCCACGCGCGCGTGGTGGCCGCCGCGCTGCGGGAGGGTTTCGCGGCGGCCGGGCTGCCGTGGGCGCGGGTGCACCCCGAGGAGCCGCACACCCACGAGTTCCAGGTCTGGCTGCCGTACGACGCCGAGGTCGTCGGCGAGGCCGCGGTCCGGCAGGGCGAGGAGACGGGGACCCTGCTCTTCTCCCGGGGCTGGAGCACGCCCGGGCCGGGGCTCGCGATCACCGAGGTCGGGGTGGACACGGCGGGCCTGGACTGGACGGCCGACGAGGTGAAGGCGGCGGTCGCCGACTTCGCGGCCCGGCTGGAAGCCTGACCGGCGGGGCGCCGGCCGCCCGGGTCAGCCGAGAGCGCGCGGCCACAGGGACCACCGGCGCAGGGCCCGCCGTACCCGGCCCCGCGCCGGGCGGCCGGCGACGACGGCCTGGAACTGGCGGCGGTCGTGCCACTCGCGCACGACCTGCCAGTCGTGGGCGCCGGGCGCGGGCGGCGCGGGCTCACCGAGCTGCCGGGCGCGGTAGGTGTCGATGAGGTACTGCTGCGTGATGCTCATGGAGATCGCCTTCTCAGGAGACGTAGAGGTCGAAGAGACGTACAGGTCGAAGGAGGAACGGGCTCCGCGGCTGCCCCGGTGACTCCAGACTGCTCCGGTACGGCTCCCCGGTCGCGCCGATTGACGGCGGCGGTCAATCGACGGCGGCGTTGTCGGTGGCGGGGTGCACCATGAGGGCATGAGCGTGCGCATCGACATCGCGGGGCTGCGGCCGGAGAGGATCGCCGTCGTGCCCTCACCCCTGGCCGAGCTGGGGATGGCGCTGCACGCGCTGTCCGAGCCGGGGCACCACCCGGGCCTGCAGGGCTGGGCGACGGGGGTGACCGCCCGGCTCGACTCGCATCTGGCCGACCGGATGTGCGAGGCCGACTTCCTGTGGCGGACGACCTTCTCGGACCTGTTCATGCCGTTCGCCGGCGTGCCGGGCCGCAGCACGCTGCCCGGCGCCACCCTCGCCGAGGACCTGGACCTGCTCGACAAGCTGTCCGACGACCAGTTCGTGGACGCGGCACTGGAGTTCACCTGCGCCCTGCCGTACAGCACCGGTGGGGTCTCCGCGCTCACGGACGCCGAGGCGCGCCGGCGCGCGCTGGATCTGGCCGCCGCGCGCGGACCGCAGCAGCTGCGCTTCAGCGAGCGGCTGCTGGCCGACCCGCCGCTGATCCGCGGCTGGCTGCGGCAGTTCGCGCAGGACTGCGACGAGGCGTTCTTCGCGGAGGCCTGGTCGCGGCTGCGCCACCAGCTCGCGGCGGACGCCCGCCACAAGACGGACCTGCTGCACCGCAAGGGCCTCGCCGAGGCGCTGGCAGCCGTGTCCCCGGCGGTCGCACTGGACGAGAGCGCCGCGCGGATCACGGTCGACAAGCTGGGCGACGGCCGTTCGGCGACGGCGGACGGCGGGCTCCTGCTCGTCCCGACGAGCCTGGGCTGGCCGCATCTGATGGTCCTGCACCGGCACGACTGGCAGCCGGTGCTGCACTACCCCGTCGGCTCTCCCGAGCTGGCCTCGCCGCCGTCGGTCGAGCAGCTCACACTGCGGATGACCGCGCTGTCCCACCCGGTCCGGATGCGGATCTGCCGCCATCTGGCCCGCAGCGCGTACACCACGAGCGAGCTGGCGCAGGCGCACGGCATGACGGCCCCGGAGATATCCCGGCACCTGGGCGTGCTGAAGAAGGCCGGCCTGATCACCACCCGCCGCCGCGGGCGATACGTCCTGCACCAGCTGGACGTGACGGTGGTGGCCCGGCTGGGCAGCGACTTCCTGGAGGGGATACTCCGGTAGCCCGCCGTGCGGCCGGTCAGCCGGTACGTGGGCGGTTCAGTCGGCCGATCAGTCGGCCGGTCGGTCGGTCAGCTGGTCGGGCCGGCCGGACGTCGCACCGGATGCGGCGGATTCCGCCCCCGCCCGCCAGGGGGGGGTCAGCCCTGTCCGCCGCCCGCCCGCACCAACCCGGTCTCGTAGGCGAGGACCACCACCTGCACCCGGTCCCGCAAGCCCAGCTTGGTCAGGATGCGGCCCACGTGCGTCTTCACGGTGGCCTCCGACAGCACGAGCCGGGCCGCGATCTCACCGTTGGACAGGCCCTGCGCCACCAGCACCATCACCTCGCGCTCCCGCTCGGTGAGCCGCTGGAGTTCCTTGTGCCGGGGCTCCTGACCGGTGGCCGGCAGCATCGGCGCGAACCGGTCCAGGAGCCGGCGCGTGGTGGAGGGGGCGACCACCGCGTCGCCGCTGTGCACGGAGCGGATCGCGGCGAGCAGCTCGCCCGGCGGCACGTCCTTGAGCATGAAGCCGGAGGCGCCCGCCTTCAGCGCCGAGAAGGCGTACTCGTCGAGGTCGAAGGTGGTCAGGATCAGCACCTTCGGTGCGGCCGGGTCCACACAGATCCGGCTGGTGGTCTCGACGCCGTCCAGCTTGGGCATGCGGACGTCCATCAGGACGACGTCCACGGCCGTCGAACGCAGCACCTGGAGGGCCTCGACGCCGTCGCCCGCCTCCGCGACGACCTCCATGTCCGGCTGGGCCGCCAGCACCATCCGGAACCCGGTGCGCAGCAGCACCTGGTCGTCGACGAGCATTACGCGGATCGCCATCGTGGCCTCTTCCTTACAGGTGTCAACGCGGTACGCGCGTACAGGGGCGGTTGTCAGTGTGCGGGTTTCAGCGGCAGCAGCACACTGATGCGGAATCCTCCGCCCTGCCGCGGCCCGGCGTCCAGGGTGCCGCCGACCATGCCGACCCGCTCCCGCATGCCGATCAGTCCGTGGCCCTGGCCGTCGAGGCCGCCCTCCTCGTACAGCTCGTGCGGGGCGCCCTTGCCGTCGTCCTCGACGAGCAGGCCGAGCCCGTCGTCGAAGTAGACCAGGCGCACGCTCGCGCCCGCGTCGGGGCCGCCGTGCTTGCGCGTGTTGGTCAGCGCCTCCTGCACGATGCGGTACGCGGTGAGCTCGAGGCCGCTGGGCAGCTGACGCGGGGTGCCCTCGACCTTGAAGTCGACGGGCAGCCCGGAGCTCCGGCACTGCTCGACGAGGTCCTCGATCTGCTGGACGTCGGGCTGCGGGACGTACTCGCCGGCCTCCTCGTGCTCGCCGGTGCGCAGCACGCCGAGCAGGCGGCGCATCTCCGCGAGGGCCTGGCGGCCGGTGGAGGAGATGGTCTCCAGCGCGTTCTTCGCCTGGTCGGGGGCGGCGTCCAGGACGTAGGCGGCGCCGTCGGCCTGGACCACCATCACGGAGACGTTGTGCGCGACGACGTCGTGCAGCTCGCGTGCGATCCGGGCGCGTTCGGCGGCGACCGCGACCTTGGCCTGCGCCTCGCGCTCCTTCTCCAGCCGTGCGGCCCGCTCCTCCAGCTGCGCGAAGTAGGCGCGGCGGGTGCGGATGGAGTCGCCGAGCACCCAGGCGAGGGCGAAGGGCACCGCCTGGAAGACCGCTACGGCGATGTTGTTCGCTATGCCCGTGTCCTCCATGGGCCAGCGCATCTGGGCGACGGGCGCGGCGCACAGCCCCATGGCCAGCGCGGTGCGGGAGGCCCAGCGGGCGCCGGTCGCGGCCACGGTGTAGACGATCACCAGGAGGGCGAAGTCGGCCGGCATGGTCGACACGTCCAGCGCCACTTGCCCCACGCCCAGCGCGATGGCCAGCAGCAGCATCTTCTCCGGCATCCGCCTGCGCAACGCGATCACCACGCACAGCAGCAGGACGAAGGGGACGATCAGCGCCGTCGTGTCCGTCCCCCGGGCCTCCTCCTGCGGAGCCATGGACATGACGGAGATCCCGAGCAGGACGAGGGCCCAGAAACAGTCGACCCCGGTCGGGTGTCTGCGGAGGAAATCGTAGAGGCGCTGCACGTAACCCAGCGTAGGGAAGGGAGATAGGTGCAGAGGTCAACCGGAGGGCCGATCCGCATCGCCCGCGCGTACTCCGCAAGGTGGAGGCCCCGTTCTCCTGTGCGCCTAGCCTGGCCCTGTGACGCGAGGGACGACAGGCATCGCAGGGGCTTCAGGGGCGTATCAGAACTGGCGGGGCTGGAGGGAAGCGACGCAGGACGCCCTCTACGGACCGGCCGGTTTCTACCGCGGCTCCGACGAGGGGCCCGCCGGGCACTTCCGAACGTCCGTGCACGCGTCGCCGCTGTTCGCCGGGGCCGTGGCGCGGCTGCTGTGCCGGGTCGACGCGGCGCTGGGGCGGCCCGCGTCGCTGGACTTCGTGGACATGGCGGCCGGGCGGGGCGAGCTGGTCACCGGGGTGCTGGCCGCGCTGCCCGAGGACGTGGGCGCCCGTACGCGCGCGTACGCCGTCGAGCTGGCCGGCCGCCCCGAGGGGCTGGACCACCGGATCGAGTGGCTCGCCGAGCCGCCGGGCGGCGGGGTGACGGGACTGCTGTTCGCCAACGAGTGGCTGGACAACGTCCCGGTGGAGGTGGCGGAGGTGGACTCCGCGGGCGTGGCGCGGCGGGTGCTCGTGCGGGACGACGGGGCCGAACGGCTCGGCGAGCCGGTGGACGGCGCGGAGGCCGAGTGGCTGGCGCGGTGGTGGCCGCTGGCCGGTGAGGAGGGGCTGCGGGCCGAGATCGGACTCCCCAGGGACGCCGCATGGACGTCCGCCGTGGCGGCCCTGGACGGAGGGCTGGCGGTCGCCGCCGACTACGCGCACACCGTGGACGCCCGCCCGCCGTTCGGGACACTCACCGGCTTCCGGGAGGGGCGGGAGACGCCGCCGGTGCCGGACGGGTCGTGCGACATCACCGCGCATGTGGCGCTGGACGCGTGCGCGGCGGCCCAGGCGGCGAGGTGCGAGGCGGCCCGTGCGGCGAGGTACGCGGGGGCCCAGGCGGCGAGGTGCGCCCCGGAGTGCACGCCCTCGGGTGCTCTCCTGCGCCCCCAGCGCGATGCCCTGCGCGCCCTGGGTGTCACAGGCGCACGCCCCCCGCTCGCGTTGGCCTCCACCGACCCGGCGGCGTACGTACGCGCCCTCGCGGGTGCCTCGGAGGCCGCGGAGCTGCTCGCGCGTGGCGGGCTGGGCGACTTCGTGTGGCTGCTCCAGCCGGTGGGGCCCGTCGACGCCGCCGCGCTACTTGTCGATGTCCCCGACCACGAAGAAGAGTGACCCGAGGATTGCCACCATGTCCGCGACCAGTGTCCCGGGCAGCAGCTCCGCCAGCGCCTGGATGTTGTTGTACGAGGCCGAGCGCAGCTTCAGCCGGTACGGGGTCTTCTCGCCCTTGCTGACCAGGTAGTACCCGTTGATGCCGAGCGGGTTCTCGGTCCAGGCGTACGTGTGGCCCTCGGGCGCCTTCAGCACCTTCGGGAGCCGCTGGTTGATCGGTCCGGGCGGCAGATCGGCCAGGCGGTCCAGGCAGGCGTCGGCGAGGTCGAGGGCGTTGTGCGTCTGCTCCAGGAGGCATTCGAAGCGGGCGAGGCAGTCGCCGTCGGTGCGGGTGACGACCTTCAGGGTGTCCTGGAGTTCGCCGTAGGCGAGGTACGGCTCGTCGCGGCGCAGGTCGAAGTCGACGCCGGAGGCGCGGGCGATCGGGCCGCTGACGCCGTAGGAGTGCACGGCCTCGGGCGACAGGGCGCCCACCCCGCGCGTACGCCCCCGGAAGATCTCGTTGCCGAGCACCAGGTCGTCGAAGACACCCATACGCGAGCGCACGGCGGCGACGGCGGCACGCGCGCGCGTGTGCCAGCCCGCCGGCAGGTCCTCCTTGAGGCCGCCGACGCGGTTGAACATGTAGTGCATGCGCCCGCCGGAGACCTCCTCCATGACGTTCTGGAGGACCTCCCGCTCCCGGAAGGCGTAGAAGACCGGGGTGATGCCGCCCAGCTCCAGTGGGTACGACCCCAGGAACATCAGGTGGTTGAGCACGCGGTTCAGCTCCGCGAGCAGCGTCCGCGTCCACACCGCGCGCGTGGGGACCTCCATGCCGAGCATCCGCTCGACGGCGAGGACCACGCCCAGCTCGTTGGAGAACGCCGACAGCCAGTCGTGGCGGTTGGCGAGCACGATGATCTGACGGTAGTCACGGGCCTCGAACAGCTTTTCCGCGCCGCGGTGCATGTAGCCGATCACGGGTTCCGCGCTGGTGATGCGCTCGCCGTCCAGGACGAGCCGCAGCCGCAGCACGCCGTGCGTGGACGGATGCTGGGGCCCGATGTTGAGCACCATGTCGGTGCTCTCCGCGGCACCGCCGATACCGACCGTGGTCTCCGTCGTAGGAGTCATGCGCACAGTCTCCCCTACGTACCCTGGCCCCATGGAGACGGGGAGCCCTGACGACACGGGCACGGCGGGGACGACGGAGCCGACGGAGCCGGTGCGGGACCAGCCGGTGTGGACCGGCCTGCCGCCGGGGCTGCTACGCATGCGGCGGTTGTTGCTGGTGGTGTGGCTGGGGCTGCTGACGATCGCCGCGGGTCTGCTGCCCGGGCTGTTCCTGGGCCCCTTCTGGGTGGCCCTGGCGCTGCTGCCGTTGGCCCTGCTGGTGTGGGGCTGGGCGATGCTGGAACGCAACTGGCGCTCCTGGCGGTACGCCGAGCGCGCCGACGACCTGCTGATCAGCCGGGGCGTGCTGTGGTGGGAGGAGACCGTCGTCCCTTACGGGCGGATGCAGTTGGTCGAGGTGACCTCGGGCCCGGTCGAACGCCACTTCGGCCTGGCCAGCGTGCAGCTCCACACGGCCGCCGCGGCGACCGACGCGACGATCCCGGGCCTCGACCCGGCCGAGGCGGAACGCCTCCGCGACCGGCTCACCGAGCTGGGCGAGGCCCGATCGGCGGGGCTGTGACCACGCCCGGGGCAGCGGACGGCGCGGCCGGGGCCGGAGACGGCCCGACGGGCGCGGAGGACCGCACGACGAAGGCGGCGGACCGCACGACGGGTACGGAGCACCAGGCGGCCGAGGGGAGGGCGCAGGGCCACGCGCCCAGCGGCAGGACGGAGAACCGCACGGCCGGGGCCAGGGCGCAGGTCCACGCCACCGGCGGCAAGCAAGAGGCCCGCACGGTCGCCGGGCCCGGTGACGGCACAACCGCCCCCGGAACCGGTGTCGTCGAGCGGCGCCTGCACCCCGTCACGCCGTTGCGGCGGGCCTGGGCGCCGGTCGCCGTGGTCGTCGGGTGGGCCGTGCACGATCCCGACCAGGCGCAGCGCCAGTTGTCGCGGCTGACCACGACCACGCTGCTGATCGGGCTCGCCGTACTGATCCCGGCGGCCGCCCTGTACGGCTTCCTGACCTGGTGGTTCACGCACTTCGCGGTGACCGACACGGAGTTGCGCATCCGTACCGGACTGGTGTTCCGGCGCACCGCGCACATCCGGCTGGAACGGATCCAGGCCGTCGACGTCACCCAGCCGCTGCTCGCCCGCGTCGCGGGGGTCGCCAAGCTCAAACTCGACGTCATAGGCACCGGCAAGAAGGACGAACTGGCCTTCCTGGGCGCCGACGAGGCACGCGCGCTGCGGGCCGAACTGCTCGCGCGCGCGGCCGGACTCGCGCCGGAGACCGCGCACGAGGTCGGCGAGGCACCCTCCCGGCAGCTGCTGCGCGTGCCGCCCGGCGTCCTCGCCGTCTCGCTGCTGCTGACCGGCGCGACCTGGGGCACGCTGATCGCCGCCGTCGTCGTACCGACGCTGCTGTGGCTGGCCACCCACAACCTGTGGACGGTGCTGGCGACCGCCCTGCCCCTGCTGGGCGCCGCGGGCGCGAGCAGCGCGGGCCGGTTCGTCGGGGAGTACGACTGGACGGTGGCCGAGTCCCCGGACGGGCTCCGCCTCGACCACGGGCTGCTGGACCGCGTCCACGAGACCGTGCCGCCGGGCCGGGTGCAGACCGTGCGGATCGTGGAGCCGGTGCTGTGGCGGCGGCGCGGGTGGGTGCGGGTGGAGCTGGACGTGGCCGGGTCGTCGAACTCCGTGCTGGTGCCGGTCGCCCCGCGCGAGATCGCCGAGTCGGTCGTCGCGCGCGTGCTGCACGGGATGACCGTGCCGGCGGACGCGGAGCTGTCGCGCCCGCCGCGGCGGGCCGCGCGTTGCCGGCCGTTGTGGTGGCGCGGCTACGGACTCGCCGTCACCGACGCGGTCTTCGCCGCCCGGTACGGACTGCTGCGCCGCAGCCTGGCGCTGGTTCCGCACGCCAAGGTGCAGAGCGTCCGGCTCACGCGGGGGCCGTGGCAGCGGGCGCTGCGGCTGGCCGACGTGCGCGTGGACACGGGCGCGAACAAGACCGTGACCGCGCGGCTGCGCGACGCCGACGAGGCGGCACGGCTGCTGCGGGCGCAGGCGGAGCGCTCCCGTACCGGACGGCGGGACGCGTTGCCGGACCGGTGGATGGCCTGAGACCCCGTCGACCGCGCCGGCCGGTGCCGGCCGGCGTCAGGACACCGCGCTGCGCAGCTGCTGTACGTCGATCTGCTCCGTCTCGTCGTGGGCCGTCAGATCGATGACCTGGCCCACCCCCCGGGACTCCTCGCCGGCCGGCTTGAAGCCGGCCTCCGTCTCGGCCTTGTGCAGGGCGAGGGCCTCCTGGCCGACCACGTCGGCGAGATCCTCGTTCTGGACGGCCGCCAGGGCGTCGGACGACGACGTCCCGTCCTCGGGCTCGGCGTTCTTCGTGCCGAAGAAGTCGAAGCCACCCTCGACCGTCGGACGCCGCGCGGGAGCCGTCGGTGCGACGGCGACCGCGGTCGGCACCGTGAAGTGACCGGCGGTCTGCCGGGTCGCCTGGGTGGGCTGCGCGGGCCGCTCGTCGGGCTGCTCGGACCGCTCGGACTGCTCGGACCGAGTCGTCGGGGAGGCGGCGACGGTGCGCTCGTGCCCGTCGGCCGCCTCGGGCTGCCCCTGTGCCTCGTCCTCCCGTGCGGCCTCGGCCGCCTCCGCGCTCTCGCCGCCGCCGCTGCCGCCGCCGTCCCCGTCGTCGTCGCCGCCGTCGGGGTCACGGCCGTCCGAGGCACCGCCGCCGTCGCGGTCGCCGTCCGGGGCGGCGGGCCGGTCCTCGTCGAAGCGCGCCAGTGCCGCGTTCGCCCGAAGGAACAGCCGGGATCCCTCGGGAGAGAACACGGCGGGGGCTTCCTCGACGGCCTCGGTGGTCTCGGTGGCCCCGGAGGCCTCCTCGGTGACCTCGCCCGTGATCTCCTCAGTGGTCGCGGTGGCCTCGGCGGGCGTCTCCTCCACCGGCGCCGACCGTGCCGCCGGCAGCGCGGGCGTCTGCGGCACCGCCTCTATCTCCAGCAGGCGGCGGCCCTCCAGCGCGGTGGCCCGCTCGGTCTCCGCCGTGGCGTAGCGCCGCAGCAGGGCGGCGTGCTCGTTGCGCAGCCCCGCCAGCTCCGTGCGCTTCGCCCGCAGCCGGTGCTCCAGCTTCACGCGCAGCTCGCGCGACTCCTCCAGGTCGGACTCCAGTTCGGCGACCCGTTCCTCGTAACGCCACTCGTCGCTCGCACGCGCGCGCGTGAGGTCGGCGACGCGCCTGCCCGCCTGCGCGTCCCAGTGACGCATGACGACCGCACCGACGACGGCCGTCACCGCAGCGGCCGCGGCCAGTGAGCGCAGGATCATCGCTTCGCTGAACACCCAGGGGCCGACGGCACAGACGACCGAGACGCCTGCGATCGCCGACGGAGGAAGCAGCCGGTGCAAGGGCGGGGAATGGCGGTGACGTCCACGTGGCATGGCCAGAAACTTACCGCGCGTAGGCGAATCTTGGCGCCCCGCCCCGTAAAAACACAGCCTTCTCCGACGCTTTCACACGGCATCAGGAATCCACATGCCCGGGGGCGGGCGAATTATTTCAAGATCATTTCCTGTGGCCGCCCGTCACCGCCCGCCGAACGGCCCGTCACCACCCGCCGAACGGCCCGTCACCACCCGCCGAGCCGCCCGTCACCGCCCGCCGAGCCGCTCGCTGAGCCACTCCAGGGTCGCGGGAATCTCGCGCCGCCACGTATTGAAGTTGTGCCCGCCGCTTTCCAGGATGATCGACGAGATCCGCGTCGGCTTCCTGTCCTTCACCCGCTCGATGAACTCCAGCGTGTCCTTGTAGTTCGTCTCGCCGGACCTGCTGCTGGTGACGAGCAGTGAAGTGTCGGGCGCGGGCATGTTCTCGAGACACCACCAAAGGTCGGCCCGGTTCTTCCGTCCCTCGTCGCCCTGGAAGAGGTCGCCCGTGGTGGGATCGCTGGGCGCGTCGTAGTAGGCGGAGAGCCCGGCCCCGGCGCCGTACACCTGGGGATGGTGCATGGCGAGTTTCAGGGCGCAGTAACCGCCGGTCGAGTTGCCGACGATGCCCCAGCTGCCCGGCCCGCGGTCCACGCGGTAGTGGGCGCTCACGGCCTCGGGCAGGTCCACGGCGAAGAACGACTCCGTCCGCGGGCCGCCCGGGACGTCCACGCACTCCGTGTCGCGCGGCGGCGCCACCGTGGGCCGCAGCATCACCAGGATCATCGGCCGCATCCGGCCCGCCTTGGCCAGGTCGAGCGCCGTACGCGGGTAGTGGAGCTTGTCCACCAGTGCCGAGGCCGTCCCCGGATAGCCGGTCAGGACGACGGCCGCGGGGAACGTACGGGCGCGGTGCCGCGCCTGGAAGTACTCCGGCGGCAGATAGACGTACGCGGGCGAGGCGATCCGCGTCGTACGGCCGACCACCTGTATCTCCTGGATCCGGCCGCCGACCTCCGGCCGCGCCCCGCCCGCCCGGCTGACCCGCCGGTCGCCGACGACCTGGAGCGGACCGCCGGCCCCGTCGGCCCCGTCGGCCGAGTGGTCGACGACCACGCCCTTGCCGTTCTCCCGGCCGAACAGGTCGGCCCAGCTGCCGTAGAACCCGAAGGACTGGTTGGCCACCAGCCCCACCGCGGCGAAGACCGCCAACTGGGTGGCGAACAGCAGGCCCACCCGCCCGAGGACGGCCCGTACGCTCCGCCGGGCCAGCCGTGGCCACAGCCACACCGTGCCGGCGAACAGCAGCACGCCGGACAGGACCGCCAGCGCCAGCACCTTGTTGCTCGTGAGACCCATGCGTTGCTACCTGCCTGCGCTTTCCATGCGTCCGTTCGGGCCATCCGCCCGGACCACCGTCCCGTCGCACCGGTCGGGGTTTCCGACGAGGGGGAGTGAACCTCTCCCACCAAGACACCGTCCTAGAGGGCGCAATGTCGCCGGATGCCCGAAACGGGCCCGGATCCACGGTCTCTCGCAGAACTACGGGTGCGATGTCTGTCAGGACAGATGAGGAAATGTCGGGTGTGGTTCCGACGAAGCCCACGAGCGTACGCCGGGTGCCGCGCGGCCCGCGCCCGGAGGCCGTGCCCCTCCTCGTCGGCCGCGCCTGCGCGCTCGTGGGCCTGCTGGACATCGCCGCCGGCGTCTTCCCGCGGTTCCGGCACAGCCGTATGCACGCCCTCGCCGAGGTGCTGCCCGGCTCGTTCGGCCCGTTCGCGGCGGCGCTCTCGCTCAGTGCCGGGGTGCTGTTGCTGCTGCTCGCGCACGGACTCAAGCGCCGCAAGCGCCGGGCGTGGCGGGCGGCCGTGGCCCTGCTGCCGCTCGGCGCCGTGGCGCAGTTCACCTACCGGCACTCCCTCGTCGGGGTGCTGATCTCCCTCGCGCTGCTCCTGCCCCTGCTGCGGCACCGGGACCAGTTCGCGGCGCTGCCCGACCCGCGCAGCCGGTGGCGGGCGCTCGCCAACTTCGTGCTCATGGGCGCCGGTTCCCTCGCCCTCGGCCTCGTCGTCGTCAACGCCCACCCGCACCGCATGGTCGGCGACCCGAGCCTGGCCGACCGCCTCACCCACGTGCTGTACGGCCTGTTCGGCGTCGAGGGCCCGGTCGACTACGGGGGCAACACCTCCTGGACGGTCGCGTTCTCCCTCGGCGCCCTCGGCCTGCTCACCGCCGTCACCACCGTCTACCTGGCCTTCCGCCCCGAACACCCCGCCGCCCGCCTCACCGAGGACGACGAGGCCCGCCTGCGCGCCCTGCTGGCCAGGCACGGCGGCCGGGACTCCCTCGGCCACTTCGCGCTGCGCCGGGACAAGGCCGTCGTCTTCTCCCCCAGCGGCAAGGCGGCGGTGACGTACCGCGTCGTCTCCGGCGTGATGCTGGCCAGCGGCGACCCGATCGGCGACGTCGAGGCCTGGCCCGGCGCCATCGAACGCTTCATGGACGAGGCCCGCGCCCACTCCTGGACGCCCGCCGTCATGGGCTGTTCCGAGACCGGCGGCGAGGTGTGGACCCGCGAGACCGGGCTCGACGCCCTCGAACTGGGCGACGAGGCGGTGGTGGACGTCGCGGATTTCTCCCTGGCCGGCCGCGCGATGCGCAACGTGCGCCAGATGGTCAAGCGCATCGAGCGCGCCGGTTACGAGACCCGGGTACGGCGCGTGGCTGACCTCGGCGACGCCGAACTGGACCGCGTCCGCCGGGCCGCCGACGACTGGCGCGGCACCGACACCGAGCGGGGCTTCTCCATGGCTCTGGGCCGCGTCGGCGACCCCTCCGACGGGGACTGCCTGATAGCCACCGCCCACAAGCAGGACGCCGAACCCGGCGAGTACGGCGACCTGAAGGCGATCCTGCACTTCGTGCCGTGGGGCACCGACGGGGTGTCGCTCGACCTGATGCGCCGCGACCGCTCGGCCGACCCCGGCATGAACGAACTGCTGATCGTGGCCGCGCTCCAGGCCGCCCCCAGGCTCGGCATCGCGCGCGTCTCGCTGAACTTCGCCATGTTCCGCGCGGCGCTCGCCCGGGGCGAGAAGATCGGCGCGGGGCCGGTGCTGCGTGCCTGGCGCGGGCTGCTGGTCTTCCTCTCCCGGTGGTTCCAGATCGAGTCCCTGTACAAGTTCAACGCCAAGTTCCGCCCCCGGTGGGAACCCCGTTTCGTGGTCTACCGCGCCTCCGCCGACCTCCCCCGCATCGGCTTCGCCGCCATGCAGGCCGAGGGCTTCGTCACCCTCGCCCCGCCCCTCCCCCGCTTCCTGCGCCGCCGCACCACCGCGCGCCGCCCGTGCACCCACCGCGTGGTGGAGCAGGACGCCCGGGCGGCGTGAGGGATCCGCGTGCGCGAGGCGGCTCCCCGCCCCGCGGGGCCGGGCCGCGAGGGAAGGCCGCTGCCTGCGGGGCCTACGCTGAACACATGAGCAAGCAGACCGGCCGCCGCCACCTGGCGGGACTGACCGCATGGGACCGCTGCGCGGTCATGGGGGTCGTCAACGTGACCCCCGACTCCTTCTCCGACGGCGGCCGCTTCTTCGACACCACGGCCGCCATCAAGCACGGCCTCGACCTGGTCGCCGAGGGCGCCGACCTGGTGGACGTCGGCGGCGAGTCCACCCGTCCCGGCGCGACCCGCGTGGACGAGGACGAGGAGCTCAGGCGCGTGGTGCCGGTCGTGCGCGGCCTGGCCTCCGAGGGCGCCACGATCTCCGTCGACACCATGCGCGCCTCGGTCGCCGAGCAGGCCCTCGCCGCGGGCGCCGCCCTCGTCAACGACGTCAGCGGCGGCCTCGCCGATCCCCGGATGATCCCGGTCGTCGCCGACGCCGACGCCCCCTTCGTCGTCATGCACTGGCGCGGCCTCCTGGAGGGCGGCAACGTCAGGGGCACCTACGAGGACGTCGTCACCGAGGTCGTGGACGAGCTGCGCGCGCGCGTGGAGGCGGTCGTCGAGGGCGGCGTCGCCCCCGACCGCGTCGTCGTCGACCCCGGCCTCGGCTTCTCCAAGGACGCCGAGCACGACCTGGTGCTGCTGGCCCACCTCGACCGCCTCCACGGCCTCGGCCACCCGCTGCTCGTCGCCGCCTCCCGCAAGCGGTTCCTCGGCCGGGTCCTCGCCGGCCCGGAGGCCGCTCCGCCGCCCGCACGCGAGCGCGACGCGGCCACCGCCGCCGTCTCCGCACTCGCGGCGCACGCCGGCGCGTGGGCCGTACGCGTGCACGAGGTACGCGCCACCGCCGACGCCGTACGGGTCGCGCGCGCCGTCGAAGGGGCGCGGACGGCGGACAGCGGCCCGGAAGGAGCCCGGTGAACGCGCCGCACCTCGACGTGGAACAGGTCGAGGCCGCCAACACCGCCTTCTACGAGGCCCTGGAGCGGGGCGATTTCGAGAAGGTGTCCGAGTTCTGGCTCACCCCGTCCGACCTGGGCATAGACGAGTCGTACCACGACCCGGCCGACGCCGGTGTGGTCTCCTGCGTGCACCCCGGCTGGCCGGTGCTCACCGGCCGCGGCGAGGTCCTCCGCTCCTACGCGCTGATCATGGCGAACACCGACTACATCCAGTTCTTCCTCACCGACGTGCACGTCTCCGTGACCGGCGACACCGCCCTGGTGACCTGCACCGAGAACATCCTCAGCGGCGGCCCCGCCCCCGAGGGCGGCGACGAGCTCGGTCCGCTCGTGGGTCAGCTCGTGGTCGCCACCAACGCGTTCCGGCGCACGCCCTCCGGCTGGAAACTCTGGTCGCACCACGCCTCCCCCGTGATGGCGGAGACGGACGACGAGGCGGGCGAGGACACACCTTCCTGATCCGGGGGAACCAAGAAGTGGTTGGAATCACGGACCCGCGGGTATGGGCGGCTACCAACCCGTGATCCACCGGGAGCGCCCGGGAGAACGCACGGTGAAAACCGCCGGCCCCGCCCGGCCCCACACCCCCGTGGCCCGGTGCTGTCGGTGCCCGCGGGTAGATTCGACTGAGGCCGGCGCACCACCCGCACGTGAGGCGACCGGCCGAGACCGACGACTGCAGGAGTGATTCGCGTGGATCGTGTCGCGCTGCGCGGCCTGAGGGCCCGCGGGCACCACGGTGTGTTCCCCAAGGAACGCGAGGACGGCCAGACCTTCCTCGTGGACATCGTCCTTGGCCTGGACACCCGACCGGCCGCGGCCGACGACGACCTGGCGAAGACCGTGCACTACGGCATCGTGGCCGAGGAGGTCGTGGCCGTGGTCGAGGGCGAGCCCGTCAACCTGGTCGAGACGCTCGCCGAGCGCATCGCCCAGGTCTGCCTGAAACACGAAGGGGTCGAGGAGGTCGAGGTCTGCGTCCACAAGCCGGACGCTCCGATCACCGTCCCCTTCGACGACGTGACCGTCACCATCATCCGGAGCCGTGTATGAGCGCCCCCTTCACCAAGGGTTCCAGCGACCCGACCGTACAGCCGGTGCCCGCCTCCGTCATCGAGCAGGTCGACGCCGCCGACATCACGCTGTCCAACCCCAAGCGCGCGGTGATCGCCCTCGGCGCCAACCTCGGCAACCGCCTGGAGACCCTCCAGGGCGCCATCGACGCCTTGGAAGACACCCCGGGCGTGCGGGTCAAGGGAGTCTCGCCGGTGTACGAGACGGAGCCGTGGGGCGTCGACCCCGACAGCCAGCCGTCGTACTTCAACGCGGTCGTGGTCCTCAAGACCACCCTGCCCCCGTCCTCCCTGCTGGAGCGGGCGCACGCCGTGGAGGAGGCCTTCCACCGAGTCCGCGACGAGCGCTGGGGTCCGCGCACCCTCGACGTCGACATCGTCACCTACGCCGAGGTCGTCTCCGACGACCCGCAGCTCACCCTGCCCCACCCGCGCGCCCATGAGCGCGCCTTCGTGCTCGCCCCCTGGCACGACGTGGACCCCGGGGCGCAGCTGCCGGGACACGGCCCGGTCGCCGACCTCCTGGACTCCGTCACCAGGGACGGCATCGCGGCCCGCGCCGACCTGGAACTCCGGCTGCCCGAGTAGTCGTTAAGGTCGACAGGGTCGGACGACCACGCTGGGGAACCGAAGGGACACCGGGACACCGTGAAAGAGTTGCGCATCAGGGTGCTGGCCGGCGTGTTCGTCGTGGCAGGGATCCTGTCCTGGGCGGGCGCCCGTCTGTGGAACTCGATCGGGACTCTCCCGAGCGTCCCCCTGGCCGCCCCCGTCGTGCTCGCGCTGATCGCCGTGATCCTGCTGGCGACGGCCCTGTCGATCCGCGCCCGCCTGAAGGCCCAGCGGGACCGCGTCCCGGACGCCAAGGGCGTCGACCCGATGATGGCGGCCCGTGCGGTCGTCTTCGGCCAGGCCAGCGCCCTGGTGGCCGCCCTCGTCGCCGGTATGTACGGCGGCACGGGCGCGTTCCTGCTGGAGCACCTCGACATCCCGGCCCGCCGCGACCAGGCCGTCTACGCCGGCTTCTCGGTCGTGGCGGGCATCGGCGTGATAGCGGCCGCGATCTTCCTGGAGCGCGTCTGCAAGCTCCCGGAGGACGAGGACGACGACCACCCGGGCGCGGCCACGGCGGCCTGACCCGCCGCCGCGCCGACGCCTGCGGGTGATCCGCCCCGCAGGTGATCGCCGGGCATCGGCGCCGTCGGGCGTCAGCGCGCCATTATCAGGCTCATCGCCTCGTTGCGCGTGGCGACGTCACGCAGCTGTCCACGCACCGCCGACGTCAGGGTCTTCGCTCCGGGCTTGCGGATGCCGCGCATCGACATGCACATGTGCTCGCACTCCACGACGACGATCACGCCGCGCGGCTCCAGGATCTCCATCAGGGAGTCCGCGACCTGCGTGGTGAGACGTTCCTGTACCTGCGGGCGGCGGGCGTAGACGTCCACGAGACGCGCCAGCTTGGACAGACCGGTGATCTTGCCGTTGGTGGACGGGATGTAGCCGACGTGCGCCACTCCGCGGAACGGCACCAGGTGATGCTCGCAGGTCGAGAACACCTCGATGTCCTTCACCAGGACCATCTCGTCGTGCCCGAGGTCGAACGTCGTCGTCAGCACGTCCCGGGGCTCCTGCCACAGCCCCGCGAATATCTCCCTGTACGCCCGCGCCACGCGCCCCGGCGTCTCCCTCAGGCCCTCGCGGTCCGGGTCCTCGCCGACCGCGATCAGCAGTTCGCGTACGGCGTTCTCGGCCCGCTTCTCGTCGAACTCGCCGATCTGGCCCTCGCCGTCCAGCGTCACGGGGTCGGTCATCTGGTGCCTCGTTCCTGTGCCTGCGGTCGGCATACGGAAATGCCGCGCCCCCCAAGGCTAAAACCTGGGAGGCGCGGCATACATTCCGGGCCTGGTGGGGCCGCCGGGAGTGGCTGGGTCAGCTCTCCGGGCGGTCCTCCGGGGCTCGTTCCGGCGCCGGGGCCGGAGCCGGTTCCGGCGTGGTGCTCTTGGCGGTGGAGATCGCCGCCGGGGCGCCGTTCGCTCCGTTCGTCAGTGCGAGCTCCTTCGGGGAGAGCACCGGCGGACGGGTCGAGGGCGTGCGGCGCGAGGAGCCGGTCCAGGCGGGCCGGGCCGGACGCTTGACGATCTGGGCGAAGACCTCGGCGATCTCCTCCTTGCCGAGCGTCTCCTTCTCCAGCAGCGCGAGGACGAGGTTGTCGAGGACGTCGCGGTTCTCGACCAGGATCTCCCAGGCCTCGTTGTGCGCCGTCTCGATGAGCTTCTTGACCTCTTCGTCGACCAGCGCGGCGACCTCTTCCGAGTAGTCGCGCTGATGCGCCATCTCGCGCCCGAGGAACGGCTCGCTGTTGTCGCCGCCGAACTTGATCGCACCGAGGCGCTCGGTCATGCCGTACTGGGTGACCATCGCGCGGGCCACACTCGTGGCCTTCTCGATGTCGTTGGCGGCACCCGTCGTCGGGTCGTGGAAGACCAGTTCCTCGGCCGCGCGACCGCCCAGCATGTAGGCGAGCTGGTCGAGCATCTCGTTGCGCGTGGTCGAGTACTTGTCCTCGTCCGGGAGCACCATCGTGTAACCGAGGGCCCGGCCTCTCGACAGGATCGTGATCTTGTGGACGGGGTCGGAGTTCGGTGAGGCCGCCGCGACCAGGGCGTGTCCGCCCTCGTGGTACGCGGTGATCTTCTTCTCCTTGTCCGACATGATCCGGGTCCGCTTCTGCGGGCCCGCGACCACACGGTCGATCGCCTCGTCCAGCATGTGGTTGTCGATCAGCTTCTGGTCGCTGCGGGCCGTCAGCAGGGCGGCCTCGTTCAGCACGTTGGCCAGATCGGCACCGGTCATGCCGGGCGTACGGCGGGCGACGGCCGACAGGTCGACGTCGGGGGCGACCGGCTTGCCCTTCTGGTGAACCTTGAGGATCTCCAGACGGCCCTGCATGTCCGGACGGTCGACGGCGATCTGCCGGTCGAAGCGGCCGGGGCGCAGCAGCGCCGGGTCGAGGATGTCCGGACGGTTCGTCGCGGCGATGAGGATCACGCCGCCCTTGACGTCGAAGCCGTCCATCTCGACGAGCAGCTGGTTCAGGGTCTGCTCGCGCTCGTCGTGACCGCCGCCGAGGCCGGCGCCGCGGTGGCGGCCGACCGCGTCGATCTCGTCGACGAAGACGATCGCCGGGGCGTTCGCCTTGGCCTGCTCGAACAGGTCACGCACTCGGGAGGCACCGACACCGACGAACATCTCGACGAAGTCGGAACCGGAGATCGAGTAGAACGGCACGCCCGCCTCGCCCGCGACGGCACGCGCGAGCAGGGTCTTGCCGGTGCCCGGCGGGCCGTACAGCAGTACGCCCTTGGGGATCTTGGCGCCGACGGCCTGGAACTTGGCCGGTTCCTGGAGGAACTCCTTGATCTCGTGGAGCTCCTCGACGGCCTCGTCCGAGCCCGCGACGTCCGAGAACGTCGTCTTCGGGGTGTCCTTGGTGATGAGCTTCGCCTTGGACTTGCCGAAGTTCATGACGCGGGAGCCGCCGCCCTGCATCTGGTTCATCAGGAACAGGAAGATGACCACGATGAGGACGAAGGGAAGCAGGGTGATCAGAAGCCCGACGAACGGGTTCTGCTTCGACGGCGACACCGTGTAGCCGTCGGGGATCTGCTTGTCCTGGTATTTGTTCTGCAGCGTGCCGGCGAGGGTCTCGCCCTGGTCGCCGATGTAGCTCGCCTGGATCTTCGAGCTGCCCTCGACCTTTTCGCCGTCCTTGAGCTGAACCTTGATGTTCTGCTCGTCGCCGGTGGTCAGCTTGGCCGACTCGACCCTGTTGTCGTTGATCGCCTGGACGACCTGGCCAGTGTCCACCGTCTTGTAGCCGCCGGACGAGCCGACGACCTGCATCAACACGACCACGGCAAGGACGGCCAGCACGATCCACATGATTGGCCCACGGAAGTATCGCTTCACGTCCATCCACACGGAGCGGTGGCGCCCCGTCCCTCCTGCCATAGTGAGTTTGATAAGACAGTTCTTCCGACGGTACCCCAGCCCGGCGGCCCTCAGCCGCACGGGATTGCTGGCGTCCCGTCTGCATGCTCCAACGGCGCGGAGGCCTCCGGGGTTCCCGGTAGGCCCCCCAAACGCCGTGGAGCCCGCTACGAGGTCGTGTCAGCCGCCGTAGACGTGGGGCGCGAGCGTACCGACGAACGGGAGGTTGCGGTACTTCTCGGCGTAGTCGAGGCCATAGCCGACGACGAACTCGTTGGGGATGTCGAAACCGACCCACTCCACGTCGATGGCGACCTTCGCGGCGTCCGGCTTGCGCAGCAGTGTGCACACCTTGAGGGAGGCGGGCTCGCGCGAGCCGAGGTTGGAGATCAGCCAGGACAGGGTCAGGCCGGAGTCGATGATGTCCTCGACGATCAGGACGTGCCTGCCCTTGATGTCGGTGTCGAGGTCCTTGAGGATCCGCACCACGCCGGAGGACTGGGTGCCCGCGCCGTACGAGGACACCGCCATCCAGTCCATCGTGACGGGGGTGGACAGCGTGCGCGCGAGGTCGGCCATGACCATCACGGCGCCCTTGAGGACGCCGACGATGAGCAGGTCCTTGCCCGCGTACTCCGCGTCGATCTTCGCGGCCAGCTCGGCCAGCTTCGCGTCGATCTCTTCCTTGGTGATGAGTACCTTCTCGAGGTCGGCACCCATGTCGTTCGCGTCCACCCGCATCACTTTCGGTCGTCCCACCGGCCACTCCGGAACGCCCCGGCGATCCGTACGAGGATCGGTGGGAGGGTCCGGATTCAGCCTTGCCGAATCACCAGTCTGCCACCCTGCCGCCGGGCGACGACCTTGCCGGGGAGGTTGATGGCCCCCTGACCGCGCCAGCCGGTGATCAGCCGGTCGATTTCCTCGATGTGGCGGGCGAACAGCGCGCCCGCGGGGGCACCGGCCTCGATGGCGGCGCGGCGCAGGATCCGGCGGCGTACGGCGGGCGGGAGGGCGTAGAGCTTGGCGCACTCCAGCATGCCCCGCGCGTCGCGGACACCGGCCTCGGCCTGGCGGGCCCAGGTGTCGAGGGCGTCGGCGTCGTCCCGGGAGAGTTGCGCCGTACGGGCGAGGGCCTCGACGACGCCCTTGCCGAGCGCCTTCTCCAGGGCGGGCAGGCCCTCGTGGCGCAGCCGGGAGCGGGTGTACGCCGGGTCGGCGTTGTGCGGGTCGTCCCAGACGGGCAGGGACTGGACCATGCAGGCCTTGCGGGCGGTCTGCCGGTCGACCTGGAGGAAGGGGCGTCGGTAACGGCCGCCGGCCCCCGAGACCGCGGCCATGCCCGACAGGGAGCGGATGCCGGAACCGCGGGCTAGGCCCAGCAGGACGGTCTCGGCCTGGTCGTCCCGGGTGTGGCCGAGCAGGACGGCGGCGGCGCCGTGGCGGGCGGCGGCGGCGTCCAGGGCGGCGTAGCGGGCGTCGCGGGCGGCGGCTTCGGGCCCGCCCCCGCGGCCGACGGTCACGGCGGTGGCCTCGACGGGGTCCAGGCCGAGTTCGCGCAGGCGCAGGACGACTTCTTCGGCGCGCAGGTCGGAGCCGTTCTGCAGGCCGTGGTCGACGGTGACGCCGCCGGCGCGGATGCCGAGCCGGGGAGCTTCGAAGGCGAGGGCGGAGGCGAGTGCCATGGAGTCGGCGCCGCCGGAGCAGGCCACGAGGACGAGCGGCGCCGTCGGGAGCACGGGCGCGCGACCGGGCGCGCGCTCGGCGGCCGTCGCGGCGGGGACGCCGGCCGTGGTGTTCAGTTCGGTGAGGATGTCGTGGAGGACGCGGCGGACCGCCAGGCGTATCGCCGCGACCGCAGGATGGGGACCCATGTCCGGTGCCCTTCATGAAGTTGTCGGGGGGTGAGCCCGAAGTTCGGTCACTCAGAGTGTGTAGATGGTGACAGAAACGGGCCGTTCCCCGAGCATCGCACGCCTGTCGAGGGCTCACGGTCCCTCGGACGGGTGATTGGAGGGGCGTTCGACTGCCGTCGGCCGGATTCGTTCACGCCCCCTCCGCGGGGCTCACGACTCCGGCTTGCGGTGCACCCGCGCGATCCAGTCCGCCGGTTTGGCGATCTCCGACTTGGTGGGGAGGGTGTTGGGCGAGGTCCAGACGCGGTTGAAGCCGTCCATGCCGCACTCGTCGACGACGGCCCGTACGAAGCGTTCGCCGTCCCGGTACTGGCGGAGCTTGGCGTCCAGGCCGAGCAGCTTGCGCAGCGCCAGGTCGAGGCGGGAGGCGCCCTTGGCGCGGCGCTGCTGGAACTTCTCGCGGATCTCCCCGACGCTCGGCACGATCGCCGGGCCGACGCCGTCCATCACGAAGTCGGCGTGCCCCTCCAGCAGGGACATCACCGCGGTGAGACGGCCGAGGACCTCCCGCTGGGCCGGCGTCTGCACCAGCTCCACCAGCGAGCGGCCGCCGTCGTCCTCCTCGGCCTCGGGGCGGCCCCCGGCGAGGGTCTGGGCGGCCTCGCGGACGCGCTCCAGGACGGTCATGGGGTCGACGTCGGTCTCCGCGAGGAACGACTGGATTTCGCCCTCCAGGTGGTCGCGCAGCCAGGGCACCGCCGTGAACTGCGTGCGGTGCGTCTCCTCGTGCAGGCAGACCCAGAGGCGGAAGTCGTGGGGGTCGACGTCGAGTTCGCGCTCCACGTGCACGATGTTCGGCGCGACGAGCAGCAGCCGGCCGCCGCCGTTCGCGCCGGCGGGGAGTTCGCGGGTGGCCGGGGCGAAGGTCTCGTACTGGCCGAGGACGCGCGAGGACAGGAACGACAGCAGCATGCCCAGCTCCACGCCGGTGACCTTGCCGCCGACGGCACCGAGGACCGCGTTGCCCGCGCCGTTGCCGCGCCGCTCCTGCATCTTCTCCAGCAGGGGCTTGAGGATCTCCCGGAACCCGGCGACGTTCGCCCGGACCCAGCCGGGGCGGTCGACGACGAGGACGGGGGTGTCGTGGGCCTCCTCGGTGGCCATACGAGTGAAGCCCCGGACGTGTTCCTCCGAGGCCTTGGCATGGCGGCGAAGTTCCGCGACGACGGCCCTGGCCTCGTCGCGGCTCACTTCGGGGCCCGGCCGTACGAGCCGGGTCGCGGTCGCCACCGCGAGGTTCCAGTCGACCATGCCGGAATTTGCGCCGATGCTCGTCATGCGTCAACGGTACGTGAGCGCTGCCGCTGGGGGCAGGCTGTGGCGGGCGGTGGAGTGGGGGCGCCTGTGGGTGGCCGGTGTCGGTGCTGGGCCGGGGCGGGTGGCGCGGCCCGGCGGTGAGGGTGCCTCCCCCGCTCTCGGCTTCGCTCGGGCGGGAGACGCCCCCACCGCCCACCCGTGCCGCCCCTGGGGGTCCTCCCAGGCCGTTCAGGCACTGGGGGAGGCGCGACTGCCCGCGGCTACGGCGCGGCACGACTGCCCGCAGTCGCGGCGGCGGCGCCCGACTGCCCGCGGCTGGGGCGTACGGCGCGGCTGTGCGCGGCTACGACGCCAAGGTCGTCGCCAAGCGGTCCAAGGCGCTCTGGGCCGCCCACGCGTCCGTCGTGTCCGAGGCCAGGAAGGCGAAGCCCAGGAGCCGGCCCTCGTCGGTGACCATGGTGCCCGCGAGGGTGTTGACGCCGGTCAGGGTGCCCGTCTTGGCGCGTACGAGGCCGGCCGCGCCGTCCGTGTAGCGGCTGGCCAGCGTGCCGGTGAAGCCGGCGACGGGGAGGCCGGTGAGGACGGGGCGGAGCTCGGGCCGGGCCGGGTCGGCGGCCTTGGCCAGCAGGGCGGTGAGCAGGTCGGCGGTGATCAGGTCGGTGCGGTCCAGGCCGCTGCCGTCGCGGAACCGGGCGCCGCGCACGGGCAGGCCCAGCTGCTTCAGGCGGGCCGGGACGGCGGCGGAGACCCCGTCGAAGTCGGCGGCCTCGCCGGTCGCCAGGGCGGTGTGGCGGGCCAGGGCCTCGGCGATGTCGTTGTCGCTGTTGGTCAGCATCCGCTCGACCAGGGACGCCAGCGGGGGCGAGGAGACGGTGGCGAGGGTGTCGGCGCGGTCGGTCGCCTTGGAGGGGCCGGGGGGCGACGCCGTGATGCCGTGCCCCTTCAGGAAACCGGCGAAGGCGCGGGCGGCGTCGGCGGCCGGATCGGGCACGCGCGGGGCGGGACCGCGGGTGGAGTCGTCCGTGCGGGCCTCGTCGGCCATCAGGGCGGTGACGCGGGCGAGGTTCTCGTTGACCCCGATCGGGTGCGTTTCCGCACCGGCGTAGAGCGTCGTGTCGTACGACAGCGTCACCTCGCGCACGTCCCGCTTCCTCAGGGCGGCGGCGGTCTTCCCGGCGAGGGTGCGCAGACTCGCGAGACCCCGGGCGTCCTTGCGGGCGGTGAGGGTGGGGTCTCCGCCGCCGACCAGGACGAGTTCGCCGGTGTCGGCCTCCAGGGCGGTGCGGGTGGTGAGTCGGTGGTCGGTGCCGAGGGCGGTGAGGGCGGCCACGGCGGTGGCGATCTTGGTGGTGGAGGCGGGGGTGAGGGGCACGTCGGCGCCGAGGCCGTAGAGGCGCTTGCCGGTGGTGAGGTCGACGACGGACGCCCCGCGGCGGGTACCGAGCGCCGGATCGTCGAGGAGGGGCCCGAGGGCGTCCGCGAGGGCCTGCGCACCCGGCACCGCCTTGGCCCCGCCCGCTACTCCGCCGGAGGCGTCGCCGAGGCCCGCCAGGACGGAGCCGGCACTGGGCGCGGGGCGGGGCGCCCCGGACGTCGTACCGGATCCCCCGGATCCGCTGCCGTGATCTACGCCACCCGTGCGCTCCAGGGCGACGGCCCGGTCCCGCTCGGCCGTACGCTGACCCGTGGAGTCCCAGGGGCCGGCGGCGGTCACCACACCGGCGGCGAGAGCCAGCCCGGCGGTGGCGGCACCGGCGGTGTACTGCCAGGTCTTCGGCCTGGTGACCCGGGCGAGCTGCGGCGTCGTGGCCCGCGCGAGCCGCGCGAACCGCGGCTTGGCGGCCCGTGCGGCGCGTGCCAGACGCGGACGTACGGCGCCCGCGGCGCGCACCACGTGCGGTCTCGCGGCCCGCCAAGGCCTCAGCTCTGGCACTATCACCAGCCCCTTTCGCGATCACACACCTGCGTGAGGGACACTTAATCACCAGAACTATGTGCTGATCATGGAGGAGCGTCCGGTGGAGTTCGACGTCACGATCGAGATCCCGAAGGGTTCGCGGAACAAGTACGAGGTGGACCACGAGACCGGTCGTATCCGCCTGGACCGCCGCCTGTTCACCTCGACCGCCTACCCGACCGACTACGGCTTCGTCGAGAACACCCTCGGCGAGGACGGCGACCCGCTGGACGCGCTGGTCATCCTGGACGAGCCGACCTTCCCGGGCTGCCTCATCCGCTGCCGCGCGATCGGCATGTTCCGGATGACGGACGAGGCCGGCGGCGACGACAAGCTGCTGTGCGTGCCGTCGACCGACCCGCGCGTGGAGCACCTGCGTGACATCCACCACGTGTCGGAGTTCGACCGCCTGGAGATCCAGCACTTCTTCGAGGTCTACAAGGACCTGGAGCCCGGCAAGTCCGTCGAGGGCGCCGACTGGGTGGGCCGCACCGAGGCCGAGGCCGAGATCGAGCGGTCCTACAAGCGCTTCAAGGACCAGGGCGGCCACTGATCACATCAGGAACCACTCGCGTAACGGGCCGCACGCATGACGCGTGCGGCCCGTTCACGTTTGGCTGCGCATACTGAGGGCTACAGGCAGGAGGGTGTGTACGGACCAGGGAGCGTTGCGCAGGTGACGGAGGCGGAGGACCGCAAGCCGCAGTCGGACGAGGCCCGCAGTGCCTTCCGGCCACCCGGCTCAGTCGCGGCGTCGATCGACGGCGAGTCGTCGACGACGTCCGAGTTCGAGATCCCGCAAGGGCTGGCCGTCCCGCGGCACGTCGGCACGGAGTCCGAGACGACCTCGGAGTTCTCGCTGCCGGAGGGGCTGGACTCGCTCCCGGCGGCGCCCGCGGAGGACGAGGGGTCGGCGTTCGCCACGCCCAGCACCTACCACGCCTGGACCGCACCGGCCGCGTTCACTCCGGCGAGCGGCTTCCCGGCGGTGAACCTCACGGACGTGCCGTGGCAGGACCGGATGCGCGCGATGCTGCGCATGCCGGTGGCCGAGCGGCCCGCGCCCGAGACGGCGCAGCGGCACGACGACGACACCGGCCCCGCCGTCCCTCGCGTGCTCGACCTGACCCTGCGTATCGGGGAGCTGCTGCTGGCGGGCGGTGAGGGCGCCGAGGACGTGGAGGCGGCGATGTTCGCCGTCTGCCGGTCCTACGGCCTGGACCGCTGCGAGCCGAACGTCACCTTCACCCTGCTGTCGATCTCCCACCAGCCCTCCCTGGTCGAGGACCCGGTCACGGCCTCGCGGACGGTACGCCGCCGGGGCACCGACTACACGCGGCTCGCGGCCGTCTTCCATCTGGTGGACGACCTCAGCGACCCGGACACGAACATCTCCCTGGAGGAGGCCTACCGGCGCCTCGCGGAGATGCGCCGCAACCGGCACCCGTACCCCACCTGGGTGCTGACCACGGCGAGCGGGCTGCTCGCGGGCGCGGCGTCCGTGCTCGTCGGCGGTGGGCTGACCGTGTTCGTCGCGGCCATGCTGGGCTCGATGCTCGGTGACCGGCTGGCCTGGCTGTGCGCCGGGCGCGGGCTGCCGGAGTTCTACCAGTTCGCGGTGGCCGCGATGCCGCCGGCCGCGATGGGGATCGCGCTGACGCTGGTGCACGTCGACGTGAAGGCGTCGGCGGTGATCACCGGTGGTCTGTTCGCGCTGCTGCCGGGGCGGGCGCTGGTCGCGGGGGTGCAGGACGGGCTGACCGGCTTCTACATCACCGCCGCGGCGCGCCTGCTGGAGGTCATGTACTTCTTCGTGAGCATCGTCGCCGGGGTGCTGGTCGTGCTGTACTTCGGCGTCCAGCTGGGCGCCGAACTCAATCCGGACGCCCAGCTGGGCACGGGCGACGAGCCCCTCGTCCAGATCGGCGCGGCGATGCTGCTGTCGCTGGCCTTCGCGATCCTGCTCCAGCAGGAACGATCCACCGTGCTGGCGGTGACCCTCAACGGGGGAGTCGCCTGGAGCGTGTACGGCGCGATGCACATCGCCGGCGACATCTCACCGGTGGCGTCCACGGCCGCCGCGGCGGGACTCGTGGGCCTGTTCGGGCAGCTGATGTCCCGCTACCGCTTCGCTTCGGCGCTGCCCTACACGACCGCGGCGATCGGGCCGCTGCTGCCCGGTTCGGCGACGTACTTCGGGCTGCTGGCGATCGCGCAGAGCGAGGTCGACAGGGGGCTGGTGTCCCTGTCGACGGCCGTGGCGCTCGCCATGGCCATCGCCATCGGGGTGAACCTCGGTGGGGAGATCTCGCGGCTGTTCCTGAAGGTGCCCGGCGCCGCGAGTGCCGCGGGGCGCCGGGCGGCGAAGCGGACGCGAGGGTTCTAGCGCCGGGTGCCTACGGGCGGGGAACGTCAGTACCCCTGGTTGTAGGGGGACTGTCCCCCGCCCTGCTGGTCGCCGTACGGCTGCTGGCCGTAGTTCCGCGGGTACTGCTGCGCGTACGGCTGCTGCCGGCCGTAGGGCTGGTCGTACGACTGCTGCTGGGGCTGCTGGGGCTGCTGGTACTGCGGCGCGGGCGGGTACGGGTCCACCCTGCGGAGCTGGGTCGTGGCATCGTCCATGACCGGGTACTGAGGCTGCTGGTACTGCTGCTGCGCCGGGGTCGGCTGCGGCTGGGCAACAGCGACGGCGACGGCGACGCGCTTCTTCTTGCCTCGCTCGCGGAGGTACTCGATGGCGATCGGGACGACGGAGAGCACGACGATCAGGACGAGGATCGGCTCGACGTTCGTCCGGATGAACTCGATCTGGCCGAGCCAGTAGCCCGCGAGGGTGACGCCCGAGCCCCAGGCCACGCCGCCGATGATGTTGTACGTGAGGAAGGTGCGGTACTTCATGCGGCCGGCACCCGCCACGATGGGGGCGAAGGTGCGCACGATCGGCACGAAGCGGGCCAGGACGATCGCCTTGGGGCCGTACTTCTCCATGAACTCGTGGGCCTTGTCCAGGTTCTCCTGTTTGAAGAGCTTGGAGTTCGGGCGGTTGAAGAGCTTGGGGCCGAGGAACTTGCCGATCATGTAGCCCACTTGGTCGCCGATGACGGCGGCCAGCACGATCAGGGTGCACACCAGCCACAGCGGCTGGCTGATGTACTCCCCCTGGGCGACGAAGAGGCCCGCGGTGAACAGCAGCGAGTCACCGGGCAGGAACGCGAAGAGTCCGGACTCGGCGAAGACGATGAGCAGGATGCCCGGCAGAGCGAAGGTCTCGATCAGGTAGTCCGGGCTGAGCCACTCGGGGCCGAGCGCAAGGGTGGTCACGGGATTGTGGCTCCTGCTGCTGGGGGGAGGCGGGCTGGGACCTGGCTGCCCAAACGTATAACGCAGCCGTGGCGTTCCAGGTTCCACGGCGGCCCTGGGGGTGCAGTGTGACGTTCCCCGGGGAAACCTGAGAACCATGGGTATTGAAGAATACGGCGGCGGACAGGGCCCCGGGCCCGAGGTGCTCGTCGTGACCACGAACGACCTGCCGGGCCATCGCGTGCAGGAAGTGCTCGGGGAGGTCTTCGGACTGACCGTGCGCTCCCGGCACCTGGGGAGCCAGATCGGCGCCGGGCTGAAGTCGATGGTCGGCGGTGAGCTGCGCGGGCTCACCAAGACGCTGGTCGAGACGCGCAACGAGGCGATGGAGCGGCTGGTCGAGCAGGCACGCGCGCGAGGGGCCAACGCGGTACTGGCGTTCCGCTTCGACGTGACGGCGGCCGCGGACGTGGGCACCGAGGTGTGCGCGTACGGGACGGCGGTGGTCGTGGCCCGGGAGTGAGACCCGGGCCACGACCACCGTTCAGGGGGTGTGCCGGACGGCGTTGGCGAGGATCGCGTCGCGCATGTAGGCGGCGAGGCCCGGCTTGGCGGCGTCGATGTTTCGCGTGAAGCGCTCGTCCGAGACGTACATCTCGCCCAGGCAGGTGTGCATCTCGTACCCGCAGTCGTAGTGGTTGCGGGCGATCCCCTGCCGGTGGTCCTCGGCGGCGTCCATGGCCGCCTCGGAGTCGGCGGGCTCACCGGCGTCCATCAGGGCGACGAAGCGCCGGGTGAGCTCGTCGGCCTCGTTCTGGATGCGCTGCCAGTCCTCCTTGGTGTACGAGGCGGTCTTCTGCCGCGACTGGCGGTAGGCGTCGGTGTCGCCCCAGCGTTCCTCGACCTCCTCCTGGTACTGGTCGGGGTCGAAGTCGCCGAAGACCTCGAACTTCTCCTCCGGCGTGAGATTGATGCCCATCTCGCGTGCCTCCATGGCGTGCTCCACGGCCGCCGCCATCTTCCGCAGCTTCTCGATCCGGGCGGTCAGCAGCTCGTGCTGGCGGCGCAGGTGCGCGCGCGGGTCCGCGGCCGGGTCGTCGAGCAGGGCGGCGACCTCGTCGAGCGGGAAGCCGAGCTCGCGGTAGAACAG
The DNA here is from genome assembly GCF_044763415.1 of Streptomyces sp. NPDC096048. Lineage (NCBI taxonomy): Bacteria > Bacillati > Actinomycetota > Actinomycetes > Kitasatosporales > Streptomycetaceae > Streptomyces > Streptomyces sp. NPDC096048. The sequence goes on from NZ_JBIWGG010000016.1 coordinate 86,155, forward strand.
GATCTGCTGCAGCCGGTCGAGGTCGGCGTCGCTGTAGCGCCGGTGGCCCGCGTGGCTGCGCTCGCTGGGGACGAGCAGGCCGATGCCGTCGTAGTGGTGCAGGGTGCGCACCGTCACCGCGGCGAACCCGGCGACCTGTCCCACGGAGTAGCTCACTTCCGCTCCTTTCTCTGACGTCCCCCACGCTGCCGCCTCACGTGACGTGAGGTGCAAGCCCGAATGCGGGGTCCGGGCCCCGGATCTACCGTCGGTTGCATGCCACTGCACCAGGCCCCCCACGCGTCCCGCGACGACGACCGTGACCGGCGCCGGCTCGCCGTCAACCCGTTCCACGCGGCGACGAATCCCCTCGGCGGCATGACGGAGGCGCCGCCGACCCACCGGCTCCCCGACTCTCCGCTGCCCCCGGAGACGGCGTACCGGCTGGTCCACGACGAGCTGATGCTGGACGGCAACGCACGCCTCAACCTGGCCACCTTCGTCACCACCTGGATGGAGCCGCAGGCCGGGGTGCTGATGGGCGAGTGCCGGGACAAGAACATGATCGACAAGGACGAGTACCCGCGCACCGCCGACCTGGAGCGGCGCTGCGTGGCGATGCTCGCCGACCTGTGGCACGCGGCCGATCCGTCGGCGGTGGTGGGCTGTTCGACGACGGGGTCGAGCGAGGCGTGCATGCTGGCCGGGATGGCGCTGAAGCGGCGCTGGGCGCTGCGCAACGCCGACCGGTATCCGGCACGGGACGTGCGGCCCAATCTCGTCATGGGCGTGAACGTCCAGGTCTGCTGGGAGAAGTTCTGCGACTTCTGGGAGGTGGAGGCGCGGCAGGTGCCCATGGAGGGCGACCGCTTCCATCTGGATCCACAGGCGGCCGCCGAGCTGTGCGACGAGAACACGATCGGGGCCGTCGGCATCCTCGGGTCCACCTTCGACGGGTCCTACGAGCCGATCGCCGACCTGTGCGCGGCCCTGGACGCCCTCCAGGAGCGGACCGGCCTCGACGTCCCCGTGCACGTGGACGGTGCCTCCGGCGCCATGGTCGCGCCGTTCCTCGACGAGGACCTGGTGTGGGACTTCCGGCTGCCGAGGGTCGCCTCGATCAACACCTCGGGGCACAAGTACGGCCTCGTCTACCCCGGCGTCGGCTGGGCGCTGTGGCGGGACACGGACGCGCTGCCCGAGGAGCTGGTCTTCCGGGTCAACTACCTGGGCGGCGACATGCCGACCTTCGCGCTGAACTTCTCCCGGCCCGGCGCGCAGGTGGTCGCGCAGTACTACACCTTCCTGCGGCTGGGCCGCGAGGGCTACCGGGCGGTGCAGCAGGCCTCGCGGGACATCGCGCGGGGGCTCGCCGGGCGGGTGGCGGCGCTCGGCGACTTCCGGCTGCTGACGCGCGGCGACGAGTTGCCGGTGTTCGCCTTCACGACGTCCGACGACGTGAAGGCGTACGACGTGTTCGACGTCTCCCGGCGGCTGCGGGAGGGCGGCTGGCTGGTGCCCGCGTACACCTTCCCGCCGCACCGCGAGGACCTGTCCGTGCTGCGCGTGGTGTGCCGCAACGGCTTCTCGGCCGACATGGCCGACCTGCTGGTGGCCGACCTGGAGCGGCTGCTGCCGGAGCTGCGGAGGCAGCCGGGGCCGCTGACCCGCGACAAGGGTGCGGCCACCGGCTTCCACCACTAGGGGATCCTTCAACGGCTGAGGCGCGCGAACCGCCGTACCGCCAGTGGGAAGAACAGCGCGAGCAGAGCCAGCGGCCAGGCGATGGCCGCCCAGACGTGGCCGGGCTCGCCGCCGGGGCCGCCGAACAGGTCGCGTACGGCCGTGGCGGTCTGGGACATCGGGTTCCACTCGACGACCGTGCCCAGCCAGTCGGGCATGGAGTCGGGCGTGGCGAAGGCGTTGGAGAGGAAGCCGACCGGCCAGACCAGGATCTGCACCGCCTGCACCAGCTCCGGCTTTCCGGCCACCAGCGCCAGGTGGATGCCGATCCACAGCATCGCGAACCGGAAGAGCAGCAGCAGGCCCACCGCCCCGAGGAAGGCGCCGGGGCCGCCCTGCGCCCGCCAGCCGAGCGCGTACCCGACGGCGATCAGCACCGCGAGGCCGAGCATCGACTGGAGCATGTCGGCGGCCGAACGGCCGACCAGCACCGCTCCGTCGGCCATCGGCAGGGAACGGAAACGGTCGACGACACCCTTGTCGAGGTCCCGGGTGACGGCGACCATCGTGCCCTCCAGGCCGAAGGCCATGGTGAGGGCCAGCATCCCGGGGATCAGGTAGTCGACGTAGTCGCCGCTCACGCCCCGGCCGCCGCCGACCAGGTAGCCGAACATCAGCAGCATCATCACCGGGAACACCAGATTGACGACGACCGCGACCGGCTGCCGTGCCCAGCGGGCCAGTTCACGGCGGGTCATGGTCCAGGAGTCGGTCAGGGCGTACGTCGCGGTGCTCGTGACGGTGCTCGTGGCGGTGTTCGTGACAACGGTGCTCGTGCTCACACGGCCTCCTCGGTGCGGTCGGTGAGGTGCAGGAACACCTCGTCCAGGGTCGGGCGGCGCAGGGCCACGTCCTCCGCCTCCAGGCCCGCCTCCTCCAGCGCCCGTACGACGCCGGAGAGCGCCGCCATCCGGTCGGTGACCGGCGCGCTGAGCAGCCGGCGGTCGGGGTCGACGCGGACGTCGCCGAGCGGCAGCAGGGCCGCCGCCGCGTCCAGTCGTCCGGCGTCGCGCAGGACGACGTCGACGCGGTCGCCGCCGGTGGCGGCCTTCAGTTCGTCCGCGGTGCCGTCGGCGACGACCCGGCCGGCGTCGACGACCGAGATGCGGTCGGCGAGCTGGTCGGCCTCCTCCAGGTACTGGGTGGTGAGCAGGACCGTCGTACCGCCGTCGACCAGGGAGCGGACCGATTCCCACACCTCGGCGCGGCCGCGCGGGTCGAGGCCGGTGGTCGGCTCGTCCAGGAAGAGCACCTCCGGTTCGGTGATCAGGGACGCGGCCAGGTCCAGGCGGCGCCGCATGCCGCCGCTGTAGGCACTGACCGGTTTGCGTCCGGTGTCGGTGAGGTCGAAGCGGGCGAGCAGTTCGCCGGCACGCGCGCGTGCCCGCCGGGCGCCCAGGTGGTGGAGGCGGCCGAACATCTCCAGGTTCTGCCGGCCGCCGAGTTCCTCGTCGAGCGCCGCGTGCTGGCCGAGCAGGCCGATGCGCAGCCGTACGGCGTACGGCTGGGTGAGGACGTCGTGTCCGGCCACCTCGACCCGGCCCGCGTCGGGCCGCAGGAGGGTGGCCAGGATCCGGACCAGCGTCGTCTTGCCCGCGCCGTTCGGGCCCAGCACGCCGTGGACCGTGCCGCGCGTGACCGTGAGGCCGAGTCCGTCCAGCGCGTCCTTGTCGCCGTATTTCTTGCGTACCCCTTCGACGGTGATCGCCGCGTCGGTCACTACCACTCCCCAATTAGTCAAACTTGACTACAGACTCCGGAGTCTATGCCCGCCGTTCGGCTTAGTCAAACTTGATTAGTCGAGATCTCCCGGATGCCGCTCCCCCGCCGCGAACGGGTTCTCCTCGCCCTCGCCGAGGACGCCGACGAACGGCTCGCCCTCCCCGGCGAACGTGTACGCGCCGCCGCGGATGCGCTCGATGAGCGCGCGGGTCCACTCGGCGCCGGTGTCGGCGGAGTGCACCCAGAGGTTCATGATCTCGCCGATGTGCCCGAGCTGCCCGGGGCCCTCCTCGGGCGTGTAGTACTCGGTGACGGACTTGCGCCACTCCCGGATGGCCCGGACCCGCTCCTCCAGCAGCGCCAGCACCTCGTCGCGTTCGAGGTCGACCATCAGGCCGAGCCCGGCGGAGAGCACGTCCGGCTTCTGGTCGTAGGCGGTCAGGGACGCGCGCAGGAGGCCGAAGAACTCCTCGGTCCCCTTCTCCGTGATCTCGTACTCGGTGCGCGGTGGCCCGCCGACGGTCGACGGGGCGATCTCGTGCGCGTGCAGCAGGCCCTGCTTGGCCATCTGCTTCAGCGCGTGGTAGATCGAGCCGGGCTTGGCGTTGGACCACTCGTGCGCGCCCCAGTACTCCAGGTCGTTGCGCACCTGGTAGCCATGGGCCCGCCCGTGCTGGCGGACCGCGCCGAGCACCAGGAGACGGATCACAGACATGGGGTCCAGGTTAGGCGGCACGAGGGCCGGACGGGCACGCGGTCCGGCCCATGTCAAGGTGGTGCGCTCACACCGGGCCGCTCACGCTGCCGGCGACCTCGGGACGCTCAGAACGGGAACCCGCTCCGCCCGTGCTGCACCGAGATCCACTTCTGGGTGGTGAAGGCGTCCAGCATGGTGTCGCCGTTCAGGCGGCCGATGCCGGAGTGCTTCTCGCCGCCGAAGGGCACGATCGGCTCGTCGTGCACGGTCCCGTCGTTCACGTGGAACATGCCGGTGTCGATCTGCTTGGCGAAGTTGACGCCACGCTCGATGTTCCCGGTGTGCACGGCGCCGCTCAGGCCGTACGGGGTGTCGTTGACCAGGCGTACGGCCTCCTCCTCGCCGTCGAAGGGGACGAGGAAGGCGACCGGGCCGAAGACCTCCTGCCGGAGCAGCGGGGAGTCGGCGGGGACGTCGGTGAGGACGGACGGCTCGACGAGGTTGTCCGTGACGGTGCCGCGCACCAGGGCGGTGGCGCCCTCGGCGATGGCCTGCTCGACGACGCCCGACACGGCGTCCGCCTGCGAGGAGTTGATCACCGGGCCGATGACGGTCGACGGGTCGCGCGGGTCGCCGGCCTTGAGGGTCCTGACCTTGGCGACGAACTTCTCGGTGAACTCGTCGGCCACCGAGCGGTCGACCAGGACGCGGTTGGCGGCCATGCAGACCTGGCCCTGGTGGACGAAGCGGCTGAAGACCGCGGCGTCGACCGCGTAGTCGATGTCGGCGTCGTCGAGGACCACCAGGGCGCTGTTGCCGCCGAGTTCGAGGACCGAGCGCTTGAAGTTCGCCGCGCAGACGGTGGCCACGTGGCGGCCGACCTTGTCGGAGCCGGTGAAGGAGATCACCTTCGGGACCGGGTGCTCCAGGAAGGCGTCGCCGATCTCCGCGATGTCGGTGACGACCACGTTGAGCAGGCCGCCGGGCAGGCCGGCGTCCTCGAAGAGCTTCGCGACCAGGGTGCCGCCGACGATCGGCGTGTTCTGGTGCGGCTTGAGGACGACGGCGTTGCCGAGGGCGAGGGCCGGGGCGACCGACTTCAGGGAGAGGAGGAAGGGGAAGTTGAAGGGGCTGATGACGCCCACGACTCCGACCGGCACCCGGTAGACGCGGTTCTCCTTGCCGTCGACCGGCGAGGGGATGATCCGGCCCTCGGGGCGCAGCGACAGGTGGACCGACTCGCGCAGGAACTCCTTGGCGAGGTGCAGCTCGAAGGCGGCCTTCAGACGGGTGCCGCCCAGCTCGGCGACGATCGCCTCGCTGATCTCCGCCTCGCGGTCCTCGACCAGGCGCAGCACCTTCTCGAACACCGCGCGGCGCGCGTACGGGTTCGTCGCCGCCCACTGCTTCTGCGCGCGCTCGGCGGCCCGGTACGCGGCGTCGACTTCCTCGACCGTGGCTATGGTGACCGAGGCCAGCTTCTCGTCGTCGTACGGGTTGAAGTCGATGATGTCCCAGGAACCGGTGCCCGGGCGCCACTCACCGTCGATGTACTGCTGGGCGAGGTCGGTGAAGTACGACGACATGTGATCCCTCAATCCCTTAGCTGCCGCAGCCGCCGCGAGCGAGCCGCCTGATCGAGCGTCATCGTACTTATGTTTCAGGAGAGTTGGAGGAGTCCCCGCAGAAGGTCCCGGCTCTCGTCCGGACCCGGGCTGTCCTGCTGGAGTTCCTTCAGCGCCGTCTCGTACTGGGTGACGTCCTCGTGCTTGTCGAGGTACAGCGCGCTCGTCAGCTGCTCCAGGTAGACGACGTCCGACAGGTCGGACTCGGGGAAGCTGAGGATCGTGAACGCGCCACTCTCGCCGGAGTGCCCGCCGAAGCCGAACGGCATGATCTGCAACCGCACATTGGGGTGTTCGGACATCTCGATCAGGTGCTGGAGCTGCCCGCGCATCACCGCGCGGTCGCCGTACGGGCGGCGCAGCGCGGCCTCGTCCAGGACGATGTGGAACTCGGGGGCGTTCTCGACGACGAGGTGCTTCTGCCGCTCCAGGCGCAGCGCCACCCGCCGCTCGACGTCCGCCTCGGCGGCGCCCTTCATGCCCCGCCGGACCACCGCGCGGGCGTATTCCTCGGTCTGCAGCAGGCCGTGCACGAACTGGACCTCGTAGACCCGGATCAACGAGGCGGCGCCCTCCAGGCCCACATAGGTGGGGAACCAGCTGGGCAGCACGTCGGAGTAGCTGTGCCACCAGCCGGCGACATTGGCCTCCTTGGCCAGGGAGAGCAGGGAGGTGCGCTCCTGCTCGTCCGTGATGCCGTACAGCGTCAGCAGGTCCTCGACGTCCCTCGTCTTGAAGCTCACCCGGCCCAACTCCATCCGGCTGATCTTCGACTCCGAGGCGCGGATCGAGTAGCCCGCCGCCTCTCGCGTGATCCCCCGCGTCTCACGCAGTCGCCTGAGTTGTGATCCGAGCAGCATGCGCCGCACCACCGATCCGGGCTCTCCCGCGCTCACGTTCGCCAGCCTCCCCAACCGTCTTCAGGGGCCGAAGTCTGCCACTAAAACACTCCGAGCAGTACTCGTCCGGTTACGGAAACGGAATCGAGCCAAAGGAAACGCTCGGGATCATGCACGGAGCGGCCAGGAAGTGGCCGCCCCGCGAGATGAAGAGGGGGCGAAGAGGGCGGAAAAATTGACCAACAAGCGGTACGGGCAGGTCCATTCCGGTCACGTGCACGTGCATCTGCCCTTGCATCTGCGGTACGCATCCGAAACCATGGTCCCGCACCACCGCGCCGCATCGCTACGACCGCGAATTCCCGGGAGTGCCTCGCATGGGGACGAATGGATCGACCATGCTCGAGCCGTTACGGCAGGGCCTTCCGCCGCTCGACCCCGCGGCCGTGTCCAATGCCGCCTCCTGCGCCCTGCCGCCGCGTTACGAAGCGGTGCGCGAGGCCCGGAGATTCACCCGCAGAACGCTCGACGGCTGGGACACGGGCGACCGTTTCGACGACGTCTGCCTGGTGGTCTCCGAACTCGTCACCAACGCCCTGCGCCACGCGCTGCCGGCCGACACCCCTCGGCACGGCGAGCACAACGGCCCCGTCCGGTTGCATCTGATGCGCTGGACCGAGCTCCTCGTGTGCGCGGTGCGCGACCCCAGCCACGACAGTCCGGTGGCCCGCGAGACGGACGACTTCTCGGCGGAGTCGGGCCGGGGTCTGTTCCTCGTCGACTCCTTCAGCGACAGCTGGGGCTGGCACCCGCTCGCCGGGACGCTCAACGGCAAGGTGGTCTGGGCCCTGTTCCGGCTCCAGAAGCCCGACGACATGACGGAGCGGCCCGCCTACGAGTGACACGAACCGCGACGCCTGCCCGCGTCGCGGTTCTACGCGTGTCAGCTCGCGATGAGGTGGTCGAACTCGCCGTCCTTGACGCCCAGCAGCATGGCCTCGATCTCGGCACGCGTGTAGACGAGTGCGGGACCGTCGGGGAAACGGGAGTTGCGCACCGCCACGGCGCCGTCGGGCAACCGCGCGAACTCCACGCAGGACCCCTGCGAGTTGCTGTGCCGGCTCTTCTGCCAGGCCGCGTCGTGCAGTTGCGTGGCGGCCATGCCGTTGTACACGTCGTGGTCCACAGGTCGCTCCCCGGTGGTGCACTGGCTGATGTGGCCATTGATGCAGTGGTCAACTGATCCGGATCATAACCCTGTTCACCGTGCAGATGCATGAGCAAATGCACGTGCACGCGCGGTGTTCCCGTGGTTACAGCGGTGGTTGCAGCCTCGACGGCCGCTTCACCCGAAAGCCCTTGCTCTCTCTGACGCCCACCGCCGGGAAGCCGTTCCCACCTATGCCCCCGGATTCCATGAACACGCAACAACAGGCGGCAACACCCGGGGGGCCCGCTCACTGTGAGCGGGCCCCCGGGTGCGCAGGTCAGGCGTCAGCGCACGCCGTACGGCAGCAGCGCCATCTCGCGCGCGTTCTTGATCGCCCTCGCCAGCCGCCGCTGCTGCTGGGACGTCACGCGGGTGACGCGGCGGCTGCGGATCTTGCCCCGGTCGGAGATGAACCTCCGCAACAGGTCGGTGTCCTTGTAGTCGATGTACGTCACTCCGGCCTGGTCCAGGGGGTTGGGCCGCTTCCCGACGGGCTTGCGGTCGCTCTTGCGTGGCATGGGGTCAGACCTCCAGGAGGGTGTCGAAGGCGGGCGACAGCCGCTCCCAGGCGGCCTGCCCCGCGGCGTACTCGGCGTCGGTCAGCAGGCAGGACTCCAGGAGCCCTTCCAGGCCGTCGCGGTCGAGGCCGGGGGACGTGAAGACCAGGTGCTGGCAGCGGTCGCCGTGCTCGGGGTGCCAGTCCAGCGCGGCGGCGGCGCGGCGCACCGGCGGGACCAGCTCCCAGGCGGCGTCGGGCAGCGACGCGAGCCACGGCCCCGCGCTCTCCACGCACAGGGCCCCGCCCGCGGCGTCCCAGTGCAGCAGCGTGTCCGCCTTGCCCGCGAGCCAGAACCGGCCCCGGCTGCGGGCGGCGGCGCAGGTCAGGTCCTCCAGCGCCGCGTACAGCCGCTCCGGGTGGAAGGGGCGGCGCCGGTGCCAGACGAGGGTGGCGACGCCGTGCGCGTCGGCCTCGGCGGGCAGCAGGGCGCAGGCCGGGTGCTGGGCCGCCGCCGCGGCCTCCACGTCGAAGCCGGCGAGGGCGGCCCGCGCCAGCTCCGAGGGTGCGGTGGGTGTGCCCGCCGGGCCGTCGCCGTGGCCGATCGGGACCCGGCGGGCCGTCGGATGCAGCTGGGCCAGCAGCTCGCGGTCCTCGTCGTCGGCCGCCGCGGAGCCGGGGAGGGAGTCGGCGAGGGCGAGGACGGGGGCGTACTCCAGCTGGCGCGCGAAGGTGTCGGCGACGGTGCGCTGGTCGGTGGCCGCGGCGGCGAGGCCGCCCTCGGCGAGGTCGTCGCCGTTGCCGAGGTACGGCAGCACCAGTGCCGGGTCGACGGCGGTGATCACGCCGGTGACGGTGAAGCCGCCGGCCGTCACCACCTCCGCCATGGCCTTGGGCTCGACGGAGTCCCACAGTTCGACGACCGCCAGCGGGGTGCCTCCGGACTCCGCGAGCCGTTCCAGTTCGGGGACGAGGTCCTCGCGCAGGGCGCAGCAGGCGCAGTCGTTGACCAAGGGCGCCTCACCGGCGGACAGGATGCCGGTGGCGTCCCGGACGGTCCGTACGACCGTGCCCGCCGCGGCCGTCGCCAGGTCGTGGTGGAGGACGACGCTGCCGGGCACGTCGGCCAGCAGCCGTGCCACGGCCGCCCTGCGGGCGTCGGCGTGCAGCCCGCCGACGATCACCACCGGCAGCGCCGGGCGGTCCGGCCCGCTCATGCCCCGTCCCGCTTTCCGTACCGCCGCTCGAAGCGCTCCACCCGGCCGGCCGTGTCCAGGACGCGGGCGGTGCCGGTATAGAAGGGGTGGCTGACGTTCGAGATCTCGACGTCGACGACCGGGTAGGTGTGGCCGTCCTCCCACTCGATCGTGCGCTCGCTGGTCATGGTCGAGCGGGTGAGGAAGGCGTAGTCCGCGGCGCGGTCGCGGAAGACGACCGGGCGGTACTCGGGGTGGATTCCCTTGCGCACGGCGGGATCAGCGCTCCTCTCGGAAGTCGACGTGGCGACCGGCGACCGGGTCGTACTTGCGCAGGGTCAGCCGGTCCGGGTCGTTGCGGCGGTTCTTGCGGGTGACGTAGGTGAAGCCGGTCCCGGCGGTGGACCGGAGTTTGATGACCGGACGGAGTTCGTTGCGTGCCATGCTGCTATCTTACTGAAAATGAATTCCATTAACAGCTAGGACCGTCCGGTCCGAAGGAGAGGTACGTCACCGTGTCCGCCCACTGCATGCTGACCGGCACCCGACCGGGCTTCGGCAACCGCATCTCCCACTCCCACCGGCGGACCTCCCGCCGCTTCGACCCCAACATCCAGACCAAGCGCTACTGGCTGCCGAGCGAGAGCCGGCACGTACGGCTGCGACTGAGCACGAAGGGGATCAAGACGGTCGACGCGATCGGCGTCGAGGCGGCCGTGGCGCGCATCCGCGCGCGCGGGGTGAAGGTCTGAGAGAGCTGAAGGGCTGAGATCCGATGGCGAAGAAGAGCAAGATCGCTAAGAACGAGCAGCGGCAGGAGACCGTCGCGCGGTACGCCGCGCGACGGGCCGAGCTGAAGGAGATCGTCCGCCGACCGACCTCCACGGAGACCGAACGGCTCGCCGCCCAGCGGGAACTGCGCCGGCAGCCCCGCGACGCGAGCCCCACGCGGGTGCGCAACCGCGACCAGGTCGACGGGCGCCCGCGCGGCTACTTCCGCGTCTTCGGGCTGTCCCGGGTGAACCTGCGCGAGCAGGCACACGCCGGGTATCTGCCGGGAGTTCGCAAGTCGTCCTGGTAGGTCGTCCTGTGCAGGGCGTCCTGGTAGGTCGTCCTGTGCAGGTCGTCCTGGTAGCTTGCGGCTGTCTCGGGGTCCGACCCGGCCGTCCGTCCACAGCTTGGAGCTTCCGGTGACACTGGCGACTGCGACTGCGACTACGACTGCGACTACGGCGAACACCGCGAACGCGACGCGTATGGCTGTGGGTGCGCGCGGGCGGGCGGCGCGTCGGTCCGTGCGGGCCGCCGCCGTGGCCGTCGGGCTGGTGGGCGCACTGGCGCTGACCGCGTGCACCGACGGCGGCGGCTCCGACGACGACGGCTCGAACGGGGGCGGCTCGGGCGGGGGCGACAAGTCCTCGGCCGCGCCCAGCGCGTCCGCATCCGCGAGTGCCGACACGGGCGGCGGCAGTGGCGGATCACCGTCCGCGGCCGCGGGTGAACTGGAGGGCGGCTGGCTGGCCACCACCGACGGCCAGGCCGTCGCGCTGATGGTCACCGGCGAGAAGGCCGCCCTCTTCGCCACGGGCGGGACCGTGTGCAGTGGCACCGCCGACGAGGACTCCGGCACCCGGACGATCCGCCTGAAGTGCACCGACGGCAGCGATGACCGGGCGACCGGCACCGTCGAGTCGGTCGACGGGACATCGCTCAAGGTGACGTGGCAGGGCGGTCTCGGCGAGGAGACGTACACCAAGTCGGAGGGCGGGTCGCTGCCGCCCGGACTGCCCACGGCCGACCTCGGCTCCTGACCCGCGCCCCTGCCCCCGCGCAGGGCGGGGCGGCGGCTACGGCAGGGGTCGCCGCCGGTCGACCCGGGCGTCGTCCGCCGCGCGGGTGCCCTCCGTCCAGCCCGCCGCGTCGCCGACGCCGCGCAGGCGGGTCGTCGTCGTCTCCGGGAACATGCGCTCCAGGCGGTCCGTGACCGCTATCTCGCGGGAGGCGAGGACCGGCAGGAGGTCCACGTCCGTCGCCGTGCCGGACTCGGCGGTGGCCGCGTCCGTCGCCGCCCGGAGCCGGGTGCCCGCGCGGTGGGCGTAGGCGGCGAGGAACGACTGACGGAAGGTCTTGGTCCGCTTGCGCCCGCCCGCTCGCTGCGCGGCCTCCGCCTTCGTCATCGCGGCCTCGGCCTGCACCAGCAGGGAGGTGTAGAGGAGTTCGACCGCCTCCAGGTCGGCCTCGAAGCCGACGACGGTGGAGAAGCCGAGGGGTTCGTTCCACACGGCCCGGCAGTGGTTCGCGTCGGCCACCGCGTCCAGCAGTACCGCCTTGGCCTGCTCGTACGGCGGCTCCACCCCGATCCGGCAGGCGCCCGGGGCGTCGGGCGAGGGCGCGTGGGCCGACAGCAGCGCCTCGTCGATGCTGTGCCGGGCCATCAGCTCCTGCGCCTTGGTGCTGAGCGCCTCCGCCTCCTCCGGATACCCGGTCGCCTCCGCCTTGGCGAGCAGCGCGCGGATGCGGGCGAGGGTGCGGGACTCCGGCCGGTTCTCCCGACGGGACGCCTCACCCGGGGCGCCCACCGACCTTGGCTCCCCCGGCTCCAGAGGGTCCAGCGCGGGCAGGCGCAGCAGCAGACGGTACAGCTCGAGTACGGCGGTGGCGTGCGAGAAGCGGTCGGTGCGGGGCGGCGCCTGGTCCGGAACGTCGTCGAGCTGCGCGGTCCAACGGGGGCCGCGCGGGCGGTCGTGCGGCGCCTGGGCGCGGATCAGTGCCGCCACCAGCCGTACGTGGACGTCGTCCAGCTCGCGCCGCACGATCCGTACGAGGTCGGCGGGCTGCCAGCCGCGCCGCCAGGCCGCCGCCACGAACTCCGCCCCGCGGCCGACGAGTTCCGCGTCCGCCGCCGGGTCGGCGGCGAGCAGTGAGGCGGCGGCGTCGAGGGCGTCGTCCGCGGCGTCGTACAGGGCGGTCTCGAAGGCACGGTCGACGGTGCGGGGCGTACTCACCCGGTGATGGTGCCACGGTCCCCCGCCCGTCTCACTTCGTGGAATTCGGCCAAGGCCGCACCGCCCGGCGTCGAGCATGGCGCGCATGGTGGACATGACCCTCTACGCGGCGTTCCTCGTCGCCGCCTTCGCGCTGTGCATCACTCCGGGGCCCGACATGATGTTCATCGTGGCGATGGGCGGGCGGGGCGGCCCCACGGCGGGGGTGATGGCCGCGTTCGGGGTGTCCTGCGCGATGCTGGTGCACGCGGTCGCCGCGGCGCTCGGACTGTCGGCCCTGTTCACGACGCTGCCGACGCTGTACCACGTACTGCGCTGGGCGGGCGCCGCCTATTTGCTCTACCTGGCGGTGAAGGCCTTCCGGGACCGCTCGGTGCCGGGCGAGGACGACGCGGCGCACCGGGGCGCGGGAATGCGGCGGGCCTTCTGGCAGGGCGCGATCACCAACCTGCTCAATCCCAAGGTGATCCTCTTCAACGTGGCGTTCCTGCCGCAGTTCGTCGATCCCTCGCTGGGGCACGTCCCCGGCCAGTTGCTGCTGCTCGGCGGCACCCTCGTGGTGATGGGCTTCCTGTGGGACGGCTTCGTCGGGCTGCTGTCCGGGCGACTGGCGGGACTTCTCAGGCGCAGCGCGCGGGTGAACCGCTGGCTGAACATCGTCTCGGGGACGGTGTTCACGGGGCTGGCGGTGCGGTTGGTGGTGGCGTCGCCGAAGTAGCCGACGCCCGTCGGAACGGGTCGTACGGCTCGTCGAGACGGTGCGCCGAGACGAGTGTCAACCGACGGTTGACACCTCTTTGGGCGCAACCTACGGTTGACGCATGACGACGAACCCGAGCATCACGTCATCCGTACGCCTCGACGAACTCATCACCGCGATCAAGAAGGTGCATCCGGAGCCCCTCGAACAGCTCCAGGACGCCGTCCTCGCCGGCGAGCACCTCGGTGAGGTGGCCGATCACCTCATCGGCCACTTCGTGGACCAGGCCCGGCGTTCGGGCGCTTCCTGGACGGACATCGGCAAGAGCATGGGCGTCACCCGGCAGGCGGCGCAGAAGCGCTTCGTGCCCAAGGAGTCGGCCGACCTGGACGCGAGCCAGGGCTTCAGCCGCTACACGCCCCGCGCGCGCAACGTCGTGATGGCCGCCCACAACGCCGCCAAGACCGCCGGCAACGCCGAGGGCGTGCCCGAGCACCTCGTCCTCGGCCTGGTCACCGAACGCGAGAGCCTCTCCGCCAAGGCGATCGCCGCGCAGGGCGTGACCCTCGACGCGGTCCGCGCGGCGGCGACCGGGGCCCTCCCGCCCGCCGCCGCGGAGGTTCCCGAGCTGGTGCCCTACGGCCCCGCCGCCAAGAAGGTCCTCGAACTCACCTTCCGCGAGGCCCTGCGCCTCGGCCACAACTACATCGGCACCGAACACATGCTGCTCGCCCTGCTGGAGCACGAGCACGGCGAGGGCGTACTCAGCGGGCTCGGCCTCGACAAGGAGGCCACCGAGCGGTACGTCACCGAGATGCTGGCGGAGTTCATCGAGGTCACCGCGAAGACGGAGGAGACCGTGGAGACCGGAGAGACCGGAGAGACCGAGAAGAGGGGTCCCGGGCAGGCAGAGGGCTGAGACCCCGGCCACGGCGAGGGTCGTTGTCAGACCCTCCTGCGACACTCGCGACATGGCTGATCGGTGGGCGCTCGCCGTGGCCGAGGACGGTGGCGTGGAGGTCGCCCCCCTCGGCCCCGACGGGCTGCCCGCCGGACCGGTGCGACGGGAGGCCGGCCTCGCCGAGGCCGTGCGGAGCAGGCCGGAGGTCGCGCGCTGGGTGTGGCGGTCCACCGCCGAGACCGCCCCGCGCCTGCTCGCCGCGGGGGTACGGGTGGAGCGGTGCTACGACGTGGAGGCCGCCGAAACCCTCCTGCTCGGCCACGAGGGCCGGTACGGGGAGCCGCGCTCGGCCGCGGCGGCCCTGGCCCGGCTGCGCGGCGACCCGGTACCGCCCGACCCGCCGCAGCGCTCCGCCGAGCCCGGTGCGCAGTCCCCGCTCTTCGAGCCCCAGGCCGTCCACCTGCCCCTGGACGACCTGCTGTCCGTCTACGCCGAGCAGCAACGCCGCCACGACCGGTCCGCCCACCCCGACCGGATGCGGCTGCTGACGGCGGCCGAGTCGGCGGGGATGCTGGTCGCCGCCGAGATGAACCGCTCCGGGCTGCCCTGGCGTGCCGACGTGCACCGGGAGGTACTCCACGACCTGCTCGGCGAGCGGTACACGGGAGGGGGTGAGCCGCGCCGCCTGGCAGAGCTGGCCGAGGAGGTGTCCGCGGCGTTCGGGCACCGGGTGCGGCCCGATCTGCCCGCGGACGTGGTCAAGGCGTTCGCGCGGGCCGGGATCAAGGTCGGTTCCACCCGCCGGTGGGAGATCGAGTCCGTCGACCATCCGGCCGTGAAGCCGTTGATCGAGTACAAGAAGCTGTACCGGATCTGGGTCGCCCACGGCTGGTCCTGGCTCCAGGACTGGGTGCGGGACGGACGGTTCCGCCCCGAGTTCCTGGCCGGTGGCACGGTCACCGGACGCTGGGTGACCAACGGCGGGGGCGGGCTGCAGATCCCCAAGGTGATCCGGCGGGCCGTCGTCGCCGACCCGGGCTGGCGGCTGGTCGTCGCCGACGCCGACCAGATGGAGCCGCGCGTGCTGGCGGCGATCTCCCGTGACCCCGGCCTGATGGAGGTGGCCGGCCGCGAGACCGACCTCTACCAGTCGGTGTCCGACCGCGCCTTCTCCGGCGACCGCGCCCAGGCCAAACTCGCCGTCCTCGGCGCGGTCTACGGCCAGACCTCCGGCGACGGCCTGAAGAACCTCGCCGCGCTCAGACGCCGCTTCCCCCGGGCGGTGGCGTACGTCGACGACGCGGCGCGCGCGGGCCAGGAGGGGCGGCTCGTGCGGACCTGGCTGGGGCGCACCTGCCCACCGGCGGCCGGGGCGGCCGACGGCGCCGAGGAGGCGGGCCTGCCGCAGGACGACCCCTCCGACGCGCCGGGCCGGGCGCACGAGTGGGCGCCCGGTTACGCCTCCACCGACGCCCGCGCGCGAGGCCGCTTCGCCCGCAACTTCGTCGTCCAGGGCAGCGCGGCCGACTGGGCCCTGCTGCTGCTCGCCGCGCTGCGGCAGGCCTGCGCGGACAAGTCGGCGGAGCTGGTCTTCTTCCAGCACGACGAGGTGATCGTGCACTGCCCCGAGGAGGAGGCGGACGCCGTCGTCGCGGCGATCCGGGAAGCGGCGGAGCTGGCGGGGCGGCTGACGTTCGGCACGACGCCGGTGCGGTTCCCGTTCACGACGGCGGTGGTGGAGTGCTACGCGGACGCCAAGTGACCGATGGGGCGTTACGCGGACACCGCGCGATCAGTCGGCGGGAGGTCCCTCGGCCAGCAGCTCCCGCAACTCCCCCGCCACCGTCTTCGCGTCCGTCCCGTCCAACGCCGCCAGCGCCGCCCGCCACTGCTCGTACGCCTCGCGATCGCGCCCCCGCTCCCGCAGCAGCAGCCCCTGTTGGTGCCGGGCGAGACCGCCGGCGTAGCGGTCGGCGCGGGCGTCGGCGCGGCGGACCAG
The DNA here is from genome assembly GCF_044763415.1 of Streptomyces sp. NPDC096048. Lineage (NCBI taxonomy): Bacteria > Bacillati > Actinomycetota > Actinomycetes > Kitasatosporales > Streptomycetaceae > Streptomyces > Streptomyces sp. NPDC096048. The sequence continues at coordinate 102,267 of NZ_JBIWGG010000016.1, forward strand.
CTCCGCGCACTCGTCGGCGGCCCGTTCGGTGCGGCCCAGCAGGCGCAGGGCGCGGACGAGGCCGAGCCTGGTCTGGGACTCGCCGTGCCAGTCACCGTGCCCGCCCAGGATGCGCATGCTCTCCTCGAAGTGCTCCGCGGCGGCGCCCGGTTCGCCGAGGGTGAGGTGGGCGTAGCCGATGTTGCAGTGCGCCGAGTGCTGCACGATCACGTTGCCGATCTCGTCGCCGATGGCGAGCGAACGCCGGTGCTGCTCGATCGCCGCCCGTGGGTCGGTGTGCTCGTAGAGGTTCCCGAGATGGCTGTGGGTGATCGCCTCGCCCCACGGGTCGTTCAGCTGCTGTGAGAACGCGAGGCTCTGACGCAGCGCCTCGGCCGACTCGTCGTGTCGGCCGAGGTTTTCGAGGAGCAGGCCGCGGTTGTTGAGGCAGCGGCGGATCCGGGTGACCGTGCCGAGCCGCCGCCAGACCGCCAGCGAACGGTCGTTGAGCGCGAGCGCGTCACTGAGCCGCCCGGTCAGGAAGTGCAGGCCGGCGAGGTCGCCCAGCGCGTAGGCCTCGGCGGCCTCGTCACCGTGGCGCCGCGCGAGGTCGAGGGCGCCCCGGCCCAGTACCTCCATCTCGGCGACCCGGCCGCTGCGCTGGGCGTAGGGGAAGAGGAGACGGACGAGGACGGCGAGATGACGGCTCCCGCCATCCCCACCGCCACTGCCGTCACCACCGCCACTGCCACTGCCACGGCCATCACCCCCGCCACCGCCACCGCCATCATCACTGCCACTGCCACTGCCGACACTGCCGCCGCAGTGGCGCTCGACGAGGGCGACGACGTTCTCCGCCTCCAGGTCGCCCCAGGCGAAGGCGTCCTCGGAGCGGGCGAAGGGCGGGACCGAGGCGACCTCCGTCGCGTGTTCGGGGGGCTGTGCGGCGGTGGGGCGGCGGCGGTCGTCCTGGTCGATGCCGGGTTCGACGATCGCGGTGAGGACGCGCTCGGCGACGGCGGCGTACCAGCGCAGGGTGGTCACGGCGATGCCGTCCCTGCCGTCCCTGCCGTCGTCGCCGCGGGCGATCTCCCGGGCGAACTCGCGCACCAGGTCGTGGGGGGCGTAGCGGCCGTACGCGATCTCCTCCAGCAGGGCCACGTCGACGAGGCGGTCGAGGGCGGCCTCGGCACGGCCCTCGTCGGCGTCGATGAGACGGGCGAGCAGCGGTGCGCCGTACGCGGGCAGATCGAGGGCGCCGATGCGGCGCAGCGCGAGGGCCGCGTCCCGGTCGGCCTCGCGGTCGGAGGCGGCGAGCGCGTCGTGGGCGACGGCGAGGGAACGCCGCACGCTCAGGTCGTCGTACTCCAGGTGGTTCAGCCGCCCCTCGGTGGCGGACAGTTGGCCGGCGAGCACGTCGGGAGTGAGGGCGCGCCGGGCGGCCAGGCGGGCGGCGACGACACGCAGGGCCAGGGGAAGGCGGCCGGTGAGCTCGACGAGGGGGTGGCCGGCGTCCGGTCCGTACCGGCTGTCGCGCCCGGACGCCGCCCGCAGCAGCGCCGCGCTCTCCGCCCCGGACAGCGGCGCGAGCGGGAAGCGGTGGGCGCCGTCGAGTGCGGTGAGCGGCGACCGGCTGGTGACGATCACCGCGCAGCCGGGGCCGGCCGGCAGCAGCGGGCGTACCTGCGCGGCGTTGTCGGCGTCGTCCAGGAGCAGGAGCGTCCGCGTCGGCGCGAGCAGGGAGCGCAGCAACGCGGCTGCTGCGTCGGACTGTTCGGGGACGAGCCGGGGATCGGCGCCGAGGTCGCGGAGCAGCGCGGTGAGCGCCTGATCCTGGGTCAGCGGGGACATTCCGGGGGTGGCGCCGTGCAGGTTGAGGTAGAGCTGCCCATCGGGGAAACGTTCCTTCATCCCGTGCGAGACATGGAGCGCGAGGGCGGTCTTGCCGACGCCGGCCATGCCGCTGACGACGGCTACGCGGGGGTGCGAGCCGGGGGCGAGGGCGCGGACCAGGTCGCCGCGTACGGCGTCACGACCGGTGAAGTACGACGGCGCGGCGGGCAGTTGCGCCGGGCGCGGAGGGGAGACCGCCTGCTCCGGGACGGGACGGACGGGCGGGACGTCGACGCGCGGTACGGGGTAGCGGGGGGCGGCGTCGCGGGAGGAGGCATCGCGGGGAGCGGTATCGCGGGGAGCGTTCTGTGGTGCGGCAATCCGTGAGTCCTGTGGAGCGGCGCTCTGCGAGCTCTGTGCTGTGTCGCTCTGTGAGCCCTGTGCTGCGGCGCTCCGCGAATTCTGTGCTGCGGCACTCCGCGACGCCGGGCTCTGCGCAGCCACGCTCCGTGGCACGGCCGGCGCCCCCCGCAGCACTTCCACGTGCGCCGCCCGCACGGCGGGGCCCGGCTCGATGCCGAGGTCCTCGGCGAGGCGGGCGCGCAGGTCGCGGTGGACGGCCAGCGCCTCCGCCCGCCGGCCGGTGCGATGCAGGGCCAGCATCAGCTGACGGTGGTACGTCTCCCGCAGCGGATGCTCGGCGGCGAGCGCGGACAGCTCCGGTACGAGACTCTCCAGCCGCGCGCCACCGAGGGACAGTTCGGCGTCGTAGCACCACTCGGTGAGCAGGAGCCGCGTCTCCTGGAGCCGCTGGGCGAACGCGTACCCGCCCACCTCGGCCGGCAGCCCGGCGAGCGGCGCGCCCCGCCACAGCGCCAGTGCGGCCGAGCCCGCGCGCACGACCCGATCCCAGTCGCCGTCGGCGTGCGCGGCGCGCGCCTCACTCGCGGCGGCCTCGAAGACGTGCACGTCCACCTCGCCCTCCTCGACCCGCAGGAGGTAGCCGGACGGTACGGTGCGCAGCCGGCCGGGCTCGTCGATCAGCCGCCGCAGCCGGGTCACGTGATTGTGCAGCGAGGCCCGCGCGGACACCGGCGGAGCACTGCCCCACAGCGCGTCCTCGAGCGACTCGGCGGGCACGGCCCGCCCCGCCTCCAGCAGCAGCGCGGCGAGCAGGACCCGGACCTTGGGACTGGCCACAGGGATGGGGGCGGGGACGTGGACAGGAGCGGCGTCGACCACCGGAACGGCGGCATCGGCGGCGTACAGGACCGGTGGTCCCAGCAGTCCGAACCGCAGGCGGTACCGCCTCACTCCGCCCTACCGCCTTCCTCACGGCGGATTTCCGCCACGGCCGTCTCCGTCAAGGCGACCCCTCGTCAACGAAGAACCGTTGGCCATATGTTAGCGATCCGTTGGCAAGATCTGATGTGATCACACCATCGGATCTGGCCCGGGGGTGCGCGCGTAGAACGCGTTGCTCGGGGGAGTGTCGCCGCCGCGGCCGGGTCCGGGGACGCATGGGGCCCCGTTCGTCAGAGGTGAACGACCGGGGCTCTCTGTCCCGCTCAGATGATGGGCGGCCGTCCCAGCCGGGTGAGCCGCCCCACCGTGCGCCAGCGCATCGGCCGCCGCTCCCCCGCGGGCTTGCGCAGTCCCTCCGCGAACCCGCCGAACCAGGCCCGCAGCCCGCCGAGCGACCGGTGGCGCGCCAGCGTGAGCAGCATCCACACGCCGAGGTGGACGGGAATCAGCGGCAGCGGCAGCCGCCGGCGGGCCAGCCAGACCCGGTTACGGGCGTTGACCCGGAAGTAGACGGCGTGCCGTGCGGGCGAGGTCTTCGGGTGCTGGAGCAGCAGCTCGGGCGCGTAGAGGATGCGCCACCCGGCGTCGGCGGCGCGCCAGGCCAGGTCGGTCTCCTCGTGCGCGAAGAAGAACTCGGCGGGCCAGTCGCCGACCTCGTCGAGCATCTCCGACCGCAGCGCGTGTCCGCCGCCGAGGAAGCCGGTGACGTACCCGCCCCGCATGGGGTCGGAGGCGCCGACCCTGGGGACGTGCCGCTGCTGTGTCTCGCCATGCTCGTCGGCGATCCGGAAGCCGACGATGCCGAGCCGGTCGTCGGCGGCGAACAGCTCCCCCACCCGGCGCAGCACATCGGCGTCCACGAGGAGCCCGTCGTCGTCCAGCTCCACGACCACGTCGGTGTCGCCGAACTCCCGCAACCGCGCGAGCGCCACGTTCCGCCCGCCGGGACAGCCCAGGTTCTCGTCGACCTCGATCGGCGTGACCTCACCGGGCAACGACAGCCGCGCGGCGAACTCGGGCAGCGGACAGCCGTTGCCGACGATCACGATCCGCGCGGGCGGAACGTCCTGCTTGGCCACGGACTCCAGCAGGGCGTCGACCTCGGCGGGCCGGTTCCCCATGGTCACCACGGCGACGGCGATCCTCGGTCCACCCGTGTCCTCGCCCATGCCCTCACCTCGTCCCCGGCCGACAGCGTGTGCGCGATGCTAACCGTTCACGACCGCGATTCCCGGCGTACGCCCCTCCGCGGCCCCGCGGTTCGCCGCACTGGCCGCCTGGCCGTGGTCACTGGCCACTGCTCGCTGGCCACTGGTACGGAGAACCGCGGGGGCCGGTTCAACGGGCGCACCCCGCTCCTGCGGGAGCGACGGCATACAAAACAAAGAACCCGCAGATCAGATACCTGACCCGCGGGTTTCATGTGGAGCCGCCTTCGGGATTCGAACCCGGGACCTACGCATAACGAGACCATGAGCGTTCGTGTTGCGTAGTGCCGCGTCGTGCTGCCCAGTAGCGTTTTGCCAGATCAGAGCACGCGCAGCAGGTTGACCCAGGCTCCCTCGTAATGCACCGTCCAAAGGCGTGTGTCCACCGACTGTCCACCGGTGGAGATCCAGAAGTGGTCAATCAGGGCGCTGAGCGGCTGCAAGCGTGCCCCTCGACGAGGCCAGACGGGCACGCTGGGGTGCTTGTCCGACCTCGACAGAACCACCCTCGGCGGCAGCGAGTGGAGGTGTATCCGCGATCGGCGGGCACACCACGGTGGTCGGCTCAGTTCGGAGCGGATCCCAATGTGTCCCATGGGGAGAGATGTCCGCGGTCCTGGCGCGGACGGTCCCCGCGTGTACACGGCCGCTACGGTCCAGCAGCGGAGGTTTTGGCCACGACCAGGGGGCCGGCGGCGGGAAAGGTACCGGCAACGATCCGACACGTCATCCCCGGGCCGCCTTCCACCAGGCGGTGTTCTCCCGGTACCAGGCCACCGTGGCGGCCAGGCCCTCGTCGAAGGAGCGCCGGGGCTTATAGCCCAGTTCGTCACGGATCTTGGACCAGTCGATGGAGTAGCGGGCGTCGTGGCCCTTGCGGTCCTCGACGTGGACGACGCTGTCCCAGTCCCGGCCGCAGGCGTCCAGCAGTCGCTCGGTGAGTTGTTTGTTGGTGAGTTCGGTGCCGCCGCCGATGTTGTAGACCTCGCCCGGGCGGCCGCCCTCCAGCACGAGCCGCAGCGCACGGCAGTGGTCCTCGACGTGCAGCCAGTCGCGGACCTGTCCGCCGTCTCCGTACAGCGGTACCCGGCGCCCGTCGAGAAGGCTGGTGATGAAGAGCGGGATGATCTTCTCCGGGTACTGGTAGGGCCCGTAGTTGTTCGAGCAGCGGGTGACACGGACGTCAAGGCCGTGCGTGCGGTGATAGGCCAGGGCGAGGAGGTCGGATCCCGACTTGGCTGCGGAGTAGGGGGAGTTGGGGGCGAGGGGCTGGTCCTCGGTCCAGGAGCCGACGGCGATCGAGCCGTAGACCTCGTCCGTGGAGACGTGGACGAAGGTGCCGAGGCCCGTGCGGACGGCGGCTTCCAGCAGGACCTGGGTGCCCAGCATGTTGGTCGAGGCGAAGTCGCCGCCGTCGGCGATCGAGCGGTCGACGTGGGATTCGGCGGCCAGGTGGACCACCGCGTCGTGCTCGGCCATCAGTCCGGCCACGCGTTCGGCGTCGAGGATGTCCCCGCGGACGAAGCGCAGCCGGAAGTCGTCGGCCACGGGCGCGAGGTTGGCGGGGTTGCCCGCGTAGGTCAGCGCGTCCAGGACGGTGACCGCCTCGGTCGTGGGGTCGGACAGCAGCGATCGTACGAAGTGGGAGCCGATGAAGCCGGCCCCTCCGGTGACAAGGGTTCTCATGGCGGGTGTCGCGGTCTCTCGTGTCGTGGGTGTCCCGAAAAGCGAGCTCAGGAGGCGATCCGGATCCGGCTGTGATCGCCGAGGACGAGGCGGTGTGCTCGTGGTGCCCGGACCGCGCCGGAGACGTGGACGGAGCGGCCGATGAGCGAACCCTCGACACGGCCCGCGTCCTCGATCCGCGATCCCTGCAGGACGATGGAGAACTCCACCTCGCTGCCCCTGATCCGGCAGCCGTCGGCGATGGAGGTGAAGGCCCCGATGTGGGAGTCGGTGACGACGGTGTCGGCACCGATGACGGTGGGACCGACGATCCGGGACCGCACGATCCTGGCTCCGGGGGCGATCCTGACCCGGCCCACGAGCTCGCTCGCCTCGTCCACCCATCCTTGGACGGCCGGCTCCACGGTCTCCAGGACGGTGCGGTTGACCTCCAGCATGTCGTCGGCGTTACCGGTGTCCTTCCAGTAGCCGGTGATGGTGGTGGCGCGGACGTCGCGGCCGGAGTCGACCAGCCACTGCACGGCGTCGGTGATCTCGAGCTCGCCGCGCGCCGAAGGCACACAGGCGGCGACGGCCTCGTGCACCACGGGGGTGAAGAGGTAGACGCCGACCAGCGCCAGGTCGCTGCGGGGCGCCGGGGGCTTCTCCTCCAGCCGCACGACGGCGCCGTCCGGCCCCAGTTCGGCGACCCCGAACATCGACGGGTCCGCGACCTTGGTGAGCAGGATTCCGGCGTCGGGCCGCTCCCGGCGGAACTCTTCCACCACGTCGGTGATCCCGCCGACGACGAAGTTGTCGCCGAGGTACATGACGAAGTCGTCGTCGCCGAGCCAGTCGCGGGCGATGAGCACGGCGTGCGCCAGCCCGAGAGGGGCTTCCTGCGGCAGGTAGGTGATCCGGGCCCCGAAGGCCGAGCCGTCGCCGAGGGCGGCCCGTATCTCGTCGGCCGTGCCGCCGACGACGACCCCTATCTCGGTGATGTCAGCGGCGACGATCGACTCGATGCCGTAGAAGAGGACCGGTTTGTTGGCGACGGGGACGAGCTGCTTGGCGGCGGTGTGGGTGATGGGTCGCAGCCGTGTGCCGGTACCGCCGGCGAGAACGAGGGCCTTCATCGTCTTCCCGCTCCCGTGAGGTTCCCGGCGGTCCCGGCGCACTCCGCCGCGGCCGCGTCGAGGAGGGCGAACAGCCTCGGTTGGCTCCGCCGCACCAAGGACGTGACGCGCTCGGCGTGCTCGGCGGTGGAGCAGCGCAGCGGCTGGGCCACGGCGTAGCGGCCGCCCCACCTGATGACCAAGAGGTCCGGCCAGAGGTCCCGGGCGGACCGCCTGGCCCGCGCGATCTCCGCCACCGGGTCGCCGTGCCAGTCCAGGGGCCTGGTGAAGCGTTCGTCCGCCACCAGCCGGGCGAGCCACTCCTCGGTGTCGGCGAGCTGCGCGGTCCGGTACGCGGCGGCGTCCCGCCCGGAGCGCAGGAGTTCCAGCATCGAACGTGCCGCGCGGGGGTCGTCGAAGACGGCTAGGGGCAGCCGGTGCCTGGCCGGTATCCGGTGCCGGCGCGTGCCGCTGTCGTCGAGCAGGACGGTCGTGCGGTCGGCCACCGTGGTGAAGCGTGCCCCCGCGTCGGTCATCCGCAGCCACAGATCCCAGTCCTCCAGGCCCTCACCGGTGCGCCAGCCGCCGGCCCGTTCCGCGAGGCCGCGCCGGTGTGCTACGCGCGACGGCTCGAAGACCACCCCGAGGACCTGGAACTCCGGGTGCCAGCACATCTCGTACGGCTGTGAGTCCGCCCGGAGCGTTCCTCGGGGGTCGCGCAGTTCGAAGCCCGTGGCGACGAGTTCGGCGCCGCCCTGCATCAGGGAGAGCACCACCTCCAGGTGGTCCGCGCGCCACTGGTCGTCGTGGTCGAGATAGGCGACGAACTCGCCCCGTGCCTCGGCCAGTGCGGTGTTCCTGGGGCCGCTGGGGTGACCGTGGCGTTCGGTGCGCAGTGGTCTGATCCGTGGATCGGTGCGGGCGCCGTGGCGGACCCAGTCGTCGGTGTCGTCGGTGCTGCCGTCGGACACCACGAGCATCTCCCAGTCGGTCACGGTCTGGGCGGTCACCGAGGCGAGGGTGTCCAGGATCGCCCGGGACCGGTTGTACGTCGGACAGATCACCGACACGCGGGGCTCGAGGGCATGCTCCATCTGTGCAACTTTCCGCGTCGTGGATCGGGAGCTCTTTGCCATTGCACCGGCGCCCGCGACCGTCGATTTCCTGTAGCGAACGCCGCCGAACGGAAAACGGGTGAATGGACTCCGCGCCGGACGACGCGGAGACGCCGTCCGCACGCGCGGAGCGGGCGCGCTGCGGCGCCTGTCGCAAAGTTAGCGGTCGGCGGTGCGCGGGCGCGCCCGCCGGAGGTCGAGTCGTCCCCCGCCCCGGGGCGGGGGCGGCTCAGGCCGCGAAGTGGACCGGCAGCGCCTGGGAGTGCCACAGGGCCGCGACCTGGGCGCGGTCCCGGCAGCCCAGTTTGCGCAGGACGTTCGACACGTGGAACTTGACCGTGCTGCGCTCGATGGTCAGCCGCTCGGCGATCTCGGAGTTGGACAGGCCCTCGGCGACGAGCACGGCCACCGTTCGTTCCCGGCCGGTGAGTTGGGTGATCTCGGCCGTAGGCAGCTCCGGCGGCCGGGCGTGGCCGACCCGGCCGGACAGCAGCGTGGGAACGAGTTCGGGCGAGATCCAGCCACGCCCGCTCAACACCTCGCGCACGGCCCTGACATAACCGTGGTCGGGGTCGTCGCGATCGACGATTCCGGCCACCCGGGCGCATCGGGGCAACCGGAAGAACGCGTCGCTGCGCCCGTTGACCAGCACGATGACCCGCTTGCCCCACTCGGCGACCGACGGGTCGGCGTCCACCGTGTCGCTTTCGACGATGGCGACGTCGGCCGGGGCCACGGGCCGCGTCGAGGCGTACCTGTCGTCGTTCCCCGAGACGAGCCACCCGAGGCCGGCCAGCGCCTCGGTCATCCGGCGCCGCGCTGAAGGAGTGCTGATGCCGACAAGGATTCGTTCCATGCTTCCCCCGAACTATGGTCGCAGCGCAGGGGAAGACCGGAACTGGTCAAAACCGGTCATGCCCCCGTACGACCTTGATCACTACGGGGGAAGTTAACACAAGCTCATTACCCCTTCAACGGAAAGTGTTAACGGAGCAAACGACTTGAGGAAGAACTGAGGTCGGCGGTTCCGCTTCCGCCCGATTCACCCGACAGGCCCTCAGGTGGCGGCGTTGATCACGGTGACGGTCGTGGACGCCGAGTAGGCCGACAGCGCCACGTGCACCGAGTCGATCAGCTGCTTCATGGCCGGCTCGGCCCAGTGCCCCTCGGTCAGTTCGGCCATGCGCTCGTCGACGGCGGTCCGGTCGGCGTCGGCGAACACGAGGTCCCGCAGCCCGCCGGTGTGCAGCAGGACCACCAGCGCGGCCGTGCGCGCGTCGGGCTCCTCGCCCTCCAGGACCGCCGCCGTGAGCTTCCGGCGTACCTGAGCCTCGGCCGATCCGTCGGCCTCCGGGTAGCGGCTCGTGGGGAAGATGCCCCAGCGCCGGGTCCGCTCCTCGCGGATGGCGCCCTTGTCGAGCAGTCCCTGCCGCGCGCCGGCGACGGCTTCCTCGCGCAGTTCGAAGATCCACGCCTGGACGTCCTTGGGCTCGTCCGCTGCGGCGATCCGCGCGAGCGCCTCGTCCAGGGCCGGGACACCCGGCGGGGTGGGGTCGGTGACGACGAGGCGGTCGCCCTCCATGCGGACGCGGTCCGCGAGCGCCAGTTCCAGTACGGACGCGCTGGAGATCATGTATTCGGACTGCGACTGCAGTTGGGGGGCGCCGGTGGTGTCGTCGAGGGACAGGAGCATGATCTGCTCGCCGAGTGTGGTCTCCATGAGGGGGTCCTCTCCTTCAGCTGATCCGCGAAACTCGATCTGTGAAACGTTCCTGCTCAGGGCAGGGGGTGGGGACGGTTCCGGGGCGCCGGTCCCGGTGCGGCGGCCAGGCCCGTCCTGGCCTCGGCCGTTTCCAACCGCCGCGAGTTCCAGCTGAAGCCGTGTGACTCCGCCATCCGCAACTGCTGGTAGCCGACCGGTACGACCTTGACCACCGCCCAGCCCATCTCCCGCAGGGCGGCCGGAAGCCGGCCGGTCAGGTCGACGGCGAGCGGGTCGGCGCCGTCGGCGAGCAGTCCCTCCAGGACGGCGGAGGTCGTCACCGGCCGCGCCGTGCGGGGGGCCCGGGCCTCGCCGAAACCGGCGACCCACTCGCCGACGAGGTCGAAGCACTGCCGGGACGCCACGTACCGCAGCCGGTCGTCGTCGTCCCTGATCTCGGCCGGGGCTTCGCCGTAGCCGTGGCTCTCGCGCTGGTTCACCACCGCCGAGCGTATCTGGAGCGCCTCCTGGAGCGCCCCGAGCATGCTCCAGCCCACCTGGTCCGTGGCGTTGCAGCCGACGGTCGCCAGCGGCTGCGGACCCGTCTCGTCGATGACCACCCCCACGGTGCAGACCACGCCGGGCACCCCGGTCGGCAGATCCGCGAGGACCGGCAGAAGCCCGGCCTCGCGGGCGGACCTCCACAGCTTCAGCAGGCTGCGCCAGTGCACGTACTTCTTGCCCTTGCGCACCCGCTCCGCCTCGATGGCGCCGACGTCGACGCGCGTCGGACGCAGCCGGCGTTCCCAGGCGACGAGAAGCGCGTCCCGTTCGACCGCCTCCAGCAGGGCCGAGCGCAACGCCATGTCGTACCCCTGCCCGGACGCCGCCCCCGAGGGCCCCGGGTCGAAACCCTCGGCCTCCTCAGCGGGCGCCGGGTAGTCGACCAGGCCCGCGGGCACCAGGACCTCGGCGCCGTCCCGGAGCCGCCGAGCCGGGTACCACGTCAGAGGCCGCTCCGTGACCCGCGCGTCGCCGAGCGCGACACCGTGGCCGGCGAAGGACAGCGCGCGGGTGCCGAGGGTGCTCGGGGCCGCCCGGACTGCGCCGGGGAGCGACCCCGGCCGCGGAAAGAGCGCGTACCGCTCGACCGCCTCACCCGCGCCGCGCACCAGGGCGTCCATGCGCGAGTACCCGTACGCGCCGACGACCCTCGGCGACAGCGCCTGCGCCGTGTTCTCGGCGCGGTCGGTGCCGCAGGAGAGCCGGACCAGGGCCTTCCACAGGGGATCGGCGGGCGGTGCGGGAGGCAGCATGCCGGACTTCTCCGCCAGTCCGTTGCCGGGGTCGAGAGTGGCCAAGAAGTCGATCATCAAAGGGTTCCTGCCGGGAGGCGACGGGGTGGACGCGCGGTGGGGAGGAGGGCGTCCCGGCCGGGAGCGCCCTTCGGGGTGGTCAGAGGAACGGCAGTCGGCAGCGGCGGTCGCTCCACGCGGACCCGAGTGCGAGCAGCACACCGGCGGTGCCGGTCGCCAGGTCGGAGGAGATCCGCAGGGACTCCTGGCCGAGGAAGGCGGGACGGCCCTGGTGGCGGACGGCGTTGAGACCGAGTCCCGCCACGTGCCGGCTCTGCACGGGGTCCGTGCCGGGGCCGTGCTCCGGCCCGGACGGGTGGTCCGCGCCGCTCCGCGTCCTCTCCCGGACCGGCGCGTTCGTCATGTGCGCCCGCGCCATGATGACGCCCGCCCTGCCGTTCAGCAGGCCCGCCTGCGCGACGAAGGGCAGTTCCGTCGCGGCGAGGACGGCGTCGCGCGCCTGGGCCAGTTCGGTGTCCGGGAGGTGCGCGAGGAGGTCGTGCAGCACCATGCCCGTACCGCCGCTGCCGGAGGCGACCAGCGGCAGCCGTCCCGTGGTGCCGTCCGCGAACGGCGCCCCCGGTGTCCAGCCGAAGTCGGCGAGGTCCTGCCGCAGTGCCGCCACGGCGTGGTCCAGCAGGGCGGTGTCCCCGGTGTGTTCGTACAGGCGGAGCAGGAACAGGGCACCGCCCGACGCTCCTCGCAGCAGCCCCGCTCCTCTGCCCTCTCCAGGGCTTTCGGCGGTCGGCGGTCCGCCGGCGGCGACACGCACGACGCGCTCGGCGATCCGGTCCGCGTGCTCCAGCAGTCCGCGGTCCTCGGTGGTCCCGGCGAAGTGCAGCAGGGTCAGCCCGACGCCGGGGAGGCCGCCGTGGAGGCTGTGGTCGAGGCCATCCAAGGGGGCGTCGAGGACGCAGCCGAGGAGTTCGCGGGCGGTGTCTTCCCGGCCGAGCCGGTCCAGGGCGTACGCGATGCCGCCCAGTCCGTCGTAGAGGCCGGGCCGCGGGTCCTCGAGGGCGTGCGCCTTCCCGGCGAGCCAGTCGAGGTGTTCCTCCGGCACCCGGGCTCCCGCCTCGGCGAGGGCCCACAGCACTCCGGCGGCGCCGTGGGCGAGGTCGAGTCCGCCCTCCGGCGTGAAGAACTGTTCGGCGTCGCCCGGGAAGAGCCGGTCGTCGCGGCCCGGCTGGGCGGTCGCGAGCAGGCCGTCGGCCAGGGAGCGCAGCAGCGCGGGCCGGTCGGCCGGGGCGGGGAGGGCCCACACCGGCGCCGCGCGCCGCCCGCCGCCTCCACCGCTGCCCTCGGGGCCATCGGCGTCCTCAGCACCACCGGCACGCTCCGGGCGGGGCGCTGGGAAGGCCGTCGGCCCCAGATCCCGGTGGACCCGCTCCGCGTAGTCCTCGGGCACCGGGTAGTACGCGGTGATGACGTCGATCAGCTCGTCCGCCTTCTCCGGCGCCCAGGGCAGCACGGCCACCTGCGGGGCGAAGAGCGCGAGACGCAGACAGCCCAGCGCGTAGCGGTCGATGGCGAATCCGGTGTGCCCGGCCGGGGCGATGAACCCCACCGCGCCCATGGTCTGCGCGGTCGTGGCGTCCGGCGTGCCGGCCGTCTCGAAGTCGATGAAGACGACCCGGCCGTCGGGCCGGACCAGGATGTTGCCCGGGTGCAGGTCGGCGAAGACGACACCGCGCTCGTGCATGGCGTCGACGCCCCGCTCGATCTGGTCGAGCACGTCCAGTGCCCAGGCGGTGTACTCGGCGACGGTCTCCTCGGAACCGACCGCCTTCAGCAAGGGGTTGCGCCGGACGAGCTCCTTGGACAGCGCCGTCCCCTCCACGTACTCCCGGACCAGGAAGTAGTGTTCGTGCCCCTTGCGGTAGTCGATCAGCCGTGGGACGCAGGGCAGGCCGGTGAGCCGGCGCAGCGCCCAGTGCTCCTGTTCGTGGCGGGTGACGGCGTCGCGCCCGTCCGCGTCGAGGCCGGCGTGCGGGCGGGCCTCGCGCAGCAGGACCTCGGTGCCGTCCCGGGTGTCCGTGCCCCGGTACACCCCGCCGCCGTTGGAGAAGTGCACCGCCTTGGTGACCCGGTACGGGAAGTCCCGGAGCGTGCCCGCGTTGCGGGCGGCGATCGCCTCGGCCAGGCAGACCGGCGGGGTCACCCACTCGGGCGGCCGGAACCCGGGGCCCCGCCGGTCGGGGACCAGCCGGCCGTCGGGGTCCTCGATGCAGTGGATCAGTTCGCCCGTCCCGGACCGCACCGCCTGGAGGACGAAACCGCCGTAGCGGACGTAGAGCGGGCCGGAGCGCCAGCGGAGGTCGCTGAGGATGTACGGCCCGCTCTCACCGTCCAGCAGGTCGCCCAGCTCGTGGAGGATCCGCTCGAAGTGCAGATCGTCGAGCGGATAGACGGTGACGAACTTGCCGCTGCCGCTGCGGTCGCCGTACTTGCTGTTGCGCCTCTTGAGCAGGTCCCGGCTGCGGATGAACTTGAACATCACGCGCTCGGCGACGCAGTACTTCGCCACCACGTCGAGGATGTGGCCGGCGTTGTCCAGGGTCGCCGAGACGTGGATCTTCCAGCCCTGCCGCGGCAGCGTCACGCCGGGCGGGGACAGCACCACCCATTCGCTGCCCGGCGCGCGGCCCCAGCCCTCGGGCAGCTCGTCGTGGACGAGGGGGAAGTCGTCCTCGGCCGCGGTGGACCGGGCCGGCAGGTCGAAGAACGGCGTACCGGGCGGGCAGAAGTGCAGGTGCCGGATGATGTCCATGATGCCGAAGGAGTCCTGTTTCCTGATGCGGGTGAGGGCGGGTCAGCGAGCGGCCGGGGCGATGTACGAGAGGTAGAGCCATTCGCCCAGCGAGCGGCTGCCGGCCGCCACCCGGGCCGTCCCGATGCTCTCCGCCAAAGCCGTGTCGGTGACGGACAGCGGCAGCAGCACGGCGGGTATCGGGAGAGAGTCGCCCTCGCGCACCGGCACGAAGGCGGACAGCGGGGCGACGTCCTCCTCGGCCGGTCCCCGTCCCACGGTCGCGGACCCGATCTCGGTGCGCGTCACCATTCCGCGCCGGTACAGCGTCACCGGGGAGCCCGGGGCGACCGCTTCCAGGTCGGCCGCGTCCGACAGTACGAGCGAGGCCCTGTCGTCCTCGACGACGTAGCCGCCGGTGACCGTGTACGGCACGGTGACCGTCGTCAGCGCCGTACCGACCCCGGCGGTGAGCAGCAGCGCGACGGCGCACACGCGCCACATCCGGGCGCCGGCCGTGCGCGCCTCGCGCAGCAGCAGCCGTGCGCCGGTGAACAGGCGGTAGCCGAGGTAGACAACGCCGACCAGCACCAGCGTCGCGCCGATGAGGCCCATGCCCTGGAGGATGTCGAGCCAGAGGGTGAACGCCATCGCGATCAGGTAGACCGGGAAGACCATGGAGGCGAGGCCGAACGGCACGGACCACCGCAGCCCGGGCAGCTCCCGCGCGTACCGGCCGCCGAAGAGGACCTTCGCCAGGAAGCGGCGCGCGTCGGTCATCGTCCGATCCCGCAGGTGCGAGATGTCCAGGTGGGTCATGAGCGCGATGTAGCCGTCGAGCTTGACCAGCGGCAGCAGGTTGAGCAGGCCCGTCACGTAGGTGGACACGGCGAACACCAGCATGCCGTCGCGCAGGCCGGAGTCACCGGACGCGGCACCGACCCCGAACGCGCCGAGCGCCACCGACCCGGCGATGACCATCTGCGTCACCACTCCGGCGAGCGCCACCTGTACGCGCTGTTCCCGGTGGGGCAGCCGCCAGCCGTCGGAGACGTCGCAGAAGAAGGCGGGCGTCAGGTAGAAGAGCATGACGCCCATCCGGCTGGGGCGCCCCCCGTGGTGGGTGAGGACCGCGCCGTGGCCCATCTCGTGCAGCGCGGTCGCGACGACCGAGGCGCACGCGACGCCGAAGAGGACGCCCAGCGGGAGCGGGGAGCCCAGCGCCTGCCGCAGCTGCGGCGCCTGCAACGCGAGGGACAGCACACCGCCCAGGGCGAGGACGGCCGCGAGGACGGCGCCACCCCGGTTGGCCACGAGCCGCAGCAGCGGCACGAGCGCGGCGAGCATGCGTTCCGGCTTGACCACGGTGAACTGGAACGTCAGCGGTGGAACGAACTTGAACCAGGAGTTGGCGCGCCGGTGGGGCTGCCCGTCCTCCAGCAGCCGCATTTCGTGCAGGCTCTCGACCGCCCGCTCGACGGCCTCCTCCGTCCAGGGCGCCCCCAGCGCCTCCACCAGACGGGTGCGGTCGCGTTCCCCGTCCAGGACGCGCAGCAGCCGGACCATGTCGGTCCCCACCCGGATGTACTGCTGTGAGCCGCGCTGGACGACCCACGGCGCACCGTCGGCGATCGGCTCGTGGAGCCGCACGTCGGGGGCCAGCTGGGGCCGCTCCCGCAGGGCACTGGTCCGCTCGGGCGTCAGTGTCCCGCCCGATCCCGCCCGACCGAGCCTCATATGACGTCCCGGGTGAGGAACAGCCGGCGGGCGGCGTAACCGGCCACGGCCAGCCAGGCCCCGATGACGATCAGGGCGACGGGCACCGACAGCAGTTCGGGCTTGCCGTCCCGGTAGACCGAGCTCATCGCGATCGTCATGGTGAACCTGCCGACGGAGGGCACCAGCCGCAGCAGTGCCTCGTCGACGAAGAGCGTCAGGCCCAGCAGGGTCGCGACCGCGGCGGTCTGGTTGCGGATGATCCAGCCGAGCAGCACGCCCCAGGGGGCGCCCAGCACGGTGACCGTGAAGACGCCCACCAGGGTCAGCGTCGTCTCGTGGGTCCAGGCGGGTTCGAGATCGGTGGAGGCCGCGAGGAACACCGCCGGGGAGGCGGCGGCCAGTCCCGTGGCGAGCAGCGCGAACACGACGCCCATGCCGGTTCCCACGAGCAGTTTCGCGCCCAGCAGCCGGCCGCGTCCGCCGCTCAGCAGCACGGACCTGCCGATGGCCCCGGAGTTGTACTCCCGGGTGACGAGGACCGCGCCGAGCAGGGCGGTGAACAGCAGCAGCATGAACCAGGAGCGGACCACCTGGTCGGTGACGACCTCGATGGTCGTGGCGTCCTTGGCGATGTCCTCCTCGGCCTGGGCGACGAACCCGCTGCTCGCCAGGAACCCGAGAATCACTCCGATGAGGGCCAGCGACCACCAGGCGCGTCCGGTGAACGCCTTGGACCATTCGGCGGCTATGAGGTTACGCATGGGCGGCTTCTCCGGTTGCGGTCGACTCGGCGAGCTCGAAGAAGCGGTCCTCTAGGCTGTGTCGGCCGTCCGAGGTGAGCTCGGTGAGGGATCCGCAGTAGCGCAGGGTCTTCTGCAGGATCACCACGTCGTCGACCGTCTGCTCCACCTCGGCGAGCAGATGGCTGGACAGCAGGATGGTGCGGCCCTCGTCGGCGAGGGACCGCAGGAAGGTGCGCAGCCATCGAATCCCGTCCGGGTCGAGGCCGTTGGCGGGTTCGTCCAGGACCAGCAGTTCGGGGTCGGCGAGCAGCGCGGACGCCAGTGCGTGACGCTGCTTCATGCCGGTGGAGAAGCCCTTGAGCTGTTTGTCGGCACGGCCGTCGAGGCCGACGCGCTCCAGCACCTCGTCGACCCGTCGGCGCGGCAGACCGAGCATCCTGGCCCAGATCCTGAGGTCGCGGCGGCCGGTGACGCCCGGGGTCACGCCGATGCCGTCCATGCTGACGCCGATCCGGTGGGCGGCGTGCGGGAGTTCGGCGTACGGCTTGCCGAACACGGTGGCGCTTCCGGCGGTCGGCGCGGTGAGGCCCAGCAGCATGCGCAGCGAGGTGGTCTTCCCGGCGCCGTTGCGGCCGAGCAGGCCGACGATGCGTCCGGCGGGGACCTCGAAGGTGACGTCCTCGACCGCGGTGAACTCGCCGAAGCGTTTGGTCAGACCGCGGAAATCTGCTACGACGGCACTACTCATACTTTCTCCGTGCGGGAGTTTTCCGCGATGTGGCGCACACAGGCGAACGGACTGTGATTTCTTGGCATGGCAATTCCTTCTCAGTCGTCCCGGTGATGTCCCACGGCCGGGAACCCGGCTCCCCGCCCCGGAAGGAAACGAGACTTCCTTCCGGGGCGGGGTTCGCCTGTGCGGTCGTTCTCCGCGTGGGCGTGGATCAGGTGACGGCGACCGCGGAGGCCACACCGCCGTAGACGGCGCTGGCGGCTACCGAGACGACCACACCGTCCTTGAAGTTGGACCAGAAGCCCGGGGCCTCCATGGCCTCCAGCTCCTGCATGCCCAGCTCAAGCGCCTCGGGGGCGTTCTTCTCGAAGATGTCCTGCATTGTTCAACACCTCCTTCTCATCGAGTAGTTCGAATTGCGAGCCGATACCCGGAGTCCGGTTATCAGGTCGTCGCGATGACGGAAGCGACGATGCTGTAGGTGACGGCACCGCCGGCACCCGCGCCGCTGATGTAACCGGTCACGGACCAGAAGCCCGGGGCCTCCATGGCCTCCAGCTCCTGCATGCCCAGCTCGAGCGCCGGAGTGATGTCCAGCTCGGCAGAGTTCTGCATTTTTCTTTACCCCCCTTCCTTGTATGTGCTGTTCATCCGCGGAATTCGGGCGACAGCCCGCACCCGCGGAAGTCTCGGTGGATCCGGCGGTCAGAGGCTGACCGGCGTCGAATCGCACACCGCCCGTGCCAGCAGGCCCTCGATGTCGGCGGCACCCAGTCCGTCGAGCATCGGCAGCCCCGCGCCCCACGCCCGTACGCTGCGCCGGGCGACGACGGCTAGCCGGCCGGGTTCCGCGGTGATCCGCCGTCCGACGCCCCAGGAGTCGATCAGCGCCGCGATCCCCGCCCCCGGGTCCTCGGGCAGCGGCGGGTCCGCCCGTCCCTCGCCCACCGGGTCGAGGGCCGCCGCCCGCAGGCGCTGCCACAGCGCGTCCAGCCTGCGCGCCGACCCGAGCCGCGTGTCACCCGCGGCGATGGCTGACCACAGGGGCGGCAGCAGCGCGGCGACCGCCGTCATCTTGCGCAGACCCAGCTCGCTCGACAGCTCGTTGGCGAGGTACCAGCCCTTGCCGGCGTAGGGGGAACGGTTCAGGACCACCCAGCCGGCGTGGCTGAGGCCGCTGATCTTGGCGATCTCCGTGCGTTGCCGCTCGTCGGCCGCCCGGCCCCGAGCGCGGCAGGCCCGCACCTCGTTGCCGAGCCGTACCGCCCGTTCGGCCAGCGCCTGCGCCAGGGCGTCCTCGGTGGGCTGGTCCCGGTGCTCGCCGACGTAGCTGCCGCTGATCCTGAAGAGCACCTCCAGGACGCCTTCCGCGACGAGTTCGGCGGGCAGCGTCGCGGTTGCCTCCGGGTCGATCACCGCGGCGTCGGGGCGGAGCGCCCCGCCCATCACCAGCCGCTTGCCCCGTTGGTACGCGAGGCAGGCGACGGCACTCAGCTCGGAGCCGGTGCCCAGCGTCGTCGGCACGGCGACCAGGCGGGGCCCTCGGGACCGCTCGGCCCGCAGCAGGACCAGCCCGCCGCGCTGCGGGACCGTGAGCCGGGCGAGCGCGTCGGGGTCCGACCGCAGCAGGACCGCCAGCTTGGCCTGGTCGAGCAGCGAACCGCCGCCGACCGCGACCACCAGGTCCGCGTCCTGGAACCGCCCGGCGAGCTCGGTGACGGCCTTCGGCGTCCCGGGACCACTGACCACGACGGTCCGGACCGTCCGGCCGCCGCCCTCGATCCGCGCCCGCACCGAGCCCGCGATGCCGGCTTCGGCGACGCCGCCGTCCAACAGCAGGGCGACGGAGCGTTCCGGCCGGGTGCCGAGCCACTGCGCGAGCCCGTCACCGCCGTACGCCATCACCGTGGGGCAGTGCCAGCCGGGGGTCATGTCGCCGCCCCCGGTCCCGCCGGGTCCGCCGCTTGCCGCGTGTGCGCCGCGTGCGTCGTGTACGCCGTGATGCCGGTGCGTACGCAGTCCAGCAGCTCGGTCAGGTCGGCATCGGTGTAGATCAGCGCGGGGAAGAGCTGGATGCCGTTCATCCCGGGGTGCACGACGGCGCCGGCCTCGCGGATCGCGGCCACCAGGGCGGGGACCTCGGTCTGGGGCAGCGGCGAGCCGTCCGCTGCGCTCACGCGGACCGAGCGGAAGCAGCCCACGCCGGTGGTCCCGGACACCCGGGGGTGCTCGGCGGCCAGGCGCTCCAGTTCGGTGTCGAGCCGCGCCGACAGCCGCTGTCCCAGGGCCACCGCGTCCAGCCGCCGCATCTCCTCGACGGTGGCAAGGATTGTGGCGCAGGTGACGGGGGTGCCCGCCTGGGTCTCGCCGTGGGAGAGCAGCGAACCGGCGTCCGTGAAGACGTCGGCCACCTGGTGCGAGGCCACGACGGCCGCCGCAGCGCTGGTGCCGTTGGTCAGTCCCTTCGACGTGACCAGCAGGTCCGGCTGCCCGGGCCAGCGGTGCGAGGCGAAGAAGGCGCCGGTCCGGCCGAAGCCGGTGGCCACCTCGTCGGCGACGAGCAGGAACCCGTGCTCCGAGCGCAGGCGCAGCAGCTCGGCGACGTACTCGTCGGTGAGCGGGACCGCGCCGGAGCCGAGCACCGGCTCGACGACGACAGCGGCGACGTGCGCGCCCTGGCGATCCAGCAACGCCCGGATCTCCTGCGGGTCGTTGGGCGCCACGTGCCGCACCAGCCGCTGGTCGACGCCGTAGAGCTGCTGCCCCAGGTTGTCGCCGGTCAGCGCGAAGCCGCCGAAGGTCAGGCCGTGGTAACTGCCGCGCAGGCCGACCACGACCTTGCGCCGGTCCTGACCGCGCAGCGCGTGGTAGTGCCGGGCCACCTTCATCACCAGGTCGTTGGCCGCGCCTCCGGAGGTGGAGAACAGCACCCGCTGGTAGTGGTCCGGGCCGCAGACGTCGATCAGGGCCGCGGCCGCCCGGCGGGCGTAGACGTTCTCGTACCGGAAGACGCTGAGGTACGAGGCCTCGCGCAGGGCCTCGGCCGCCGCCTCGGCGATGGCCCGGTTGCCGTAGCCGAGGCTGGTGTTCCACAGTCCGCTGGAGCCGCACAGCAGCTCGCGGCCGTCGGCGAAACGGATCCGGACGCCCTGGGCCGACACGGCACACAGTCCGTCGTCGCCGTGCAGCTCCGGAGCCAGCATCGAAGGCCACAGGGCCGGGCCGGGGGCCGTCCCGGTGCCGTTGTCCGTCATGCCGACACCCCCACTTCCAGCAGTACGTCGCGGTAGCGCCCGGTGCCGGGCAGCGGGTGCCGGGACAACACCGTCAGGCCCGATGCCGCGAGCTCGGTCTCCAGGCGGTCGGCGGGCAGCACGCCGACGGTGGTGGAGCACACCGTGACGGGTCCCTCGTCGCCGACCGTCGCGGGGAAGATGGTGACGGTGCGGGTGCCGGACCCGGCCGGCCAGTGGTCGTGCATCCGGTAGACGCGTCCGCTGGCACCGACCGCCTCGATCACGGCCTCCACCTCCGCCTCGGACGCGGCCCCGTCGGTGTCGGGGCCCGGGGCGTCGGACGTCACGATGTCCGCCGTGGAGAGCAGGAACCGGCCGCCGGGTGCGAGGTGCTCACGCACCGCCGCGTACAGACCGGCCCGGCCCTCCTCGTCGAGCAGGGAGACCGAGGTCGTGCCCAGCACAATCACCTCGAACCGGCGGCCCAGCGCGAAGGAGCTCATGTCGGCCCGTACCGGGACGCAGCGCTCGCGCAGCCGGGCGGGTGCCTGCGCCAGCCGCTCGTCGAGCAGCCGCAGCATGCCTTCCGACAGCTCCAGCGCGGTCACCTCCCGGCCGAGCGCGAGCAGCGGCAGCGTCAGCCGGCCGGAACCGGCGGCCAGTTCGAGGACGGTGCCGGGCGTCCGCCGCACCAGACCCACCAGTTCGCGGACCTCGTGCGTGTCCTTCAGGGAGAAGTCGTGGTAGATCGGCGAGCCGGTCTCGTCGTACACGTCGTGCAATTCGGCCCGGTCACCGAGCTCGGCCAGCAGTTCGCCGGCCCGGCCCGGAACACTCGGCGGTGTCAGCGCGGCGGCCACGGTCTCACGCCCCCGCGCCGAGGAGCCCGGTGGACCGCAGCTCCACGCCCGCCTCGGCGAAGAAGGCCTCCACCTCGCGCAGGCGGTCCCGGTCGGCGTGTTCGGCGGCGGCGTCGAGGGAGCCGCACGCCAGCAGCGTCTCCGCGAGCACGCCCGCCGCGAGGCCGACCCGGAAGGTCCGGCCCGCCCCGAGAGCGTGCACGTACGCGGCCTCGTCCGTCCACAGCAGCAGCGGCAGCCCGGCGCCGTCGGCATCCGCGGCACCGGAGGAACCGGCCAGGTCGGGAGCGAGGCGGCCTCCGAAGCCGGACACCCGTACGCCGTCCAGGCCCCGGGCCCGCAGCTCCCGCACCGCGGCCAGCGCGGCCAGGTACCGGCCCAGCCAGGGCCGTTCGGTGAGTGCGGCCGTGCGGACGTCCTCGGGCACGGTGTCGCCCAGGGCGACCGCGCAGGGGTGCGCGGTCTCGGCGTTGGCACGGTCCCAGGCGGCCACGACGGAGGCGAAGCCGTCGCCCAGCCCGCCCAGTCGGCGGCCCCAGGGGGAGGTGGACAGTCCGCCCTCCTCCCCGACGTACAGCCGGGTGGCGGGGCCGTCCGAGGCCGGTCCGGCGCCCAGTGCCGAGACGTCCGCGAGCTGCACGGCCGGGTCGGTCGCGAAGGCGGCGAACTCGCCCTCGGCGTGAGCGTGGTCGGCGTCGGCGAGGAAGGCCTCGAAGTCCGCCTCCTCGGTGACGCGGATCAGGGTCGCGCCGATCACCGACATGTACGCGGACGTCGCGTAGTCCTGGGTCTGGAGGAAGAAGGAGTCGTCGATGGACAGGTCGCCGCCGGGCTCGCTCAGCGACCCCTGGTACCCCACGACGAGGGGGCCGGGGGCGTCCGCGTTCTCCGGGACCCGGCCCGGCGCGAGGACCACCGTGTGCGGGCCGACCAGGTCCGACCCGA
This sequence comes from Streptomyces sp. NPDC096048, assembly GCF_044763415.1. NCBI lineage: Bacteria > Bacillati > Actinomycetota > Actinomycetes > Kitasatosporales > Streptomycetaceae > Streptomyces > Streptomyces sp. NPDC096048. The sequence goes on from NZ_JBIWGG010000016.1 coordinate 124,526, forward strand.
GCACCTCGGCCAGGTGCCGCGGGTTCTCCAGGACCACCGTCGCGGCACCGGCGTACTCCTGCCCGGGGCGACCGGGCAGCGCCCGGCCCACCCCCCAGGACATCAGGTGCCGTCGGGCCGCGGACATACGGTTCCCGTCCACGTCTTCCACCCCCCATTTCGTATTCGACTTCTGTGTCGCGTCCGTCTTCGTCACGTCTGTCTGCGTCGCGGCCGTCTGCGTCACGCCGTGACCGATGTCAGGATCTTCTTCAGGTCGTCCATGGCGGCCTTCGGGCCGTGCACGTTGAAAACGCCGGTCAGATTCAGGACGATCTCGTCGACACCGGCCTCGCGGTAGGCCGCGAGTTTTTCGACGATCGTGTCGATCTCGCCGTGGACGAAAGCGTCGCCTTCGAGCATTCGTTTCGCCGCGGCCGGCAGTTCCTCGCCCGCGATGTCGATTCCGGCTTTCCGCAACATGTCGATGTAGTGCGGAGCACTCATGTGCCGGGAATTACTGGCCACCACCAATTCCGTCGGATCGTGGTCGGGCCTTTCCAGCGCCACCGGAACGATGGCCGACAGCCGGGGCGTCGCGCGCCCCGCCTTTTCCGCGCCTTCCGCCATGGCCGGCCGCACCGTGTCCCGGAGATAGGCGGGAGGTGTCAGCCACGTGACGGCGGCGTCGGCGACCTCACCGGCCAGTCTCGCCATTCCCGGCCGCAGCACTCCCAGCCCGAGGTCGATGCGCGGCGCCACTGCGGGGACCATTCCGGCGTGGCAGGAGAAGTACTCCCCGTTCAGCTCCACGGTCTTGCCCGAGAGCAGGCCGCGGACGATCGTCAGATATTCGCGCGCGGCTGTCAGCGGGCTGGCGTACGGGGTCCCGAGCAGGCTCCGCTGAAACGCCCTGCCGCCGGGGCCGAACCCCGCGACCACCGACTTGCCCGTGGTCATGGCCAGTGACCTGACCTGGTGGGCAGCCTCGTACGGGTGTCGCAGCGGCATCAGCGTGACACCGGTGCCGGTCGGCACCCGGAAGCCGGCGCCGGCCGCGGCGGCGAACCCCTGGAAGGGTTCGACCAGCATCGCCTGGCCCTGCCACAACCGGTCCGCACCGGTCCATTCGACCAGCGCGGCGTACGGCAGCAGCTGTTCCGGCCGACGCGGCAGAAACGGCATCAGTACCGAATACGCGGTCATGTGTCACTCCGACATCGAAACATGCCCATGAAAAGGGCACATTGATTCCCCCGACAATGTCACGGCGGGCCGGCCGGAAAGCCGATTCGCACGGCGCCTGTCGCCCCGACCTGACATCACAAAGATATGGGGTCGACGACCTCCGCGCCCCCGCCACAAGGACAGTCTCTTCCCCGTCCCGGGACGGGGAAGAGACGGGCCGCTCCCGTACCGGGGCGCCCACGACCCCCATTCACCTTGAACAGGAGGTCGCTGTTCGCTCATACTCCGACGCATCGGACCTTGGAAAGGCCATATCCCATGCCGCCACACATCAGCGTCATATGCCCTACGTACAACCGCGGTAAAGCAATTCTGTCGACGCTGGAATCCGTGCGGGCACAGACGATGCGCGACTGGGAAATGCTGGTGGTGTCCGACGCGAGCGACGACGACACGGACGCGGTGGTCGCGTCCCTGGCCGCGCGCGACCGCCGGATACGGCTGCTGCGGACCAGGCGGTTCGGGTCCCAGTCCGGTCCCACGAACATCGCGCTGGGCGAGGCCGCGGGCGAGTTCGTCGCCTACCTCGACCACGACGACCACTGGGAGCCGGACCATCTGCTCCGGCTCCGGCAGGCCTTCGACGACGGAGCCCGGTTCGTGGCCACCCGGGCCCGCAAGGCGACGGCCGCCGGAACGGTGACCGGCACGGCCCACCCCCTGTCCCTGTGCTGGCACCCGGACATCCAGCTGATGAGTCCGCTGTTCGAGAACTCCTGTGCCGGGCACGTCGCCGGCCTCGCCGAACAGGTGGGCGGCTGGCGCGAGTCCCCGGTCGGCCTGGAGGACTGGGACCTGTGGCTGCGCTTCGCCGATGCCGGCGAACGCTGCACCACCCTCCTGGACCGCACGGTGACCCTGCTGGACGACCCCGGCACCAGGACCCACAGCCTGGAGCGGCGGTTCACGCACGAGATCGCGCGGTTCGACGACGCCCTGTCCGCCCGCGCCGCGTACCGCGCACTGGCCGACGCCCGCAACCAGGTACGTGAACTCCGCGCCGTTCGGGAAGACTTGCTGACCTGGTACGGATTCCTCGCCGACAGCGGCGAACTGGTGCTCCCGCGTGGCTGGCGGGGCGGTACGGCGGCGCTCGAAGCCGCGGCGGAGTCGCAGATACGCGAGAACGGGACGGTGTGGAAGGGGCTGGCCCTCGTCCCCCGTGACACGTACGTCTCGCTGTGCGTACCGCTGTCGACCATGACCGCGGAGCACGCCGACCGCTACACGCGGTACTTCCGCGCCACCATGCACCACCAGATGGCGTTCCTCGAGGACGTCCTGCCGCACGGGAGCGTGCGGCGGTGAGCGTCCTGAAACACGCGGACCAGGCCGGGATCCGGTCCTGGCTCGACGGCACGAGGGAACGCCTGGGCATCCGCGCCGAACAGGTGCCGCTGGACGCCCTGGACGGCTGGGAGACCGATCCGGACGCCGGCGTCATCCGGCACCGCAGCGGCCGGTTCTTCTCCGTCGAGGGGCTGGACGTGCGGCGACCGGGGCACCCGGTGTCCCACTGGCAGCAGCCGATCATCAGCCAGCCGGAGATTGGGATGCTCGGCATCCTCGTCAAGCGGTTCGGCGGCGTTCCGCACGGCCTGATGCAGCTCAAGCCGGAGCCGGGCAACTGGGGCGGACTCCAGATCTCCCCGACCGTGCAGGCCACCCGCAGCAACTACACGGGGGTGCACAAGGGTGCCCAGGTCCCCTATCTCGACCACTTCCTGAACGCCGCCGCCCGGCACCGGATCGTCACCGACGTGCACCAGTCCGAGCACGGCTCGTGGTTCCTACGCAAACGCAACCGCAACATGGTCGTCGAGGTCACCGAGGACGTCGAGGCGATACCCGGCTTCCGCTGGTTGCCTCTGGCCGAGCTGCGGCAACTGCTTCGCGTGGACGACCTGGTGAACATGGACACCCGCTCCGTGCTCTCCTGCCTGCCACGGGTGGCGAGGGGCGGCACGTCCGCGCACCCGACCGCCGACGTCCTCGCCTGGATCGCCCGGAGGCGGGCCCGCTCGGGGATGGCCGTCGAGCGGCGGCCGCTCGGCCGTCTGGCAGGCTGGCGGCGCGACGCCGGGCACATCTCGCACGAGTCCGGCCGGTTCTTCGACGTCATCGGGGTACGGGTGGAGGCCGTCGGCCGCGAGGTCGACCGCTGGGACCAGCCGATGATCGCCCCCCACGGGGTGGGCATCGTGGCGTTCCTGACGACCCGTGTCGACGGCGTGCCGCACGTACTGGCGCAGTTGCGGGCGGAGCCCGGCTGCGCGGACACGGCCGAACTGGCGCCCACCGTGCAGTGCACACCCGCCAACTACGACGTGCTGCCCCCGGCCGCCCGACCGCCGTTCCTCGACGACGTGCTGGGTGCCGACCCCTCGTCCATCAGGTTCGACACGGTCCTATCCGACGAGGGGGGCCGCTTCCACCACTCCCGCAGTCGTCACCTCGTCGTCGAACTCGACGAGCGGGCCGAGCGGCCGGAGCGGCCCGGCTATCGCTGGCTCGCCCTGGACCAGCTCCACGAACTGCTGTGCCACGGAGGCCGCGTGAACATGCAGACGCGCAGTCTGCTCGCCTGTCTGTCCGCCCTGACCCCGTCCACGGACACCACGGCATGGTGAGCCGTCCCCTGATCACCGTGCTGGGCGCCTCCGGTTTCATCGGCTCCCACGTCGTCGCGGAACTCGCCGGGCGCCCCGTCCGGCTGCGTGCCGTGGCCCGTCGGCCCACCGTCCCGGCCGGGCTCGGGCGCTCAGTGGCGGACGTCGAGACCCGCGCGGTCGACCTCTCCCGGCCGGGCGGTCTCGCGGATGCAGTGGCCGGCTCCGACGCGGTGGTGCACCTCGTCGCGCACCACGACGGTGCGGGAACGTGGCGGGCGGCCGACGGCGACACCGCGGCCGAACGGCTCAACACCGGCCTGGTCCAGGAGCTCGCCGACGCCCTGCGGCCGGCGCCGGCCACGGGCCGGCCGCCGACCGTGGTGGTGTTCGCAAGCACCGCGGGCGCCGCCACGGACGGCGTGCCCGGGTTTGCGGGCACGGAGCCCGCCACCGCCTACGAGCGGCACAAGCTCGCCGCCGAGCGGGTGCTCGCCGATGCCACCGCCGCGGATGCACTGTGCGGCGTGTCCCTGCGGCTGCCCACCGTGTTCGGCCCCGCACCGGCCCCCGCGGTGGACCGCGGCGTCATCTCGGCCATGGCCAGGCGGGCGCTGGACGGCGCGCCGATCACGATGTGGCACGACGGCACGGTGCGGCGCGACCTGCTGTACGTCCGGGACGCCGTCACGGCGTTCACCGCCGCCCTCCACCACGCCCCGGCGCTCGCCGGACGCCACTGGTCCGTCGGCAGCGGCCGCGGCACACCGCTGGGCGACGTCTTCCGCACCCTCGCGGCCACCGTAGCGAACCGCACTGGAAGACCGCCCGTCCCGGTGCGCCAGGTCGAACCACCCGCGTTCGCCTCGGCCGCCGACTTCCGGGACGTCCGTGTCGACCACGCGCCGTTCCGCGCCGTGACGGGCTGGGCCCCGCGGGTCCCCCTGCATGAGGCCGTGGCCCGAACCGTCGCCGCGCTTGCCGACACCCATGGAAAGGACCCTCTGTGACCACCTACGTCTGGGACTACCTTCGGGAGTACGAGACCGAACGCGCGGACATCCTCGACGCGGTCGAGACCGTCTTCGGCTCGGGCCGACTCGTGCTCGGCGAGAGCGTGGCCCGCTTCGAGCGGGAGTTCGCCGACTACCACGGTGTCGGGCACTGCGTGGGCCTGGACAACGGCACCAACGCGGTCAGACTCGCCCTCCAGGCCCTCGGCGTCGGACCGGGGGACGAGGTGATCACCGTCTCGAACACGGCCGCGCCCACCGTCGTGGCGATCGACGCGGTCGGTGCCACCCCGGTCTTCGTCGACGTGCGCGAGGAGGACTTCCTCATGGATACCGCCCAGGTCGCCGCGGCGATCACCGACCGGACGCGCTGCCTGCTCCCGGTCCACCTCTACGGACAGTGCACCGACATGGACACGCTCGGGAACATCGCCGCGCGGCACGGCCTGGCCGTCCTCGAGGACTGCGCCCAGGCACACGGTGCCCGCCGGAACGGCCGGCGCGCGGGCACCTTCGGCGACGCTGCCGCGTTCTCCTTCTACCCGACGAAGGTGCTCGGTGCCTACGGTGACGGCGGCGCGACGATCACGTCCGACGACGAGGTGGCCCGCCGACTGCGCCGACTGCGGTACTACGGCATGGAGGAGCGGTACTACGTCGTCGAGACCCCTGGCCACAACAGCCGGCTCGACGAGGTGCAGGCCGAGATCCTGCGCCGCAAGCTCGGCCGCCTCGACTCCTACGCCGAGGCCCGCCGCGCCGTCGCCCGGCGCTATGCCGAGGGTCTCGCCGACACCGGTCTGGTCCTCCCCCGCGTCGCGCCGGGCAACGACCACGTGTACTACCTCTACGTGGTCCGCCACCCCCGGCGGGACGCCGTCCTCGATGCGCTGAAGTCCCGCGGCATCTTCCTCAACATCAGCTATCCGTGGCCCGTGCACACCATGTCCGGCTTCGCCCACCTCGGCCTCTCACGCGGAGCGCTTCCGGTCACCGAGGCCCTCGCGGACGAGGTCTTCTCGCTGCCGATGTACCCCACGCTGCCGCCCGAGACGCAGGAGACGGTGATCGCCGCCCTACGCGACGTACTGGAGGAATTGTCGTGAAGGCCCGGCCGCTCGCCGTGTTCGGCGCGGTGGAGTTCAGCCCCGCGTCGTACCCCGACGACCGGGGCCTGTTCGTGTCCACCTTCACGGAGGACGACTTCGCCGAAGCGGTCGGCAGGCCGCTCTTCCCGGTGCGGCAGGCGTCTGTGAGCGTCTCCCGCCGCGGAGTCGTACGGGGCGTGCACTTCACCGCCGAGTCACCGGGCACGGAGAAGTACGTCCACTGCCCGCGCGGCACGGCCCTCGACTTCGTGGTGGACCTGCGCGTCGGCTCACCGACCTTCGGGACCTGGGACTCAGTGGTACTGGACGCGCGGGACTTCCGCGCCGTGTACCTCCCCGCCGGCCTGGGGCACGCCTTCGTGGCCCTGGAGGACGACACGGTCATGTCATATCTGCTGTCCGCCGGTTACGTCGCCACGCAAGAACTCGCCGTGTCCGTGCTGGACCCCGAGCTGGGCCTGCCCCTCCCCCACGACGTCACCCCGGTCCTGTCCGAACGGGACCGGCTGGCCGTCACCCTCGCGGAAGCCGCCGACCGGGACATGCTGCCGCGTTTCACCCACTCCGAGGAGAACCCATGAGCAACTGCCGCGTCTGCACGGGCCCCCTGACCGAGTTCCTCGACCTGGGAACGCAGCCCAACTCCGACGCCTTCCCGCGCCCGGACGAGACCGACGGCGAGTTCTTCTTCCGGCTCGCGGTGGGCAGGTGCGGCTCCTGCACGATGGTGCAGCTGATGGAGGAGGTCCCGCGCGAGCGGATGTTCCACCGGGACTACCCATACCACTCCTCGGGGTCCTCGGTGATGCGGGAGCACTTCGAGAGCACGGCGCGCCGGCTGCTCGCCACCGAGGCGACGGGGCCCGACCCGTTCGTCGTCGAGATCGGCTGCAACGACGGCGTGATGCTGGCGACGGTCGGCGAGGCCGGGGTGCGCCATCTGGGAGTCGACCCCTCGCAAGGCGTCGCCGACGAGGCGCGGGCCAAGGGCGTACGGGTCCGTACCGCGTTCTTCGAGGAGTCGACGGCGCTCGACATCGCCACTGCCGAGGGCCGGGCGGACATCGTCTACGCCGCCAACACCCTGTGCCACATCCCGTACCTGGACTCGGTCTTCCGCGGGCTGGACGCCCTGCTGAAGCCGGACGGGGTGTTCGTCTTCGAGGACCCTTACCTGGGCGAGATCGTCGAGCGCACCTCGTTCGACCAGATCTACGACGAGCACTTCTACTTCTTCACGGCCCGCTCGGTGCGGAACATGGCCCGGCGCCACGGCTTCGAGCTGGTGGACGTCCTGCGGCTGCCGGTGCACGGCGGGGAGGTCCGCTACACCCTCGCACGCCTCGGCACCCGGGTGCCGAGGCTGGCCGTGGCCGAGCTGCTGGCCGAGGAGGAGAGCCGCGCCCTCGCCGATCCAGCGACGCTCGAGCGCTTCGCGGCCGATGTCCGGCGCACTCGAGACGAGCTGGTCGCCCTTCTCACGGGGCTGCGCGCGGAGGGCCGCAGGGTCGTCGCCTACGGTGCCACCGCCAAGAGCGCCACCATCGCCAACTACTGCGGCATCGGCCCGGACCTGGTCTCCTCCGTCTACGACACAACTCCTGCCAAACAGGGGCGTCTCACCCCCGGTTCCCACATTCCGGTACACCCCTCGGAAGCCTTCAAAGAGCCCTACCCGGACTACGCGCTGCTCTTCGCCTGGAACCACGCGGAGGAGATCATGTCCAAGGAGCAGGAGTTCCGCGCGGGCGGCGGCAAGTGGATCCTCTACACCCCGACGGTCCGCGTCCTTTGAGGAACTGTCCGCGACACCGCTGCGGAGCTCGTGAATCGCCCCGGGGTCGGTAGAGATCTCATACTGTGGACTCGGGGTTCGCGGTGGCGAGGTAGTGGCTGGTCTCGCATTCGATGGCCGGGATGTGACCTATTTCACCGTGCAGTCGGCGGTGGCCGTACCAGTCGTCCCACTCGGCCGCGCCGATGCCGAAGGGTTCAAGCAATTGTGGGGCCGCGTGGTGGACCGGATCGGCGATCCTTTTCGTCAGGTCCTTGACCTCCCGCCTCCCGCTCCTACTACGACAAGCAACGCGCCCGCGGAAAAACCCACACCCGGGCCCTCCTCCGCGTCGCCCGCCAGCGCATCAGCGTCCTGTTCGCCATGCTCCGCGACGGCACCTTCTACGAATCTCGGACGCCGAAGGACGTCGAGCTCGCCGCATAACCTCAACAACCCCGAACTACCCCAAACCCGACAGAGATGCCTTGACGAAGGACATAGAGGCACCCCCCGCTTGTGCAGAGGCTCATTGCCGTTGCCGCACTTGGGGGACTGGATGCAGGACGGGCAACCGGCGTCGCACTCGCAGGAGGCGATGGCCTCCCGGGTGGCCGCGAGCCAGTCGCGGGCCGTGTGGAAGGCGCGCTCGGCGAAGCCCGCACCGCCGGGGTGGCCGTCGTGGACGAAGACCCTCGGGGGCAGCGTGTCGGGGTGCAGGGGGACCGGCACACCGCCGATGTCCCAGCGGTCGCACGTCGCGAACAGGGGCAGCATGCCGATCGGGCACGGGCAACTGTCAGAACGGCACAAGCCCGAGATCGCCAAGCCCAGGTCACGGATAACCCAACTGGCCCCAGGACTCGGACGCCCCGCAAGAATCTGACGTTTCATCACGCACAGCTGTCCCCCGGCTGTCCACCGGAGGCATCGCGCACCAGACGAATTCCGCAACTCAGCCGATCAAAACAGCAGGTCACAGCCTTGCGGCCACCTATCGGGCGACTGCGAGTAAACTCGCGACCTACGCATTACAATGCGTAGCCCGCACATGCCCGATTTACCCGGGATTCGAGGTCACCCGAAATAAAAAACCCCAGGCCAGAGACCCGGCCTGGGGTTTACCTCAGAGCCGCCTTCGGGATTCGAACCCGAGACCTACGCATTACGAGTGCGTTGCTCTGGCCATCTGAGCTAAGGCGGCGTGCGCTGTGCACCATGGTGCGATCAGCAACGTCGGTAAGTCTACACAGTTTCCGAGGGTGCTTCGTACCCGCCCCGGAGGCTGAGGCTCCGAGGCGGGCAGGGCGGTCGCCGGGGCGGCTACGAGCAGCGTTTGCCGTCTTCCGGCGCGGTGCCGCGCAGCAGGTAGGTGTTGATCGCGGAGTCGATGCAGGTGCTGCCGCGACCGTAGGCGGTGTGGCCGTCGCCCTCGTAGGTGAGGAGGCGGCCGGAGGCGAGCTGACCGGCCAGGGCCTCGGCCCAGCGGTACGGGGTGGCCGGGTCGCGGGTGGTGCCGACCACGACGATCGGGGTAGCGCCGGCGGCCACGATGCGGTGCGGCTCACCCGTGGGCTCCACCGGCCAGTACGCGCAGTTCAGGGAGGACCAGGCGAGGCCCTCGCCGAAGACCGGGGACGCCTTCTCGAAGTCGGGGAGCGCCTCTCGCACCTCGTCCGGGGAGGTGAAGGCCGCGGGGAGGTCCAGGCAGTTCACGGCGGCGTTGGCGAACATCAGGTTGCTGTAGCCGCCGTCGGCCTCGCGCTCGTAGTAGCTGTCGGACAGGACCAGCAGACCGGCGCCGTCGTTCTCCTTCATCGCCGAGGTCAGCGACTCGCGCAGCTGCTGCCAGGCGCCCTCGTCGTACATCGCCGCGATCACGCCGGTGGTGGCCAGTGACTCGGTGAGCTTGCGGCCGTCCGCGTCGCCGGTGGGGATGGGCTTGGCGTCCAGGTCGTCGAAGAAGGCCTTCAGGTTCTTGCCGACCTGGTCGGGAGTGGTGCCCTTGCCGCCGAGGGGGCAGTCGGGCTGCCGTACGCAGTCCTTCGCGAAGGACTGGAACGCCGTCTCGAAGCCCGCCGTCTGCTCCATGTTCAGCCGGCGTGCGGGCAGTGACGGGTCCATCGCGCCGTCCAGGACCAGGCGGCCCGCCCGGTCCGGGAACAGGCCGGCATACGTCGCACCGAGGAAGGTGCCGTACGACGCGCCCACGTAGGTCAGCTTCTCGTCGCCGAGCACGGCCCGCAGGATGTCCATGTCACGGGCCGCCTCGACGGTCGACACGTGACGCAGCAGTTTCGGCGCGTCCGCTCCGCAGCCCTCGGCGAACTTCTGGTAGGCGTCGACCAGCTTGTCCGCCTCGGCCTCGTCGTCCGGGGTGACGTCCGTCCGCGTGTACGCGTCCATCTCGCGGCCGTCGAGGCACTCGATGGGCTCGCTGCGGGCCACGCCGCGCGGGTCGACCGCCACCATGTCGTACTGGGCGCGGACCTCCTCCGGGTAGCCGATGCCCGCGTACTGCTGGAGGTAGCCGATCGCCGAACCGCCCGGCCCGCCCGGGTTCACCAACAGGGAGCCGAGCCGCTTGTCCGGGCCGGTGGCCTTCTTGCGGGCCACGGCGAGCCGGACGTCTCCCTCGGTCGGCTTCGCGTAGTCGAGCGGGGCCTTCATGGTGGCGCACTGGAAACCGGGGACGCCGCAGTCGCGCCAGCTCAGCTGCTGCTCGTAGTACGGCGCCAGCGCGGAGGGCGTGGCCTGCGGCAGAGCGGCCAGGGTCGCCTTTGCCGCCTCCGTCGATCCGGCCGCCTCCGCCGCCGAGCCGGCCGACGTCGACGCGCCCCCGGCCGAGCAGGCGGTGGCGAGCAGGGCGGCGGCCAGGAGTGTGGCTCCGGTACGGGTCCTGCCGGTACGAGTTCCGCCGGTACGAGTTCCGCCGATGCGGGTCCTGCCGATGCGGGCCCTGCGGTGAGTGCGCCTTGTGTGCATTCAGCGAGCGTAACTCTCCGCAACGACATCGATGCGGTGTGTGCTCGACGTGCCCCGTACGAGTTACGCCGTCAACACCCCTCGCAGGGTCAGCCCGCTCTGAGCGCCATCGCCATCGCCTCGACCGCGAGAAGCGGCGGCACATTGCGGTCGAGGGCCTCTCCGCAGGCGGCGATCGCCTCGATGCGGCGCAGGGTGGACTCCGGTGAGCTGCCGCGGGCGAGACGGTCCAGGGCTTCCTCGGCGTCGGCGTTGGCGATCGCCACACGGGAGCCGAGCTGGAGGGCGAGGACGTCGCGGTAGAAGGCGGTGAGTTCGGTCAGGGCGAGGTCGAGGCTGTTGCGTTGGGTGCGCGTTCTGCGGCGCTTCTGGTTCTCCTCCAGGTCCTTCATCACGCTCGCCGTGCCGCGCGGCAGCCGGCCGCCCTGTGCCGCGCCCAGGGCTGCCTTCAGTTCCTCGGTCTCCTTGGTGTCCATCTCCTCGGCGAGCTGCTTGGCGTCCTCCGCCGCGGCGTCGACCAGTTCCTGGGCCGCCTTGAGGGCACCGCCGACGTCCTCGACCCGCAGCGGCAGCTTCAGCACGGCGGCCCGGCGGCCCCGGGCGGCCGGGTCCGTGGCCAGGCGGCGGGCGCGGTCGATGTGGCCCTGGGTGGCGCGGGCCGCCGCGGCGGCGACGTCCGGCTCGACGCCCTCGCGTCGTACGAGCATGTCGGCGACGGCGTCGACCGACGGAGTGCGCAGGTTCAGGTGGCGGCAGCGGGAGCGGATCGTGGGCAGGACGTCCTCGACGGACGGGGCGCACAGCAGCCAGACCGTACGCGGAGCGGGTTCCTCCACGGCCTTCAGGACGGCGTTGGCGGACTTCTCGTTCAGCCGCTCGGCCTCCTCGACGAGGATGATCTGCCAGCGGCCGTTCGCGGGTGAGGTGAACGACTTGCGGACGGTGTCCCGCATGTCCGCGACGCGGATCTCCGCCCCCATGGCGACCACCGTGCTGACGTCCGCGTGCGTGCCGACGAGCGCCGTGTGGCATCCGTCGCAGAAGCCGCAGCCGGGGACGCCGCCGAGTGCGCGGTCGGGGCTCACGCACTGCAGCGCGGCGGCGAAGGCCCGCGCCGTCTGCGCCACCCCCGCACCGGGCGGGCCGGTGAACAGCCAGGCGTGCGTCATGCTCGACGTCTCGGGGAGCGGGCCGTCGGCCGCGGCGGCGGTGACGAAGGCGTCGGCGTCCCGGGCAGCGGCGGCGAGCGGTTCGCTCACCTTCTCCTGCCCGACGAGGTCGTCCCACACGGTCATGGGTCACGCCGCCCTTCCGTCACGTCCGTCATACGCCGCCGCGCCGCTTCGCACTCCGCGTCGCGTCCTCCATTGTGCGGGGCGGCACTGACAGCGGAGGCCGGGGCCGCTCCCGGCGGGGGTGGAGCGGGAGCGGCGGGCGGAGGCCGAGAGCGGACGGGAACCCGACCATCGGCCCGTCAGCCCCGGCCCCGTCCCTTCCCCCGACGGCCCTCGCCGCCGTCACGGCCGTCGCCAAGCCTGCCGTCGCCCCGGCCGCCATCGCCCCGGCCGCCATCGCCCCGGCCGCCGTCACCACGGCTACCGTCACCACGGCCACCGTCACCACGGCCACCGTCGCCCCGGCCGCCTCCGTGGTGGTCGCCGTCACGCGGGCCGAGCAGCTCGTCCGCCAGGGTCGGCAGGTCGTCCAGCGGTGTCTCCTCGGCCCAGTCCGAGCGGCGCCTGCGGGGCGGTGCCTGGTCGGGGTCGACCTGGGGCAGCTCGCGCGTGCGGTCCTGCGATTCCCCGGGCCGGTCGGCGCGAGCGGCGGGGCCGTCCTCCCGGAAGTAGCCCGGCGGAACCCGGTCGGCGGGGTCGTCCCCGCGTACGGGGGGCGGTACCGCGGTCTCGTCGGCGGCTCCCGGCGTCACGGGCGGCAGCACCGCCGTCTCGTCGGCGGCCCGCGGCTCCACCGCCGGCAGCACCGCCGTCTCGTCCGCCGTGCCCGTCGTGCCGGGCGGTGCCGGCGGCTTGGGCAGTTCGGCCGTCACCTCGGACTCGGACACGGGTGCCTCGGACACTCCGGACGCCCGGTCGTCCGGCGAGCCGGCCGAGTCCCGGGCATCAGCGGAGTCACGCGAGTCCCGCACCGGCCGCAGTACCGCCGTGTCCTCGACCGGCCCGCCGGAGGCGTTCGTCGGGGTCACGACCGGCGTCGGCACGGTCACCGCGTCCGAAGGGGCCGGAGCGGCCGACTTCGGCCGGGGCGCGTCCGCCGCGGGAGGCGCCGTCGGCCTCGGACCCGCCGCGGCCGCTGCCGCCGCCTGCTCCGCCGCCCGGCGCGCCTCCTCGGCCCGCATCAGGGCCTCCTCGGCCTTGCGCTGCTTCTCCAGGCGCCGGGCCTCGGCCTCGGCCCGCAGCCGCTCCTCCTCCTCGGCCTGCTTGCGCCGCCGTTCCTCCTCAGCCCGGCGCCGCGCCTCCTCCTCGGCCCGTGCCTTCTCCTCCGCGAGGAGCCGTGCCCGCTCCTCCTCGGCCTTCCGGCGCGCTTCCTCGGCCCGCTGCCGGGCCTCCTCGGCCTGCCGTTCGGCCTCGCGCCGCTGCGCCTCCTCCAGCTCGCGGCGCTTGCGCTCCTCCTCCTCGGCGCGCAGCCGCTCCAGCTGTTCGAGGCGCTCGCGCTCCAGGCGCTCCTCCTCGGCCTTGCGCGCGGCCTCTTCCTCGGCCTTGCGGCGCGCTTCCTCCTCGGCCTTGCGGCGTGCCTCCTCCTGGGCCTTGATCTCGGCCTCGGAAAGCGGCAGCACCTGGTCGAGCCGGTGGCGTACGACGGTGGTGACGGCCTCGGGCTCCTGGCCCGCGTCCACGACGAGGTAGCGTCCGGGGTCGGCCGCCGCCAGGGTCAGGAAACCGGAGCGCACGCGCGCGTGGAACTCGGCGGGCTCCGACTCCAGCCGGTCCGGCGCCTCGGTGAACCGCTCGCGCGCGGCCTCCGGCGCGACGTCGAGCAGGACGGTCAGGTGCGGAACGAGCCCGTTGGTCGCCCAGCGGTTGATGCGGGCGATCTCGGTCGGCGACAGGTCGCGGCCGGCGCCCTGGTAGGCCACCGAGGAGTCGATGTACCGGTCGGAGATGACCACGGCGCCGCGCTCCAGCGCGGGCCGGACCACGGTGTCGACGTGCTCCGCGCGGTCGGCGGCGTACAGCAGCGCCTCCGCACGGTGCGACAGACCGGCGCTCGACACGTCCAGCAGGATGGAGCGCAGGCGTTTGCCCACCGGGGTCGCCCCCGGCTCGCGCGTCAGCACGACCTCGTGTCCCTTGCCCCTGATCCACTCGGCGAGTGCCTCGGCCTGGGTGGACTTCCCCGCGCCGTCGCCGCCCTCCAGGGCGATGAAGAAACCAGTGGTCGCGGGCACCGGCACCGGGTCGTCGCCGCCGAGCAGCGCGTCCCGCAGGTCGTGCCGCAGCGGTACGCCGGAACGGTCGTCGACCTTGGCCAGCACCAGCGCGGCCACCGGCAGCAGCAGCGCGCCGACCAGCATCAGGACGAACGCGGCGCCGCCGTGCGCGAAGACGAACTTGCCGTTCTCCAGGCGGTGCGGCCCGATCGCCGCCGCCACCACGGGCGCGACCACCACGCCGAGTGCCACGTAGACCCGGACGACCGCGTGCAGGTGCTCGGTCGTGCGTGTCCGGCGGTGGTCCTCGGTCTCCTGGTCGAGCAGCGTGTGCCCGGTGTTGGCCGCGACGCCCGCGCCGACTCCGGCCAGCGCGAGGAGGAGCAGCACGGTGGTGTCGTCCGGGACGAGGCCAGCGGCCAGCAGGGCGACGCCGGCGAAGGCGATCGCCAGGGCCAGCAGCCGCCTACGGGACAGGGAGGGCAGCAGGGCGGGGGCCGTGCGGATGCCGACGACGACACCACCGGTCAGCGCGCCCACCATCAGCCCGTACAGCACGGGGCCGCCGCCGAGGTCCTTGGCGTGCAGCACCGCCACGGCGACCGCGGCGGCCACCACGGCGGCGACCGCCGCACAGGCGAGCACCAGCAGCGGGAGGGCGCCGGTGCGGCCCGTGTCGACGCCCGAGTCGCTCTTCGGACGGCGCATGCCCTCCAGCGGCGACCGCGCGCGCGGGGTGCGGACCCCGGGCAGCTCCAGGAAGGTCACCACGGACAGGGAGGCGGCGAACAGACCGGCCGCGACGTACGAACCGAGCGCCGCCTGGTGCTCGGCGAACCAGTCGACACCGGCGCCCAGCAGGTTGTTGAACAGCCCCGCGACGACCAGCACGGCGCCGGCCAGCGGGACCGCCACGAAGCTCGTACGCAGCGACAGGCGGCGCAGCGCGTCCATGTGGTCGGGCAGCGGTCGTACCGTCGCGCCCTCCGGGGGCGGGGCGGGCAGCAGCGCGGGCGCCGCGCTCTCCCGGCACACCGTCCAGAAGCGCTCGGCGACGCCGGTGACGAAGACGGTCACCAGGAGGACGGCGAGCGCGTCGTCCGGCGTCCAGTCGATCCACAGGGGCGCGACGATCAGCAGCGCGGCCCGCAACCCGTCGGCGCCGACCATGGTCCAGCGGCGGTCGAGCGGACCGTCCTGCGAGGTGAGTGAGGTGAGGGGCCCCAGCAGTACGGCACCGAAGAGCAGCGTCGCCAGGATGCGCACGCCGAAAACGATCGCCACTGCGAACGCCACGCCCCGGTAACCGCCGCCGAACGAGCCCGCGCCGATCGCGGCCTGGACGGCGAGGAGGACCAGCACCAGGAGGGCGAGGATGTCGCCGACACCCCCCACGAGCTGTGCGCTCCACAACCGCCTCAGCTGCGGGCGGCGCAGCAGGGCGCGGACGGCGCGCTCGCGGGAGTCCGCGACCAGGGCGTCGTCCGGGGCGGGGTGAGGGGCCGTTGGCTGCTCGGCTCGCGTCATGCGTTCAGCCTATCGGTCGCCGCCGACAGTCCGGCGTGCCCGGCCGAACGTACGCACGCCCCGACACCGAAATGATGCCGGGGCGTTCGTTCCGCGAAGAGCGCAGGAGGCTTCGCGAGGAGTCGAGGAACGGAGGTCAGTCCTCCGAAGTCTTCGACGCGGTCGCCTTCTTGGTGGCCGTCTTCTTGGTGGCGGTCTTGGCCGTGGTCGTCTTCGCGGCCGTCGTCTTGGCCGTGGTCTTCTTCGCCGCCGTGGTCTTCTTGGCCGCGGTCTTCTTCGCCGTCGCCTTCTTGGCCGGGGCCTTCTTCGCGGCGGCCTTCTTCGCCGTCTTCTTGGCAGGCCCCTTGGCGCGCTTCTCGGCGAGCAGCTCGTAGCCGCGCTCCGGTGTGATCTCCTCGACGCTGTCGCCGGAGCGCAGGGTCGCGTTGGTCTCGCCGTCGGTGACGTACGCGCCGAAGCGGCCGTCCTTGACCACGACCGGCTTCTCGCTGACCGGGTCGGTGCCCAGCTCCTTCAGCGGCGGCTTGGCCGCGGCCCGGCCACGCTGCTTGGGCTGGGCGTAGATCGCCAGCGCCTCCTCCAGCGTGATCGAGAAGAGCTGCTCCTCGGACGTCAGGGACCGGGAGTCCGTGCCCTTCTTCAGGTACGGGCCGTAGCGGCCGTTCTGCGCGGTGATCTCGACGCCCTCGGCGTCGGTGCCGACGACACGCGGCAGCGACATGAGCTTCAGGGCGTCGTCCAGGGTGACCGTGTCCAGCGCCATCGACTTGAACAGCGAGGCCGTACGCGGCTTCACGGCGTTCTTGCCGGTCTTCGGGGTGCCCTCGGGGAGCACCTCGGTGACGTACGGGCCGTAGCGGCCGTCCTTGGCGACGATGGCGTGGCCGGTGGCCGGGTCGGTGCCCAGCTCGAAGTCGCCGCTCGGCTTGGCGAGCAGTTCCTCCGCCAGCTCGACGGACAGCTCGTCCGGCGCCAGGTCCTCGGGGACGTCGGCTCGCTGGTGGTTCTCCGAGTCCTTCTCGCCACGCTCGATGTACGGGCCGTAGCGCCCGACGCGCAGCACGATGTCGTTGCCGACGGGGAAGGACGACACCTCGCGGGCGTCGATCGCGCCCAGGTCCGTCACCAGCTCCTTGAGGCCGCCGAGGTGGTCCCCGTCGCCGTTGCCCGCGTCGGCCGCGCCGCCGTTTCCGGCGCCCTCACCGAAGTAGAAACGTCGCAGCCACGGCACCGCCTGGGCCTCGCCGCGGGCGATGGCGTCGAGGTCGTCCTCCATCTTGGCGGTGAAGTCGTAGTCGACGAGCCGCCCGAAGTGCTTCTCCAGGAGGTTGACCACGGCGAAGGACAGGAAGGACGGGACGAGGGCCGTGCCCTTCTTGAAGACGTAGCCGCGGTCCAGGATCGTGCCGATGATCGACGCGTACGTCGACGGGCGGCCGATCTCGCGCTCTTCCAGCTCCTTGACCAGCGACGCCTCGGTGTAGCGGGCCGGGGGCTTGGTGGCGTGGCCGTCGACCGTGATCTCCTCGGCCGTCAGCGCGTCGCCCTCGGCGACCTGCGGCAGCCGGCGCTCGCGGTCGTCCAGCTCGGCGTTCGGGTCGTCGGCGCCCTCGACGTAGGCCTTCAGGAAGCCGTGGAAGGTGATCGTCTTGCCGGAGGCGCTGAACTCGACGTCCCGGCCGTCGGAGGCGGCGCCGCCGATCTTCACGGTGACGCTGTTGCCGGTCGCGTCCTTCATCTGGGAGGCGACGGTCCG
Source organism: Streptomyces sp. NPDC096048 (assembly GCF_044763415.1). Lineage (NCBI taxonomy): Bacteria > Bacillati > Actinomycetota > Actinomycetes > Kitasatosporales > Streptomycetaceae > Streptomyces > Streptomyces sp. NPDC096048. Next base: position 141,914 of record NZ_JBIWGG010000016.1, read on the forward strand.
CTTCCAGATCAGCTCGTAGAGCTTGAACTGGTCACCGGTCAGACCGGTCTCGGCGGGCGTACGGAAACGGTCGCCCGAGGGGCGGATCGCCTCGTGCGCCTCCTGCGCGTTCTTGACCTTGCCGGCGTACGTCCGCGGCTGGGCGGGCAGGTAGTCGGCGCCGTACAGCTGCGTGACCTGGGCGCGGGCGGCGGTGACCGCCGTGTCGCTCAGGGTCGTCGAGTCCGTACGCATGTAGGTGATGTAGCCGTTCTCGTACAGCTTCTGGGCGACCTGCATGGTCGCCTTGGCGCCGAAGCCGAGCTTGCGGCTCGCCTCCTGCTGGAGCGTCGTCGTACGGAACGGCGCGTACGGCGAGCGGCGGTACGGCTTGGACTCGACGGAGCGGACGGCGAAGCGCGTGTTCTCCAGCGCGGTGGCGAGCGCGCGGGCGTTCGCCTCGTCGAGGTGGAGGGTGTTCGCGCTCTTGATCCGGCCCAGGGAGTCGAAGTCGCGGCCCTGGGCGACGCGCCTGCCGTCGACGGTCTGCAGGCGGGCGACCAGCGACGACGGGTCCGACGCGTCACCGGCGCGGCCGGTCGCGAAGGTGCCCGTCAGGTCCCAGTACTCGGCGGAGCGGAACGCGATGCGCTCGCGCTCCCGCTCGACGACGAGGCGGGTGGCGACGGACTGGACGCGGCCCGCCGACAGCTTCGGCATGACCTTCTTCCACAGGACCGGCGAGACCTCGTAGCCGTAGAGGCGGTCGAGGATGCGGCGGGTCTCCTGGGCGTCGACGAGCTTCTGGTTGAGCTCGCGCGGGTTGGCCACGGCGGCCCGGATCGCGTCCTTGGTGATCTCGTGGAACACCATGCGCTTGACCGGGATCTTCGGCTTGAGGACTTCCTGGAGGTGCCAGGCGATGGCCTCGCCCTCGCGGTCCTCATCGGTGGCGAGGAAGAGCTCGTCGGAGTCCTTCAGCAGGTCCTTGAGCTTCTTGACCTGGGCCTTCTTGTCGGCGTTGACCACATAGATGGGCTGGAAGTCGTGTTCGACGTCCACACCGAGGCGGCGGACCTCGCCGGTGTACTTCTCCGGCACCTCCGCCGCCCCGCTGGGAAGGTCGCGAATGTGCCCGACGCTCGCCTCGACGACGTAGCCAGGACCGAGATAGCCCTTGATCGTCTTCGCTTTGGCAGGCGACTCGACGATGACGAGTCGACGGCCGCCGTTCGCGGTCTCGCTGGTCGGGGACAACTTCGCTCTTCTCTCCGGTCGACGCTGGGGCCTCCCCAGGCAGTGCTCCCGGGGTCGGGTCGTGCTGCGCTTCGGTCGTGACGCTGCGGAGTGTGACGGTACCTCCCGCCCCCGTGTCAAACGGGAAAAGCCCGCAACGGCCACTCGAACGGTAACCCGACGAACCCCGTTCCTGCCGCCCGGAGTGTTTACCGGCCCTGACGCGTGCATCCGGAGCGCGACCCGCCGGTTACGCGGGCGAGGATGCGGCCGGGGTCCGGAACCGGCCTCTCACACGTGCGTCAGGCACCATGCCCCGAGGACCAGCGCGACCACGGCGGCGACGCTCGCGACGGTCGCCGATGCGACGGGGCTCACACCGTGCGCGACGGGGCGGCCGTGCCGGACCCGCGTCGCGGTCCACACCAGCAGACCGGCCCCGAACAGGGCGAACACCAGTCCCGCGAAGATCGCCGGCCCACTTTCCATGGTCCCCGTGCCCCTTTTCTGCCACCCGCGAGTGTTCAGCCTCCGGGAGGCTGGCACGCGCGGGCGGCGGGCAGGCGAACCCGAGGTGAACGGGGAGCCGACGGACTCGGTGTGCCGCTGCCCGTGGCTCGTTCTTCCCGTACGGCACCCCTGTACTTCCCGTACGGCGCCCTCGTTCTTTCCGTACGGCGCCCTCGTTCTTTCCGTACGGCGCCCTCGTACTTTCCGTACGGCGCCCCCGTACTTTCCGTCTTCCCGTGCGGCGGTGGATCCGGGCGCCGCGGGGCCGCCGACGCGTCTCTACACCGGTTCGAAGCGTCTCTACGCCGGTTCGACGCGTCTCTACGCCGGTTCGAGGAAGCCCTGCTCCACCAGCAGCCGGATCTGGGCGGGCGTGCGGTCGCGCAGCGCCACCGGGTCCTCGCCCACCAGCTGGGCGATGGCGTCCAGGATGCGGCCCGCGCTCATCGTGCCGTCGCAGACGCCCGCGAAACCGGCGCCGACCGTGTCGACCCGGGTGGCCCGGCGCATGCCGCGGTTCTGGCGCAGAACGACGTGCTCCGGGTCCTCCGCGCCGGGCAGCCCGACCTGCTCCTGGACGACCTCGCCGGCCAGTGTGAAATGCGCCTCCAGCAGGGCGGCGTCGTCGTGGGCGCGCAGGTAGTCGACGCGGTCGAAGTGCGCGCGCACGGTCTCGCCGAGCGGCTGCTCGATCGGGTGCGGCCACTCCTCGGTGGTGATCGAGGGCTCGGCGGACCCGGTCCGGCGCAGTGTGATCCAGCCGAAACCGACGGCCTTGACCTTGCGCGTCTCGAACTCGTCCAGCCACGCGTCGTACCGCGCCTGGTACTCGGCCGCGTCGGCGCGATGGTCGCCCGCGTCCCTGAGCCACAGCTCGGCGTACTGCGTGACGTCCTGCACCTCGCGCTGCACGATCCAGGCGTCACAACCGCGCGGCACCCAGGAGCGCAGCCGGTCCGTCCAGTCCTCCCCCTCCACGTGCTGCCAGTTGGCGAGGAAGTGCGCGAACCCGCCCTCGTTCAGGCGCTCCCCCGTCTGCTGAACGAGCGAGCGGCACAGATCGTCCCCGCCCATCCCGCCGTCGCGGTAGGTGAGGCGGGCGCCGGGCGAGATCACGAACGGCGGGTTCGAGACGATCAGGTCGTACGTCTCGTCGTCCTCGATCGGCTCGTAGAGCGAGCCCTCGCGCAGTTCCGCGGCCGGGGCCCCGGAGAGGGCGAGCGTGAGCGCGGTGATGTGCAGCGCGCGCGGGTTGAGGTCGGTCGCCGTCACGCGCGTGGCGTGCCGGGCGGCGTGCAGCGCCTGGATGCCGGAGCCGGTGCCGAGGTCCAGGGCGGCGGAGACGGGCGTACGGACCGTGAGGCCGGCCAGCGTCATGGACGCGCCGCCGACGCCGAGGACGACGCCCTCCGCGCGGTTGCCGATGCCACCGGCGCCGCCGACCGCGCAGCCCAGGTCGGAGACGATGAACCAGTCCTCGCCGCCGGGCCCGCCGTACGGCCGTACGTCCACGGTGGCCGCCACCTCGTCGTCGCCCGCGCGGACGAGCCACCCGCTCTCCAGGCAGGCGTCGACGGGCAGGACGTCGGCCACGCGCGCGCGGGGCACGGGTTGCTGGAGCAGGAACAGCCGTACGAGCAGTTCGAGCGGCGTGTCGCCGCGGGTGGCCCGGAGCGCGGGCACGGTCTCGCTGCGCGACAGCGCCGCGTAGGCGGGGGCGCCGAGCAGCTCCAGCAGTCCGTCGGCGGTGAAGGAGGCCCCGAGCAGGGCATCCCGCAGCCGGGCGGTGACGTCGGGGCGGTCGGCGGAGGGCAGGGGGGACAGGCTGGTGTTACTCACACCCCCATTGTGGCCCTGCGGCCCCCGCCCCGCCCCCGTGCGGCAGAGGTCAGCCGGCCGCGGCCGACGGCGTCACCGAGGCCGACTTGCAGCTCTCCTGCTTGGCCATCGCCTGGCCGACATCGCCCTCCTCCAGGGCCTTCAGCGCGTCGTTGCCGCTCTTGCTGAGCTTGTTCAGCTCGGTGGCGATGTCCTTGAGGCCGTCGGCGAACTTCGCCTGGTCCTTCGTGTCGAGGTCCTCCACCTGCTTCCTCAGGGAGGCGTACGACGAGGAAAGGCCGTTGAGCTCGGTGACCGCGTCCTTCTGCTTCTTCTCACCGCCGTCGACGTCCGGCGCCCCGGCCTTCTGGACGGCGCTGCCCATCGCCTTGTAGGCGTCGGACATGTCCTGGAACGCCTTCGCGTCGGTCTTCTGGACCTCGGCCGGCGTGCTGTTGTCCGAGGTCTCCTTCTGGATCGCCGCGTTGGCCGCCTCGATCTTCTTGGCCTGCGGCTGGACGGCGTCGCAGACGTCCTTCGCCCAGGAGTCCAGCTTGTCGTTGTCGTCGCTGCTGCCGCATCCCGTCAGCGCCAGTACCAGTACCGCACCGCCGGACAGTGCGGCCGCGAGCTTCTTGTTCACCGGATTGGTCCCTTCCATGGCTCTCGGCCCCGGAACATACACGCCGGATGGGGGACACTCGCAGGACGAACATCCATTAAGACCGTATTGCAGCCATTTGCACCAAGAGAGAGAAGGCTCACGGTGAGGGGCGCACGCACGCACGACGCGGGCGGACGACGCGTCAACACGCGCCGTCCGCCCACCTTTTTGACCCGCGCCTCCGCGACGCTCCGACTCGGGCCTACGAAACCACCGCCGGATCGGCCGACTTGGGCTCCCGGTCTCCGTCGCCCTCGTCCCCCATGGCGATTCCGCGCCGCTTGGACACGTAGACCGCCGCGGCGATGACGAGGAACGCGACGACGGCGATCGCGACCCGTACGCCGATGCTCTTGTCGGCGCCGTAGGAGAACTTGATGACCGCCGGCGCGATGAGCAGCGCGACCAGGTTCATGACCTTCAGCAAGGGGTTGATCGCCGGACCGGCGGTGTCCTTGAACGGGTCGCCGACGGTGTCGCCGATGACGGTGGCGGCGTGGGCCTCGCTGCCCTTGCCGCCGTGGTGACCGTCCTCGACGAGTTTCTTGGCGTTGTCCCAGGAACCACCGGAGTTGGCGAGGAACACCGCCATCAGCGTGCCCGCGCCGATCGCGCCCGCCAGGAACGCTCCGAGCGCTCCCACGCCGAGCGTGAACCCGATGAAGATGGGCGCCATCACGGCGAGCAGCCCGGGCGTGGCGAGTTCCCGCAGGGCGTCCCGGGTGCAAATGTCGACGACCTTGCCGTACTCCGGTTTCTCGCTGTAGTCCATGATTCCGGGCCGCTCCCGGAACTGCCGCCGCACCTCGTAGACCACCGCCCCGGCAGACCGCGACACCGCGTTGATCGCCAGCCCCGAGAAGAGGAAGACGACCGCCGCGCCCGCGATGAGGCCGACCAGGTTGTTGGGCTGTGAGATGTCCATCATCAGGCTCATCGGCGCGCCCTCACCGCTGAGTTTCTCGCCCACGTCCGCCGCGCCGGTGGTGATGGCGTCGCGGTACGACCCGAACAGGGCCGCCGCCGCGAGGACGGCGGTGGCGATGGCGATGCCCTTGGTGATGGCCTTGGTGGTGTTGCCGACCGCGTCCAGGTCGGTGAGCACCTGGGCGCCGGCGCCCTCGACGTCGCCGGACATCTCGGCGATGCCCTGCGCGTTGTCGGAGACCGGCCCGAAGGTGTCCATGGCGACGATCACGCCGACCGTGGTGAGCAGGCCGGTGCCGGCCAGCGCCACCGCGAACAGCGCCAGCATGATCGACGTACCGCCGAGCAGGAAGGCCCCGTAGACGCCGAGGCCGATCAACAGGGCGGTGTAGACGGCGGATTCGAGACCGAGCGAGATGCCGGCGAGGACGACGGTGGCGGGGCCCGTGAGCGAGGACTTGCCGATGTCCTTGACGGGACGTCGGGTGGTCTCGGTGAAGTAGCCGGTGAGCTGCTGGATCAGGGCGGCGAGCACGATGCCGATCGCCACCGCGACGAGGGCGAGGATCCGCGGGTCGCCGTCCCGGCCGGCGATCGCCGCGTCGGTGACGCCGTCCAGCTCCGAGTACTTCCCGGGCAGGTAGACGAAGACGGCCACCGCCACCAGCACCAGCGAGATCACCGCGGAGATGAAGAAGCCCCGGTTGATCGCGCTCATGCCGCTGCGGTCGGACCGCCGGGGCGCCACCGCGAAGATGCCGATCATCGCCGTGATCACGCCGATCGCCGGCACCAGCAGCGGGAACGCGAGTCCCGCGTCGCCGAAGGCCACCTTGCCGAGGATCAGCGCGGCCACCAGGGTCACGGCGTACGACTCGAAGAGGTCGGCCGCCATGCCCGCGCAGTCGCCCACGTTGTCGCCCACGTTGTCGGCGATGGTCGCGGCATTGCGCGGATCGTCCTCCGGGATGCCCTGCTCGACCTTGCCGACCAGGTCGGCGCCGACGTCGGCGGCCTTCGTGAAGATGCCGCCGCCGACCCGCATGAACATCGCGATCAGCGCGGCACCGAGGCCGAAGCCCTCCAGCACCTTCGGCGCGTCGGCCGCGTACACCAGCACCACGCAGCAGGCGCCCAGCAGGCCGAGCCCCACCGTGAACATGCCGACCACGCCGCCCGTGCGAAATGCGATCTTCGTAGCTTTGTGCGAGACGAGGGTGAGATCCTTTTCCGGTTCGCCGGGGGCCGGTGTCGCTTCCCGCGCCGCCGCGGCGACGCGCACATTGCTGCGCACGGCGAGCCACATGCCGATATAGCCGGTGGCCGCCGAGAACGCCGCGCCGATCAGGAAGAAGATCGATCGTCCGGCCCGTTGATTCCAGTCGTCCGCGGGCAGCAGCATGAGCAGAAAGAACACGACGACGGCGAATACGCCGAGCGTGCGAAGCTGCCTGGCCAGATAGGCGTTCGCGCCTTCCTGGATGGCCGCCGCGATCTTCTTCATGCTGTCGGTTCCCTCGCCCGCCGCGAGTACCTGGCGCACCAGGACACCCGCGAGCACCAGCGCGGCCAGCGCGACGACCGCGACGACCGCCACCAGGACGCGGTTCGAGTCGGTCAGCACGGCGGCTGCGATGGTCGAGGTTTCGCCCAACTGATGAGGGGTGGAAAGCTCCGCCATTCGTCCTCCTTGACGCTTGGGCTGAGCTCAAGATGTGGACGGGATTGTAGGTACCGGAACCTGATCAAAACAGTGCACGACAAAAGGAATTGGCCTGTCAACCACAAGGGGCCCAGAAGTAGTAATGCCCTTCCGGCATTAACATCGTGATCCTTTTCCGCGCGATTGACCGGACGATTGACCGCACGACTGATCGTGAATTAATTCACTTAACGCCCGGTCGGCACCACTGTATGCGCGGACCTGGACTTCCGCACATGACGAAGGGCCCTACGAGGTAGGGCCCTTCGGGTGAGACGAGTGAAGCGGGTGAGACGAGTGAAACGGGTAAACGGGTGAAACAGGTGAAACTGGTGACTTCAGGGGGCCGAAGTGGGTGTCAGACCGGCGGCAGCACCGCCGGCGCGGTCGGCCAGGTCATGCGGATCAGTCCGCCGTCCTCGCCGGCCGTGACCTCCACGTCGTCGACGAGCCCGCTGATGACAGCGAGACCCATCTCGTCCTCCTCGGCCTCCACGTCGTCGACGGCGCCCGGGTCTCCGGCCCCGGGTACCGCGTGCGGCGCCTCGTCGCCGACCTCGATGGAGAACTGCTTCTCCTCCTCGATCAGCGACACCTTGACCGGCGCCGTGATGCCGACGTGCTGATGCAGACCCACAGCCCGGGTACAGGCCTCGCCGACGGCGAGCCTGACCTCGTCGAGGACGGCCTCGTCCACTCCGGCCCTGCGTGCCACCGCCGCCGCCACCAGACGGGCGGTGCGGACATGCTCGGGCAGCGCGCTGAAGCGGAGTTCAACGGTGGCCATGCATCCCCCTCAGAACTACGGGCGTGCTTTCGAGGGTCCGGGCCGCCGACAGCCCGGACCCCCCTTGTTCTACTTTGTTCTACTGCCGTCCCGGGCCCAAGGGCCCGGGACCGGTCGTCAGTCGGTGGCCGCCACCGCTTCCTCGACCGAGGTGTGAATGGGGAACACCTTGGTGAGGCCGGTGATACGGAAGATCTTGAGAATGCGCTCCTGGTTGCAGACCAGGCGCAGCGAGCCCTCATGGGCACGCACCCGCTTCAGTCCGCCGACCAGCACGCCGAGCCCGGTGGAGTCGAGGAAGTCCACGCCCTCCATGTCGACGACGAGGTGGAAACTCCCGTCGTTCACGAGCTCGACCAGCTGCTCACGCAGCTTGGGCGCGGTGTATACGTCAATTTCGCCACCGACCTCGACGACCGTACGATCGCCGACGGTACGGGTCGACAGGGACAGGTCCACGGATCCTCCAGCACCTTGCTATCGAGCGGTCGTCCCTCGGGACACCTCGGCTTGAAGCCCCCAGGACGGTTCGCCAGCCGCGATGGCATTCAATCACTTACCGGCAGGCGTGCACGACGCCTTGGTCCCATTGTCCGTCACGCCGGTGACAGACTCGGTGCCGATGGCCAAGAATCACCGACCCGATCGACCCCCGGCGGAGCCCGGCTCCAGGCCGGAACCGGGCATGCTCCTGGACCGGCTCGCCGCGGGACCGAGCCGGGCTGCGCGCATCACTCATACGGAGCACTTGCCCCCACGTGCGGGCCGTCATGCCGTCTGGCCGGACCGGATTCGCCCGGAGGTCCTCGCGGCGGTGCGGGCCGCGGGCATCGAACACCCCTGGGCCCACCAGGCACGCGTGGCCGAGCACGCCCTGGACGGCGACTCGGTGGTCGTCGCCACGGGCACCGCGTCGGGCAAGTCCCTGGCGTACCTGGTGCCGGTGCTGTCGACGCTCCTGGACGGATCCGAGGCCCCCAACGGGCGTGGCGCCACCGCCCTCTACCTGGCTCCGACCAAGGCGCTGGCCGCCGATCAGTGCCGGTCCGTGAAGGAACTTTCACAACCTCTGGGCACATCCGTACGGACCGCCGTGTACGACGGCGACACGCCGTTCGAGGAACGCGAGTGGATCCGCCAGTACGGCACCTACGTGCTGACCAACCCGGACATGCTGCACCGCGGCATCCTGCCGTCCCACCCCCGCTGGTCCTCCTTCCTGAAGTCGCTGAAATACGTCGTCGTCGACGAGTGCCACACCTACCGGGGCGTCTTCGGCTCCCATGTCGCCCAGGTGCTGCGCAGATTGCGCCGACTGTGTGCCCGCTACGGCGCGTCGCCCGTCTTCCTGCTCGCCTCCGCCACCGCGGCGGAGCCCTCGGTGGCGGCCCGCCGGCTCACCGGCCTGCCGGTGGTCGAGGTCGCCGACGACGCCTCACCGCGCGGTGAACTGGTGTTCGCCCTCTGGGAACCGCCGCTGACCGAGATGGAGGGCGAGAAGGGCGCGCCGGTCCGCCGCACGGCCACCGCCGAGGCCGCCGATCTGCTCACCGACCTCACCGTGCAGGGGATGCGTTCGATCACCTTCGTACGCTCCCGGCGCGGCGCCGAGCTGATCTCGGTGATCGCCCAGGAACGTCTGGCCGAGGTCGACCGCTCGCTGCCCCGGCGCGTGGCGGCGTACCGCGGCGGCTACCTCCCCGAGGAGCGCCGCGCCCTGGAACGTGCCCTGCACTCCGGCGAACTCCTCGGCCTCGCGGCGACGAACGCCCTCGAACTCGGCCTCGACATCTCCGGCCTGGACGCCGTCGTGATCGCCGGCTACCCGGGCACCCGGGCGTCACTGTGGCAGCAGGCGGGCCGGGCGGGGCGGTCCGGGCAGGGGGCCCTCGCGGTACTGGTGGCCCGCGACGATCCGCTGGACACCTACCTCGTCCACCACCCCGAGGCCCTGTTCGACCAGCCCGTGGAGTCCACGGTCCTCGACCCCGACAACCCGTACGTCCTCGCCCCCCACCTGTGCGCGGCGGCGGCCGAGCTGCCCCTGACCGACGAGGACCTGACGCTGTTCGGCCCCGCCTGCGAGGAGTTGCTTCCCCAACTGGAGGCGGCCAGGCTGCTGCGCCGCCGGACGCGGGCCTGGCACTGGACGCGCCGGGAGAGGGCCGCAGACCTCACCGACATCCGCGGGGAGGGCGGACGACCGGTCCAGGTCGTCGAGGCGGGGACGGGCCGGCTGCTGGGCACGGTGGACGCCGGCGCCGCCCACACCACGGTCCACGAGGGCGCCGTACACCTCCACCAGGGCCGCACGTATCTCGTCCGCTCCCTCGACCTGGAGGACTCCGTCGCGCTGGTCGAGGAGGCCACTCCCGCCTACTCGACGGTCGCCCGCGACACGACGGCGATCTCGGTCCTGGAGACCGACATCGAGGTCCCCTGGGGCGACGGACGCCTGTGCTACGGCTCCGTCGAGGTCACCAACCAAGTGGTCTCCTTCCTGCGCCGGCGCCTCATCACCGGCGAGATCCTGGGTGAGACGAAGCTGGACCTCCCTCCTCGGACGCTGCGCACCCGCGCGGTGTGGTGGACGGTCACCGAGGACCAGCTGGACGCGGCCCGGATCAACCCCGAGATCCTCGGCGGGGCCCTGCACGCCGCCGAGCACGCCTCGATCGGCATGCTGCCCCTGTTCGCGACCTGCGACCGCTGGGACATCGGCGGCGTATCGGTCCCCCTGCACCCGGACACGCTGCTGCCGACGGTCTTCGTCTACGACGGCCACCCCGGCGGCGCGGGTTTCGCCGAGCGCGCCTTCCACACGGCCCGCGACTGGCTCACGGCCACCCGGGAGGCCATCGCCTCCTGCGAGTGCGACGCCGGCTGCCCGTCCTGCATCCAGTCCCCCAAGTGCGGCAACGGCAACGATCCGCTGCACAAGCGGGGGGCCGTTCGGCTGCTCACGGTGCTGTTGCGGGGAGCGGCGGGACGAAGCGCGGAAGCGGGGACGGGCGCGGGCACGGAGGCGGGCCCCGGACCGGAGGCAGGCCCCGGACCGGAGGCGGGCGCGGGACCGGAGGCGGGCCCCGGACCGGAGGCGGGCCCGGGACCGGAGGTGGACCCGGGACCGGAGGCGGGCCCGGGCCCGGAGGTGGACCCGGGACCGGAGGCAGGCCCCGGACCGGAGGCGGGCCCCGGACCGGAGGCGGGCCCCGCCGCCGGTACGAAGGCGGCGGGTACGGAGGCCGGGTAGGCGCCACCTCGGCCAAGTGCTCCCTCGGCGGGACACCGGTCGCCGGGACACCGGTCAGCGGGGCAGCCGCCCTAGGGCATCCGCCCCCGGGGCGCCCGCCGGTGAGGCGACCTCCCCACGGACACCCGCCGGTAAGACGCCCGCCCCCGGTACGTCCGTCACCGGCCCCGCTCTCGCCCGGACCTCCGCCGCGAACGGACCTCGGCCGGACGCCGCCGTCACGTCCGAGACCTGACCGGTGAGCACGCACCGCACCAGTCGCGCCCCCTGGGCCCGCGCGATCTGGTCCGCCCTGGCACACGCGGCCGGGCCGCCCCGTGCCCAGTGGTCCGCCGCCGCGAGCGCCGCCAAATCGGCACCGCCGGCCGCGCGATGCCGGGCCACGACGGCCTGGCCCAGAGCCAGCACGATGCCGAACACCAGGCACAGGACGGCGACGGCGCCGACGCTCCAGACCGTTGCGGACCCTCTGTCGGAGCCGCCTCCGAAGCGGGAACCACACCCGGATCCGGAGGCAGTGTCCGAGGCAGAGCCGGATCCGGAGGCAGTGTCCGAGGCAGAGCCTGATCCGGATCCGGGTTCGGTGGCAGAGCCCGCCCCCGTGTCCCAGCCAAAGCCAGTGGCCGAGCCCACGCCGGACCCAACGCCCGCGCCAGCGCCAGCGCCAGCGCCAACGCATCGGCCGGTCTCCGACCGGAGCAGGACACCGTCCCTCATGGCCCCGCCCCCGCCGTCTGCTCCACCGAAGCCACGGCCTCCTCCCGGACCTCGAAGGGCAGCCCGTGCCACGCCGGTGGCTCGGCCACCACGGTCACGCGGACCTGGCCCGCCTCCCGGCTGACCGTGACCCGCGCCCCGCGCGGCGCCGCCTCTCTCGTGACCTCGACGACCGCGTCGGCCGGATCCTGACGGGCCGCCGCGCGGGCGCCCGTCCGAGCCGCGTCCACGCACTGGATCTGAGCGGCCACCACGAGCAGCCCGTACACCAGCGCCATCGCGAACACCACCAGCACCGGCAGCACCACGGCCGTCTCCGCCGTCACGAAGCCCCTGTCGGAGTGACCGGCGAGGCCTCTGCGGGCTCCCGCCCTCGCTGCCCGCTCACATCCGCGCATCGAGTGCCTGCTTCACGATGCCCTGCAGCTCCGCGCTGACCGCGCCGCTCGTCACCACCTTGTAGAGGACCACGGCGAACGCCACCGCCGCGACGATCCCCATCGCGTACTCCGAAGTGACCATCCCGGCGTCCCGCCGCGCCACCCGTACTGCTCCGCACACCAGGGCACTCAGCCGTGCCCGTACCGCCTGATACATCGCAACCCCCGTAAGGTCCGTTCCCGTTGCCACTTGCTCGTCCGTCGTCGGTCGACTCACTCGCGGGCCCGGCGCCCGCCCGCCCTCGCCGTTCCGTCAGCCGCCACCTCCTCCGTCTCCCAGCGCCCCGCTCGCGAGCCCGATCACCACCGGCAGTACGCCCACCGCGATGAACGCGGGCAGGAAGCACAGCCCCACCGGCGCGGTGACCATGACGGCCGCCCGGCGGGCCCGGGCGGTCGTGGCGCGGCCCCAGTCGGCACGGGCCCGGGCGGCGAGCCGGGCGACCGGACCGGCCGCGGGCAGGCCGGACACGTCGGCCCGTTCCAGCAGCCGCGCCAGCGGACCCGCGCCCGGAATCGCGGCCAAGTCCCGCCAGGAACCGCCCGGTTCACCACCGAGCCTGACCTCGGCGGCGCCGCGGCCCAACGCGTCTCCGACGGGCCCGCCGAGAGCGTCGCCCACCGCCTGTGCCGCGGCCACCGGTCCGGCGCCCGCCGCGATGCACGCGGCCAGCAGATCGGCCGCCAACGGCATCTGGCGGGCGGCTTCCGCGGCAACGGTCTCCGCAGCGGCCGTACCGGAGGCTGCCCGTCGGGAGCGCCATCGCCACAGCGCCGCCGCGCCCAGGAGCCCCACCACGACTCCGGCTCCACCCCCGACCAGGGCCCAGCCGGCGCCCACCGTGCCCACCAGCGGCAGGCATCCGCGCACGGCGCCCAGCACCTCGACGCGTCGTGGGACGGCGCGGGCCGGTCGCGGGGTCAGCAGTGCGGTGAGCCGTCCGCGTACCTTCCGCTCCCGGCGCGCGGCCCCGACCGCGCGCGCCAGCCATCCGGCCACCAGCACCGTCCCCACCACTGCCCCCAGCCTGTGGACAACCTCGCCGTTCACGACACCGCCTCCGCCGCACGCACGATCCGCGTCACCCACCACACGCCCAGGCCCTCCAGAACCCCGCCGGCCAGCAGACAGCCCAGCCCGGGTCCGGTGTGCAGCAGCACGTGCAGCGGGTCGGCACCGAGGGCGAAGCCGAGCAGGAGGCCCAGGGCCGGCAGGCCGGCGAGCATCACCGCCGTGGCGCGAGCGCCCGCCAACTGGGCTCGCAGGTCGGAGCGCTGGTCCCGTTCGGCACGCAGTGCGCCTTCCAGCCGGTCGAGCCCGGCCGCCAGCCCGGCACCCTGGTCCACGGCGACCCGCCAGCACGCCGCCAGCCCTCGCAGCCCCTCGGCGCCCGGCTGCCGCGCCGCCGCCGCGAGCGCCCCCGGGACGTCCCCGCCGAACCGGGCCGCCGCCAGCACCGCCGCCTGTGCTTCACCGAGCCCTCCGGAGTCGTGGGCGGCACACAACAACGCCTCGCCCGGCTGCCGCCCCGCGCGCACCTCCCCGGCGAGCGCCCCGCACAACGCGATCACCCCGTCCCGCAGGCGTTCCCGGGCCCGCCGTGCCCGGCCGGCCAGCCGCGTCCGCCGCAGCACCGGCACCCCGGCCGCCCCCGCGACGACCGGCAGCACCGAGTTGCCCAGCACCGCCAGCAGCAGCCCGGCCGCGAACGACCACCACTCGGGCCGCAACCGGCCACGGACTCGCCGCAGCCCGTCCGTCGCCCGGCGCAGTGTGGGTGGCCCGGTGCCGACCGCCACGCCGTCGGCGAGCATCAGCCGCGCGCGCCGGGCCCCGGAGTGCCACCCGCTCCCGGCCGCCCAGGCCGCCGCCCCCAGACACACCAGGGCAACGCCCGTCGACAGCTCAACCGTCCCCGTCACCTGTACGCCTCCCGTCCAGCGGCTCGCATGTCGAGCCCGTCACCGCTGAGCAGCTCCCGCAGCCGCTCCCACCCGCGCTCGGCCACGAAGGCCTCCGCTCCCCACCGCAGCGCCGGCACCGTCCGCACCAGCCCCGACGGGTCGCGCTCCAGTACGTGCACCTCGGCGATCCGGCGCCGTCCAGCCCTGTCCCGTACCAAGTGCAGGACGACCGAGAGGGCAGCCGCGAGCTGGCTGTGCAGGGCCGCCCGGTCGAGGCCCGCGGCCGTGCCGAGCGCCTCCAGCCGGGCCGGTACGTCGGCGGCGGCGTTGGCGTGTACCGTCCCGCAGCCGCCCTCGTGGCCGGTGTTCAACGCCGCGAGCAGATGGACCACTTCTGGTCCTCGCACCTCGCCGACGACCAGCCGGTCCGGTCGCATGCGCAGCGCCTGCCGCACCAGGTCCTCCAGGGTCACCAGGCCCGCGGCCTCCTGGTTGGCGGGTCTCGTCTCCAGGCGGACGACGTGCGGATGGTCCGGCCGCAGCTCCGCCGAGTCCTCGGCGAGCACGATGCGCTCGTCCGGTCCGACGAGCCCGAGCAGCGCGCTCAGCAGTGTCGTCTTGCCGCTGCCGGTGCCACCGCTGACGAGGAAGGACAGCCGTGCTCCCAGCAGCGCGCGCAGTACGCGGTCACCGCCGGGCGGCACGGTGCCGGCCGCCGCGAGTTCGTCGAGGGTGAAGGCGCGCGGCCGCACCACCCGTAGGGACAGACACGTGCAGCCGACGGCGACCGGAGGGAGTACCGCGTGCAGCCGGGTGCCGTCGGGCAGCCGGGCGTCCACCCACGGCCGGGCGTCGTCCAGCCGACGCCCCGCGACCGTGGCGAGGCGCTGCGCGAGCCGCCGTACCGCACCGGCGTCCGGGAAGGAGACCGTCGTCAGTTCGAGGCCGCCGCCCCGGTCCACCCAGACCCGATCCGGGGCGGAGACCAGTACGTCGGTCACCGACGGGTCGGCGAGCAGCGGTTCCAGTGGCCCGCTGCCGACGAGTTCCGACCTCAGCTGCTCGGCGGCGCCGAGGATCTCGGCGTCCCCGAGCACCCGCCCCTGCTCCCGCAGGGCCTGCGCCACACGCGCGGGCGTCGGTTCCGCCCCGCTCTCGGCAAGCCACCGCCGGACGCCGTCCAGCATCCCGGCAGCCGGGCCCGGGCCCCTTCCGCAAGTCGCCGTCGGCGTCCGCCCGGAGGCCGCCCCCGGGAGCCGGAACCGTCCAACGGCCGACCCCGCGGGCCCAGCGGAAGCCCCTCCAGGAGACGTCCGGGTAGCCCAGCCCGGGACCATCCGCGCAGCCGACTCCGCGGGAGTCCCGGAAGACCGGCCGCCCCGGCCATCTCCCACGGACCGCCCCTCGGGCGCCCGCCCCGCAGACAGCCCGGAGGCCCGCCCGGCAAACCCCCCGGAGGCCCGCCCCGCGAACCCCGCGCCCGGCACCCCGCCAGAAACCCCCGCCCCCACCACTACCCGCCTCTCGCCACTCGCCCCGTCGCCCCACACGCCACCAGTCGCCCTCTCAGAGCCCGTCAGCGCCCTCATGCGTCCCTCCCGTCTCCACCAGCGCCCGCTCCCAGAACTCCCGGCAGAAGCGCGCGAGCGGCCCGCGTGCGGACGCGCCCGGGGGACGCCTGCTCTCGGTGGCGCGCAGGAGCCCGGACTCGACGGGCACCTCGCCGGCCAGGGGCAGCCCGAGCAGCCGGGCCACCTCGCGGTCGTCGAGTCCGGAGCCGTACGGCCCGCGCACCGCGACCCGGAGGTCGCGCAGGACCATGCCGACCGCGGCGGCCACCCGGCCGGCCGCCGCGACGGCCCGCAGTTCGGCCGGGACGACGAGGAGGCCGACGTCGAGTTGGGCGAGGACCTCGGCGACGCCGTCGTCGATCCGGCGCGGCAAGTCGACGACGACCGTGCCGCCGCGGCGCCTGGCCGCCGCGAGCACCGCCCGTACGGCCTGGGGCGGCACCGTGACGCGGTCCCCCCGGTCCCAGCTGAGCACCCGCAGCGAGTGCAGCTCGGGCAGCGACTCCTCCAGGGCGCCGCCGCCGACCCGCCCCCGCGAGGCCGCGAACGCGGGCCACCTGAGCCCCTCGGCCGTCTCACCGCCGAGGAGCACGTCGAGTCCGCCGCCCAGCGGGTCGGCGTCCACCAGAAGGCTGCGCAGCCCCTCTCGTGCGGAGCTGACGGCGAGTGCGCAGGCCAGCGTGGACGCTCCGGCGCCGCCTCGGCCGCCGATGACGCCGACGGTGAGAGCGGGCCGGCCGACTCCCTCGGCGACGTCGGCGATGCGGTCGACCAGCCACTGCTCGCCGTCGGGCAGCATCAGGACGTGGTCGGCGCCGATCTCGACGGCCCGCTGCCAGACCCCCGAGTCGTCCTGGTCACGGCCCACGAGGACCACTCCTCGTCTCCGTACGGCCCCGCGTACACGTCGCGCGGCGTCGTCGCCGACGAGCACGAGCGGCGCGGTTTCCCAGCCACCCCGCAGTGCGGAGGCAGAGGGCGCCGCGGGCACCGAGTGGTGCACTTCGGGCGTGGCGCCGGCCGCCGCGCACAGGCGCAGCAGGTCGTCGAGGAGTTCGTTGTCCTCGGTGACGATCAATGGTCCGCTCTGCCGCCCTCCGGCGGCGGGCGGCGGATCCTGGGTGATGGTTCCGGTCATGGCTTGTCTCCCCCTTCGCCGCGACTCCCGCGGTCGCGTCCGACTTCTGTGACCTCGCGCAGCCCTTGCGGCCCCGCGATTCCCAACCGTGTGAAGAACCGGCAAACGGTCCCCACGTGAACGGCCGACGTGAACACCCGACTTGGACACCGACTTGCGCGTCGGCTTGAACACCGGTCGAACCCGCCATACGCATCCGGCAAACGGAACCGGCCGTGGAAGTCGGTGCGGCCCGGACGCATGGGAATCACGGTGCAGCGATCCGGAAAATCGTGTGGATCTTGGTCAAAAACTGTGGACAACTCAACGATTGTGAATATCGCGTCACTCAAACCGGTGAGCCCGACGCACACCGCCCCACCCCGTGTACGACTCCCGCAGAGCAGTCCGACGACTACCGTGCGTAGCAGACCATGCACATGACATGTCACGCGCATCCGCGCCACCACACCCCGAAACCGGGGGCTGGAAGTGAGGAAAAACCCACCCGGACATGCGACGACCCCCGCCGGGGGGGAGAGCGGGGGTCGTCTCCACGGCCGACTCGGGGGGGGAGGAGTCGGACCGGGTTAGCACGGTCGCGAACGATCCGTGACTTCCATGGTGTACCCGAGAGCCATCTCAGGCAAACCCACGCGCCCCACCTTACGCCGAATGGGCTGCGCCTATGCTCGGGGTCGTGGAAAACCACTCCTTGCCCCACTCCTTGCGGCACTCCTTGCCCCGCACAGCCGCCTTCTTTGACCTGGACAAGACGGTCATTGCGAAGTCGAGCACGCTCACGTTCAGCAAGTCGTTCTACCAAGGCGGGCTGATCAACCGCAGGGCAGTGTTGCGTACCGCATATGCCCAGTTCGTCTTCCTCGCGGGCGGAGCCGACCACGACCAGATGGAGCGGATGCGCGAGTATCTCTCCGCGCTGTGCCGCGGCTGGAACGTCCAGTTGGTCAAGGAACTCGTCGCCGAGACCCTGCACGACCTGATCGACCCGATCATCTACGACGAGGCCGCCTCCCTGATCGAGGAGCACCACACCGCCGGCCGCGACGTCGTGATCGTCTCCACGTCGGGCGCCGAGGTCGTCGAGCCGATCGGTGAGCTGCTCGGCGCGGACCGGGTGGTGGCGACCCGCATGATCGTGGGCGACGACGGCTGTTTCACGGGAGAGGTGGAGTACTACGCGTACGGCCCGACCAAGGCGGAGGCGATCCAGGAGCTGGCCAAGTCCGAGGGGTACGACCTGGCCCGCTGCTACGCCTACAGCGACTCGGCGACCGACCTGCCGATGCTGGAGTCCGTCGGACATCCCCACGCGGTGAACCCGGACCGGGCTCTGCGCCGCGAGGCTCTCGCGCGCGAGTGGCCGATTCTCGATTTCCACCGTCCGGTGCGGCTCAAGCAACGGATCCGTGGTTTCTCGGTGCCCCCGCGTCCGGCGCTCGTCGCAGCCGCCGCGATAGGCGCCGCCGCGGCCACCGCAGGCCTCGTCTGGTACGCGAGCCGACGGCGGTCCGCAGCGGCCTGAACCGCTGAACCGGATCCACCCTTTCACCCGCGTATGAGCGCAAAAGTAAAGAAGTGCGGTCGGCACTTCCGCTTGCTTCGGGGCAGGAGTACAAAGGAGTCAACGGCCCGCGAGACCAGGGACATCCGAAAGGATCACCTTAAGAACGCATTTGGCCCCACGGACCGAGCATGAACATCGGGCACCCACGCGACGTCGACCCGTCGATTACGGGCCAGCCGCACCAGGTGACGGGCAAAGCTCCCGACCTGATGGGCAACACATCGAGGACGCCTGGTATCCCGGTGGTCGTGCCAGCGGCGGTACGAGCAGTCGTACCGCCGCATTTTTCCGTCTCGCGTGCCTCTCGTACGGCTCTCGTGCGCTTCTTGAGCGCCTCCCGACCGCCCCTCCCGACCGCCTCTGTCGCGTCCTCGCCTACGCCGCCCCGCGCTGGAGCGCCTCGCACACCGCCGTCGACTCGCGCGCGCCCAGTTCGACCGCCCTGCCGCAGTGGGCGATCCAGGCGGCCATGCCCTCCGGCGTTCCGGAGACGTAGCCGTCGAGCGCCGCCAAGTAGGCCGCGCGTCCCAGCTCTGCGTGGCCGACCTCGGCCGGGCAGACCGACTTCGGGTCCAGACCGCTGTTGATCAGAACGATGCGCTCGGCCGCGCGCGCGACCAGGCCGTTGTGCGTCGTGAAGGGACGCAGCGCCATGAGTTCGCCGTGCACGACGGCCGCCGTCACCAGCGCCGGCGCGGACCCGCCCGCCATGACCAGCGCGGCCAGGCCGTCCAGGCGGCCGTGCGCCTCCTCGGCGCCGGGCAGCGGCAGCTCCACGAGCGGTTCGTCCACCGGCTCGCCCGCCTGGCGGGGCCGTCCCACCTGGTCGGCCTTGTCCGCGGCCGCCACCAGGTGCAGCCGGGCCAGCACCCGCAGCGGGGACTGCCGCCAGATGGACAGCAGCTGGCCCGCCTCGGCGGTCAGCCGCAGGGCCGCACCCACCGCACGCGCCTCGTCGTCGCCACTGAAATCGGTCCGCCTGCGCACCTCCTCCAGGGCCCAGTCCGCCCCGGACAGCGCCGCCGAGCCCCGGGCGCCGCGCAGGGCCGCCTCGGAGGTGATCTCGTTGCTGCGGCGCCGCATGACCCGGTGGCCGTAGACCCGGTCCACGGCCTTGCGTACGGACTCCACGGACTCGGCCACGCCGGGCAGTGCGCCCAGGGCCGCGAGCGGATCGGCGGTCGCGCCTGTCGTACTCATGAGTACGACCCTACGCATCCCGGCGCCACACCCCACGAACGAGTGGTCTTCTTCACGTAGCCACGGACTCTCGTGCGACCTACAGCTACCGCGCTACTACTCTTGGTGAACATGAAAATTGCTTTCGTCGGGAAGGGCGGCAGCGGCAAGACCACCCTGTCCTCCCTGTTCGTCCGTCATCTCGCCGCCACCGGGGCACCCGTCGTCGCGATCGACGCCGACATCAACCAGCACCTGGGTACCGCGCTGGGGCTCGACGAGGCGGAGGCGACCGGGCTGCCCGCGATGGGCGAGCACCTCCCGCTGATCAAGGACTACCTGCGCGGCACCAACCCGCGCATCGCCTCCGCCGAGAAAATGATCAAAACCACCCCGCCCGGCGAGGGCTCCCGCCTGCTGCGGGTACGCGAGGACAACCCGGTCTACGACGCCTGCGCCCGGCCGGTGGAACTGGACGGCGGGGCCGTCCGTTTGATGGTCACGGGGCCCTTCACGGACGCCGACCTGGGCGTCGCCTGCTATCACTCCAAGACGGGAGCGGTGGAGCTGTGCCTGAACCATTTGGTGGACGGCCGTGACGAGTACGTCGTGGTCGACATGACCGCCGGCTCGGACTCGTTCGCCTCCGGCATGTTCACCCGCTTCGACATCACGTTCCTCGTCGCCGAACCGACCCGGAAGGGGGTTTCCGTCTACCGCCAGTACAAGGAGTACGCCCGCGACTTCGGCATCGCCCTGAAGGTCGTCGGCAACAAGGTGCAGGGGCCGGACGACCTCGACTTCCTCCGTGAAGAGGTGGGCGACGACCTGCTGGTGACCGTCGGGCACTCGGACTGGGTGCGCGCCATGGAGAAGGGCCGGCCACCTCTGTTCGAGCTCCTGGAGGACGCCAACCGCCGTGCGCTCGGCGTCCTGCACACGGCCGTCGACGCGACGTACGAGCTGCGCGACCGGGAGCGCTACACGCGCCAGATGGTCCACTTCCACGTGAAGAACGCCCGCAGCTGGGGCAACGAGCGCACCGGGGCCGACCTGGCGGCGCAGGTCGACCCCGGGTTCGTCCTCGGCGAGGGAGTCGTCGCCCCGGCGTGACGGCGCCCTCGCCGTCACGCCGCCTGGGCTACCGCTTGACGGCCGGCGCCCCGGGCACGCCCTTCGGCGCCGGTGCGGGGGCGGCCGAGAGGAAGGACGCCCAGCCCTTCTTCGGGGCCTCACCGACGTCCAGGGTGCGCAGCTTCTTCAGGACCTTCGGGTCCTGGGCGTCCAGCCAGTCCGCGAGCTGCCGGAAGGAGACGCAGCGCACGTCGTCCTTGGTGCACACCCCCTCGATGACCTCCTCGATGGCACGCATGTAGGTGCCGCCGTTCCAGGACTCGAAGTGGTTGCCGATGATCAGAGGTGCACGGTTGCCGTCGTAGGCCCGCTGGAAGCCCTGGAGCAGGCCGTCGCGCATCTGGTCGCCCCAGAACTCGTGCTTGGCGGGGTCGCCCTGGGTGGTGGTGCCCGACTGGTTGACCATGAAGTTGTAGTCCATGGTGAGCTGCTCGAAGGTGTGTCCGGGGAAGGGCACGAGCTGCATCGACAGGTCCCACAACTCCTGTTTCTTCTTCGGCCAGACCTGGTTGTTCACGCCGCTGCTGTCGTAGCGGAAGCCCATCTCGGCGGCGGCCCGCACGAAGTTCTTCTGGCCCTCCAGGCACGGGGTGCGGGCGCCGATCAGCTCCTTGTCGTAGTCGAAGGGCAGGGGTGCCGCGTTCTTCGCCCCGGTGTTGGTCTTCCAGGTCTTCACGAACTGCTTGGCCTGGCTGATCTCGTCCTTCCACTCCTCGACGGACCACTCGCCGACCCCGCCGCCGGGTCCGCAGAAGTGGCCGTTGAAGTGGGTGCCGATCTCGTTGCCCTCCAGCCACGCCAGCCGCAGCTGCTTGACGGTGTCGGCGATGCCCTGCTCGTCGTTGAAGCCGATGTCGGAGCGGCCCGGGGAGTGCTGCGGCGGCCGGTACAGGTCCCGCTTCTCCTTCGGCAGCATGTACACGCCGCTCAGGAAGTACGTCATCGTCGCGTTGTTCTCCTTGGCCACTTCACGGAAGTGGGAGAACAGTCTCTGGCTGTCCTCGCCCGCGCCGTCCCAGGAGAACACCACGAACTGCGGGGGCTTCTGGCCGGGCTTGAGGCGCTCGGGGCGGGGCAGGTGCGGCTGGGCTCCGGTGTACGCGGTGGAACCGTCGCCGATGAGCCGGACCGCATTCTTGGGCGCCGGCGCCGCTTTCCCCTTCTTCTCCTTCTGCGGACCCTGCGTCCCTTCACCGGAACCGTTACCGCTGCCGATCGCGCAACCGGCGAGCGACGCGGCGCAGACCGCGACGGCGATCGCGGTGCGCGCGGCGATCCTGCGGGTGGCGGCCATGTTCCGCCCACCTTCTTCCTTCTCTCGGGCCAACGCCGACGAGGGCGATGTCGGGTGCTGAGCCGGGACGTGCCGTCAGCGCCGTCAAGGTGGCACGAATGCGAGAAGGAATTAGTACGACAAGCCGATGAAAAGCTCGATTCACCTGCTTGAGCGGCCCATTACTCCATTTGCGCGAAAAGTCTATGCCTCTTCTTTACTCTGAATTACGATCTGTTTACAGAGCGCAACAACCGAGCGCTCGGGCATCCCGCCGCTGTACGCCGTGACCCACGGCCGCGAACCGCCCCCGTCCAGCGGGGGACCGACCATGACCGCGACCGCGCAGCCCCGGAGGAGACGGGAAAACATGTCTGCCTGCGTCCCCGCCCGTGCCGATTCGGCCCGTACCGAACACGTCCATCCACCGCACAGCCCGCCACCCGGCGGCCCCCGACGCTTCCGCGTCGCCGGTGCCGACCTGTCGGCCTCGATCGCCGTCTTCCTGATCGCCCTGCCCCTCTCCCTGGGCATCGCCCTCGCCACCGGCGCCCCCCTCCAGGCCGGCCTCGTCGCCGCCGCCGTGGGCGGGATCGTCGCCGGCCGGCTCGGCGGCTGCCCACTCCAGGTCAGCGGCCCCGCCGCCGGGCTCACCGTGGTCACCGCCGACCTCATCGTGCGCTACGGATGGCGTACGACCTGTGCCATCACGGTGCTCGCCGGTCTCGCCCAGCTGGGCCTCGGCTGTCTGCGCGTGGCACGCTCCGCGCTCGCCGTCAGCCCCGCCATCGTGCACGGCATGCTCGCCGGCATCGGCGTCACCATCGCCGTCGCCCAGTTGCACATCGTCCTCGGCGGCACCCCGCAGAGTTCCGTGCCCGACAACCTGGTCGCGCTGCCCGCCCAGTTGGCGAACCTGCGCCCCGCCGACGTGGCGGTGAGCGTGCTGACCCTGACCCTGCTGCTGCTCTGGCCGCGCCTCCCCGGCCGGGCCGGGCGGCTTCTGGGCAAGCTCCCCGCCGCCCTGATCGCCGTCGCCGGCGCCACCGCGGTCGCGGCCTTCGCCGGGCTCCGCCTGCCCAAGGTCGACCTGCCGTCCTGGAGCAGCCACGCCTTGGCCTCGCTGCCCGAGGGGCCGGTGCTCGGACTCATCGCGGCCGTCCTCACCACCACGCTGGTGTGCAGTGTGCAGTCCCTGCTCGGTGCGGTCGCCGTGGACAAACTGGCCGCCGCCCGGCCCGGTCTGACCGGCCGCGTCAAGCGCTCCGACCTCGACCGCGAGCTGCTCGGGCAGGGCGCCGCCAACATCGTCTCCGGGTCGCTCGGCGGACTGCCCATCGCCGGTGTGGCCGTGCGCAGTTCCGCGAATGTGGCCGCGGGCGCCATCAGCCGGAACTCCACGATGCTGCACGGCGTTCTCGTAGTGATCGCCACACTGCTGATGGTCCCGGCCCTGGAGCTCATCCCGCTCGCCTCGCTCGCCTCCCTGGTCATGGCCGTCGGCCTCAAGATGGTGTCGCTGAACCACATCCGCACGGTGACCCGCCACCGTGAGGTGCTGGTCTACGCGGTCACCACCTGCGGCGTGGTGTTCCTCGGGGTCCTGGAGGGCGTCGCGCTGGGCATCGCCGTGGCCGTCGGCGTCGCCCTGCACCGCCTGACCCGCACCCGGATCACGCACGACGAGACAGAAGGAGTCCATCACGTACATGTCCGGGGCCAGTTGACGTTCCTCGCGGTGCCGAGGCTCAGCCGGGTCCTGCACCACGTTCCCCAAGGGGCGGACGCCGTCGTGGCGTTGGACGGTTCGTTCATGGACCACGCGGCGTACGAGACGTTGCAGGACTGGCAGCGGACGCACACCGCGCAGGGCGGCTCCGTCGACATCACCGGCCGTCGGCCCGGCACCCGTATCTCCGAGCCGGCCGACCTGGACGGCTGCCGCTGCCGTCCCTGGACACCCTGGCGCAACCACCAGTGCGAGCCCCCGCGGCCGACACCCCCGCAGTCGGCGCCCCCGCCCGGCACGGACCGGCGGGACGACTCCGGCGCGAACGCCGACGCGGCGACCGGTCCGCGCGGAACCAACGAGGCCAATGGAGCCAACGGAGCCAACGGACAGCTCGACGCGCCCGGCACCGGCGACGCGCCCGGCAGGACCCGCACGGCCGACGCGCCCAGCAGACCGAGCAGCCCCAACGGACCCAGCGGGCGGGAACTGGCCCGTGGCATCAGCGCGTTCCAGCGCAACACCGCCCCGCTGGTGCGCGGTGAGCTGGCCCGGCTGGCTCGCGAGGGACAACAGCCCTCCCAGCTGTTCCTGACCTGCGCCGACTCCCGGGTGGTCACGTCGATGATCACCTCCAGCGGCCCCGGTGACCTCTTCGTCGTGCGCAACGTGGGCAATCTCGTGCCGCTGCCCGGCGAGGAGAGCGGCGACGACTCGGTGGCCGCCGCGATCGAGTACGCGGTGGACGTCCTGAAGGTGCGATCCATCACGGTGTGCGGGCACTCCGGTTGCGGGGCCATGCAGGCGCTGCTCAACGCCGAGCCCGGGGGCGCGCAGACCCCGCTCAAGCGGTGGCTGCGGCACGGGCGGCCGAGCCTGGAGCGCATGTCCGGGGACGAGACGTCCCGGCCCCGCCTGGCCGGACGCCTGCCCGCCGACGCGGCCGAGCAGCTCTGCCTGGCCAACGTGGTCCAGCAGTTGGAGCACCTGCGCGCCCACGACGCGGTGTCCCGGGCACTGCGCGCGGGCGACCTGGAGCTGCACGGCATGTACTTCCACGTGGGCGAGGCCCAGGCGTACCTGCTGTCCGAGGACGCCGGGGACGGGGTGTTCGAGCTGGTGCTGGAGACCGACCTGACCGCCTGAGCGACACGGCGAGCCGAGGCGCGGGGAGTGTGAGGGGTGTTACAGACCCTGAACCCCGCGCCGTCGGCGTCCGTGGGTACGGATGACCACTGGCCACGAAGACAGGCGAGCGCGCCAGACAGGTCTAAACCAATTGCCCGTCGACCCTTGTCACCGGCCCCCCGGGTCTGATGAGCTGTGGCCTGGGACACAACGGACAACCCTGAGAATGGGAGATGTCGTGAGCAACGAATCCTTGGCCAACCTGCTCAAGGAAGAGCGCAGGTTCGCGCCCCCCGCCGACCTGGCCGCGAACGCCAACGTCACGGCGGAGGCGTACGAACAGGCCAAGGCCGACCGGCTCGGCTTCTGGGCCGAGCAGGCCCGTCGGCTGACCTGGGCCGAGGAGCCGACCGAGACCCTGGACTGGTCGAACCCGCCGTTCGCCAAGTGGTTCAAGGACGGCAAGCTCAACGTCGCCTACAACTGCGTGGACCGGCACGTGGAGGCCGGGAACGGCGACCGGGTCGCCATCCACTTCGAGGGCGAGTCCGGCGACAGCCGCGCCATCACCTACGCCCAGCTCAAGGACGAGGTCTCCAAGGCCGCCAACGCCCTGCTGGAGCTGGGCGTGCGGAAGGGCGACCGGGTCGCCGTCTACATGCCGATGATCCCCGAGACGGCGATCGCGATGCTGGCCTGCGCCCGGATCGGCGCCGCCCACTCGGTCGTCTTCGGCGGCTTCTCCTCGGACGCCCTCGCGACCCGCATCCAGGACGCCGACGCCCGCGTCGTCATCACCGCCGACGGCGGTTACCGACGCGGCAAGCCGTCCGCGCTCAAGCCGGCCGTCGACGAGGCCGCCGAGCGCGCCGGCACCGTCGAGCACGTGCTCGTCGTCCGCCGCACCGGCCAGGACGTCGCCTGGGACGACTCCCGGGACAAGTGGTGGCACGAGACCGTCGACCGGCAGTCCGCCGAGCACACGCCGGAGGCGTTCGAGGCGGAGCACCCGCTGTTCATCCTGTACACGTCCGGTACGACGGGTAAGCCCAAGGGCATCCTGCACACCTCCGGCGGCTACCTCACGCAGACGGCGTACACGCACTGGGCGGTCTTCGACCTCAAGCCGGAGACCGACGTCTTCTGGTGCACCGCCGACGTCGGCTGGGTCACCGGGCACTCGTACATCGTCTACGGCCCGCTCGCCAACGGCGCGACGCAGGTCATGTACGAGGGCACCCCGGACACCCCGCACCAGGGGCGGTTCTGGGAGATCGTG
This sequence comes from Streptomyces sp. NPDC096048, assembly GCF_044763415.1. NCBI lineage: Bacteria > Bacillati > Actinomycetota > Actinomycetes > Kitasatosporales > Streptomycetaceae > Streptomyces > Streptomyces sp. NPDC096048. The sequence goes on from NZ_JBIWGG010000016.1 coordinate 167,850, forward strand.
CAGAAGTACAAGGTCTCCATCCTCTACACCGCGCCCACCGCGATCCGGACGTTCATGAAGTGGGGCGACGACATCCCCGCGAAGTTCGACCTGTCGTCCCTGCGCGTCCTCGGCTCGGTCGGCGAGCCGATCAACCCCGAGGCCTGGGTCTGGTACCGCAAGAACATCGGCGCCGACGCGACCCCGGTCGTCGACACCTGGTGGCAGACCGAGACCGGCGCGATGATGATCACGCCGCTGCCCGGCGTCACGGAGGCCAAGCCGGGCTCCGCCCAGCGCGCGCTGCCCGGCATCAGCGCCACCGTCGTCGACGACGAGGCCAACGAGGTGCCGAACGGCGGTGGCGGCTACCTGGTCCTCACCGAGCCGTGGCCGTCGATGCTGCGCACCATCTGGGGTGACGACCAGCGGTTCATCGACACGTACTGGTCGCGCTTCGAGGGCAAGTACTTCGCCGGCGACGGTGCCAAGAAGGACGACGACGGCGACATCTGGCTGCTGGGCCGCGTGGACGACGTGATGCTCGTCTCCGGGCACAACATCTCCACCACCGAGGTCGAGTCGGCCCTCGTCTCCCACCCGTCGGTCGCCGAGGCGGCCGTGGTCGGCGCGGCGGACGAGACGACCGGGCAGGCCATCGTGGCCTTCGTGATCCTGCGCGGCTCGGCGGCGGAGACCGAGACCCTGGTCGCCGACCTGCGCAATCACGTCGGCGCCACCCTCGGCCCGATCGCCAAGCCCAAGCGGATCCTGCCGGTGGCGGAGCTGCCGAAGACCCGCTCCGGCAAGATCATGCGCCGCCTGCTGCGCGACGTGGCGGAAAACCGGCAGCTCGGCGACGTGACCACCCTGACCGACTCCACCGTCATGGACCTCATCCAGACGAAGCTCCCGGCGGCGTCCAGCGAGGACTGAACCGCCCGCTCCGAGGGCACCCGGCGAGAACCCCGCCGGGTGCCCTTTTCGTGCGAAATGGCCCGTTACGCACCGTCACGGAGATCACCCGGCACCCCCGCCGCAGTTTAGGTAGGCTAAGGAACGCGTAAGAGACTCAACAAGATCCTCGAAGTAAGTCCCCTCGAAGATTCTCATGGTGTGCCGGGAAGTCTGGTCGGCAAGCGTTTCGTGCTGCCCATCAACCGGAGGTTCTCCCTGTGACCGCGCCCCGCACCCCCCGCAAAGCCTTCGGACGCCTGTCCCTCCCGGAGCGGAACTACGTCGCGGAGGCCCTGCGCACCGAGACGGTCGGCGGCGTCCTGCTGCTCATCGCCGCGGTCGCCGCGCTGGTGTGGGCGAACATACCGGCGCTGAGCGACAGCTACGAGAGCGTCAGCCACTTCCACTTCGGTCCCGAGGCCCTCGGCCTGGACCTGTCGGTCGCGCACTGGGCCGCCGACGGACTGCTGGCGATCTTCTTCTTCGTCGCCGGTATCGAGCTCAAACGCGAGCTGGTCGCCGGTGACCTGAAGGACCCGAAGGCCGCCGCACTCCCCGTGGTGGCGGCGCTGTGCGGCATGGCCGTACCGGCGCTCGTCTACACCGTCACCGCCACCGCGGGCGGCGGCTCGCTGGCGGGCTGGGCCGTGCCCACCGCCACCGACATCGCGTTCGCGCTCGCGGTGCTCGCCGTCATCGGTACGTCCCTGCCGAGCGCCCTGCGCGCCTTCCTGCTGACGCTCGCCGTGGTCGACGACCTGTTCGCGATCCTGATCATCGCGGTGTTCTTCACCGACAGCCTCAACTTCGCCGCGCTCGGCGGCGCGGTCGTCGGTCTCGCCGTCTTCTGGCTGCTGCTCCGCAAGGACGTACGCGGCTGGTACGTGTACGTCCCGCTCGGCCTCGTGATCTGGGGGCTGATGTACAACAGCGGCATCCACGCCACCATCGCCGGCGTCGCGATAGGCCTGATGCTGCGCTGCCACACCCGCGAGGGCGAGCAGCACTCCCCCGGCCAGCACATCGAGCACCTCGTGCGCCCCCTGTCGGCGGGCCTGGCCGTACCGCTGTTCGCGCTGTTCAGCGCGGGTGTCGCGATCTCGGGCGGCGCGCTCGGCGACGTGTTCACCAAGCCGGAGACCCTCGGTGTCGTGCTCGGGCTCGTGGCCGGCAAGACACTGGGCATCTTCGGCGGCACCTGGCTGACGGCGCGCTTCACGCGGGCCTCGCTCAGCGACGAACTGGAATGGGCCGACGTGTTCGCGGTGGCGGCCCTGGCCGGCATCGGGTTCACCGTCTCGCTGCTCATCGGCGAGCTGGCCTTCGAGGGCGACACGGCGATGACCGGCCAGGTCAAGGCCGCCGTCCTGACCGGCTCCCTGATAGCGGCGCTCCTGGCCACGGTGCTGCTGAAGGTACGGAACGCCAAGTACCGGCGCATGACCGAGGCCGAGGAGCGCGACGAGGATCTCAGCGGCATCCCGGACATCTACGAGGAGGACGACCCGGCGTACCACCTGCGCATGGCCGCCATCCTCGAGAAGAAGGCCGCCGAGCACCGTCGGCTCGCCCAGGAGAAGACCCAGGAACGCCACGGGCTTGCCGAAGTGACCGGCGGGGCAGGCGATGAGGGCGACCGTCCGGCATGATCTGACGAGACGGTACAGAAGACGGACCGTACGCGGTCGGGGCCGCAGTTGGCGGGCGGCGCACGACAGCCACGGAACCGTACGCAGATGAGCCAGGAGAAGAGGGAGACCGCGATGAGCGCACCCGACGGCAGCCCGGTCGGCACCGAACGCAGCATCGGACAGCTGTTCGCCTCGGCGACCACCGAAATGTCGGCGCTCGTGCACGACGAGATCGCCCTGGCCAAGGCGCAGCTGAGGCAGGACGTCAAGCGCGGGGCGACGAGCGGCGGCGCGTTCTCGCTGGCCGGGGCCGTTCTCCTGTTCTCGCTGCCGATGCTGAGCTTCGCGCTGGCCTACGCCATCCGGACCTGGAGCGAGTGGAACCTGGCGGTCTGCTTCCTGCTGTCCTTCGCGGCGAACGTCCTCCTCGCGGCCCTCCTCGCGCTGATCGGCATCGTCTTCGCGAAGAAGGCCAAGAAGGGCAAGGGCCCGCAGAAGGTCGCCGCGTCCGTGAAGCAGTCGGCGGGCGTCCTGCAGAACGCCAAGCCGCATCCGCGGCCGGAACTGCCCGCGGACCGGTCCCCCGAAGCCATCGAGGCTGTGGCACGCTCGTCCTCATGACGGGCTCCTCCACCCCTTCGGAACAGTCCCCCTCGGAACAGTCCCCTTCGGGGCGCTCCTCCACGGGGCACAACTCCTCGGGGCACGCCTCCTCTGGGCACCCCTCGGGACCATTCCCATCGGCGCAACAACCCACCTCGGTCGTACGGCACGACATCCCGGGCGGGCACGAGGTGACGCACCGGGACGTCGCCGCCAACGGCGCCCGCTTCCACATCGCCGAACTGGGTGACGGGCCGCTGGTACTCCTGCTGCACGGCTTTCCCCAGTTCTGGTGGACCTGGCGGCACCAGCTGGTGGCACTCGCGGACGCCGGTTTCCGCGCCGTCGCCATGGACCTGCGCGGCGTCGGCGGCAGCGACCGCACCCCGCGCGGCTACGACCCCGCCGGCCTCGCCCTCGACATCACCGGCGTGGTCCGCTCGCTCGGCGAACCGGACGCCGCGCTGGTCGGCCACGACCTGGGCGGCTACCTGGCCTGGACGGCCGCCGCGATGCGGCCCAAGCTCGTGCGGCGGCTCGCGGTCTCCTCCATGCCGCATCCCCGGCGCTGGCGCTCGGCGATGCTCGGAGACGTCCGTCAGACCCGGGCGGGGTCCTACATCTGGGGCTTCCAGCGCCCCTGGATCCCGGAGCGCCAACTGACCGAGGACGACGGCGCGCTGGTCGGCCGGCTGATCCACGACTGGTCGGGGCCGCGCCCCCTGGACGACGAGGCGGTGGAGATCTACCGCCGGGCCATGTGCATCCCCTCCACGGCACACTGCTCCGTCGAGCCGTACCGCTGGATGGTGCGCTCCCTGGCGCGCCCGGACGGCATCCAGTTCTACCGCCGTATGAAGCGGCCGGTGCGCGTGCCGACCCTGCATCTGCACGGTTCGCTGGACCCCGTGATGCGGACGCGGAGCGCGGCCGGGTCCGGGCAGTACGTCGAAGCGCCCTACCGCTGGCGGCTGTTCGACGGTCTCGGGCACTTCCCGCATGAAGAGGACCCGGTCGCGTTCTCCACCGAACTGATCAATTGGCTGAAGGATCCCGAACCCGATCGGTGACCGAACGAACGCTCCTGGTGTTCGAACCGGAACGCTTGTCCTATGAACGGCCACTTGCCCGGCGCATAGGCCAATTGGGGGCCTTGAGAACGGTTATCGACCTTGGGGCGGGGGCACACGTCCGGTTATGGGCTGGACGCACGACTACAGTGACGTAGCACGCGACGGCCGCTCCACGAGCGGCATGAGCAGCACCCACCGACGAGGAGGCACCCCGCAACTGGCGGGTGCGGACCTACGGGTGGGCATTCCGCGCATCCTGCGCCGCCGGGCCCGCTGGGTCTCCGTGCGCCTGCGCCATCCACGCGGCGTGAGCTGACCGAGCTGACGCCCGCGCGACCCGCGCCCGGGGCCCGTTCCTAGAGAGCGCAGCTGTCGCTGTCCACCTGCTGGTTCGCGGTGCGGCCCTTGGCGATGTCCTCACGGATCTCGTCCACGGTGAGCGCGTACCCGGTCTCGGCGTCGTCGAGGGACTTGGCGAAGACCACGCCGTAGACCTCGCCCTCGGGCGTCAGCAGCGGGCCGCCGGAGTTGCCCTGACGGACGGTCGCGAACAGCGAGTAGACGTCGCGGCGGACGGTGTCGCGGTGGTAGATGTCCGGGCCGTTGGCCGTGATGCGCCCGCGCACGCGCGCGGCTCGGACGTCGTACGCCCCGTTCTCCGGGAAGCCCGCGACGATCGCGCTGTCGTCGCGGGCCGCGTCCTCGTCGGTGAACCGCAGCGCGGGTGCGTTCAGCTCCGGCACGTCCAGTACGGCGATGTCGCGCCGCCAGTCGTAGAGGACGACCGTCGCGTCGTACTTCCTGCCCTCGCCGCCTATCTGCACCGTGGGCTCGTCGACGCCGCCCACGACATGGGCGTTGGTCATGACGCGGCGCTCGGCGAAGACGAAGCCGGTGCCCTCCAGAACCTTGCCGCAGTCGGTGGCGGTGCCCATCACCTTCACGATGGAGCCCTTGGCACGGGTGGCGACCGGGCTGTTCGCCAGCGCCGGGTCGGGCGGCTGGACTTCGGGGATCTGCTCGTTGGAGAACGGGCTGAAGACCTGCGGGAAGCCGTTCTGCGCGAGGACGGAGGAGAAGTCCGCGAACCAGGTGTCGGCCCGTGCGGGCAGTGCCCGGGAGACGCCCTGCAGCACGGTGGAGCTGCGGACCTCCTTGCCGAGGGTCGGCAGGGTGGTGCCGGCCAGGGCGGAGCCGATCAGCCAGGCGACCAGGAGCATCGCCACGACGTTGACCAGGGCGCCGCCGGTGGCGTCCAGGGCGCGGGCCGGGGACCAGGTGATGTACCGGCGCAGCTTGTTGCCGAGGTGCGTGGTCAGGGCCTGGCCGACGGAGGCGCAGACGATGACGACGACGACCGCGACGACGGCGGCGGTCGTACTCACCTCCGCGTTGTCCGTCAGGGCGTCCCAGACCACCGGGAGCAGATAGACGGCGACGAGCCCGCCGCCGAGGAAACCGGTCACCGACAGGATGCCGACGACGAAGCCCTGGCGGTAGCCGACGATCGCGAACCAGACGGCGGCCAGCAGCAACAGGATGTCCAGCACGTTCACTGATTCAGGCCCCGCCTTGTCGTCCTACGCTCACACCGGTCACCCTGTCATGACCGCCAGTCCAGCGGGACCTGCTTGTCCCTGTCCCAGGGCCGCTCCCAGCCCGCGAAGTGCAGCAACCGGTCGATGATGCCGGCGGTGAAGCCCCACACGAGCGCCGATTCGACCAGGAATGCCGGACCTCGGTGACCACTCGGGTGAACGGTGGTGACCCTGTTGGCGGGGTCCGTGAGATCCGCCACGGGGACGGTGAAGACCCGCGCCGTCTCGTTCGGATCGACGACGCCCACCGGGGTGGGCTCGCGCCACCAGGCCAGCACCGGTGAGACGACGAAGCCGCTGACCGGGATGTAGAGCTTGGGCAGGACGCCGAAGAGCTGCACGCCGGCCGGGTCGAGCCCGGTCTCCTCCTCGGCCTCGCGCAGGGCGGCCCGCAGCGGCCCGTCGCCCTGCGGATCTCCGTCGTCGGGGTCGAGGGCGCCGCCCGGGAAGGCCGGCTGACCGGGGTGCGAGCGCAGGGAACCGGCCCGCTCCATGAGCAGCAGCTCGGGGCCGCCACCGGCCTCGCCCTCGCCGAAGAGGATCAGGACGGCGGACTGGCGCCCGGCTCCGTCCTCCGGTGGCAGGAAGCGGCTCAACTGGTCGGGCCGCACCGTGTCGACCGCCCGCACCACCGGCTCCAGCCAGCCCGGCAGGCCCTCCTTGCTGAGGATCCCGCCCCGGATGTGCCGCTGCGTGTCGCTCGCCCGAGTCATCGCCACCCCCGTTCTGCCGATTCCAACGCCCGACGCCACCGAGATCGTTCCGTCACCCGGCCGCCCCCAGCGGCGGCGCTGGTTTCCCGCCCGCCTCCAGGTAGGCCCGCGGGGGGTTCAGACGCTGGCCGGGGAACCCGCCCTTCTCGTACTTCAGCAGCTTCTTCGCCTTCTCCGGGTCCGTCTCGCCCTCGCCGTACGCCGGGCAGAGCGGGGCGATGGGGCAGGCGCCGCAGGCGGGCTTGCGGGCGTGGCAGATCCGGCGGCCGTGCCAGATCACGTGGTGGGAGAGGTCCGTCCAGTCGCTCTTGGGGAAGAGCGCGCCGACGGCGGCCTCGATCTTGTCCGGGTCGGTCTCGGCGGTCCACTGCCACCGGCGCACCAGGCGCTGGAAATGCGTGTCCACGGTGATGCCGGGCCGGCCGAACGCGTTGCCGAGCACGACGAAGGCGGTCTTGCGGCCGACGCCGGGCAGTTTGACGAGGTCTTCGAGGCGCCCGGGGACCTCGCCGCCGAAGTCCTCCGCCAGGACCTTGGACAGGCCTATGACCGACTTGGTCTTGGCCCGGAAGAAGCCGGTCGGGCGCAGGATCTCCTCGACCTCCTCGGGGTCGGCGGCGGCCAGGTCCTCGGGGGTGGGGTACTTGGCGAAGAGGGCGGGCGTCGTCTGGTTGACGCGCAGGTCGGTGGTCTGGGCGGACAGAACCGTGGCCACGACCAGCTGGAACGGGTTCTCGAAGTCCAGCTCCGGGTGCGCGTACGGGTAGACCTCCGCGAGCTCGCGGTCGATGCGGCGGGCGCGGCGGACCAGCGCGGTGCGCGACTCGCCGCGCGGTGTCGTCGGGGCGACGGTCTTCGCCGGGGCGACGCCCTTGACGGCGGCGGTGGCCTTCTTCGGGGCGACGGCGGGCTTCTTGGCGGGCGCCTGCTTCTTGACGGGCGCCGCGCTCTTGCCGCCCGAGGCCGCCTTCTTCCCTGGCGCCGTCTTGGCGGGTGCGGCCTTCTTGGCCGATGCCGTCTTCTTGGCGGGTGCGGCCTTCTTGGCGGGTGTGGCCTTCCTGGCCGATGCCGTCTTCTTGGCGGATGCCGGGTTCTTCTCGTCGTTCTTCTTCACGGCACCCTTCTCCGCAGTCACCCTCTTGGCAGGTGCCGCCTTCTTTGTCGCTTTCGCCGTTTTCCTACCGCCATCGGGGCTCTGTTCGCCCACGGCGGAATCGCGACGTACACCCACCCGCGCAGCCCCCTCGGCCTGTGCTCTCACCGGCGATTTGGACACCCGGCCAGCCTACGGCCCGGCACCGACATCTGCCCCGGACCCCGAAGATCGGCGTCCAATTGGACCCCTGCCGCGTACCCCAGGACACCAGTGCGGCATCCTTGTGACAGATCACACTGTTTGGACTGTCCGGCAAAATGGGCACCACGGACCCCTGGTACACCGGGGGAACAAGATCCTCTGAGCCGGTCGACAAGGAGAGAACTCGTGGACGACGTTCTGCGGCGCAACCCGCTCTTCGCGGCGCTCGACGACGAGCAATCCGCGGAGCTCCGCGCCTCCATGAGTGAGGTGACCCTCGCCCGCGGCGACACCCTGTTCCACGAGGGGGACCCCGGAGACCGCCTCTACGTGGTCACCGAGGGCAAGGTCAAGCTTCACCGCACGTCCCCCGACGGACGCGAGAACATGCTGGCCGTCGTCGGCCCCAGCGAGCTGATCGGCGAGCTGTCGCTGTTCGACCCGGGCCCGCGCACGGCGACCGGCACCGCGCTGACCGAGGTCAAGCTGCTGGCCCTCGGGCACGGCGACCTCCAGCCCTGGCTGAACGTCCGGCCCGAGGTGGCCACCGCACTGCTGCGCGCCGTCGCACGCCGCCTGCGCAAGACCAACGACGCCATGTCCGACCTCGTCTTCTCGGACGTCCCCGGCCGTGTCGCCCGCGCCCTGCTGGACCTCTCCCGCCGCTTCGGCGTGCAGTCCGAGGAGGGCATCCACGTCGTGCACGACCTGACGCAGGAGGAGCTGGCCCAGCTGGTCGGCGCGTCCCGCGAGACGGTCAACAAGGCGCTCGCGGACTTCGCCCAGCGCGGCTGGCTCCGCCTGGAGGCCCGCGCGGTGATCCTGCTGGACGTGGAGCGGCTGGCCAAGCGCTCCCGCTGACGGACGTCAGTCGGGAAGACATCCGTCAGGCAGACGTCCGTCAGCCCGTCAGGCAGACATCTCAGTCGGGCAGCTGGATGAGCCCGTGCTCACCCAGGTACTCCAGTTGCGCCCGCACCGACAGTTCCGCCGCCGGCCACAGCGAGCGGTCGACGTCCGCGTACACGTGGGCGACGACCTCGCCCGGCGTCCCGTAGCCGTCCTCGACGGCCGTCTCGACCTGGGCGAGGCGATGGGCGCGGTGGGCGAGGTAGTACTCCACGGCGCCCTGCGCGTCCTCCAGGACGGGACCGTGCCCCGGAAGCACCGTGTGCACCCCGTCGTCGGCCGTGAGCGACCTGAGCCTGCGCAGTGAGTCCAGGTAGTCGCCGAGACGGCCGTCGGGGTGGGCCACCATCGTCGTACCGCGGCCCAGGATGGTGTCGCCCGTCAGGACCGCCCCGTCGGCCGGGAGATGGAAGCACAGGGAGTCGGCCGTGTGCCCGGGGGTCGGTACGACCCTCAGCTCCAGCCCGCCGACCTCGATCACCTCACCGGCGGCCAGCCCCTCGCCGCCCAGCCGCAGCGCCGGGTCCAGGGCCCGTACGTTCGTCCGCGTCAGCTCGGCGAAGCGCGCGGCGCCCTCCGCGTGGTCCGGGTGACCGTGCGTCAGGAGCGTCAGCGCGACGCGCTTGCCCGCCCGCTCGGCCGTCTCGACGACATGCCGCAGGTGAATGTCGTCCAAAGGGCCCGGGTCGACCACGACGGCCAGTTCGGAGCCGGGTTCGGCGAGGATCCAGGTGTTCGTGCCGTCCAGGGTCATCGCGGAGGCGTTGGGCGCCAGGACGTTCACCGCGCGCGCGGTGGCCGGGCCCGACAGGACGCCGCCGCGCGGCTGTCCGGGCAGTGCTGCTGCGTCCGTCATGCGGAGGCTCCTCCGGTCGGGTCGGAAGGTGTCGCCGGCGCCGGACCGGAAGGCGCGGCCGTGTCCGTGCTCGGGACGTGCTTGGTGAACTCGTCGTGCCCCGGCCAGGAGAGCACGATCTCGCCGCCCACGAGCCGTGCCCGGGCCAGCACGGGCGTCATGTCGCGGCCCGGAGCCGACGCCAGCGCCTCGGCCGCCGTACCGCACGCCGCGAGGGCGCGCAGGGTCGCGATGGTCGGCGGCATCATCAGCAGCTCGCCCTTGTCGTACCCGGCCGCCGCCTCGGCCGGGGTGACCCACACCGCGCGGTCGGCCTCCGTGGAGGCGTTGCGGGTGCGCTGCCCCTCGGGGAGGGCGGCCACGAAGAACCAGGTGTCGTAGCGCCGGGACTCGAACTCCGGGGTGATCCAGCGGGCCCAGGCGCCCAGCAGGTCGGAGCGCAGGACGAGGCCCCGGCGGTCCAGGAACTCGGCGAACGACAGCTCACGGTCGACCAGGGCGGCACGGTCCGCCTCCCAGTCCGCGCCGGTCGTGTCGCCGACCACCGAGTCCCCGGTCGGGCCGGCGAGCAGGACGCCCGCCTCCTCGTACGTCTCCCGTACGGCCGCGCAGACGATCGCCTGGGCGCCCGCCTCGTCGACGCCGAGCCGGTCCGCCCACCACGCGCGCGTGGGGCCCGCCCAGCCGATGACACGGTCGTCGTCGCGCGGGTCGACCCCGCCGCCCGGGTAGGCGTACGCGCCCCCGGCGAACGCCATGGAGGTCCGGCGCCGCAGCATGTGCACCGCGGTGCCGGTACCGGCGTCCTTCAGGAGCATGACGGTGGCCGCGCGCTTGGGGGTGACGGGGGTGAGGTCGCCGGCCGCCAGTGCGCGGATGCGGTCCGGCCACTCAGGGGGGTACCACTGACCGTTCGCCTGAGCACCCGCCCGAGCACCCGTCCGAGCACCCGCCTGATCGTTCGCCTGACCGTTCGCCATGGCCGGAGGCTATCCGGTGACGGGCGGATGTTCGAGGGGCTCCCGGGGCCGGACGGGCGTCAGGAGGGCAGGTCGGTCAGCCACTGGGTGAGCAGCCGGTTCGTCTCCTCGGGGCGCTCCTGCTGGAGCCAGTGACCGCAGCCGTCGAGCAGGTGCGAGGCGGTCAGGCCGGGCAGGGTGGTGGGATACGCCTCGATCGCGTCGGACAGCCAGGTGGTGGAGGCGTCCCGGCCGCCGCCGAGGAACAGGGACGGCTGGGTGATCGGGGCACCCCGGTGATCGGCGAGGTCGGCCCAGTCCCGGTCCATGTTGCGATAGCGGTTGAGGGCGCCGGTCAGACCGGTGCGCTCGAACTCCCCGGCGTAGACGTCCAGCTCCTCCTCGGTCAGCCAGGACGGCAGCCGTCCGCCGGACGGGAACCGGTCGCGCAGCCTGCCGCCGGGGGCGACGAAGTGCGGGTCGGGTGCCTCGGGGGCGGGCATGGTGTCGGCGGACAGGGCAGCGTAGAAGCCGGCGAGCCAGCCGCGTACGTCGGGCTCGATCTCCGCCTCGGCCCGGCCGGGCTCCTGGAAGTAGGAGACGTAGAACTCCTGCCCGGCGAAGGGACCGGCCGGGTCGCTCATGCCGGCGAAGACCTCACTGGGCTTCGGTCCGCCCGGCGGGGTGTACGGCACGCTCAGCAGGCCGACCGCGCGGAACACGTCGGGCCGCAGCAGCGCGGAGTGCGCGGCGATGGTCGCGCCCCAGTCGTGGCCGACGATCACGGCGGACCGCTCACCCAGCGCCTCCACCACGGCGACGTTGTCCGCCACCAGGTCGAGCATCCGGTACGCCGCCACCGCGTCGGGCCTGGAGGAGCGCCCGTAGCCGCGCACGTCGATCGCGGCGGCGCGGAAGCCGGCGGCGGCCAGCGCGGGGAGCTGGCGGCGCCAGGAGTACCAGGACTCGGGGAAGCCGTGGACGAGCAGGACCAGCGGCCCGCTGCCCTGCTCCACCAGGTGGATCCGGCCGGCCGGCGAGGGCACCAGACGGTGCACGGCCCGGTGAGGGGTCAGAGGGCGTCGAGCGGTCACGGGCTCCTGCGGCATGGTTCCTCCTGCGCACGCGGTCGGTTCGGCGTCCGTACGGGGCGGAGCCGGCGAACACGGCCGGCCGCGTCCCGTACGGGGCGCCGCACCCGATCCTGCGGGCCCGGAGCGAGGAGGGCGAGGTTTGTTGCCGGCCCGGCAACACGCCCGCGCCCTCGCGTCTACGCCTGGACGAGCTCCACCTGGACCTCGACCTCCACCGGCGCGTCCAGCGGCAGTACCGCCACGCCGACCGCGCTGCGGGCGTGGACGCCCTTGTCGCCCAGCACCTCACCGAGGAGCTCGCTGGCACCGTTGATCACGGCCGGCTGGCCGGTGAAGTCGGACGCGGACGCGACGAAACCCACGACCTTCACCACGCGCGCGACGCGGTCGAGGTCACCGGCGACGGACTTCACGGCGGCCAGGGCGTTCAGCGCGCAGGTGCGCGCCAGTTCCTTGGCCTCCTCCGGCGTGACCTCGGCGCCCACCTTGCCGGTGACCGGAAGCTTGCCCTCCACCATGGGCAGCTGGCCCGAGGTGTAGACGTACGGGCCGGACTGCACGGCCGGCTGGTACGCGGCCAGCGGCGGGACGACCTCGGGCAGCGTCAGGCCGAGCTCGGCCAGCTTCGCCTCGACGGCGCTCATGCCTGCTTCTCCCGCTTCAGGTAGGCCACGAGCTGCTCGGGGTTGTTCGGCCCGGGCACGACCTGGACGAGCTCCCAGCCGTCCTCGCCCCAGGTGTCCAGAATCTGCTTCGTGGCATGGACGAGCAGCGGCACGGTTGCGTATTCCCACTTGGTCATGTGGCCGACTCTAGCCGTTGCCCGGAGCCCGTCCGCGGGCCGACCGCGGCGACGTTGTCCACAGCCGCGGGCGTACTCGGCGCGCGGACTGGTTACGCTCGAATACGTGAGCAGGCTCCAGGTCGTCAGCGGCAAGGGCGGAACCGGCAAGACCACGGTGGCCGCGGCCCTCGCGCTGGCCCTGGCCACCGAGGGGAAGCGCGCGCTTCTCGTCGAGGTCGAGGGTCGCCAGGGCATCGCGCAGCTCTTCGAAACGGAGGCGCTGCCTTATGAGGAGCGGAAGATCGCCGTCGCTCCCGGGGGCGGGGAGGTGTACGCCCTCGCCATCGACCCCGAACTGGCGCTTCTGGACTACCTCCAGATGTTCTACAAACTGGGCAGCGCCGGGCGGGCGCTGAAGAAGCTCGGGGCGATCGACTTCGCGACCACCATCGCGCCGGGTGTCAGAGACGTCCTGCTGACCGGCAAGGCGTGCGAGGCGGTGCGGCGCAAGGACAAGAGCGGACGGTTCGCGTACGACTACGTCGTCATGGACGCCCCGCCGACCGGCCGCATCACGCGGTTCCTCAATGTCAACGACGAGGTGGCCGGTCTCGCGAAGGTCGGCCCGATACACAATCAGGCGCAGGCCGTGATGCGGGTGCTGAAATCGCGGGAGACCGCCGTGCACCTGGTGACGCTGCTGGAGGAGATGCCGGTCCAGGAGACCGCGGACGGCATCGCCGAGCTGCGGGCGGCGCGGCTCCCGGTGGGCAGGGTCATGGTCAACATGGTGCGGCCCGAGGTGCTGGACGCCACCGAGCTGGAACTCGTACGGAGCACACCGCGTACGGCACTCGCCCGGTCCCTGTCCGGTGCCGGGCTCGGCGGGGCGCGTCGGGGCGGGCACGCCGAGCGGCTGGTGGATCCGCTGCTGGCGCAGGCCGAGGAGTACGCCGAGCGGTACGCGCTGGAGGAGGAGCAGCGGGGCGTCCTCGGCGAGCTGGGCCTGCCGCTGCACGAACTCCCGCTGCTCGTCGAGGGCATGGACCTGGCGGGCCTGTACGAACTGGCCACCGAGCTGCGGAAGCAGGGGATCGCATGAGCCCGAGCCCGGACCCGGCCGCGCGTCACCAGGAGGGCGCGCGGCGCCTCTCCCCCGCGCGTGTGCTCGACGTCGACCCTCTGCTGGAGGATCCGAAGACCCGCATCGTGGTGTGCTGCGGCTCGGGCGGGGTCGGCAAGACGACCACGGCGGCGGCCCTGGGGCTGCGCGCGGCCGAGCGGGGCCGCAAGGTGGTCGTCCTCACCATCGATCCGGCCCGGCGGCTCGCCCAGTCCATGGGCATCGACTCGCTCGACAACACCCCGCGCCGGGTGAAGGGCGTCGACGACTCGGCGGGCGGTGAGCTGCACGCCATGATGCTCGACATGAAGCGCACCTTCGACGAGATCGTCGAGGCGCACGCGGATCCCGAGCGGGCGGCGGCGATCCTGGGCAACCCCTTCTACCAGTCGCTCTCGGCGGGCTTCGCGGGCACGCAGGAGTACATGGCGATGGAGAAGCTGGGTCAGCTGAGGGCGCGGGACGACTGGGACCTCATCGTCGTCGACACGCCGCCGTCGCGCTCGGCGCTGGACTTCCTGGACGCCCCCAAGCGTCTCGGGTCCTTCCTGGACGGCAAGCTGATCCGCCTCCTGCTGGCCCCGGCCAAGGTCGGCGGCCGGGCCGGCATGAAGTTCCTGAACGTCGGCATGTCGATGATGACGGGCGTCCTGGGGAAGGTGCTGGGCGGGCAGTTCCTCAAGGACGTGCAGACCTTCGTGGCCGCGATGGACTCGATGTTCGGCGGCTTCCGCACGCGTGCGGACGCGACGTACAAGCTGCTCCAGGCACCCGGGACGGCGTTCCTGGTGGTCGCGGCCCCGGAGCGGGACGCACTGCGCGAGGCCGCGTACTTCGTGGAGCGGCTGGCGGCCGAGGACATGCCGCTCGCCGGCCTTGTCCTCAACCGCGTCCACGGCAGCGGCGCCGACCGGCTGTCGGCCGAGCGGGCGCTCGCCGCCGCGGAAAGTCTCGCCGGGGAAAATCTTGAGGATCCCCGCATTGTGGATCAGGACGGCGGGAAAGCTGGAGTTCGTAACTCTCCCGACACGTACGGCAGTTCAGACTCTCCCGAGTCTCCTCCCGAGCCCTCTCCCGAGGCTCCTGGCACAACGGACGGTTCGACGGACGGTGCAACGGACGACACAACGGACGGTTCGACGAACCTCGCGCCGGACGGCACGCCGGACGGCACGCCGGAGCGATCCGTCGACCAGCTCACCGCGGGCCTGCTGAGGCTGCACGCGGACCGGATGCAGCTGCTCGCCCGCGAGCAGCGCACGCGTGACCGCTTCACCGCGCGCCATCCCGAGGTGGCGGTCACCGAAGTGGCCGCGCTGCCCGGCGACGTGCACGACCTCGCGGGCCTGCGGGACATCGGCGTCCGTCTCGCGACGGACCGGCCCGAGCTGCCCGAGACGGGCGCCTGACCGAGGGGGACCTTCGCGTCCCGGTCATCCGTGTCCGGGGACGACCCCGGACGACTCAGCCCACCGCCGACTCAGCCCACGGCCGACTCAACCCGCAGCCGACTCAGCCCACCGCCGCGTAGTTCTCGTAGATCTCGTCGTCGTCGAGGGACACGATGCCGACCCCTCGCTCGTACTCCGTCCGCGCCGTCTCCAGAAGTCGGCGCCAGGAGGTCACGGTGGGCCGCCGGCGCAGCAGTGCGCGGCGCTCCCGCTCCGTCATGCCTCCCCACACGCCGAACTCGACGCGGTTGTCCAGCGCGTCGGCCAGGCACTCGGTCCGCACCGGACATCCGGTGCACACCGCCTTGGCCCTGTTCTGCGCTGCTCCCTGAACGAACAGTTCGTCCGGATCGGTAGTGCGGCAGGCAGCCTGCGCACTCCAGTCGGTTACCCAGCCCATACCGGCGCCGTCCTCTCCCGAATCGAGGCTCCCCCACGGCGGCAGCGGCATATTCACCGCCGCCAGTTGAGGACGTTACGGAAGGTGGGCACAGCGCAACACCCCCTTCGGGCCCAATCTTGAATGGCCCGAACGGACTATGGGTAAGCGGCAGATCACCCGGGGGAGTGAGCTGGCGACATTCGCGACGATCCCGGCATTCAGGTCATCTCTGTTGCGCCACAACGGACACCGATTGACACACGAGGCGGATTCGGACACGTATCCCACACGCCGTGGCACGCGCCCGTACACATCAACGCGCCCCCCAGCGGGGCCTCTCAGAAAAAATCGAGCAGGTCCGGAACGATTCGGGGTCACCGGACGTATTGATACGTGGCCTCGCTGCTGTGACAGTTGAGTGCAGCTTAGGCCAAGGCATATACGCGTGTCCGGCGAATGAGAACGTAGGCTGCCTCCATGCCAAAGAAGCGCTCGGGCGGTGGTCTGTCGCCAACGCAGCAGGCCGCCAAGTTCCTCGGTGTCAGTGTGCTCGCGGGAGCAGTGCTGGCCGGCATCGCGTTGCCCGCCGTGGGCGCGCTGGGGCTGGCCGCCAAGGGGTCGGTGGAGAGTTTCGACGCTCTCCCGGCCAACCTGAAGACTCCCCCGCTGAGCCAGCGCACCGCCATCCTCGACTCCGAGGGCGGCACCATCGCCACGGTCTACTCACGCGACCGCACGGTGGTGGCCCTGAAGGACATCTCGCCGTACATGCAGAAGGCGATCGTCGCGATCGAGGACTCGCGCTTCTACGAGCACGGCGCGGTCGACCTGAAGGGCGTACTGCGCGCGCTCAACAAGAACGCCCGCAGCGGCGAGGTCTCCGAGGGCGCGTCCACGCTCACGCAGCAGTACGTCAAGAACGTCTTCGTGGAGGAGGCCGGCGACGACCCGACGAAGGTCGCCCAGGCCACCCAGCAGACCATCGGCCGCAAGATCCGCGAGCTGAAGCTCGCGATCCAGGTCGAGGAGGAGCTGGGCAAGAAGAAGATCCTCGAGAACTACCTGAACATCACGTTCTTCGGCCAGCAGGCCTACGGGGTCGAGGCGGCCGCCCAGCGCTACTTCTCCAAGTCCGCCAAGGACCTCAACATCCAGGAGTCCGCCCTCCTGGCCGGCATCGTCCAGTCGCCCAGCCGGTACGACCCGGTCAACGACGAGGCGGAGGCCACCAAGCGGCGCAACGTGGTCCTGACGCGCATGGCGCAGGTCGGCGACATCTCCCAGGCGGAGGCCGAGAAGGCGAAGGAGGCCCCGCTCGGGCTGAAGGTCAGCCGGCCCAAGAACGGCTGCATCACCGCGGTCAAGGGCGCGGGCTTCTTCTGCGACTACGTCCGCGCGGTGTTCCTGAGCGACCCGGTCTTCGGCAAGACCAAGGAGGACCGGGCCAAGATCTGGAACCAGGGCGGTCTGACGATCCGCACGACCCTCGACCCGCAGGCCCAGAAGTCGGTGCAGCAGTCGATCAAGGACCACGTCTACACGAGCGACGACGTGGCGACCGCGGCCACCATCGTGGAGCCGGGCACCGGCAAGATCGTGGGGATGGGCCAGTCGCGCCCGTACGGCATCGACGTCAAGCAGGGCGAGACGACGCTCAACCTCTCGGTCAACAACGCCATGGGCGGCGGGGCGGGCTACCAGCCCGGTTCGACGTTCAAGCCGATCGTGGCCGCCGCCGCCATCGAGGGCGGCATGCCGGCGACGAAGTCGTACTCCTCGCCGTACGAGATGGAGTACCCGAGCCCGGTCGCGGCCTGCGACGGCAAGCAGTGGCTCAACGACCGGAACAATCCCGCGAAGCTCGAGAACGAGAACGAGACCGAGGTCGGCCCGTACGACATGAAGGAGGCGACCGCCAAGTCGGTCAACACCTACTACGTGCAGCTGATCAGCGACATCGGCATCTGCCCGGTGACGCAGATGGCGGACAAGATGGGCGTCCAGCGCGCCAACGGCAACAAGCTGGAGCAGACGCCGTCCATCGCCCTCGGCGTCACCGAGGTCTCCCCGCTGACCATGGCGAACGCGTACGCGACCTTCGCCTCGCGCGGTATGTACTGCACGCCGATCGCCATCGAATCGATCAGCCAGCGGGTCGGCAACAAGAGCAAGTCGCTCGAGGTTCCGAAGTCCACCTGTTCGCGGGCCATGTCCGAGACCACGGCCGACACCATCAACACGCTCCTCAAGGGCGTCGTCGAGGACGGTACGGGCCGGGAGGCCGGCCTCGACAGCCGCCCGAGCGCCGGTAAGACCGGTACGACGGACGAGCGCTACGCGGCCTGGTTCGTGGGCTACACGCCGGACCTCGCCGGCGCAGTGTGGGTCGGCGACCCCAAGCACGAGCGGAAGATGGTCGACATCACCATCGGCGGTGTCCCGCACGGCAAGGTCTTCGGCGGCGCGGTCCCCGGCCCGATCTGGGGCGACATGATGTCGGGCGCGCTGGAGGGCGAGCCGGTCTCCGAGTTCAACCTCGTCGACATCCCGGACAGCAAGGAGAAGGACAAGGGCCGGGGCGACGACGGCGGCCGGGACGACGGCGGCAACGGCGACGAGGACAACGGCGGCAACGGCGGCAACGGCGACGACGGTGTCATCGGCGGTCTGATCGACGGCGGCACGGACAACGGCGGCAACGACGGCGGCTTCCCGGGGAACCTCTTCCAGGGACAGGGCAACGGCGGCCGACGCGGCTGAGGCCCCGTAGCGACGACGAAGACCGGCGGCCCCTCCTCACCGGGAGGGGCCGCCGGTCTTCGTCGTCGGCAGGCCGCCCGCGGTCGGGCCCGGCCTCAGCCCGCCAGCAGCTTCTTGACCGCGGCGGCGACCCGGCCGCCCTCGGCCTGCCCGGCCACCTTCGGGTTCACGATCTTCATGACGGCACCCATGGCCCGCGGCCCCTCGGCACCGGCCGCCTTCGCCTCCTCGACGGCCTGCGCGACGATCGCGTTCAGCTCGTCGTCGGACATCTGCTTCGGCAGGTAGGCGGCGAGCACCTCGCCCTCCGCCTTCTCCCGCTCGGCGCTCTCGGGGCGGCCGCCCTGGGCGAAGGCGTCCGCGGCCTCGCGGCGCTTCTTCGCCTCGCGGGTGATCACCTTCTGCACCTCGTCGTCGGAGAGCTCCCGCTTCTCCTTCCCCGCGACCTCTTCCTTGGTGATCGCGGCGAGCGTCAGCCGGAGCGTGGAGGAGCGCAGCTCGTCGCGCTCCTTGATCGCGGCGTTGAGGTCGTCCTGCAGCTTCGACTTGAGCGTGGTCATGGCAGTGATTGTCGCAGGTACGGGAGGCAGGGCGCCTGCCGATTTCGCGGACGCCCGCCACCGGCCGCTCGCGCGGTCGGCCTTCACCACCGCTTCTGACACGATGGACGTATGCGCGCGCGATACGGAGTACCCCTGGGAATCACGGCGGTTGGCGCCGCCGGTCTGGTCTACGCGGCGGGCTTCGAGGCCCGCTCGTTCCGCCTGCGACGGGTGACGATCCCCGTGCTGCCCTCCGGGATGCGCCCCCTGCGCGTGCTGCAGGTCTCCGACATCCACATGGTCGGCGGCCAGCGCAAGAAGCAGCGCTGGCTGCGCTCGCTGGCGGGACTGCGCCCCGACTTCGTGATCAACACCGGCGACAACCTGTCCGACCCGGAGGGCGTCCCGGAGGTCCTGGACGCCCTGGGTCCCCTGATGGAGTTCCCGGGCGCCTACGTCTTCGGCTCCAACGACTACTACGGCCCCAAGCTGCGCAATCCCGCCCGGTACCTGATCGAGAAGGTCCAGGGCCGCCACGGCCTGAACGGCAACGCGCCGGCCGAGGGCGTCGTCCACAACCCGTGGGAGGACCTGCGCGACGGCTTCGACGCCGCCGGCTGGCAGAACCTCACGAACACGCGCGGCACGCTCAAGGTCGAGGGCGTCTCCGTCGAGCTGACGGGACTGGACGACCCGCACATCAAGCGGGACCGGTACGCGGAGGTGGCCGGCGGCCCCTCCGGCACGGCCGACTTCTCGATGGGCGTGGTCCACGCTCCGTACCTGCGCGTCCTCGACTCCTACACGGCGGACGGCTACCCCCTCCTCCTCGCCGGGCACACCCACGGCGGCCAGCTGTGCATCCCCTTCTACGGCGCCCTGGTCACCAACTGCGACCTGGACACGGAGCGCGTGAAGGGCCTGTCGACGCACACGGCCGAGGGCCGTACGGCGTACCTCCACGTATCGGCCGGCTGCGGTACGAACCGCTACACCCCGGTACGTTTCGCCTGCCCACCGGAGGCGACGCTGCTGACGCTGGTGGGACGGGAGTAGCGGGGCGCACATTTGGGTGGGCCCGGGCCTGGGTGCTGAGGCCTGGGTGCTGAGGGCTGGGTGCTGAGGGCTGGGTGCTGAGGGCTGGGAGCTGGGGGCTGGGAGCTTGACGGCTGGGAGCCCGGAGGTCCGGGCTCCCACAGGCCTCTCAGGCCTCTCAAGCCTCTCAGGCCGCAGGCCTCGCAGGCGTACGAGTACCCCACATGGCCCACCCACATAGCCCGGTATGTCCGGTCTGTCTAGCGTGAGGCCATGACAGCCCCGATACCCAGGGACATCCCGGACCTCCCCGCGGTCCCGGGCCCGCCCAGACTGCTGCCCTCCCCCGTCCCGGCCACGGCCGTCGTGACCCCTGTGCGCCGCCCGCTGGTCGCCACCTTCCGCGCCGTCACCGCGCTGCTGGCGCTGACGGGCGTGGCCATCGAACTGCTCGCGGCCGGGCCGGCCATCAGGACCCTGAGCCACTTCACCACCCAGAGCAGCATCCTGCTGGCCCTGGTCCTGTTCGCCTCCGCCCGCCGCGCCTGGTCCGCCCGCCGCCCCCTGCCGGGCGCCCTCACGGGCGCGGCCCTGCTCTACGTCGTCGCCGCCGGGCTCGTCCACCACCTGCTCCTGGCCAACGCGGCGAGCCCGTTCGCCGTGGCAGGCAGCGTCAGCCCCGGCTGGCACACGGTCGCGACCCACCTCCTGAACACGGCCGTCCCCGTCGCCGCGGTCCTGGACTGGCTCCTGCTCACCACCCCCGGCCGCCTGCACCTGCGCCAGGCCGCCGCGTGGCTCCTCTACCCCCTGGCCTACCTGGCCTTCTCCCTGGCCCGCGGCGAGCTGCTCATCCCCGGCACCCAGGACCGCTACCTCTACCCCTTCATCGACGTCGACCAGCACGGCTACAAGGGCGTCCTGGGCAACGCCCTCCTCCTCGGCCTCGCCCTCTACGCCCTGGGCGTCCTCCTCGTGGCCCTGGACCACGTCCGCCCGAACCCGCTCCGCCGCCGCTGGTAAACCTGATTTCGCCTCCGGCCGCCGGTGGGCTAAAGTAAACGACGTCGCCGCGACGAGCAGCGACAATCGGGGTGTGGCGCAGCTTGGTAGCGCGCTTCGTTCGGGACGAAGAGGTCGTGGGTTCAAATCCCGCCACCCCGACAGTGAAGTACCAGGTCAGGGGCCTGATCCGCAGTGCGGGTCGGGCCCCTGAGACGTTCTGGGAGCCGCGTTCGGCGTCTGACTCCCGGGAGGCTGCTGAAATCCGGTTCGACTGATCACCAACGCCAGGTTTACAGGAGGCGCCCCAGTCAGGCTCGGGCCCTCGGCGAGCGCGGCGGCGCATGCCGTCAGCGGCAGCCGCCTCCCCTTTTTCCTCCCACAGGTCGACGTGCCCGGGATGGCTCCGCCGGAGAACAAGAGCGCCCGAGGCACGGTAGCCGCCGCTACGCCACCAACCGCCGGTACCCAGGCGAGGTGGAAGCCCCTGGAGGGGAGGTGATGCCATCGAGAACGGCGCCCGGGGGAGGACAAGACTCTGCGAAACTTTTCGCAGGCGTGTTCAGGTTCCGGCCGGGGTGGACGAACCGTCGTCCCCCGTCCCCTCGTCTTCGGTAGCGAAGCGTGGAACTCCGTGGACCACCTCTCCGCCCCGGTAGTACCGCGAGGCGCTGGCGTACTCGGTGGGGTTGTCCTCGTACATGACGACGTAGCCTCCAAGCGCTGTGATCTGCCAACCGCCAGAAGCCGCGGCCGACACTCTCTTGAAGAGATCGTCGATAGAGAGCTCTACATCCGTGATGACGAGCTTGGTGCTCTCCAAGTCCCCCGACTTCGCGTACCGGATGTTGTACGGAAGCGTCGCCTTGAGCGACTTCAACAGGTCGAGCAGGTTTGTCTCGCCTGCCACGAGGCCATCGACCGGTCGGTCGAGATCGATCGGATACAAAGCGTCGAAGTGGGTGGGCTTGAGAGCGGTGTGGTCCCGCTGTCGGCCGGGATCCCTATTGCCGAAGCCGTTGTTGTTCCACGGGATCTCGCCCAGGTCCTTGTGGTGGTTGATGAGCAACTGCTCCGGCGCCAGGGCCGAGAAGTCCTCAGCCACATAGAGACAGGAGAAGGTCATGTCGTTCGGCGTGATCCCACGTCGGCCCGAGATCTTCTTGAGGTGCTGTCGAAGCCGCGTCGGCAGGGACTTCTCGGCCTTCCCCACGTAGACGAAGTCGTCGTGCAGATAGAGCTGGTAGACACCGGGGCGCTGCGACAGCTGGTCGATGCTCACGTCACTCAAGGGGGCCCTGGTCAGCTTGGCGAGATCCGCCGCGAGCTGATCACCGAGTGCCTTCGTGATGCTGAGGGTGAAGCTTCGGTGGAATGTCGACTCCTCCGTGCCCTCTGCTGTCGCCGTCATGGCCCCCGTCGCTCTCTTCGTGGGTTCCGCCGCTGTGGAGCGTACGACATCACACGATTCTCACGGCACATGGGTCACAATCGGCACTCCTCCGCGGTATGGTTTTGGCTGCACTGAACTGCTAGGAGTGGAAAATGCAACGGACGTCGGTAGAGCTCTTCGCGGGCGGGGGCGGGCTGGTCCAAGCCAGCACGAACACCGGCTTCCGACACCTGCTGCTGAACGAGTTCGCGAAGAGGGCGTGCGAGACGCTTGAGGGCAACCGCTTCGAGGCGTTTCCAGCGGACGTCGATTCCGATGTGCTGGCGAAGTGGCTGGACCAGATCGATGAGCAACGCGCGGAGGGCTTCGAAGCTGCGGGCGCCACTGAGCGGCCGCACTACCCTCCCCTGGTCACCGGCGACGTCCGAGAGTTGGACATGCGCTTCCTGCGAGAGCGCGATGTTGACCTTCTGGCCGGCGGGCCACCATGCCAGCCGTTCAGCCTCGGCGGAGTCGCGAAGGGTGACGAGGACGAGCGGAACATGTTCCCGGAGATGTTCCGGGCGGTGCGTGAGATCCGCCCCAAGGCCGTCATCTGTGAGAACGTCCGAGGACTCCTCCGCCCGTCGTTCAATCCCTACTTCGAGTACATCAAGCGCGAGCTCTCCCTGCCGTTCGTGAAGCGCCGAGAGGGCGCCACGTGGCAGGAGCACGACCACGCGTTGCGGGAGCGGCTTGACGCGCAGGACACCGACCCGGCGGAGACCTACGAGGTCACGCAACACGACGTGAACGCCGCCAACTACGGGGTGCCGCAGATCCGCAACCGCGTGATCCTCCTGGCCTTCCGCGCTGACCTGGGCGTGGACCCGGAACTGGTCAAGCAAGCTGTCGCGCGTACCCACTCCCATGCGGCCCTCGCGCGGACCATCCTCGAAGGCTCCTACTGGGACCGCCACAAGCAGGCGGGCGCCAAGATCCCGAAGCGCGTCATCGATCTGGTGACCTCGCGCTACGCGAATGAGCAGTTGTCGTTCGAGAGCGGCGACGAGGGGCTCCAGCCATGGCTCACCCTTCGAGACGCGGTGATGGGGCTCCCCGAGATCAACACCAGCATGTTGGACAAGACGACGGAACAGGGCGGGTTCCCCGACCACATCGGGTGGCCCGGTGCCAGGATCTACGACGGGCACACGCCCAACGAACTCGACCGGCCGGCCAAGACCGTCAAGGCCGGTGTACACGGTGTGCCCGGTGGCGAGTCGGTCGTGCAACTCGACAACCTGGTGCGCGACGAGAAGACCGGCCAGATGCGCCCCGAACACCGGTACATGACCGTGCGCGAGACGGCCCGGGTCATGACGTTCGGTGATGGCTGGAGCATGGCGGGCCCACGCGGTGAACGCATGAGGCAGCTGGGCAACGCGGTTCCCGTGAAGCTGGGCGAGGTGTTCACCAGCGCCGTCGCGAAAGCCCTCGACGACGCGGAACAGCGCTCGTGAACGAGGCCGCCGGATCCCGGCAAGTGGGATGGAGGGACAAGCCGCCGCCCGAGAGAGCCTGGCGGGGACGGCAGGGGCGGACCAGGAAGGCGATCATCGCCGAGCAGGATCGCGCCGCGGGTGGCCGGGAGGGTCGCTACGTCAAGCGTGAAGACGGCGACTACGCGCTGGCCTCGATCACGCTCAAGTTGTTGCCCAGGACTCGTCGGATCAGGGCCTATCTCCGCTGGTCGGAGGACGGGCGTTCGCCTGCCCGGTATGTCGGGGAAGTGGAGCACCTGACGCGCGCGGCAAACCTTGAACAGGCATGGCAGATCGCCAAGAGCCGGGAAATGGTTGGAGAGCGTCCTCCCCCTGAAGGATCGTGGGCGTCGTCTCCCGCCACGCGGTCAACGATGCGCGGGAACCGAGGCCGCGACACGGCACCGGAACTTCGTCTCCGATCACTGCTGCACCGCGAGGGTCTGCGCTACCGCGTATCAGCGCGGCCGCTACCCGGAGTACGGCGAACCGCCGACCTCGTCTTCACGCGTGCCCGTGTCGCGGTCTTCGTGGACGGGTGCTTCTGGCACGGGTGCCCCGACCACTGCCGTCCCGCACGCACGAACAGTGACTTCTGGCGCGCCAAGATCGACGGAAACCGGGCCAGGGACGCCCAGACCGACCAGTTCTTGGCGGAGGCGGGATGGCGTGCCATCAGAATCTGGGAACACGAAGATCCCGTACGAGCGGCGGCCCGGGTCGCCGCGGCCGTTCGTGGGTTTGCTGCACGGGATGATCACAACGTTCCGTGACTCAGGAGATCGTCGAGGGCGCCGGATGCCCGGCGCGGGACGATACGTCCGTCGCCTCCACTGAACGCGAGCAGGTCGTCCCCCACGTTGACGCCGGCCTCGACCGGCAGCCCCAACAGCAGTTCGACACGCCCATCGGGCTCTACGGACCTCGGCGGGTTCACCGATCGCGGAAGGAGTCTGCCAAGGACCGCTGATGTCTGCCATCGACACTGCGGGTCGTCCGATGACGTTGCGGTTGTGACGGCTGGCGACTGGATCTCGCCACGTGCCTCAGATCCCTCAAGTGGCTGGAGCATCAGGGAACTTACCGCCGATTGTCAGTGGTGCCCTCTACTCTCTTCATCACGCGTACGGCTCCACCCGAGCCGCGCGTCGAAGCGCTGCCCGCGGCAGGGCTTTCTTCGGCGTGCCCACGCGAGACGAGGACAGGGGTCCGTCCACCTATGAAGATCACTCCTTCCGCGCGTGTGCTGCGCATGCTTGGTGAGATCGAGTTCGACGAGTGGCAGTGCATCGCCGAGCTGATCGACAACGCCTTCGACGACTTCACGGAGATCCATCGGTCCGGGACCCCCTGGGCGGGCGGGTATCGCGTCAGCGTCGAGCTCCCCGACTCCGCGCAGGGCCAGCTCGTGATCACCGACACCGGTCGCGGCATGACGTACGACCGGCTTGAGCGGGCCGTGCGGGCCGGCTGGTCGGGCAACGACATGCACGACAAGCTCGGCCTCTTCGGCATGGGGTTCAACGTCTCGACGGCGCGGCTCGGCAAGCGCACGCGCGTCCTGACCACGCGCCAGGGCGACACCGAGTGGATCGGCGTGGAGATCGACCTCGACCGCATCGGGGACGATTTCGAGGCGGAGGACATCACGGAGCCGAAGGCCGATCCCAACGAGCACGGCACGCGTATCGTCATCAGCCGCCTGCATCCCACTCGCGCGCGGTGGCTGCAGAAGAACGGCCCAGCCCTGCGCAACATCCTGGGACAGGTCTACTCCTGGATGTTCCTGAACCGTCCGTTCGAGCTGTGGGTTGGCGGCTTCCAGGTGAAACCTGTCCGGCACTGCCGTTGGGGAGACGACCGCTCGGTCCTCTACAACAACAAGGAGCGCATCCCCGCCTACATCGAGATCGACCAAAAGCTGGAGAACGGGCTCGCCTGTGGCGACTGCGGACAGTGGCAGCTCACTGATCGCGATGCCTGCGAGGACTGCGGGAGCGATCGGCTTACCGTTCGCGAGCGCCGAGTGCACGGGTGGCTCGGCATCCAGCGGTACATGCACAAGCACGATTACGGAATCGACTTCCTGCGCAACGGCCGCAAGATCCTCCGTTGGGACAAGCAGCTGTTCACCTGGCGCAACCCTGACGGGGCTGTGGGCAACGAGGAGCCGGAGTATCCGGTGGACCTCGCCCACCAGGGCGGCCGCATCATCGGTGAGATCCACCTCGACCACGTCCCGGTCACCTACCAGAAGGACGCATTCGAGTACGGCGACCGAAGCTGGCGCTCGGCGGTCGAGATCGTGAGGGGGGTCGCGCCCCTGCTGCCCCAGCGTGCGGCGAACCTTGAGTATGAGGAGAACACCAGCCCGCTCGCGCGCCTTTTCAAGGGGTACCGTCGTAACGACGCCGGTCTTCGCTACCTGGTCCCAGGAGACGGCCGCAAGCCGATCCACGACGACACCCGTCGGTGGGGGCATGAGTTCCACCGGGGCAACCCCGACTACCAAACCGATGAGCGCTGGTGGCAGGCGGTCGAGGACCACGAGGCGACCAAGAGCAGGGGCAAGAACGCGAAGGCGGCCGCAGCCACCCCGGGGAAGCCCGACGAGGCAGCAGTGATGGAGGCGCTCGGTTTCGACGGCGGGGAAGGCGGCAGTCCGAGCTCCTCCGCGACCGGCCCGGACGGGACGAACTCCGGTGCGCAGGCGCGGCCACCGAAGGACGGCGAGTCCGCTCCCGACGCACTGGGTGCGGAGAAGCACAAGGAGACGCGGCAGGAGCGCGTCACGCGCTACACGGAGAACTCGACCACATACCCGGCCCTGAGCCGCTCCTTCGGGCACCCTCGCGTCGGCTTCGTCGAGGTCGAGGCGCGTCGACTCACGGTGGGAGGCTTGACCGACGAGAACCTCCACCCCACCCCCGTCCTGCTGGACCAGCGCGGCGGCAACGCCCTTGTGGCGTTCCTCGACCTCGATCATCCGATCTTCCAGAGGTTCGGGGTGGATCCGGCGGATCTGCTGCTCGCGGAGATCGCCGTGCTGCTCAGGGTGCAGACGAGCTCGAAGTGGAGCCACTCGGAGCTCATCGCGGCGATCCGGGCGGAATCGCTGCCCGCCAGCGCTCTGGACGCCGAGATGATCAGTGCCGAGGCTAAGGAACTGCTGGCCGAGGTCCGTCGCCGCATGGCGTCCGAACTGGACCGCGCCGGCGAACCGGGGAAGGCGTTCCAGTTCCTCTCGCCCGATGAGCTCACCCACACCGAGCACACCATGATCGCCAACGGCAAGGTCACTCGCACGACCGATCTCGGTGCGAGTGGTGAGTTCCTGTTGCACGTGCCCGCACTTTTCCTGGTTCGCCTCGTCGAGTCGCTGCCGTCGCTGTTCATGGACAACCGCGTCTTCCAGGGCGTCTACGAGGGTGTCGCCTCCGCGTCCGCGCGGCGGCTCAGCCTCGCGCGCACGGTCGGCTACCTCTCCGATGTCGCGACCCAGGCGACCTACGCCGGGGCCAGCCTTCCGGACCAACTGCTGCGGACGAGGCTGAGTATCCGTCTGCTGGCCGACGATCTCGCGGAGGAGAAGTGAGTGCCGTCTTCCTTTCGGCGGGCGAGTTGCTGAGGGGAGGGCCCGCAGGTCTCACGCATGCCGTCGAACGTACTCTCTGGTATCTCGGCTTCAACGACGTGCGTGTTATCGACGGCGCCGGCGACCAGGGCGCGGATCTCTTGGCGGTACGCGGTAGGGAGCAGTGGGCCTTCCAGTGCAAGTGGAAGGCCGGAGGGAAGGTCGACCGGAGCGGTGTCGACGACCTTGAGCGCGCGCGTACGCGCTACCGCGCGGACAAGGCCGTCCTTGTCACCAACACCGACATCAACGCGGCGGCGGAGGCCCGCCGCGTGGCGCTCAACGGAGTCGGCGTGCCGATCACCGTCTGGCACGGCGCGACCCTGCGGTCGATCGGGGACCGCATGCCCGAGACCGTTCCCGCGAAGTACGCTCTGCGCCCGTACCAGACCGAGGCGGCGGACGCGGTGGTTCGGGACCTCGACGCCAACGGCACCGCGCTACTCGTCCTCGCGACAGGTCTCGGCAAGACCGTGGTGGGCGGGGAGATCATCAGCCGTCACCTGAAGACCAACCCGAACACCAGGATTCTCGTCGTCGCGCACATGAAGGACCTCGTCGCCCAGCTCGAGAAGGCGATGTGGCGGCACATCCCCAAGTACGTTCCCACGCGCCTGCTCACGGGAGAAAGCCGACCCGAAAGCCTCGACGGAGTCGTGGTCGGAACGGTCGAATCCGTTCTCAGCGCTGTACGCGTGGGGTACCGGCCCGACCTCATCATGATCGACGAGACGCATCACGTGGCCGAGACCGGCAGGTTTGCGGAATTGCTCAATCTGTGTGGGGATGCTGAGCAGTTCGGCGTGACGGCGACACCCTGGCGCGGTGACAAGTTCGACATCACCTCCCGCTTCGGATATCCGAGCTTCAAGATGGGCATCGCGGAGGGCATGGCCGCTGGCTTCCTCTCCGCTGTCGACTACCGGCTGTACGTCGACAACGTCGACTGGAACGCCGTCCGGGACGCCAGTGTGCACGGCCAGTCGATCAGGGATCTCAACAAGTCCCTGTTCCTGCCGCAGCGCGACGAGGAGATCATCGAGCACTTCCGTGAGGCGTGGCGGACCACGACGGAGCCGAGGGCCATCGTCTTCTGTCAGACCATCGAGCATGCCGAGCACATGGCCCGGTTGTTCGCTTCGTCCGACGCGGCGTGGGCCAACGCGTCGTTCCTGCACAGCGCGCTCCCGCGGCAGCGACGCCAGATACTGCTGAACGAGTTCCGGCTAGGCCGGGTGCCGGTTATCACGTGTGTCGACGTCTTCAATGAGGGTGTCGACGTCCCGGACGTGAACCTCATCGCCTTCCTGCGCGTCACACACAGTCGGCGGATCTTCGTCCAACAACTCGGGCGCGGACTCCGACTCAGCCCCGGCAAGGAGGCCCTGCGGGTCCTCGACTTCGTGACTGACATCCGCAGGGTGGCGGCCACTTTGGAGCTCCGGCGATCGCTGGAGGCCCAGGAGAGCGAGCACCTGCGCGTACGAATGCCGCATGCCTCCCGTATCCAATTCAGCGACGAGACCGTCGGGTCGCTGATGGACCACTGGATCCAGGACGCGGCGGACCTTGAGACCAAGGCGGACGAGGTTCGCCTTCAGTTCCCTCTGACGACTGGAATCGAATGACCAAGTACGCGATCCCCTCGGACCTGGAAGAAGAAGTCGTGCGTCTCCTCTACAAGCGGGCTGCCGACCTGAACTGGACCTATCTCACGGACACCGAGCGCACCCGTCACTATCAGGCCTGGACCTCTGACCCCGAGGTGGGAGGACGGCTCCTCCCGTTTATCGGGAAGCCGGAGAACGTCCGGCCGTGGCTCAAGGACAGGCCCATGAAGGAGTACATCCGGGCGACCTACGGGGTGGGCAAGTGGGCTCCGCTCGTGGTCAAGCCGGCCACTCCGGTCAGTGTTCTTGTCGACAAGGCCCTCGGTAGTGGCTGGAATGTCGACCTTGAGACGCTCGACATCAAGCCGCTCTGTGTGACGATTCGTCACAAGGACGATGAGGAGATGGAGCAGCGCTTCGCATGGGCGCCGATGCGCGACTTCAAGCATCTCGCATGGGCGGCCATCGCGGCGCAGGCCGGCGGCGACGCCCTGCCGTGGGTTATCTGCACGGTGGACTCGTTCGTCCGGAAGATCACCCCGGAGCAGAAGGCGACCAACGAGCGGATCGCGAAGCGGCTTGGTCTGATCAGCGCGCACGTGACCGATGGCTGAACGGGGCGCCGCGATGACGCGGGACGACGACTGGCTGCAATCTGCCTACGGTGCGCTTCCGGCCCGGTCACGTCGCATGCTCGAGGACCGTGCCGACGGGAAGACGCTGCGGAGCATCGGGGAGGAGCATGAGGTCAGTCGCGAGAGGGTCCGCCAGATGCTCGTGAAGGCACAGAAGCACCTCTGCGCTGTCGCCGACGCCTTTGTGGACGACTGGCGTGACCGGCTGACCACCCTCACCGAGTGCTCGGCCGTACCCCAGTCCGAGGTGGCGGCGGCGTTGGGCGTACGTGACCAAGTGGGCGTGCGACCCCTTGTCGAGGCCGCGGGGGCCGAGCACCCGATGACGTGGGCCGGCCGACTGCACGGCTGGTGGACCCGCCGCCCCGGCGATCTGGAAGTGCTGCTTCGGCGAGGCATCGAGGAGGCACCGTTGCGTGGGGAGGACGTAGCGATGACCTTCGCGGCTGCCGGAGTACCGGACGAGGTCCCCTTGCTGGATCTGCTCGGACATCCGGACAGCCCTCTGGTGCCTGGTTTCGAAGGGACCTGGCTACGCCGTCGCGCCCGCGGCAGGGACGCGGCGTACCTCTTTCTCCTGGCGAATGGCGAACCCTGCCGCGCGGAGGAATTGCTGGCACCGACTGGGATCAGGCGAAAGCCCGCCGTCGCTGAGGCGCTCAGGCGGGACGAGAGGTTCGTGCAGCTCCGTCTGGAGGGGAAGTGGGCGCTGGCCGAATGGCCTCACCTGAACGTCACTCCGTACCCGAACGCCGTAGAGGCTTTCGTAGCAGTGCTGACCGAACTGGGGCCGCTGCCCAAGGACGCTCTCTTCTTGAAGGTCGGAGAGCGCTACCCGGTGACCCTGTGGCGCCTGCACCAATGCCTGTTGGACGACAGAGTGGGCGTCACGGAAGACGGTCGGATTGACCTGGTCGCGCGAGGTGCTACCCCGATCGAGGAAAGCGAGCCGACACGGCCGGCGAGGATGGCCGTCGATCCTGCGGGAAACGTGTTCGGCGTCCGGCTGACGGTGGACAAGGATGTCCTTCGAGGGAGCGGCGTCGTTGTCAGCAGCTGGCTCACATGGCAGCTCGGAATGCGACAGGCCCCCATGGTCAGGACCTTCTCCATTGCCGGTCAGCCCACACCAATCGTCCTCAAGCGGGCGACGAGCGCGGCACAGATCTCCAGCCTACGGGTGTTGGTGCAGGAGCACGGAATGGTGGGCGGCTGCGAATTCGTCCTCTTCCTCCGCACGGACGACTCGACAGCGCGTATCGAGCACGCTTGCACCCAACATGCCTGCCCTGCGGCGATCGGGTCTGTCGGGACTGATGTCAGTCCGCCAGGCGACTCCGTTGCTGAGCATTCGCCGTAGAGGTCGGTGAACCCTGACGAGGGGCCGCATGGGACAACGGGGGAAACGATGGTGGCGATCGTACGGGCTACGCCCTCCGTCTCGGAGTCCCAGAGGCTCATGCTCTGCTGCAACAGGCTGTCAAACCTCCAGCGTGTCTGAGCGGACAGGCTGGCGCGGGTCTGGCTGGCACCGAGACAGTTGGCTGGGCTCACCCTGAGAGCCGTTTGGGAGCCGCTCGGTTTCCGAATGCCCTTCCACACCATCCGGCACCAATCGGGACCACGCTCCTGCCCAGAACAAACGCCGTCGGGGCCAGCAAGATCAGCAACCGAATCTCATTCGGGACGCAGAGGTCGTGGGTTCAAATCCCGCCACCTTGAACAGGGAAGTACCAGGTCAGGGGCCTGATTCGCATCGCAGGTCGGGCCCCTGAGTGGTCCTGGACATCCAGTGAGTCTCCGGTCCGACCTCGACACGTTGGAGATCGTGGGTGCCATGCGCTTGGAAGAAGCGGTACCGGCATGTGGAGTCCCTGGTCGCCCCGTCGCTCTGGACCATCAAACGGGATCAGGAGAAGCGAGGAACATCCCTCGGCGTCTTCCAGCCTGCCAAGATCACCCGCTTCCGGCTGGAGCCCGCCGCTCCTTGGTCCGTCTCCAAGGCTGCTCTGGCCGACCAACTCGATCTGTTCGAGCAGGAACTGAACCCGGCACCCTCAGTACCGCCGATGGCGGCACTTCCGACAGGGGCATCATCGCGCTCGCCTGGCGCGATGGCAGAACCGAGGCCCCGTCGTCGCCCGGGTGAAGCGTCGGCGCAGCGGACGTACGAGCAATCGGGTTGCCCACCACCCGATCACGGGCGCGGCGAGGAAGATCACCGGGGCGGTCAGCGCACGTAGCGGCCTCATGGAGGCGACGGCTTCGAGCAGCAGGACGGCACCGAGGCTTCCGGCCCAGGCGAGCGCGGTCAGTACCGACAACGAGACCGCGACCGGTACCCCGCCGAGTCCCAGGGAATCAGCGTCAACGTCCTCGTCGAAGCATCTGACGTCGGCGGCATTCGTCGCGACGAGCAGCCAGAAGCCCGTGACGACGATCGCCGCAACGGTGAAGAACAGAACGGGGAACGTCGTGGCGACATCCACAAACGTCCCCATGCCCATCCCCCGCCACCCCGCCTTGCCACACGGCACGTCAGCGTCCCGGTGCCGCCACCTGCCGGTGTCCGGCATCGGGACCTGGCGCGTGCTCCCCTCAGGTCCATCTTGCCGACATGGAACACCTCCCGCATTGCTCGCTTTCGGCAGTCTTCGGCAGGTCCTCCATGCCGGTGGCCGCCAAACGAGGCGTCAACGAGGAGTCAAACGAGGCGTCAGAACTGCGTGTGCCGTCAGTGGCCTCCGGGAGCGCCTACCGGCCGGCATATACGTGTCCCCGACACCCATCCCGGCCGCCGGATAACAGTCCGGTCTCACGAGCTGGGACTTCCGTCCATCACCAGCAGTTACGTGACTTGTATCACTAAATAATTGGCCAAGGCGTGGTAGAACTGCGCAACTCCGCAGGTGGATCGACTGATGGCCGTGCTGCGGAGGGTCAGCCCGCATACGCGCACCACAGCCCGGGACGATCACGG